>JAJXZF010000031.1 GCA_021780225.1 Deltaproteobacteria bacterium | reverse complement strand
CCACCGGCGGGCCGGCCACGAACAACTGCGCAATATCCCGCACCATCACCGCAAAATGGCCGAGCACCGCCTTCGCCGCGCCAATCCCAACCACGCTCCCTAGCAGCATGTTGACCACCGGCGCCCGGCTGAGTTGCTCGACATACATGGTGCTACCGAGATGGCCCGGCAGGAACGAGCCGCCTTCGCCGGATACCCGCGGACGGCCGGCGGTGATCGTGCCCGAACTTTCCTGCGCCGTGCTCTCGCCGGTTTTCTGCTGCTTTGGCACCATCGCCGCGATGTTTCCTCCGCCCGACGATCCGTCCAGCAACCGAATCGACGGACAACGAAGATCGAGCGAAAGGCGATCCAGATGGATGCTCTTTCCGCCGATTGCGCCGTCGGCGTGGCCGCCGCGCGAAGTAAAATCGTCGGCGCAGACCACCGCGGTCCGGCCTTCTATCCTGCCCCATCCGCCGACATGATTAGCCGGCGTGAAGCCGGAAATTCGGCCTTCATCATCATAATCCGCGAATCCCGCGAGGCTGCCGCGATTGCGCTGACGCACCACGCCGGGATCGGTCGAATCGGGCGCCAATCGCCGCTGCGCTATTGATTGCAGCGCCCGCACGTCGGCGAGCATCGGCGCCCACGTATCTGCGCCGTAGCGTCGCTCCGTCGTTTTAGCGCTTGCGCCTTTGGCTGGAGCGATCGTCGCGACGATCTGGCCGATGGCGACAGTCGCGCCAATTTCCGCCGGCTTGATTCCGGTGACCACGCCGGCGCACGGCGCGGTTATCGCCGTCTCCATTTTCATCGCGCTGACGACCATCAACGTCGCCCCCGCGATCACTTCGACGCCAATCTCGACCGGGAGATCGATCACGCCGCCGGCGATCGGGCTGGCGACGCCTTCTTCGCCGTCCGACACCGTCAGTCCTGCCGGAATTCCGCCGGCCGGACCGTCAAGGTACCTGCCGTTGCGGACCGCCGCCGCTTGTTGTTCCAGCAGCGACAACGAACCCGACGCGGAGGTCGAGCCGCGGCCGGACGTTTTTAACCGCTCCGCATGTTCGGCGAGGAAACTGGTCCGCGCATCGCCCGCCCAGACCACCGGATGCGACAGAATCGCGCGCAATTGCTGTAGATTCGTCGGCAGGCCGCCGATATGGAACTCGTCGAGCGCGCGCAAACTGCGCTCGAGCGCTGAACTGAACGTCCGCGTCGAATTTGACTGGCAAATCAGCTTCGCGAACATCGGATCGAACTGCGGCGGCGGCGCGTAGCCGAGATAGCCGCATGAATCGCTCCGTACCCCCGGCCCGGCCGGTTCCTTATACGCTGTGAGCGTGCCCGCGCCACTCGCGACGAGCCGGGCCTGAATCGCATAGCCGCGCGTTACGACGTCGCCTTGATCGCGGATTCCGAGCGAATCCAGCGATTCGCCGGCCGCGATGCGGAATTGCGCTTCGACCAGATCGATTCCCGTGACCTGTTCGGTAATCGTGTGTTCGACCTGGATCCGCGGATTACACTCGATGAAAAAGTGTTCGCTCTTTTCGGGATTTACCAGGAACTCGACCGTGCCGGCGTTGAGATAGCCGGCCGTGCGGGCAAGACGCACAGCGTCTTCAAGAATCCGCCGCCGCAGTCCGCCTTCGAGCCCCGGAGCCGGAGCGAATTCGACGACCTTCTGATTGCGGAGTTGGATCGAACAATCGCGCTCGTAGAGATGAACGATATCGCCGCGGGCGTCCGCGAGCACCTGAACCTCGATATGCCGCGGCCGCGCGACCAGCTTCTCGACGAACACCGCGCCGTCGCCAAACGCGGCCTTCGCCTCGCTTTGGCATCGCGCGAACGCCGCGTCCATCTCCGCCGCGCGCTCCACCACGCGCATCCCGCGTCCGCCGCCGGCCGCCGCCTTCAGCATCACCGGATAACCCAGCTTGGCCGCTGCCGCGGCCGCGTCCCCGGCGTTTTTCGCGACGCCCGGACTGCCCGGAATAATCGGCACGCCGGCCGATCGCGCCAAGTCGCGCGCCTTGGTTTTGTCGCCGAACAAAGCGAGCGTTTCAGGCCGCAGTCCGATGAAAACGAGGCCTTCCTCGCCGCATCGTTGCGCGAAACCCGCGTTCTCGGAAAGGAAGCCGTAGCCCGGATGCACGCAATCGCAGCGGCTCGCCTTTGCGACCGCGATCAGCCCTTCGACGTCCAGGTAGGCGCGCACCGGATCGTTCGCGATGGCGGCTCCATTGCCGATCGCGCGCGATTCGGTGGCGACGCGCGTATGCAGCGAGAGCGCGTCGGCGGGCGCATGGACGCTTACCGACTCGATGCCCAGCGCCGCCGCGGCGCGTGCGATACGGATGGCGATTTCGCCACGATTGGCAATCAGGACACGCTTGAACAAGTCAGAACTCCCAACAGGCGCGGCGAACGCCGCGCCGAATGACGGCGATGCGGCCCAGCGCGGCGCTGGCCCGGCGGCCGCAGCCGGCGCCACGTTAGTGTGGCGCCCCCTAAATAAGTTTGCACTCTGCGTTTGCCATGCGCTCCGCGTGGATGTCCGGATCAAGTCCGGGCATGACCAGATATGTTCGTCATTGCCGGGCCCAGACCCGGCAATCCATCCCTGGTCGCCCCGCGGCGGGCGACCTGCTTGCCGAGCTGATCAGGCATAGGGCGGAAGTTATTTGCGGGACGCCACACTAGCTGGCGAATACCTTTGCCGCTTGCTTCCTTGCAAGGCTGGCGATGCGCCGCATGGCCGCCATCGCAACCTGGCCGTGAGATTGACAACCGCTTTGCGAATGTTCTATCGCGAAGGCGCTGACCCACACGCAGAATTTAATTTAACCGACCCCCATCCGAATCGAGGAGTTTATGGCCAATTTGTCAGAGCGCATGCCGGCGGCGCACGAAGAGCCGGCTAATCAATACGACGCGATCATTATCGGAGCCGGAATCTCGGGACTTTATCAATTGATCCGGCTGCGCGAACTCGGATTTTCAGTCCGGCTCTTCGAGGCCGGCGGCGGCGTGGGCGGCACCTGGTATTGGAACCGCTATCCGGGCGCGCGCTTCGATTCCGAAAGCTACACCTACGGCTATTCGTTCTCGAACGAATTGTTGCAGGAATGGGATTGGAAAGAGCACTTCTCGGGCCAGCCGGAGAATGAGCGCTATCTCAATTACGTCGCGGACAAATTCAACCTTCGGCCCCATATTCAGTTGAACGCCGCGGTCGTGGCCGCCGCATACAACGAAGATGGAAACCATTGGGAAATCCGGCTTGAGGACGGCTCGCGCGCCCGCGCGCGGTTTCTCATCACCGCCGTCGGCATCCTGTCGGCGCACAATATCCCCCCGTTCGAGGGCGTCGAGAGCTTCGCGGGCGAGTCGTTTCATACCTCGCGATGGCCGCAGGAACCGATCGATTTCGCCGGCAAACGGGTCGGCGTGATCGGCACCGGCGCCACCGCGGTGCAGTTGATTACCGAGATCGCGAAAGAAGTCGGCCATCTGACGGTGTTCCAGCGCACGCCGAACTACTGCGCGCCGCTGCGCAACGGTCCGATCGATCCCGAGACCCAGGCGAAGATCAAAGCCAGCTATCCCGAAATATTCAAAAGGACCCGCGAGACCTTCGCCGGCTTCATCCATGACTTCGATCCGCGCTCGGTTTTCGACGTCGCGCCCGAAGAGCGCCAGGCCAAGTTCGAGGAACTGTGGGCGCAACCGGGTTTCAGCAAATGGCTCGGCAATTTCCGCGACATCATGAGCAACCCCGACGCCAACGAGCTATTCGCCGAGTTCGTGCGCGGGAAGATCCGCGAACGCGTCAAGGATCCCGCCGTCGCCGAAAAGCTCGCGCCCACGGACCATCGCTTCGGCACCAAGCGCGTGCCGCTGGAAAGCGGATACTACGAGCAGTTCAACCGCGACAACGTTCTTCTGGTCGATATTCGCGAATCGCCGATCGAGCGGATCACGCCCAAAGGCGTCAAAACCAAAGACGCGGAGCATGAATTCGACGTCATCATCTACGCCACCGGTTTCGACGCGGTTACCGGCCCGCTCAACCGTATCGATATCCGCGGCGCGGGCGGCCTCTCGCTCAGGGAAAAATGGGCGGATGGCCCGCGCACCTATCTCGGTATCCAGAGCGCCGGCTTTCCGAATCTTCTGACGCTCGTCGGACCGCACAACGGCGCGACTTTCTGCAATATGCCGCGATGTATCGAGCAGAATGTCGAATGGGTGACCGACTGTCTGAAATACATGCGGGAAAAGGGCTACGAACGAATCGCCGCCGACGCCGAAGCGGAGGAGGCGTGGACCAATCATACCAATGAGCTGGCGGTCGGCACCTTGATGTCTGAAACTCCGTCATGGTTTTTCGGCGCGAATATCGAAGGCAAGAAGCGCGCCGTGCTGATGTACCTCGGCGGCGCCAAGGCCTATCGCGAGAAGTGCGATGCGGTCGCGGCCAACGGCTATGAAGGATTCAAGCTCGAATAGCCGTGGCTGAAGCCGGCGGCGCGCCGCTCGATACGGAGGAGCAACCAGTGGATCGTCTCAAAGGAAAAGTCGCATTGATTTCCGGCGGCGCGCGCGGACAGGGCGCGGCCGAAACCCGCCTCTTCGTCAACGAAGGCGCGCGCGTCGTCGTCGCCGACGTGCTGGACGCCGAAGCCCGGCAACTCGCGGACGAAGTAAATAAAAAAGCCGGGACCAAAGTCGCCCTGCCTGTCCATCTCGACGTCACCCGCGCAGGCGATTGGCGCGCCGCCGTCGACGCCTGCGAGCGCGAATTCGGCGGCCTCGACATCCTCGTGAACAACGCCGGCATCCTGAATGTCAAAGGCGTCAGCGACACCAACGAAGAGGAATGGGACGCCATCATCAACGTGAATCAGAAGGGCGTATGGTTGGGGACCAAGTTCGCGGCTCCCGCGATGAAAAAGCGCGGCGGCGGCTCGATCGTCAATATCTCCTCGATTTATGGGTTAATCGGTTCGGGCGGTTCGGCCGCCTATCACGCCAGCAAGGGCGCCGTCCGGCTGCTGACCAAAACCGCCGCGGTCGAATACGCTGCCGACAATATTCGCGTCAATTCCGTCCATCCGGGCGTAATCAAAACCCCGATGGTCGATATCTTTGCGGAAAAGGAACTCGAGGCGATCGCGGCGCTGGCGCCGATGAAACGCGCCGCCCGTCCGGAAGAAGTCGGTTACGTGGTGCTGTTCCTCGCGACCGACGAGGCTTCTTTTGTAACTGGCGCCGAATACGTGGTTGACGGCGGCTATACCGCCGTATAACCGCCTGTCTTCGGCTCTTTGACGAGTCGGCGGAACGATCGAAATGAAAGTCGCCTTCGGATTCCTGGTGGCCCCCGGCGGACCGCTGCTGCGGCGCGACGAGGCGGCCGGTTTTGCGGACTTGGTGAAAATGGCCGAAGACTACGGCGTGCAGGCGCTCGGCACGTACGACTCGGCCTTCGTCGGCGGCGACGCCTGCCTGCGCACGACCATGATGGCGATGGCGGCGGAGCGGGCGATGGTCGGTTTGCGTCCGACCAATCCGCTGACGCGCGAGCCGCAGGTGATGGCCTCGTTCCTCGCTTCGATCGACAGTCTGACCAACGGCCGCGCCTTCATGGAAATCGCCAGCGGCGACAGCGCCGTGCTCAATATCGGCTACAAAATCGCCACGCGCGCGCGAATCGCCGACTACGTGGCCTGCGTGCGCGACTTGCTCGCCAGCGGCGAAGCGGCCTATCAGGGCAGGCCCCAGCGCGTGCGATGGTCGCGCGAGGCGGTGCGCTCGCGCATACCGATCTACCTTTGCGCCGAAGGGCCGCGAATGCTCCATCTGGGCGGCAAAATCGGCGACGGCGTGATCGCGGGAACCGGCCTCTCCGCCGAGATTATCCGCGATACCAAGGCGCGGGTTCAGGCCGGCGCGCGCGAGGCGAATCGCGACCCCGCCGCCGTCGAGGTCTGGTTCACCGCCCGCACGTCGCTGCACGAGGATCGCGAGAAGGCGATCGAGAACGTCAAAGGCTCCGTCTCGTCGATTCTCAACCATGCGATGCGTTTCAGTCTCGACGGTAAGAACGTGCCCAACGACTTTCGCGCCCGCGTTCAGGAATACGTCGACGGCTACGAATTATACGATCACGTGATGCAAAGCGGCCGCAATACCCGCCGGATGGAAGAGTTGGGGTTGACCGACTACGCGATCCGGCGTTTCGCGATCGCCGGCAATCCCGGCGATTGGATCGCGCGGATCGAAGAGGTTGCCGCGGCGGGCGCCGACAAGCTCTGGATCGGGCCGTTCATCGGCCCCCTCGATCGCCAGCTTCGCGACATGCGGATGCTCGGCGAGCAGATTCTGCCGCGCTTCGTCTAGTATGGCGTCCCCTGAACAAGTTTGCACTCCGCGTCGATCTTGCGCTCGGCGTGGATGCCCGGATCAAGTCCGGGCATGACCATCTCGGTTAGTCATTGCCGGGCCCAGACCCGGCAATCCATCTCTGGCCGCCCGGCGGTGGGCGGCCTGCGCGCCGAGCTGATCAGGCGTCAGATGGAACTTATTTGCGGGACGCCACACTAGCGCGGCACTGGCTCCGGCGATTGCGCCGCGCCAATCGTGACGCGGCGCTTTCAGCCGGGCGAATCGTTTCCGCCGGGGCCGTTAGTTGCGGCGCACGTTGCGGAACGGTCCGGTGTCGAACCGCGGCTCCTTGGGCAGTTCGAGCACGCGCTCCGCGATAATGTTGCGCTGAATTTCATCGGTGCCGCCCGCGATCGAGACGGCGGGCACCGATACGAGTATTTCAGCGATAATGCCGTCGCGCGGACTTTCCGCTCCCGTCAGCATCGCGGCCGCGCCGGTCATCAGCGTATGCACCCGCGCACAGGCGCGCGCGACATGGCTGGCCGCGAGTTTGCCGAGCGAACCTTCGGGGCCTTGCGGACGTCCCTGCCGCTGCGCGGCCCGCGCCCGGCGGGCGGTCCATTCGGCGGACTTCGCCAGCGTCATCAATTTCGCGATTTCCTGACGCGCCACCGGATCTTTGTTCGCGCCGGTCTCCTTGGCGCGCTCGATAATCAAATCGACGCGGCCGGCCCGCTGCGGATACCATTTGTAAGGCTGATTCGCCTTTTCGGTCTCCTCCCGCTCCTCGGCGTGAATCTTTCCGATCCGCGTTCCGCGCTTCGACGGCGGCGGCAATCCGTCGGCGCCGCGGCGCTCGTGCGCAAGCGTGGTCATCGCCACCTTCCAGCCGTCGCCGACCCGCGCCACCAGATTTTCCTTCGGCACTTTCGCGTCGGTGAAGAAGACCTGGTTGAACGAGGCGTGCCCGTTCATCTGCCGCAGCGGCTGCACATCGACGCCGGGCTGTTTGACGTCGATGATGAAAAACGACATCCCCTCATGCTTGGGCGCGTCCCAATCGGTGCGCGCGAGCAGCAACCCATGGTCCGCGTGATGCGCGCTCGTCGTCCATACCTTCTGGCCGTTGACGATCCAGAAATCGCCCTTCAACTCGGCCTTGGTCGTCGCGCCGGCCAGATCGGAGCCGCTGCCCGGCTCGCTGAAGAACTGGCACCAGGTGTCCTCGCCGGTGAGAATCCGGCGCAGATACCGCTTTTTGTGCACGTCGCTGCCGTGTTCCAGGATGGTCGCGGCCGCCAGCAGCCGCACGCCCGATCGGGCCACGCCCACCGCGCCGATCGCGGCGAGTTCCTCTTCGACCACCCGCGCCAGACCCACCGGCAATCCTCGTCCGTACCATTCCTTGGGCCATTGCGGCATGCCCCATCCGGAATCGGCGAGCTTGCCGCGCCATTCCGCCAGCGGCAGGTCGGGGTCCCAGTTGGCCGCCAGCCATTCGCGCACCTCGGCGCGGACTTCAGTTTCGTTCATGGTGCTCATCGTTCAGACTCCCCAACGCTGCATCAGGAGTTCGCGGTGATAGCTCGGCTGGCCCAAGAACGTTTCCGAGCTTTTGGCGCGCTTGAACCAAAGATGGGTGTCGTTGTCCCAGGTAAAGCCGATTCCGCCATGAATCTGTATACATTCGGCCGCGGCGTGCAGATAGGTCTCGGAGGTCGCGGCCTTGGCCAGACTGGCCAGCGCGGGCCATTCCGGATCGTTCGCGGCGGCGGCCTGCGCGGCGTAATAGGCGGCGGACTTGGCCAGCTCCACTTCGAGCAGCAGGTCGGCCAGCTTGTGCTTGATCGCCTGAAACGAGCCGATTGTCCGTCCGAACTGCACGCGCATCTTGGCGTAATTTACGGCTGAATCGAGCATCGTCTGGGCGCCGCCGGCCATCTCGCTGGCGAGCGCGATCGCGGCCTGGTCCAAAGTGCGCTGAATCGCCTTTACGCCGTCATTGAGATTTCCAAGCAGGCTCGCGTGTGCGCCCGAAAATTCGATTTGCGCAATCTTCCGGGTCGGGTCCATCGCCGCCAACTGGCGCCTTTTGACGCCGCTTGCGTCCGCCGCCAGCGTGAACAGCGCCAACCCCTCGAGGCCCGAGGTTTTCGGCGCGCGCGCCGCGACGATCAGCAGGTCCGCGATATGGCCGTCCACGACGTAGCTCTTCACCCCGTCGAGCCGGTAGCCGTCCCCGGCGGGCGTGGCGACGGCCGCGACCGCGGCCGGATTCCAGTCGCCGTCCGGCTCGGTGACCGCCAGCGCCGCCAGCCGCGCGCCGCTCGCAAGGTCAGGCAGCAGAGCCGCCTTTTGCGCCTCCGAACCGGCGTTCAGAATCGCGTTGGCGGCCAGCACGGCGGTCGAAAAATAGGGCGCGCAGAGCAGGGCGCGGCCCAGCTCTTCCATCACGATTCCCAACTCGACCATCCCGAAACCCGCGCCGCCGTATTGCTCGGGCACGTGGATGCCGGGCAGGGCCAGCTCCTCGCTCAACTGGCGCCATACGGCGGGGTCGTAGCCGGTTTCGGTGGCCATCAGGCGGCGCACCTCGGTGGTCGGCGAGCGGTCGTTGAGAAAGCGTCGCAGGGCCGAGCGGAATTGCTCCTGTTCGTCGGTGAAGGCGAATTGGATGCGGCGTTTGGGTTCGGCGGTCGATTGGTTTGCTGTGCTCATGGGTCTTATAAATGTGCGGTCGGCCTTGGGTATGGTTCTAATGCCACGAACGGCCCGCCCTCGGCAATCGGGCGAATCGGCCGGACCGTCCCCCTTCCCTCCGATCCCGCCCGCTCGCGGTCATCAGCTTCGGCGGCGACTCCCTCGGCTCCGCCTCCCGCCTGATTCGGGCCGGCTATGAGGAAGTGTGTGCCGTCTTCTTCGCGCCTTCGCTCGATTCATAACTTTCAGCAAGAGGCCGCGGCGGCGCCGTGGCCGTATAGGTCCAGCGGCGTCCGATCGCGACCAACGGGCGTTCAAAATACGTCCACGAGAGATAAGCTGTCAGAATTGAGATTCCCGCCGCGCTCACGGTGACCGCGAATTGCGCTGGCGTCGCGATGTCCGGATGGCCGTGGAGAATTGCCGCGTGCATGATCCCCGCGATGGGCTGATGAATAAGATAAAGTCCGTAAGAAATGGCCCCAAAAAATTTCAATACGGATACCCGAAGGCGTGCGCCTTCGGGCGCGCCGCTGACAACAAGCAAAATGTAGCCCGTGAAAGCGATGCCTATGAATATGTTCCCGAAAAGCAGGAACACCTTCAACTTCAAATATTCGTCAAGGCACGCCAGGACAGGAATCAACAATATGCTTGGCACGGTGCACAGTTTCAGGTTTCTATTTTCCCCGGCCGTAAAGAACGTCCATAGATATTCGCTGCGATATATGTACGCGCCGAGTACGCCGGTAAATAAAAGGTCCCACCGCGCGGGGAGCAAGACGAGGATGGAGGTTTCGCCGGCGCCGGCGATCGCCAATCCGGCGCGAAAAATCGACGCGCTCGCAATTAATCCAATTAATGCTGGAAACGTGAATCGCCGGGGACAGAAATATAATATCAATGGAAGCACGAGGTAAAACTGCTCTTCCACGCATAATGTCCAGGTTGGCTGAAGCCACACGCCGCCGGGGTTGTTCGTAACGGCGAACAGCACGTTCTGCGAATACGTGAGATACCAGATCGGCGAGCTGACTTGCGTATATTTGGCAATCCATCCGAAGCGGGCCAGGAAGACGAACAACGAGATGATGGTCACGTAATAAATTGGAAATATCCGAAACGCCCGCCGTATGTAGAAAGTCTTGAAATAGGAGCCGCTGTCTCTATTGTCGAGCAGGATGCCTCCTATCAAAAATCCGGACAAGCAAAAAAAGACGTCCACACCCAGCCATCCGAGCGCAAGCTGGCGATAGCCATGCGCGACTTCTCCAAAATAATGCGCCACCAAAACGGACAAGCAAGCCGCTCCGCGCAGGCCGTCAAGTTCTTCAATGCGCCGCATGAAATGATCGCTCTGCCGCTATACACCCGGGTTGGAAATGAGGCCCTTTCGTTCACCCTCTGAGCGGCAACGCGCGGCGCTCAAAGAATTCATTAGGCTGTTGCATCGAACCTTATTCATATAGGTCGAAAGCAAGGCCGGTGCTGGGATGGAAACGAAATGAGACCGTTGCTGTCTATCAACGGCAAATTGGTCCAAACATAGCCATGAGCGCCCGGATTCCGCGTCGATCGCTCCCTGAGCGTCGCCGGATGTGGGACTTGGATGTTGCATCGCCGCCACAACCGCCAAACGCATTCAGAACCTCGGCTGTTTCCACTGAACCTTGTTTTCGACCGCGGGTCGTGTCGGCTTTGCCCCTCGTCCGCTTGTATGCACTCTACAGAAAATCCCAGTTGGCGCGCGATCCCGAGATAAAATAAATTTGTGGAAGCGGACCATAGCACTTCGCGATGAAGCTGCACAACGGCGCGGCCAGCGCGCTGAAGCCTGAAAATCCGCCTCGGCCAGGCGCGGACGCGAAGAACCGCCGGATTGGAGAGTGGTGCAGCCTGATGCGCGGCGAGGGATGTTATCGACGTGACGGGTGAAGCGCCGCGAAGACGTGACGGCGGGTAGCTGAGCGTCGCATTCGCGATCGCCGTTTTGCTCCGGGCGGGATTTATTCCGGGGGCCGAATGCCGGTGTTCTGCGCCGATGTCGCCGCGCTCGCGGGAAGCCGATTCGCCCGCCGGCCGCGCCGCCGCGCTCGTGCCCGCTCGACCGCCGCGTGCTCCAGAAGCCGGGCGCGGTTGCGTTAAAAACTGGAATGGTCGAAGCCCGGCTCGTCCATCTCCGGATCCAGAAACCAGCGGAACATCAGGTCGTAGTCGAGCCGCTCGCAAAACATGGAATCACTGTGCACAGTATGGAACGCCATCATCGGGCATCAAGGCGATCGGCCAAATTGAACGGGGCCGAATCGGAGTCGCCGCCACGGGCGCATTTCGGTAGCATCGAAGATCGATGCGAAGACTCCGAAACGGAGAAAGCGCTTTCAAATCAGTAGATTGGAGGAGGAAGGGGCCCGGTGGCCCCACCGGTCTTCAAAACTGGCTTGGCGGCTAATATTGTCGTCGGAGGGTTCGACTCCCTCCCCCCTCCGCCATCAACTTCGGATTCGCCAAATGAGCGGTTCGATAGCCGCGTTGCGGCCCGGTCGCGGTCTCAATAACCCGACACGACCGCATTCATGGCAATGCGCTCGGCGCTTTTATTCTTCGTTCCTCACGGCTTTCGCCGGTGCATGCCTTTGCGCGGAGCGGGCGACCGGGAGATGCCAGCCACGCAGCATCGCCATCAGGCGAAGTGCGAAGCAGGCTGCCGCACCCGCCAATATCATGGGGGCGGGTGGCAGATGCAGTACGTAACCCACGGCAACTATGGCTGCTGCAACGAGCGCCGCGACCGCGTATATATCTTCCCGCAGAACGGTGGGAATCTGCATCGCGAGCACGTCGCGCGTCATGCCGCCGCCGATTCCGGTCAGCATCCCGAGCAGCGCAGCCATCACCGGATTGAGCCGGCAGACCAGCGCCTTTTGCGTGCCGGTCACAGCGAAGAGCGCCAGACCTGCCGCGTCGAATACCAGCACGGGGCTGCGCATCCGATCGATGAGCGGATACCAGAAAAATGTTATTAAGCCGGCCAGCACGGAGACGCCGAGATAACGCCAGTCGGCGATCGCGGCCGGCGGCGTGGCGCCGATCAGCAGGTCGCGGGTGATGCCTCCCGCATTGCCTGCCGCGAATGCCAGCACCATGACGCCGAAAAGGTCCAATCCGCCCTGCACTCCAACCGCCGCGCCGCTGATCGCAAAGACGAACGTGCCAACGAGATCGAGCACCAGCAAGAGCACATGCATCGCGGACCCTCTCGGTAAAGTGTTGCGAGGGCGAGAGTTGGAGAATCGCGGGAAAATATTGAATTCCCGATGTTCCCGCCTCGCACAACCAACTGCCGTCTTTCTCCGGTTTTCTCCTTCCGTATACCGCGGAAGGCTCTATCCGCGCCGCAAATAAGACACGAGTACTTAATCTATGGCGCAAGCCACGCGAGCGACGCGATCACGAATGCGGTCACGCCCGTCTCCAGTGTGGGATGGATCGTCGGAGCGAAGTGCGGACTATGGTTTGTTGGTATATCGCTGAGCCGCCCGGCCTGCTCGGCTTGCTTGTAGGCGCCGGCGTCAGTACCGCCAACAAACCAAAAAACCGAGGGGACATGCCACTCCACTCCGAAGCAACCGAAATCTTCGCTCGCTGTGGCCGGTTTGGTTTCGCGCACACGGTCCTCAGAAAATTGCCGGCAAAATGCACTGACCACCCGCTTGGTCGCGTCCGGATCGTTCTTCACCAGGGAATAGCGGTCAAGCGGCATAATTTCCGGAGCCTTGACGGCTCCCGCCGCCGCCGCTTCCGCCTTGACAATTCGTTCAATCGCGGCGAGTACGTGTCGGCGGACGCCTTCATCGTAGGAACGCACGTTCAACTTGATAGTTGCCTCGTCGGGAATGACATTCGCCCTATCGCCAGCCTGGAGCGAACCAACCGTTACCACCGCCGCGTCAGTTGCCGCGACCTCGCGGGAAACGATAGTTTGCAGGCGCAGAACCGTAGCGGCCGCCATAACGACCGGATCGATGCTAGCCTGAGGCATGGAGCCGTGCGCGCCGCGGCCGAACATGCGGATTTGCAGGCTGTCGGCGGCCGAGGTAATAACGCCGGCCCGGGTGCTGAGCGTGCCGGCCGGTTCAGCCATGACATGTTGACCCATCACAACGTGAGGCTTTGGAAAGCGAGTGAAGAGGCCGTCATCTATCATCGCCTGAGCGCCCTGCGCCGTCTCTTCTCCGGGTTGGAAGACCACTATTAGTGTTCCCCGCCACATCTCCCTGTGTTTCGCCAGCAGAGCGCTGGCGCCCGCCAGCCAAACCACGTGCAAGTCATGACCACAGGCATGCGCCACCGGCACGATTTTGCCCGTAGCGTCGGTGGCCATGACCGAGCTCGCGTAGGGGAGGCCGGTCGCCTCCTTGACCGGTAAGGCATCCATATCGGCGCGCAGCATCACCACGGGACCGTCGCCGTTGCGTAACAGGCCAACGATGCCGGTCTTGCCGACTCCCGCGGTTACGTCGTAGCCGGCGGCACGAAGCCGGTCCGCCGCCAACCGGGCGGTTCGTGTCTCCTGCATGGAGAGTTCAGGGTGTGCGTGCAAATCGGCATAGAATTTTTCCAGGTCCGGAAGGAGGTCATTGACACTAGCGGCCTCGATGCGACTGCCGGAATGGACCTTTTCGGCACTCATTTGATGATTCTCCGATCCACGGTTCAGAGCTGAATTCCATAGCGCCGATGAAAGCCGGCAAAGCGGGCGATACTTATGCGGGGAAATCCAAGCCATCCGGAATTGGCTGCCACAATTCTGTTGCTGGCTCTGATGGCGCTGTCTGTGCGTCCAGTTCTAACGCAATCGACGCCAACGAACCAACTCCAGAGTTGGCTTTGCAAACCATACTCACCGGCGATTGGGGCGGGGTCCGAATCCGCCTCGAGAATCTCGGCATCGGCCCAAGGGCGGAGTGGAATTGACCCAGGATTGAAACGGTTAGGTCCACTTGGCGGCCCCTTGGAAATCGTACGAAGCGGACCGGCTGGATTGTATGTAGTGCAACGCAAGCGCGAAGAGGCGGCGGCGCGAGCGTAAATCGTGCGACACAAGGCCGGGAAGCCATCAAAACGGAGGGCATCAAGGCGATCGGCCAAATTGAACGGGGCTGAATCGGAGTCGCCGCCACCGGCGCATTTCGGTAGCATCAAAGATCGATGCGAAGACTCCGAAACGGAGAAAATGTTTTCAAATCGGTGGATTGGAGGAGGAAGGGGCCCGGTGGCCCCACCGGTCTTCAAAACCGGCTTGGCGGCTAATACTGTCGTCGGAGGGTTCGACTCCCTCCCCCCTCCGCCATCAACTTCGGATTCGCCAAATGAGCGGTTCGATAGCCGCGTTGCGGCCCGGTGCGGGTTCGATCCTAAAATCCGAATCGAGCGAATCGTTATGTTTTCGCGGAAGCCTTCGGCGCTTTCTCGCGATAGACCAGAAAATAGATCAAAGGCACGACCACGAGCGTGAAGGCGGTTGACGCAAAGATGCCGAAGATGAACGACCATGCGAGGCCCGAGAAGATCGGATCGAGCGTGATCACAGCCGAGCCAAGCATCGCGGCGCCGGCGGTCAGCGCGATCGGGCGCAGGCGGGTTGCGCCGGCGGACAGGATCGCCTCCTCGAGCGGGCGGCCGGCGGCAAGTTCGCGATGGATGAAATCGATCAGAATGATTGAATTGCGCACGACGATGCCGGCCAGGGCGATCATGCCGATCATCGCGGTCGCGGTGAAATAGACCGGGTCGGCATAGCCGGCGATCGAGCGGCTGGTAATCAGATCGAGCAGAAAAAAGCCCGGCATGATGCCAATCATCGTCAATGGAATCGCCGCCATGATGATCAGCGGCATCGCGAGCGATTCAGTCTGCGCCACCAGCAGAACGTAAATAAAGAAGAGCGCCGCGCCGAACGCGATTCCCAGGTCGCGAAAGACCGTGACCGTGATGTTCCATTCGCCTTCGCCCGTCCAGACAATTTGATAGTTGTTCGGAACGATATTTTTGGTGCGGCTTTCGAGCCACAGAATCTCGTTGACCGGACTTATGCCGGCGGTGTCAGCGGTGACCATAGCAACTTCGCGCAGGTCTTTGCGATAGATCGGTTGTTCGGCGACGGTCCGGCGGAATTCGCCAATTTCGCCGATCGGTATCAAAGCGCCGTCGGCGGAGCGCACCCGCACGGCCTCGAGCGCGGTCAGATGCGAACGGTCCGCCAACGGCATCCGCAGTTCGATCGTCAGCGGATCGCGCTCGGTATCAGAGTGGATGGTCGCGGCGGGATCGCCTCCGACCATCATGGCGAGCGTTCGCGCGACCTCGGCCGTCGTCACACCGTGCATCGCGGCCTTTTCCCGATCGATCGCATATTGCAGCCGCGGCTGAGCGGCGATCGAAAAATCGTCCGTATCGACGATGCCGGCGGTATGATCGAACACCCGGCGCAATGTCTTTCCGTATTCAATCAACTGGCCGTATTCCGCCGCGGGCGGACCGTAAATTTCGGCCACCACCGTTTCGAGCACGGGCGGTCCGGGCGGCATCTCGACAATCTCCAGCTTGGCTCCGTCACGTTTCGCGATCGCCTCAACCAGCGGCCGAATCCGGAGCGCGATTTCGTGCGAGGACTGTTCGCGTTTCGATTTCGGCGCGAGGTTTATCCGGATATCGGCCTGATACGGCTCTCGACGCATGTAGTAGTGCCGCACCATTCCGTTGAAATCGAAGGGCGACGGCGCGCCGGTATAGGATTCGAAACTCGTTACCTCGGGAATGCGGCTGAGCAGCCGGCCGAAATCGCGCACGGTCGCGTCGGTCGCTTCCAAAGGCGCGCCTTCCGGCATATCGATGACCAGTTGCAGATCGTTCTTGTTGTCGAATGGAAGCATCTTGACCGGCACGAGTCCGAACACGACCAGCAATACCGATCCGATTAGCGCTCCGACCATTCCGATAAGAAAAATACGCGCGCGGCGGGGGCTGTCGATTAACGGCTTCAGAATTCGCGCGTACCAGCGGCGGATTACGGCTGTTTCGTCCAGCGCTTCCGCCGCCGGCCGCGTTTCGTGATCGCGCCGCAGCAGATGATATGCCGCCCACGGCGTAATCGTGAACGCCACGATAAGCGACATGAGCATCGCGAGCGGCACGTTGAACGGCATCGGCCGCATATACGGACCCATCATGCCGGTGACGAACAGCATCGGAATGAACGATGCGATTACGGTGAAAGTCGCGAGTATCGTGGGTGGACGGACTTCGTCCACGGCCGTCAAAGTCGCTTCGCGCGGCGGCAATTTGCCGAGACGGAAATGGCGATGGATATTCTCGACGTCGACGATCGGATCGTCCACCAGCAGGCCGAGCGAAAGAATCAATGCGAAGAGCGTGACGCGATTAATGGTGTATCCCGCGAGCAGATTTCCCGCCAGCGTGACAGCGAGCGTGACCGGCACGGCGATCGCCACGATCAGCGCTTCGCGCAGACCGAGCGAAAACGCCAGCAGCACCACGATAATGGCGACCGCGATCAAAAGCTCGCGCACCAGTTCATTGACTTTTTCGTTGGCGGTTTCGCCGTAGTTGCGCGTGACGAGCGCGTGGACGTCCGACGGAATTGCGACGCCTTTGAGCGCCTGCACCTTCCCGATCAGTTCTTCCGCCACCGCGACCGCGTTCGATCCCCGTCGTTTGGCGAAAGCGATCGTGACGGCTGGATAAAAGCGCCCGGGCGCGCCGGTTGCGGCGTTTCGTATCTGTCCCGGTTCGTCCGGAATCAGATCGCGCGCCGGGCCAAAGCCGACGCTGGTGTACGCGACCGGTTCGGCCGGACCATCGATTACGCGGGCGACATCTTTTATGTACACCGGATGGCCGTCGCGAACCGCGACCACCAGGTTTGCGACCTCGCTCGCATTGCGCAGGAAGGGGCCGCTGTCGAGCAGTATTTCGCGATCCGAGCTGGCGAACGATCCCGCCCGCAAATTGGCGTCGGCGCCGCGCAGCGCCTGCGCGACTTCAAGCGGCGCCAGACCATGGCCGGCGAGCCGGCCGGCGTCGAGCAGCACGCGCACCTGCCGCGGCCGTCCGCCTACGACGAACGACCGCCCGGTGTCGGGAGCTTGCTGCATCAGATGCAAAATTTCGTCGGCGACCCGCCGCAACGCCGCATCGCTTTCACGTTCGCTCCAGAGCGTCACCGTTAGAATCGGCACGTCGTCGATGGAAACCGGCTTGACGATCCATCCGGTGACGCCGGGAGGCGCGGCGTCGCGATTGGATTCGAGCTTGTTGTAAATTTGAACCAGGCTTTTGATGTTGTCGTATCCGACTCGGAAACGCACCGTCACCATCGCGGTTCCCGGTCTGGAGACGGAGTAGACATGCTTGACGCCCTCCATTTCCCACAGGCGCTTTTCCAGATTGATGGTGACTATATTTTCGACTTCGGCGGCGCTGGCGCCCGGCATCGAGACGATAATGTCCGCGGTCGGCGCCGAGATTTGCGGATCCTCCTCGCGCGGCGTGACCATCAGCGCCGTCAAGCCGGCGGCGAGCGATGCCGCCAACAGCAACATCGAGAGATTCGATCCCAAAAAGAGATCGACGATTCGCGCGGTGAAGCCCAGTTTTGGATGCGATTCGCCGTTCATATTACGATTCGTGCGCGGCAGGCCGGAAATGAACTATTCGCCGCGGTAAAGTGGCGCTAATTCGCGCGATCATCTCCGGTTTGTCCTGCGATTGCCTGCGATCGAGCGCGAGCGGGCAGCACCTGTTCGCCGTGATTGACGCCCGCGAGAATTTCGACCCGATCGCCAAATTGCCTTCCGACCGAAACCATCCGCACGACGGTGGCGCCGCGGTTGTAAACGCGAACCGATGTCAGTTGCCCGACCCGGACAACCGCGTCTGTCGGAACGGTCACGACGGTTTCGGTCCCGGATGTGAACGTCGCGCGAGCGAACATTCCGGGCCGCAGATTGGCGCCGGCGGGCAAAACTGCGCGCACCAGAAACGTGCGGCTATGCGGATCCGCGGCCGGCACAATTTCGGTCACGCTGATATCGAAGCTTGCGCCCGCGGCGGCGACTGAAACGGCAATCGGCTGGCCGATGCGAATCTGGCGGGCCAGCGCCTCAGGGACTTCCAATTCGGCGCGCATCGCGGATTCGCTGTAGAGCCGCACCAGAGGCTGACCCGGCATCGCAAGGTCGCCGCGCTCGACCAGCCGCTCGATTACGACGCCGTCGGCGGGAGATTTGACCGTCGCATACGCCAACGATGCGCGCGCTTGCGCAACCGCGGCGCGCGCCTGTTCGGCGCGGCCGGCGGCGGCGCGATATGCGGCTTCGGCCGCGTCGCGCTCGCTCGCGGTCACGGAGCCGCGCGGGTAAAGGGCGGCGTAGCGGGACTCGTCGGCGTGCGCGCGCGCCAATTCGCCGTTCGCGGCGGCCAATTCGCCTTCGGCTTGGGCGGTCGCGGCGCGCAAATCGGCGGAATCCAGGGTGACCAGCGTCTGGCCCGCGCGCACGCGTTCGCCGGCGTGAACTTCGACCGTGACGACGCGCGCCGCCACCCGGCTGGCGGCGGCTACCGGAAATCGCGATTGAACCGATCCGATTACTTCATGGCGAATCGGCACGGTTTCACGAAGCGCTTCTCCCAAGGGCGCTTTTGCAACCGCCTCGGATCCGGCCGCGATCAGGCCGGGCGCGATTCGGCCGCTCTCCAGCCAATGCGCGCCCAGCCACAAAATTGCCAGCCCGGCCAGCGCGATTGCCGCGATCCGGGCGCGCGACAGCCCGGCCAATCGATTCGATTCAGGCGTCATTCAGGGTTCCTTCAAGTCGTTCGGATCGGAGCCCGTGGCGAGGTTGACCGCGGCGCGATCGACGGCCACGTTGATTTCTGAACCGACCAGCCGCATCTCGGCCTGCTCGCGCGCCGTTTCGGCGTCCAGCACGGCGACGTTTGCCGTCAACCCGGCGCCGTAGCGATCATCCAGGATTCGCAATGCGTCGCTCGCGTAACCGACGTCGCGCCGCGCCACGTCGAGCCCTTCCCGCGCCGCTTCAAGCCTTCGCCACGCGGTCGAGACCTGCAGGCGCACCGCCTCGTTCAGGTCGCGCGCCAGAACCTCGATCCGATCAAGCCGCGCCGCGGCCGCATCCACGCGCGCCCGCGAAGCCAGGCCATTGAACAAATTCAGCCGCGCATTGACGAATACGCCCGCGTTGTTGCCCGCGCGCATCAGCGTTTTCGAATCGTTCTCGTAAACGCTGGCCACCGTTATCGTCGGCATATAGTCGGATCGCGCGATCGTAATCCGCTGGCGCGCCGCGGCGATTCTGATCTCCGCCGCATGCAGTTCGGGCCGCGCCGCGGCGGCTCGCGCAATCAGCGCGTCGAGCGGTCCCGCGACGCCGGCCGCCGCGGCGAGTTCGTCCGGATTTTCAAGCGGCGCGAATCCCTGATCCTCGGCGCCGAGCACGTGGCCGAATTCGTCGCGCGCGATCGCCACTCCGCTCGCCGCCTCGATACGCTGCTGATCGAGCGCGCCCGCCGCGACTTCCGCCCGCAGCACGTCGGAATTCACGGCAAGTCCGTGATGATACCGGTCCTGCGCGACCGCCAGATGGGCGCGCGCGGCGGCCAGCGCGCGATCCACCACGCCCACCCTCCGTTCGGCCAATACGGCGGCGTAATAGGCGCGGATTACGTCGAACTCGACCCGTTGCCGCGCCTCGGTTTCCTGCCAGCGCGCGGCTTCGGCGTTCAAGCCGGCAGCCCGCCACGCCGCCAGCAGGCGTCCGCCCGCGAAAACCGGGAACGACAGCGTCACGTCGCTTTGAAAATTGGAGAAGAAGCCCGGATGGTTCAGCGAGTTGAGCGCGAAATCGCTCGCGGCGAAATCCTGCTGCAGCAGCAGATCCGAGAAGACCTGCACGGGATTGTCGGTCGCCGAATAGTTCTCGCCCGCGTCCAGATGCGGAATCATCGCGCCGCGCGCGACGTCCGTCTCGGCGTCGGCGGCCGCGCGATCGAAGCGCGCCGCGGCCAGCCCGCGATTCCGCCGCAGCGCGATCGTTAGCGCCTGCGCGAGCGGAATGCGGCGGAGCGCGGCGGCGTGCGCGGCGCCCGCCGTCCACGCGATCGCCGCCGCCAGCACGACCGGCGCGAGCCGCGGCCTCATCGCCGCATTCCTCACGATTTCGCGCACGCGGTTCCCGCCGCGCCCGGCCCAGCCGCCGGCCGGGTCACGCCGAGCTTGCGCAAGATGTCCTCCATCAGGCACCAGCGCGTCAGCGCCGATTGAAACAGGTTCGCGCCGACGAACAGCGTGAACCACAACCAGTAACGGCTCTGGAAGTAGCTCAGCGCGACGGTCAGCATGATAAACGTTCCCGCGATCAACCGAATCCATCGTTCCGACGACATGGCGATTTTCCTCCAGTTCAAGCTTGTGCCCGGCGCTATGTTTTTGCCAGCAATTGGCTTGCCCGCCGGCCGCGCCGCTTGACGCGGCGCCTTCATTTATTCAATTATTCAATTGAATAATTAATCAAATCCGCCAACGATGTCAAACGAAAATCCCTCCATCGCGATCTTCGCCCAGTTCGCCGCCGTGGCCCGCGCCCTCGGCCATCCCCATCGGCTCGCCCTGCTCCAGCTTATGGCGCAGGGCGAATGCGACGTCGAAACGCTGGCCGCGCGCGCCGGCCTGACCGTCGCCAACGCTTCGCAGCATCTTCAGCGCCTGCGCCGCGCGGGCCTGGCCGCCGCGCGCAAGGACGGCCAGCGCGTCTGTTACCGAATCGCCGGCGACGCCGTGCTGAGCCTGCTCGCCGATCTGCGCGGCATCGCCGAGCGCAATCTGGCCGAGGCGCGCCAGCTTATTCAGGCCTACTTCGAGCGGCGCGACAGCCTGGAGCCGGTCACGCGGCGCGAACTGAAGCGGCTGATGCGGCTCGGCGGCGTGTCGGTGCTCGACGTGCGCTCGCCGCAGGAATATTCCGCCGGCCACCTGCCGGGCGCGATCAATATTCCCGTGCGCGAGCTGGAACGGCGGCTCAAGGCGCTTCCGCCGTCGCAGCGCGTGGTCGCTTACTGCCGCGGCCCGTATTGCGTTTTTTCGTATGAAGCGGTCGCCCTGTTGCGCAAACACGGCTACGATGCGCGCCGGCTCGAGGACGGATTCCCCGAATGGCGCGCGGCGCGGATGCCGGTCGAATCGGGCGGCGCTACCGCGCCGAAAAAATGACCCGGCCGGCGCGGCGAAGCGCTGTCGTTCGATCGGCCGGCGGTGCAATATAAATTTGATTTGGCTGCATGGATCGCGCACAGCGGAGCATTACCGATGAAACCATTGCCCCATCGATACGAAGCGCGGCTTGCCGGCGGAAGCGACGGCTATGCGACCGTCGCAGCGGCCGGCCTGCCCGATTTGCGCGTGACGCCGCCTGCGGATTTCGACGGACCCGGCGACGCCTGGAGTCCCGAGCATCTGCTGCTCGCCTCGGTCGAGGCCTGTTTTATGATGACGCTGCGCGCGATCGCGCGCGCCTCGAAATTCAGCTTCCTCGCCCTCGCGATGGACGGCGAAGGGACGGTCGATCGCAAGGACGGCGCGACCCGCTTCACCGCGATCGTGCTGCGTCCCCGGATGACGGTCGCGGCCGGCGCGGATCGGGACAAGGCGCTGCGCCTGATGGAAAAGAGCGAAAAGGCCTGCCTGATCTCGGCCTCGCTCAATTTCGCCGTGCGTCTGGAACCGGAAGTGCTGGCCGGATGAGATCGCGGGCGGGCGCCGCGCTCAGCGCATCCGGCGCAGCGCCGGAACCTTGACGAAATCCAACCCCGCCAAAAAGAGCGCGCAGACCCCGAGCGCCGCCCCGACCACCGGCGCCGGCACCGGCGTCATCAGCACGCCTTTCACGGCCATCGCGCAAATCGCCGCGATATCGATCGCCGACGCGAGCAGCATCCAGCCGCTCGGCCGCGATTTCCAGAAATGGCCGCGCTCGCGCACCAGATAGACCATCCCCTGTCCGGTGAACACCAGCACGATGAAGTCCAGCGTCTGCAATTCCGGCGTCGCCATGCCCAGCGCGCAGCGTCCGTAGAAATAAACCAACAGCGACAGCGCCAGCACGCCCGCGCCCATCGTCAGTCCGGCCGCCATCAGCTCGGCGATCCGCCAGCGGTCGGGCGTGCGCGAGAACGAGACATTATCCGTCGCGATCGACATCGTTACGAAGTCGTTGGCGAAGAGCAGCAGCACGATCAACAGCGGCGTGACCACGAACGATCGCGTCAGCATCACGCCCAGGCTCAGGAACAGTCCGATTTGCACCGTCTTGATAATTTTGTTGAGCGTGTACGTCAGCATCCGCTGATAGATGCGCCGGCTGGTCTCGACCGCGGCGAGCATGTCGGTCAAACCCGGATTCGTCAGCACCAGGCTGGCGGAGGCCTTGGCGACGTCGGTCGCGCTCGCCACCGCGATTCCGACTTCCGCCTGGCGCAGCGCGGGCGCGTCATTGACGCCGTCGCCCGTCATCCCGGCGACGGCGCCGGCATTTTGCAGCGAACGAATCAGATTGAATTTGTCTTCCGGGAAAACGCCCGCGAGCACCGCGCAGTCGAGCGCGATCGCCGGGTCGCGGCGCATTTCGGCGGCGTCGCAGCCGCGCCCCTCGATTCCGATTTCGTGCGCCACGGCGCGCGCGGTCACCAGGCCGTCGCCCGTCACCATCGTCACCCGCACGCCCAGTTCGTTCAGCTCGCGCACCAGCTCGCGCGAATCCGATCGCGGCGGATCCTGCATCGCCAGCAAACCCGCGACGCGCATCGCGCCCGCCGTTCCGGCGGCGACCGCCAGCACCCGGCAGCCGCCGGCCGCCATCCGCTCCACGTCGGCGTCGAATCCGTCCGGCGCCGCCGCGCGCGCGGCGACCGCCTGCGGCGCGCCTTTGACGGCTTCGACCGATTTTCCATTTTCGTCGATCGTCGCCGCCGCCGTCTTCGCGGCCGGATCGAAGGGCACAAAAGCCGTGCGCCGAATTCCGGGCGCCGCGGCGCCGGCGCGCGCCAGAATCGCGAGGTCGATCGGATCCTGCGTGGCGGCGTCGCTGGTTAACGCCGCGTAAGTCAGCAGCTCGGTTTCGCTGAACGGCGCGTACGCTTTCGACGCCGCCAGCGCGAGCCGGTTCTGCGTCAGCGTGCCGGTCTTGTCGGTGCACAACACGTCCATCGCCGCCGCTTCCTCGATCGCCGCCAGCCGCGTCGCCAGCACGCCCCGCCCGGCCAGCTCGATCGCGCCGAGCGTCGTCGCCAGCGTGAAGGTGGCGGGCAGGGCGACCGGCACGGACGCCACCATCAGGATCAGCACGAAGGGCAGCGCGTCGCGCATCGGCAGGCCTGCGACGATCGCGAACGCCAGCACCGCCGCGGCCAGCGCGCCATCCATCGCCACCAGCGCCTTGACGATGCTGAAAATGACGGTTTGCAGATGGCTCGGCGCGCGCGCGGCGCCGACCAGTTCCGCGGTTTTGCCGAAATAGGTGCCCGCGCCCGTCGCGGTTACTTCGCCGCTCGCCTCGCCGCGCTTGATCAGTGCTCCGGCGTATGCGGTTTTGCCGGGGCCGGCCTCGACCGGCAGCGATTCGCCGGTCAGCATCGACTGGTCGATAAGCAGCGTGCCGTCAGCGAGCGCGATATCGGCGGGCGCGAGATCGCCCATCCGCAAATAGACGAAATCGCCCGGCACGAGTTCTTCGGCCGCGACCTGTCCCCAGCGCCCGTCGCGCATCACGCGGGCGGTGATCCGGAGCCGCTGGCGCAGCATTTCGAGCGCGCCGCGGGCGCGTCCCTCCTGCGTCAGGCTCAGCATCGCGTTGAAGACCAGCAGCGCGCCGATCACGACGGCCTCGACCGGCTTGCCCATCGCGATTTCGAGCGCGACCGTCGCTTCGAGCATCCACGGCACCGGCGCCCAGAATTTGCCGAGTATCGCGAGGAGGGGATTCGTCTTTTGCTCGGCGACGGCGTTCGGCCCGAAGCGTTGGAGCCGCGCGCGCGCCTCCGCGCTGGTCAGCCCGCGCCGCGCGCCCGCCGTTTCGGCCTGCCTGGCCTCGCCCGCTCCGCCCTGCATTACATTCTTGCCGCTACAGCGACGGTTTCATGACGAACCATCGCGTTGCGGAGTCTTGAATTTTCGATTCTGCGCCGGAATCTCATCGACAAATAATCCGGAGATTTTCAGGGAACAAACCTGGTGTCGCGTCTCACAAGTTGCGATGGCGCCTATCCAGTACCGTAGCGTCATTCTGAGAGTTTGTGAATTTTTGCGGCACGGACGTTTTCATGACGTTAGCCGGCCAAAATACTTCAAGCGTCAAGCCTGTTTTTGTCATTCTGAGCGCAGCGAAGAATCCCGGGATTCTTCGCTCCGAGGACTCCGCTCAGAATGACAATGCGGGCGCTGCCGCTGATGCGGATATTTTTGAGACACGACGCTACCTGGCGCGATCGGGCGCTGTGCGGACGGATGGTCCAGCGGCAACGCGCAAAGTCCGTCGCTATCGATCCTCAGCGCGCACTTGAAGCGCGCGACATTCAGGCGACTTTCAGGCCTTCGTTCAGCGAGCCGGAGCGAAAGCCTTTCAAATCGACCGTCACGAAGCGGAAGCCGAGCCGTTTCAATTCGCGATCGACCTCGGCGCGAATCGGTTCGCTGAGCAGCCGCTGCACCTCGCCGCTCTCGACTTCGAGCCGTGCGATCTCGCCGTGATGGCGCACGCGCGCCACCCGAAAGCCCATCCGATGGAGCACGCGCTCGCCCGCTTCGACCTGACGCAGGCCTTCGGGCGTGATCCGCGCGCCGTAGGGAAAGCGCGACGACAGGCAGGGCGACGCCGGCCGATCCCAGGTCGGCAATCCGAGCGCGCGCGACAGTTCGCGGACATCGGCCTTGGTCAATTCCGCCTCGACCAGCGGATGGCGCACGCGGCGCTCGGTCGCGGCGCGGATTCCCGGCCGATAATCGCGCAAATCGTCGAGATTGAGGCCATCGGCGATCTCGTCGATTCCGAGTTCGCCGGCCTTGGCGGCGCATACCGTGAAAAGATTGCCCTTGCACAGATAGCATCGGTCGATCGGATTCGCGGCGTAGCCGGGAATTTCGAGTTCGTTCGATTCGATCACCAGATGGCGCGCGCCGATCGCCGCGGCCATCTCGAGCGCCGTCAGCCGGTCGTCGTCCGGCATCGTCGGCGAAGTCGTGGTGAGCGCGATGACCCGATCGCCGATCGTATCGTGCGCTACCTTGAGCACGAAGGTCGAATCGACGCCGCCCGAAAAAGCGACCAACACGGAGCGCATCGGACGGAAAATACCGCGCAGCCGTTCCATCCGATCTTCTATCGGCGCGGCCGCGCGGCCATCGATTTCTCGCGCTTCGCCCATTGCCGCGTCAGATACCCTCGGCCTGAAAGAGATCGGTGGTCAGATAGCGCTCGCCGGTGTCGCAAAAGACGGCGACCACCACTTTGCCGCGTCCCAGCCGCTTCGCGATTTGCAGCGCGGCGCAGCAGTTCGCGCCTGACGAGATGCCGACCAGCAGGCCTTCCTCGCGCGCGATCCGCCGCGAATAGAGGGTCGCATCCTCGTCGCTGACGGCGATCACTTCGTCATAAATCTTGGTGTCGAGCGTGGCGGGCACGAAGCCCGCGCCGATGCCCTGAATCTTGTGGAAGCCGGGTTCGCCGCCTTCGAGCACGGGTGAGTTCTTCGGCTCGACCGCGACGATCAGGGGTTTGTTCTTGAGATGGTCGCGCAGGTAGCGGCCGGCTCCGCTGATCGTCCCGCCGGTGCCGACGCCCGCGACGAAGGCGTCGATCCGCTCCATCTGTTCGATCAATTCCGGCCCCGTGCTGGCGTAGTGAACTTCGGGATTGGCGGGATTGTTGAACTGCTGCGGCATGTAATAGTTCGGATTCGCGCGCACCAGCTCCTCGGCCTTGGCGATCGCGCCATGCATCCCGCGCGTGTCCGGCGTCAGCACCAGTTGCGCGCCGTATGCGGCCAACAGCGACCGCCGCTCCTCGGACATCGTGTCGGGCATCGTCAGGATCAGCCGGTAGCCCTTCACCGCGCATACCAGCGCCAAGCCGATTCCGGTGTTGCCGGAGGTCGGTTCGACGATCGTGTCGCCCGGTTTGATGCGTCCGTCGCGCTCCGCGCGCTCGATCATCGCGAGGCAGATTCGGTCCTTGACGCTGCCGCCGGGATTGTAATTTTCCAGCTTGGCCCAGACTTCGGCGTCGTCGCGGCCCGGCAGCCGGTTGAGCCGGACGACGGGCGTATGACCCACGAGTTCCAGCGGCGATCGCGCCACGCTAATCGGCATGGCCGGATTCTAGCGGGTTTCGCCACAATTTTGCGACAGCCGGGCGATTGCCCACCGGACGCGATGGTATGCTCGGCGGGATGGCGGATTGCGGATCGAAACAGCCGCGCCAGTTGATCATTTTTCCGGGCGCGCTCGGCGATTTGATGTGCGCGGCGCCGGCGATGCGTTTCCTGATGGCGCAACATTCTTCCGGCTCCAGAGCGGAGCTGATGGCGCGGGCTGAGTTGGCCCGCTTCGCGATCGGGCGGATGGGCTTTGTCCATGGACATTCGATCGACCGGCGCGAAGTGGGCCATCTGTTCGC
Organism: Deltaproteobacteria bacterium; assembly: GCA_021780225.1. GTDB lineage: Bacteria > Desulfobacterota > Binatia > Binatales > Binataceae > JADMIL01. Next base: position 10,652 of record JAJXZF010000031.1, on the reverse strand, counting down.
AGGAAGCGCGCGCCTCGCGCCTGAAGCGTCGGCATTCTTCGGCCAATTCGACGAGGTTCGCTCATTTTTCGCCAGCGACGATGCCGGTTTCGTCGCGGCGCTGTCGGCGGCGACCGGCGGCCGGGCGCGCTTTTATCCCTTCCGCCCGGACGGCGCAGGACCTATCGCGCGGCTCTACTTGCAGGCGGTCGGGGCGTCGCCGGACGTCTCCGGCGCCGCGAGGCTCGAACTTTATCCTGAAGATCTCGACACGGCGGACGATCGGCTTGAAGCCGCGGGTTTGAAGGCGGGCGGTTATGTCGCGATTTTTCCCGGCAGTGGCAGCGCGGGGAAAAATTGGCCGGTCGAAAATTTCGTCGCGTTGGCGCAACAGCTTCCGTCGCCGCTGCGCCCGCTGGCGATCCTCGGACCGGCGGAAAGCCGGCTCGGGACGGCATTTGACGCCGCCGGCCTGACGGTCTTATCAGGGCTGGAATTGGCTGAAGTCGCCGCAATCGCGCATAAAGCCGCGGCATTTGTCGGCAACGACTCCGGCGCGAGCCATCTCGCCGCGTCCGCCGGCGCCCCCGGCGTGGCCATTTTTGGCCCGACCGATCCCGCGCGATGGCGTCCGCAGGGCCAGGTTGCGATTATCCATCGCATGCCGTTAGCTGGGACAACCGTTGTCGAAGTGATGGATAAGCTCTGCGATGTGATCGAACGAAACGGTTCCACGCGCCTTGCGGATGGTTAAAATTGAAAGCGAAGGGTTGCGCCGCATCCGGCATCCTTCGATTTGCAACTTTGGAAAACGAAAAGGCGGAATAGGGCGATTAACGGCAATCACGCTTGCGGTTTAATGAAGAAAATCGCCGCGACGCCCGTCCGGGATTGAGAGCCATGTCCAGTTCTATAAAAACCACATTTCTTTTGGCGGCGTTGTCCGGTCTGATCCTGCTGATTGGCGGCATGCTGGGCGGACGCGGCGGCCTTGTGATCGCTTTTATCTTCGCGATCGGGATGAATTTCTTCAGTTATTGGTTTTCCGACAAGATGGTGCTGCGCTCGTACGGCGCGCAACCGCTTGATCAAACCAACGCGCCCGAACTTTACGGAATCGTCAGCGAATTGGCCGAAGCCGCGCGCATCCCGATGCCCCGGCTCTACCTGATCGACAGCGACACGCCGAACGCCTTCGCGACCGGCCGCAATCCGCAACACGCCGCGGTCGCGGTGACGCGCGGGATCATGCGCATCTGCACGCGCGAAGAGCTGAAAGGCGTTATCGGCCACGAGCTTTCGCACGTCATCAATCGCGACATCCTGGTCAGTTCGGTCGCGGCGACGCTCGCCATGGTCGTGATGTTTATTGGTTCGATGGCGCGATGGGGGGCGATCTTTGGCGGCTTCGGCGGGCGCGACGAGGACGAGCGCGGCGGAATTATCGGACTTATTTTCATGGCGATCCTGGCGCCAATCGCCGCGTCGATGATCCAGCTTGCGATTTCGCGGACGCGGGAATACCAGGCCGACGCCAGCGGCGCCCGCCTGACGCACAATCCGCTGTTGCTCGCCAACGCCCTGCGCAAACTTGAAGCGGCGAATGAGCGGATGCCCATGCCGGACGCGACGCCCAGCACCGCGCATTTGTTTATCGTCAATCCGCTCAGCGCCGCAGGCATCCAGCGCATGTTTTCGACCCATCCGCCGATCGAAGATCGCATTCGGCGGCTTGAACAGATGGCTCATTCGGGGTGACGCCGATGGAACGCGAAGAAGACGAAAAAGCACGCGGGTTCAAAGTCGAAGATCGCCGGCGTTTTTCTTCGGAAGGCGAAGTCAAGCCGGAATTTCGCGATGATTCGGCGGCCGCGGCGCCGGCCGCGAGCGAGCATGCCGGACTCGGCTCCGCCGCGCCCGAAATCGGCGCGGCGGAGCCGAATCGCCCGGCGCACGCCGCCGGCGCGCATCACGCGCACGGGCCTGAACCGGAGATGACATTCGGCGCCTTTCTGATGGGACTCTCGACGCAGGCGCTGATGCTGCTCGGCGATATCGCCGATCCCGAAACCGGCGAAGCTCATTCCGATCTTCCCGGCGCCCAGCAACTGATCGACATTATCGGGATGCTTCAGCGCAAGACGCAGGGCAATCTGGATCGCGACGAAGCGCAATTGATCGAAACCATCCTTTTCGAGTTAAGGATGAAATACGTTGAGCGGGCGCGCGGCGCGACGCGCTGAAACCATGATCGGCGGCGGGTCGAAGCCTGCGCCCGCGGCAATTTGGGCGCGGCGGATTGGCGTTCGAATCGCATTCGCGATCCTCGCCGTTTCGGCGGCGGTTTCGCCGGCTTCGCGCGCGCACGCCGAAACCCTGTGGACCGACCTTCACGGCGAGACGGTCCGGCCCGCGGCATCGCTGCCCGATTTTGTCGCGCTGGCGGCGCGGCTTTCGCCCGCGGTCGTGAATATTTCGACCGCGCATAAAGCAAACGCCGGCGCCGGCGCGCAATCGCCCGAGGACCAGAGCGATCCGTTCGATCGTTTCGGCGCTCCGTTCGAGCCGCACAGCGCGCCGGTTCCGCACAGCCTGGGTTCCGGTTTCATTATCAACCGCAACGGCTACATCCTGACCAACGCGCACGTCATCGAAGATGGCGGCGCGATCGTCGTGACGCTGCAGGACGGCCATGAATTGAAGGCGCGCGTGATCGGGAGCGATGCGAAGACCGATATCGCGCTGATCAAGGTCGCGGCGCCATTCGCGCTGCCGGTCGCGCCGCTCGGCGATTCGGACGCGGTCCGCGTCGGCGAGTGGGTGGTCGCGATCGGCAATCCCTTCGGCTTCGATCATTCGGTGACCGCCGGAATCGTCAGCGCGAGAGGCCGCTTCATCCCCGGCAGTTACGACGACTTTATCCAGACCGACGCGTCGATTAATCCGGGCAATTCCGGCGGTCCGTTGATCAATCTGCGCGGCGCGGTAATCGGCGTCAATTCGGCGATTTACACGCGCACCGGTTCGAGCATGGGAATCGGATTTGCGATTCCGGTCGATATCGTCAAGGCGGAATTGCCGCAGTTGCTGGCGCACGGATCGGTCAAGCGCGGATGGCTCGGCGTGTATATCGAGCCGGTGGACGAGCGGGCCGCGCGCGCGGCCGGTCTTGCCGAGCCGCATGGAGCGATGGTTTCCGAACTCGTCGCGCACGGTCCGGCCGCCGCCGCGGGCCTCAAACCGGGCGACATCATAGTCGCCTTCGACCATCGCACGATTCGCGAAGCCCAGGAATTGCCGCTGATGGTCGGCGGCGTTCCGATCGGCGCGCGCGCTACGCTGACAGTTGTCCGGGGAAAGAAGACCATCGAAATGCCGGTGACGGTGGACGCCTCGCGCGAGGCTGAATTGGCCGGCGCCGCCGGCTCGCCCGACGCGAATGCTCCCGAAGCCTTCGGTATGAATGTGAAAGAGCTCAATCCCGGGCTGGCCCGTCAACTGGGAATCGCGCCCTCCGGCGGCGTGATCGTCACGCAGGTCGCCGCCGGCAGCCGCGCGGAGCGGGCGGGACTGCGCGCGAACGACGTCGTGCTCGAAGTCGATCAGCGGGAGGTCTCGGATGTCGCGGATTTCCGCCGCGCCTTTCGCACCGGAGGCGGACGCGATATCTTGTTGCTGCTGGTGCGCCGCTCGACCGGCACGCTTTTTATTCCGCTCAAGCGCCAGGGTTGATGTCACGGTGATGCGAATCGGGTTGGGAGCCGCCCGCCGCCGCGCTGGCAGGGTAACGGCGGCCGGACGATGAGGGCGGGACGGATCTTCAAATTCAGTTTGCTCGCGATCGCCGCGTTGGCGCTTTTTGCGCTCGGCCCGGCGCTGTACTGGTTCATGCAGTACTACAATTCGCTGGAGCAGGAAGTGGTCACGCGCTTCGCCGGCAAACGCTGGACGATACCGTCTCGCATCTATTCCGATTCGACGCTGATTTATCCGGGCCAGCGGCTTGACGACCTTGGATTCCTGCAGCGCCTCGCGCGCCTCAATTATCATCCGGTCGCGGAGGCCGCCGGCGTCCGCGATCGCGGCGAATATTATTACGATAAAAAACGCGGCCGGATGCTGCTCTTCCTGCACAGTTTCGCCTATCCATATCGCGATTTTCCCGGCGAACTGGTCAGTATCAAACTCGGACCGGACGGCACGATCGCGGCGATGGCCGACGGCGTGACGCATCAGCCGCTCTATTCGCTCGAACTCGAACCGGAGATGCTCGGAGCTATCTTTGAGGGCGACTGGCAACAGCGCCGCCTCGTTCCATTATCCGACATTCCGCCCGCATTCATCGACGCGATTCTCGCCGCCGAAGACCATCGCTTCTACGAGCATCACGGCATCGACATCGTCCGCATCGCCAAGGCGGCGTGGATCGATCTTATTTCCGGGCGGGTGGTGCAGGGCGGTTCAACCCTGACGCAGCAGTTGATGAAGAATTTCTTCCTGACCAGCAAGCGCGACTGGCATCGCAAGGTCAAAGAAGCGCTGATGGCGTATATCGCCGAGCGGCTCTATTCCAAGGACGAGATTCTCGAAAATTACATCAACGACATCTACCTGGGGCAGCGCGGGCAGGAGGGAATTTACGGCGTCTGGGAAGCGGCGCAATTCTATTTCTCCAAGGAGCCGCGCGATCTGAATATCGCGGAGATGGCGGCGATCGCCGGCATGATCCGCTCGCCCAACCGCTACAATCCGATTCGCCACGCCGCGCTCGCCACGCGCCGCCGCAACGAAGTGCTCTCCTCGATGCTGGAGGACGGCTATATCAGCAAAGCCGCCTATGACCAGGCGGTGACTTCGCCGATGGTCGCGCGCGAGCCGTTCGTCGAAACCAACGACGCGCCCTATTTCGTCGAACACGTGAAACGGGAACTGGCGGAGCGCTATCCCCCCTCGGTGCTGAACGGCGAGGGGCTGAGAATCTTCACCACGCTCGACGTCCACGTGCAGAAAGAGGCGCAAGTCGCGGTGCAGAACAATCTTGCCGATCTCGAAGCGCGCCATCCCGCGCTCAGGCGCAAGGAAAAGAGCGAGGAGCTGCAGTCCTGCCTGATCGCGAGCGAGCCGCAGACCGGAAAGATTCGCGCGATGGTCGGCGGGCGCGATTACCGGGAAAGCCAGTTCAACCGCGTGACGCAATCCAAACGCCAGCCCGGCTCGGCGTTCAAGCCGGTCACGTATCTGGCCGCGCTGCAGGAAACGCTCGACGGCGGCGCTCAACATTTTCTGCCCACCAGCTACGTCGACGACGCCCCCTTCACCTGGCAGTACGGCGACCAGAGCTGGACGCCGCGCAACTACAAGGATCGTTATTTCGGCCGCGTCACGCTGGAGTTCGCGCTCGAAGAATCGCTCAATTCCGCGACCTCGCGCGTCGCCTACGCGGTCGGCCTCGACCGGATTCTGGAAATGGCGAAGAAGCTCGGCTTCGGCGATTTGCCGCCGTATCCGTCGATCATCCTGGGCGGCGCCGCCGTGTCCCCGATGCAGGTCGCGAATGCGTACGCGATCATGGCCGACGAAGGCCTCGCAGTGCCGTCGTACGCCGTCACCGCCGTGGTCGATCAATCGGGCAAAGTAATCGAAGGGCACGATCTGAAGGCGGAGCAGGTGCTCTCGCCCGAGCTCGCCTACATGATGGACTTCATGCTCGAGCAGGTAATCAACCGCGGCACTGGCGAAGGCGCGCGCAAGCTCGGCTTCACGCGGCCGGCGGCGGGCAAAACCGGCACCACCAACGATTCGGTCGACGCTTGGTTCGCCGGCTTCACTCCGGACTTGCTGGCCGTGGTCTGGACCGGATTCGATCAGAAAGAGGCGCTCGGACTGACCGGCGCGGAAGCGTCGCTGCCCGCGTGGACGAACTTCATGAAGGCGGCGACCGCGCCGCGGCCCGCGCTCAACTTCACGATGCCGCCCGATATGGTCGAGGCGCGCGTCGATCCGGCGACCGGCTATCTGGCCGGCCCATATTGTCCCGATTCGGTTGACGGGGTTTTCCCCAAGGCGCTTGCGCCCACCGAAGTATGCCCGTTCCACACTTCGCCCGGCATGAACGCCGCGCCGGCGCCCGCGGCGCTCCATGGCGCGCCGCCCACGTCCGCGCCGCCGCCTCAGGGAAACAACTGGGAACCGGCTCCCGGCGCATCCGGCGCGACCGATGCGCCGCCCAACGACTAAAATCCGGTGTCGCTCGATTCGGATGCGATTCTGACTGCTCCGGCGGATGCCGCACCAGCCGGCCGCTTGCTATATTAGATCCGGAGTGCGGATCGGGACGAAAATATGCGCCGCCTTAACCGCTGGCGCGATGCTAGCGGCCGTCTGCGGATCGTCGTCTTCGGCGCGGGCGTGGACGGCGGCAGGCGCGCGGGCGCCGGTCGATGCCGCCGATGGCGGTCGTGCGGCAATTATCCTGGCGCATCTGGACGAACAGAATTTGCCGTCGGCGGAGCTTCCTCCGGGAGCGGCCGACGGCGATTGGAGCCGTATTCCGAGTCCCGGATCGAGTCCGTCGCCGGCGTCGCCGCAAAGCGCGCCGCCCGCCGCCGCGGCTCCTGCGCCGCCGCCTGACGGGGCGGGGGCGACTGCGCCGAATGCGCCGGCGGAGGTGTCGGCGCCGGCCAATCCGGGAAATCCCGCGGACGACAATGGCGGGGACGCGACCGCGGCTAATCCCGCCGGCAACGGCGCTCCCAATGCCGCCGGCGCGCCGGCCGAACCGCCGCCCGCGCTTGATATCAGTACGGTGACGGCCGCGCCCGATCCGGCCGATCAGCCGCTCACCGGGGAAATCAGCGGCGCCAACACGCCCGCGCTGGCCGCTTCGCTACGCACGACCGAGGAAGCGCGGCGGGAATTGGCGAAAGGATCGATCGACGACGCGATGCGGACGCTGACGCGGGCGGTTTCGATCGATCCGGGCAATCCCTACGCCTATTTTTTCCTGGGCCGCGCCTACGCCGCGCGCCACGATTTTGGGCAGGCGCTGATTTTCTTTCGGCGGGCCGAAATCGGTTTCGGTGCGGACCCGCAATGGCTCGGCGAGGCGATCGGTTACGAAGGAATTTGCGAGGAAGAGCAGGGGCAGCTCAGCGCGGCTGCGGCCTCCTATCAGCGCGCGCTCGGCGCCGCGCCGAACAATCTGATGGCGCGAGTTGGATACGGCCGGCTGGCGGCGAATTTGCCCAATCCTGCCGGACTGGACGCGCCGCCGCCGGCGGCGGGCGACGTCGCGGCGCCGCCGCAATCCGATCTCAACGCGCCGGCGCCCGAGGAGGCTCCGCCGCCGCCTCCGCCGGGCTCCGGCTCCGATACCATCAATCAATGATCCATCAGCGGAATCACGCTTGCGGAGACCAATGAAAGTTCTGGGAATTGAATCGTCGTGCGATGACGCCGCCGCGGCGGTAATCGAGACCGGCGCGCCCGGAATCGCGGCGGTGCGCGCGAGCGCGGTGGCGAATCAGGATGATATCCATCGCGCGTATGGCGGCGTGGTGCCCGAGCTGGCGTCGCGCAATCACGTGGTCGCGATCATGCCGGTGATCGCGCGTGCGCTCGCGGAGGCGGAAATCGAGCTCGGCGACCTCGACGGAATCGCCGTGACGCGCGGCCCCGGCCTGGTCGGCTCGCTCCTGGTCGGCCTGATGTGCGCGAAGGGTCTCGCACAGTCGAGCGGATTGCCGATGGTCGGCGTGAACCATCTGGAGGGCCATCTGCTCGCGCCCCTGCTGGAGCATCGCGTGGCGATGCCGTATCTCGCGCTGGTCGTTTCGGGAGGCCATACCGCGCTGTTCATGGTCGAGGATTTCGGCCGTTATCGCCGGCTCGGCGCGACGCGCGACGACGCCGCCGGCGAGGCCTTCGACAAGGCGGCGAAGCTGATGGGGCTGGGTTATCCGGGCGGCAGGATCATCGACGAGATGTCTCGCAAGGGCCGTCCACACGCGGTGAAAATTCCGCGCGCGCGCGTCAAGGGCGCGCCGCTCGATTTCAGTTTCAGCGGCGTCAAGACTGCGGTCGCGGTGTTTCTCGCCAGCGAAGCCGGAGCGGCGGCCGCGCCGGAGGATCTTGCCGCGAGTTTTCAGGAGGCGGTGGTCGAGATGCTGGTGCGGCCGACGCTTGCGGCGGCGCGCGAACACGGCGCCGAAACGATCGCCTTGACCGGCGGGGTCGCGGCGAATTCGCGGCTGCGCGAGCGGCTGACCGCCGCGGCCGCGGACGACGGCCGGCGCGTGGTCGCGCCGTCATTCAAGTTCTGCACCGACAACGCCGCGATGATCGCGCTGGCCGGAAGTATCCGGCTGATGCGCGGCGAGCGCGATCCGCTCACGCTCGACGCGGAGGCGAACCTGCCGCTGTGAGGCGATCGCGAACCTCGCGCGCGGCCGGAATCGTTCCATCGGGCGAAACCATTCGCGCCGAGCGTCCGGCGGCGGCGCTCGCGGCTGCCGGCGTTATTCCGACCCGCGCGCGAGGGCAGAATTTCCTGGTGCAGCCGCGCGTCGCGGACCGCATCGTCGCGCTGGCGCATCTCGAAGCCGGCGCGGCCGTGCTGGAAATCGGACCGGGACTGGGAATTTTGACAGAGCGAATCGTGGCGGCGCCGGCCGGCCGGATAATCCTGGTCGAACTCGACGCGCGGCTCGCGGCGCGCCTTGCGGAGCGCTTCGCGGACGATTCGCGCGTCACGGTAATCAATCGCGATTTCATGGCGGTCGCCCGCGACGGCTTCGCGGACGCCGCGCCAATCAAGGTGATTGGAAATCTGCCGTTCAATTCCGCCGCCGCGATCCTCGAACGGCTCGCGGCGATGCGCGGCCAAATCGAGCGGATGACGCTGATGTTCCAGCGCGAGGTGGGCGAGCGGATTCGGGCGTGGCCGAATGCGCCGGGCTACGGCGCGCTCAGCGTGTACACCGCGCTCTATTGGGAGATCGCGGAACATTTCCGCGTCGGCGCCGGCTGTTTCCATCCCCAGCCCAAAGTCGACGCGGAAGTGCTCGCGTTCGTTCCGCGCGCGGACCAGGTTGGCGATCCGGCCCGCGAGCAGGCGATCCTCGCGGCGATTCGCGCGGCGTTTTCGGCTCCGCGCAAGACGCTGCGCAACGCGCTGGGCCATACGCTGGCGATGCCGCCGGCGGCGGTTGAAAGAGCGCTGCGCGATGCGGGAATCGATCCGGCGGCGCGGGCCGGAACGCTTGGAATTTCGGATTTTGTCCGGCTGGCGCGGACGATCGCGCGGGAGCGGGCCGCCGGGGGGAATCGCGATGCCTGAATTGCCGGAAGTCGAATCGCTGCGGCGGATACTGGCGCGCAGCGCCACAGGCCGCACGATTGTCTCCGCCGCCGTGCGCGAAAAACGCCTGCGGAGGGCCTTGGACGATGATGTGGCCGACGCCATCGCAGGCCGCGCCATATTGGCAATCGGCCGCCGCGCCAAGTACCTGCTGATCGAGCTCGACCGGGAGCTGGTGCTGCTGGTCCATCTGGGGATGAGCGGCAGCCTGACGCATCGCCGCGCCGGATTCGATCCCGGTCCCTTCGATCCGCGGCACGATCACGTTGAATTCGCGCTCGACGACGGCGCCCGGCTGGTTTACAACGATCCGCGCCGCTTCGGCCTGATCAAGCTGATTAAGAAATCGGAGCTCGAAAACGCCGCCGAATTGAGAGGTCTGGGGCCTGAGCCTCTCGGCGGAGGTTTCAGCTCCGAATATTTCTGGCGCGCGACGCGCGGGCGCAAGGCGGCCGTCAAAACGTTGCTGATGGACCAGCGAATCGTGGCCGGCGTCGGCAATATCTACGCCTCCGAGATTCTTTTCCGCGCCGGCGTGCGGCCGACGCGCCGCGCGGGCCGCGTCACACGCGCCGAAGCCGAGCGGATCGCGGCGTACACGCCGGCTGTATTGAGCGAAGCGATCGGCGGCGGCGGCACCACCTTTCGCAGCTATCGCGATGCGCGCGGACAGCCGGGCCGTTTCGCCGAACGGCTGCAGGTTTACGATCGCGAGGGCCAGCCCTGTATCAAGTGCGGCGCGGCGATTCGCGGGATTGTCGTCGGTCAGCGTTCCAGCTTCTACTGTCCGCACTGCCAAAAGTGAGCGCACCCGGAGGCGGGCGATGGCGCTAACCTGGCGCTGCACGTAATCTATCTGGCGCCGATGTCAGAGTTCAAAATCCGCACGTCCGGCCGCATCGCGCTGGCCGATATCACCGCCGAGGTCGAAGCGGCGGCGGCGCGCGCCGGCGTTCGCGCCGGCCTGTGCAATGTCTTCGTGCGGCATACGACCGCCGCCGTAATCATTGCCGAAAACGCCGACCCCGACGTCAGCGCCGATCTGCTGGCTCATCTTGAGCGCCTCGTGCCGCGCGACGGCGGTTTCCGCCACGGCGAGGGCAACGCGCAGGCGCATATTCTCTCCGTCATGCTGGGCGTTTCGCTGAACGTTCCGATCGAGGAAGGGCGGCTGCGGTTGGGCCGATGGCAGGGCGTGATGCTCGCGGAATTCGACGGACCGCGCGAACGAACCGTGGCCGTATCGGTAGTCCCGGCATGATTCGTATCGGCGAACGGAGCGCGGCATGACGGATTTTCCGCGCGGCCTTGGCGC
>JAJXZF010000017.1 GCA_021780225.1 Deltaproteobacteria bacterium | reverse complement strand
CCTGCGCTGCGGCCCCGATGCGCCGCGTTTCGTCGTCGCGCGCAAGTCCGATTTCATGGCCGCCGCTCCCGCCAATCGAGCCTGCTACGCGCCGCTTCTCGAATCCGCGCCGGTCGATTCGGCCGGGTCGCGCGTGCTGCTCAAATTGAGTCCGCCGCCGGGATGACGCCGGCGGCCATCACATCGGTTCGGCGACGTAATATTGCGTCCAGAGCATCCAATCCATACGCCCGCCGCGCGCCCGGTTTTCGAGCCATCGCTCCAGCCTGAGGCCGCTTTCGCCGCCGAACTCGGCGACGATCGGCAGATACATCCCGCTGCTGAATCGCTCGCGGACGCGAAATCCGGCGCCAACGATCTGTTCGTTGACAGCGCGCGCCGTCAGCAAATTGATATGGCCGGTTTCAAATATCGCTTCGCCGTAAATCCGGCGGACCAGCTCGATCACGCCGGGCATCAGCGCGACCCGGCACGCGATTTCGAGCAGGCTGTAACGCTGCGGCGTGGAAAGAATCAAGGTTCCGCCCGGCGCGATCAGGCGGCGCATGGCGGCGAGCGCGCCGGCGGAATCCGGAAAATGCTCGATCACTTCGCTGCAAAGGATCACGTCGAAGGCGTGCTCGGGCAGCGCGGTTTTGAGGATATCGTCGCGCAAAAGAGCGAGATTCGGATGGCGCGCCGCAAGCGTCGCGGCGTGCCGCAGATTTCCATCGGCGACGTCGGTCGCGGTCGCCTCCGCGAAGATCCGCGCCAGCGCGTCAAGATAGACTCCGGCGCCGAAACCGACTTCCAGCGCGCGCCGCGCTCCGGCCCGAGCGCGCTCCTGCAATTTGGCGACGATCCAATCGCGCCGCGTGCAATGCAGCCAGCGCCGGGTCGGATTTTTCGACGCGTAAAGCGTCTCCAGCAGCCGCACCAGCTCGGTTTCAGTTTCCATCGAGTGACCGATCTTACTCTCTTTCGGCGCCTCCGCGAGATTCGCATGCGAGCGTCGCATTTTTTCGCGCGGATGGCGCTCGCGGTACGCCGTCCGCGCTTGGAGCGATTGCGGCGGCGGTTTAAGCTGAGGCGCAATCCGGCGCGCGAGCGCCGCGTCCACGCCTATTGCAGGTGACTCCGATTGACCACCAAGCACTTTCCGCGCCGCGATCGCTTCGGCCTGGCCGCCTTCGCCATCTATTTCGCCGTCTCGGCGACGCTCTTCGGCCGCGCCGTGCTCGCCCATCCTTCATCAGCGTATATCGGCGTCAGCGAGGATCCGACGGTCTACATGTGGTTCCTCGTATGGTGGCCGCACGCGCTCGCGCATCATTTGAATCCCTTCGTCACCGATCTGTTGTGGGCGCCGGCCGGTTTCAACCTCACCTGGACCACCGGGATGCCGCTCGCCGCGTTCGCCGCGGCGCCGATCACCACGCGCTTCGGCCCGGTGGCGTCGTACAACCTGCTGTGCGTGCTCGCTCCGGCGCTGGCCGGATGGACCGCGTTTTTGCTCTGCCGGCGAATTTGCGGGCGATGGCTGCCGGCCTTCGCAGGCGGCGCGATCTTCGCCTTTTCGGGATATATGCTGGTCGAGCTCAGCGCGCATCTGGTGCTGATTCTGATCTTCACGATTCCGCTCGCCGTCCATCTTGCGATCCGCCGACTGGACGGCGAGCTTGGCGCGGCCGCCTTCGCGCTCGCGCTGGCGGCGACGCTCGCCGCGACGTTTCTGATTTCGCTCGAAATTATCGCCACGCTGACCTTCTTCGGCGCGATCGCGATCGCGCTCGGCTACCGGCTCGGCGATAACGCCGGCCGCGCGCGGATTCGCGCGCTGGCGGCGCCGCTCGCCGCCGCATACGCGATTGCCGGCGCGGCGGTTTCGCCGTATATCCACTTTTTTTTCCGCCCCGGCCATCCGCGTTCGGCGATCAATTCCCCCGGCGCCTATTCGGCCGATCTGCTCAATTTTATTGTTCCGACTCCGTCAAACTGGATCGGCCAACTGCCGCCGCTCGCCGATCTTTCGCATCGGTTTCCGGGCCGGATGGTCGATACCTGCGGCTACCTCGGCCTGCCGCTGATCGTAATCGCGATTCTTCACCTGCGGGCGCATCGCGGGGAAACGCGCGCCCGCGTGCTGGTTTGGAGCGCCGCAATCGCCGCCGTGGCGGCGCTCGGTCCGCGCCTGCATCTGGCCGGCGCCGAAACCATTCCGATGCCGTGGAAGATCGCGCGCCACCTGCCGCTCATCGACAACGCGCTTCCCGCGCGCTTCGCAATTTATGCCGATCTCGCGCTGGCGATCGTCGCGGCGCTTTGGTTCGCGGATGCGGACGTCGGACGCGGCGCGAAAATCGGCGCGCTCGCCGCGATCGCGCTCTTCATGGCGCCAAGTCCGGGGCGCGTCGCCCGCGCCACGCCGGTCGATTTGCCCGCGTTTTTCGCAAACGGCGGAGATCGCCAGACGCTGCGGCCGGGCGAAATCGTCGTCGCGCTGCCCTACGGCGCGCGCGGTCCAAGCATGCTCTGGCAGGCGCTATCCGGGATGTATTTCCGGATGGCGGGCGGATGGACCAGCATCACGCCGCGCGAATTTCAAAGCTGGCCGGCGGTCAACGCGATGCTGCGGCAGAGCGTGATTCCCGATTTTGCGGATCAGTTCCACGTCTTCGCGGCGAACCATCAGGTACGCGCGATCATTATCGACGAGCGCGATCTTTCCGCATGGAGGCCACTGCTGGACGCGCTCGGAATCGAATCCGAAAGCCGCGGCGGCGTCGCGATTTACCGTCTGCCGGATTCCGATCTGGCGCGATGGCGGGGCGTTGGCGCGCTTGCGATGGAGCGCCGATCGGATGCGCAGCGCTTCGCGCAGATGCTCGCGGCGGGACAACGATGGCTCGCGGCGAACCGCTCCGCCGCGCGGTTGACGCCGATGCGTGCGGAGGAAGCGGGGCTGCTGCCGGCGCATACCGCGAACGATCCCGATCCGCGCACCTCGAACGGCCTGTTTCTGGGACCGCTGCCGAACGATGCGGTCGGCGTGGGTGTGGTCGGCACGTGGGACGCCCTCGCGTCGCTCGCGCGGCTGTACCAGGCAGCCGGGAATCCCGTCTATTTTCCGTACCCGCATCGGCTCGGCGCGCAGCCGCGCGGCGACCGGTTCATGCGCCTGATGGTCGTCGGGTTCAGTCCGGCCGAACTCGCTATCGCGAAACCACCGCCGCTTCCGCCCGCGCCGCGATAACGCCCGCGCATCTCGGCGCCGCCGCGGCCGCGCGATGACGCCAAAATGGTTGTCAACGGCCGCACGCGATGACAGGCTTGGCCTGCGTGTCCAAGGCGAGCAAAACCCACCGGACGGCCGCCGCGGCGCCCGGAGCGCCAACGCCCGCCGGCCAGCAACCACCCTCGACCAAAGGCGAATCGGCCGCGCAGATGATCCACACGGTCATCGCGATCGCGATTCTCGCGCTGGTGGTCGCCGGATGCGCGCTGGTGCTGCTGCCTTTCGCCACCGCGATTCTCTGGGCGGCGATCCTGACGTTTTCGACCTGGGTGCTGTTCGGCCGGCTGACCATCCTGATGGGCGGCCGCGCGACGCTCGCGGCGCTGGTGATGACGCTGGCGCTGGCGTCGGTCATCGTTGCGCCCTTCGTCGCCGTCGGCAACGGCCTTGCGGAAAACGTAAGCGCCGTGGCCAGCGTGATTCGCAACGGCTTCGAGCAGGGTCCGCGCGAACCTCCGGCCTGGATCAGCGACATCCCGGTGCTGGGCTTCCATCTTCATGACTACCTCAATCGCCTCGCGACCGATCCCGCCGCGCGCGCTGACGCGGTCCACGCGCTTGTCAAACCGCTGCGCGAGTATGCGCTCGATCTCGGCAAAGCGATCGGGCACGGCCTGCTCGATATCACGCTGAGCCTGCTGATCTGTTTTTTTCTGTTTCGCGACGGCGAAGCCGCGGCCGCCCGCCTGCGCAACCTTGCGATTCAGCTTGCCGGCGCGCGCGGCGAGCATCTGCTGACGGTCGCGCACGATACGGTCAGGGGCGTGGTTTACGGCGTGATCGGCACGTCGCTGATTCAGGGCGCGCTCGGCGGGCTGGGCTTTTTAATCGCCGGCGTGCCGGGAGCGCCGCTGCTCGGGTTCGGCGCCTTCATCCTCGCGTTCGTGCCGATGGGTCCGCTGCTGCTGTGGGGTCCCGCGGCGATCTGGCTCTATTTCCAGGACCAGCACGCGTGGGCGATTTTTCTGGCGGCATGGATGACCATCAGCGGCAGCCTGGTCGACCACGTGCTGAAGCCCTACCTGATCGCGCGGACGGGCGGCGCGCCGTTCCTGATCGTGCTGTTCGGCGTGCTCGGCGGCGCGCTCGCATTCGGATTTATCGGCGTCTTCCTTGGTCCGACGCTGCTGGCGGTCGGCTATGCGCTGCTCGACGAGTGGAGCACGCAACTGGCCGATTGACGCCAATCGCAGACGGCGGCCGTGTCGGGCGCGCGAACCTTTCGATCATTTAATCCAAAAGCAACGGCGGCGGAATCCGGAGATTCCGCCGCCGTTGATGTCAGCAAAGAGCCGTGGTTAACCGATCAATCGCATCCGGTGAACGCCAGCAGCGGCGGCGGCGGAAAGAACGGATTCGTGGCCAGCGCGATCGGTACCGCCGGGTTGGTGATTAACGCCGACGGATCGCATTCCGCCGTTCCGCTGCCGTTGAGCTGCGACGCCGCGCCGACAACGGAGTAGGCGGGCGGGTTTGCAGCCGGGGCCGCGTACGTTCCACCTGCCGCGCCGATAACAGGATTGCTGTTCGGCAGCGCGAGCGTGAAGCAGGCGCAGTTCGTGCCGGTCGGGCAGGTCGGAGCCGGCGTGATGTTCGGGCAGTCTTCAACCGCCGGAGAAGACGCGGTGGCGACCACCGGCAACGCCGCGCCATTCGCCAACATCGGCAGCGTGCCGGCAAGCGGCGGCACGACCGCCTGCACCGAGACGCTCGAGGCGTTGGTGAAGGGCTGCGTTCCGCCAAACGTGATCAGGTCGCCGGCGCCGGGCGGCGTCGTCGTATTCGCCGTCGTGAAGGTGGATTCGAGCAGCGCCGCGCTCGTACTGTCATCAAGCAACGGAATCGTGCCCGCAGTCGCGCCTTCCAAGGTCATATCCACAGCAGTCGTGATTGTCGCGTTCGATGCGTTGGTGTCGTTAGGCATCGGATCGGCGTCGCTCACGATTTCATACGTGCCAACGGCGGGCGCGCAGAAGGCGAAGCCGCCGTCCGCGAACGTGGTCGTGGTGGCGACCAGGTTTTCGACCGGCGCGGTGGTTGGCGTCGTGGGCGGATAGATCGTCACGCCGTTGGCCGGCGTCTGGCTTTCAAGATAGACGTTGGCGCCGGGCACCGGCAAATTGGCGTTCGACGTGATGGTTCCGGAGTTGTTCGTTCCCACATCGACCGTGCCGTTCAGGAGCGGACTCACGTCAGCCTCGCCATGATTAAGCACGGGCTTGAGCATGAACTTGCCGCTATGGCCGGCTTCGACCACCGAGCTGCAGACGTCGAAATCCAAATCGAGGTCGAGCACTTCGCCGGTGGTGACGTCCAAGCCGCCGCGGGCGATCTGTCCGGGCGGAATGCGCAAGCCGGTATGCGTCTCGGCATTGACGAACAACGGATCAAAGCTGCCGTCGGCGAGCTGCACGCAATCGTAGGTTCCAACCGACGAGCAGTTATTCGTCGCCGGAGGCGTCACTGAACCGCCGCCTTTGCCTTTACCATTACCTTTGCCGCGGCCTTTGCCGGGTCCGACGTTGTCCCAAAGCATGATGCGAATCTGCTGATAACGGCCCACCGGCAATCCCGAGGTGTAGCCGAGCGAGGCGAGGAAGCAGTCGGTCGAGGTGGCGTCGAGTAGATTGACCTGCATCGGCGCCGTCGCCAACGCCGGCGTCAAATCGACCCATCCGCTCTTTCCCATGTGCGCCTGAACGTCGCTGACCGTCACCCAGACAGCGCCGTAGTCGGACGCGCTGCAAGTGTTGCGCTTGATGAGATTCGGATGGGACACGCCCCCGGCCAACGCCGAACTCGCAGCCAGGAAACAAATTGCCAATGTCGCGAATCCGGCCAAATACGCTGGCCGGCATCGCTCAGATAGTCGAGTCTCCGGTCGATTCATGACTCTCCTCCACTAGAACTAGATAAGCCGAAGAGCCATCTTTTGCAACGCACGTGCCGTATCAAGTTGAAAGTCTGTAACCGTTCCGATTTATCGACCGATCATCTAAAATCCAGCTTTGACGCATATTAAGCGAGAATTGGCGCTCTTCGCTTAAGAAATATCGAATCGACCGGTGATCCGTTCATCCGTGTAATTAGCGCAAATTTACAGAATCAATTGCGGCTTGTATCGCTCCTGCAACTGATCGTCGTTGAACGAGATTGCAAAGTGCGACTCGCCAATCTAAGTCGGAGTCCATCCATGCCGACAAAAATCGAGCTTAATTTACTCAAGAAATGACTAGACTGGCTAAATGCGCTCTAGACTATTTCGATCGCGAAAGCGCCCCGCTCCGCCACCTGTCCGATAACTCGGGCGTCGGAATTGCCGGCGCGCTGAAGCTCCGCCGCGAGCGCTTCCGCCTCCTCCGCTGCGAGCGCAATCAGCAATCCGCCTGAAGTTTGCGGATCGAACACGACCTCGGCCATTTCGTCGGCGACTTCATCGGCGATCGATACGTGCGGCCCGTAAAACTCGCGATTACGCCGGCCGCCGCCCGGAATCATGCCTTCGCGGATCAATTCGAGCACGCCGGGCAGCAGCGGCAGGTCGGATTCCTCGATTCGCAGGGTGACGCCGCTGCCGTCGGCCATCTTCATCGCGTGCCCGGCAAGCCCGAAGCCGGTCACGTCGGTCGCGGCGTGCGGATGGTAATGGAGCATCGCGCGGGCGGACGCCGCGTTCAGCTCGGCCATCGCGGCGACCGCCGCGGCGTATTGTTCGGGCGGCAGCGCGTCGCGTTTGAAGGCGGTCATCAGGATTCCCGTGCCGAGCGGCTTGGTCAGCACGAGCGCGTCGCCCGGACGCGCGCCGACGTTGCGAATAATCCGGCGCGGATCGATCACGCCCGTCACCGCCATCCCGAATTTCACTTCCTCGTCGGCCACGCTATGCCCGCCGACGATCGCGACACCGGCCTCCGCCGCTTTCGCGATTGCGCCGCGCAGGATTTCGGCAAGCATCTCGGCCGGCAAACCGGATTGCGGCCAGCATACGAGGTTGAGCGCCGTCCGCGGCTCGCCGCCCATCGCGTAAACATCGGATAGGGCGTTGGCCGCCGCGATCTGTCCGTAGGTGAACGGATCGTCCACGACCGGCGTGAAGAAATCGACGGTGTTGACGATCGCCAAATCGTCGCGCAGCAGATACACGCCCGCGTCGTCGCCGGTAGCGATACCGACAAGCACTTCGGGCCGATTCCCGAAATCCAGACGCGACAGAACCGCCTCCAGGTCCGCCGGACCCAGCTTTCCGGCTCAACCCGCCGCCTTGCAGCGCGCGGTCAGGCGGATCAGCTCCTGACGCGTCGGATTGGCGTCGTCCGTGACAGCCATCGCGAAGGAGTTTAGCGCCGGCCCTTCACGCGGCTCAACGGGTCGCGACCGAGCCGCGCCCTGCGCGCGGCTCGGCGGGAAGCTCGCAGGCGGCCAGCGCCTCGCGATGGAGTTGCGCGATTTCGGCCCGCAATTCGACCGGTTTAAGCACTTCCAGCCACGGCCCGAAACTCATTATCCAGTTGCGCAGTTCGGTCGTGCCGCGCACCCGCATTTTCAAAACGGTGCGCCCGTCGCCGCGCTTGACGAAGCGCTGCGTCGGATGGATCGCGCGGCTGCTGAGATAGGGCAGCGAGTCGTCGCTGCGCACCAGCAATTCGACTTCGGTGATCGGCCCGTCAATCAGGCCGAAAGCGCCGTCGGTATATTTCTCGGGTTTATAGCCGCGCGGCAGGGCGAAATGGATCGGATCGCCCTTATCGTCACAATCGAACTCCGCCGATTCGATTCGCTCGACGGCAAGATAAATTACGTCCTTGCCGCGGTCGCTGCGGCCCAGCAGATAAAGTCCGCCGCGATATTCGACCAGCGTGTAAGGCGCGAACCGATGGTCGCGCGGCGCGCCGCCGCCCACCCGCCGATAAATCAGTTTGAGCCGCCACTGCATCAGCAGCGCCCGCATGATCCGGTCGATCTTGTCCTCGTGCGGCGCATAATCTTTGGGCGCGTAGGGCACGACGTGGAACTTGCGCTCGATATCCCTCAGGCGCAATTGCGCGGGCGTCTTCAGGGTCTTGAGCGCCTCGTCCCAAAAATGCTCGATTCCTTCGCCGATTACCGTCTTGCTCAGAAATTCCAGCGTGCGGAACGCGAAGTACAGCGACGCCGCCTGGTAGGCCGTCCCTTCGGAGCGCATCCCCGCGCCGACCAGCCGCAAGCGCCGGTTTTCGCCCGTGCCGGAAATTTCGACGATCGGGCGGCCGACATCGTCCTTCAAGTTTTTGGCCAGCTCGTCCGCGTAACGCATCACGGTCCGTTCGGACAGATCGAAACGCTTTTGGAGATGGGCAAACGAGATGCCTATGGGCGTTAAAAAGAGGCCATAGACTATCTTTGCGAAGTTGATTGCCGCTGGATACGTAGGCTGGCGATGGCCCCGTGTCATCCGCATCGGTCTCCTTTGGCGGGCGTTGAATTCGCGATTGTACGGCTTTGCGACAACGGTTGTCACATCCACCGGTTAAATCATCGGCATCAGCAAGACGGTCGCCCGCCTTTTCGACCCGACTTGAGGAGTATGCCGATGCCCGATGAAGCGAATCGTCTGAAATTGATCGACGCCGCGCGCAGGATTTTGTCCGAGCCGGCGAAGCCTTTCCGCTCCGATGCCGAATTGCTCGAATGCGCCTGGCTGCTCAGCGAGCTGCGCGCCGCGGCGCCGGCGCACGGCCGGGAATTGCGCCGGATGGCCGCGTCGATCGCGGCGCGCTTGCACGAACGAATCGAGTCGAGCAGCCGCGGCCGCGCGGTTGCACTGCCCGCATTGTTCAGGCGATGCCGGCTGAATCGCGCCGAGCGCGAAGTCGCATTGCTGGTCGCGCTGAAGGAACTTGGCATGGCCACGTTCGGGCCGTGCGCGGAGATGCTGGCGGCAAGCGCCGGCGGCGTCGCGGAACGGCTCAGGATGGCGCGCGCCCTGGATTCGGAGGGACGCCTGATCCGCGAAGGTTTGATCGAAATCGAAACCTTCGGCCCCTTCGGCGATCAACCCCGCGCCGCGATCGCCTTGAAGTCGGCGCTGATTGACCGCGACGCGCGCGCGGCGCTCCCGGTGCGCGGCCAGGACGAAATGCTCGACCGGACGCATCCGCTGTTCGAGGCGCTGCGCGAACGAAAATCGGCGCTCGAAACCGCCCGTCATTTCGCCCATCGCGGCGATCTCGATCGCTGCAACCAACAGGTGCGCCGCGCCGCGTCCGTGTTGTGGCGAACCCTGGACTACAATCGGCAATTACCGCTATGGCGTTTGCGCCACGCACAGCTTGACGATGCGGAAGCGCACATCGTCATTCTTCTGATCGGCAAGGAATTGGGCTTCGCCGAAGCGGGCGACGATCTTTTTTCCGGCGACGGCCTGGCGCAAAGCGCCAGCGAATCGATTCCGCAAATCCGCCACGCGCTGCGGCTGCTCGGCGGACGCGCGCGGCTCCGCGCCGAGGGTTTCGCGCGCGTTTGCGGCGGACGGGCGGGCGGCCCGGCGCTGGAAGACGACGCGACGCTCGGAAGCTGCGAGTTCGAACTGGCGCCGGCGGCGCTCGAACGCTTCGGCGTGCCCGCCCGCCGCGTCCGCACCGCCCAGAACCGCGGCGAGCGGCCTACGATGCGGCTGAACCAACTCGTGCTCGGCGACGGCGCCAGACGCGCGATCGAGCTGGCGCTTGCGCAGATGCGCAACGGGCCCTTGCTGTTCGACGAATGGGGACTCGGCGAACGCTTCAGCTACGGACGGGGGATGACGATGCTGTTCGCGGGACCGCCGGGAGTCGGCAAGACCGCCGCCGCCGAGGCGCTGGCGTACGAACTCGGCCGTCCGATTATCCGCGTGAATTACGCCGAGTTGGAAAATTGCTGGGTGGGCGAAACGGAGAAAAATATCGTGCGCATTTTCGCCGACGCCGCCGCATCCGGCGCGGTCCTGTTCTTTGACGAAGCGGACGCGATGTTCTACCGCCGGGAGGGCGCGATCCATTCCTGGGAAACGCGCGCGGTCAACATCCTGCTCGAACGGATCGAAAAATTCGAGGGCGTTTGCGTGCTCGCCACCAACCGCAAGCTGGCGCTCGACGCCGCGCTCGAAAGGCGCATCGCGATCAAAGTCGAATTCCAACGGCCGACCGCCGCGATGCGCGAGCGGATCTGGCGCAAACTTTTGCCGCGCCGCGCCAGCCTCGCCCGCGACGTCGAGATCGATCGGCTCGCCGCGATCGATTTGAGCGGCGGCGAAATTCACAACGTCATCCTGAACGCCGCCCGAATCGCGGCGGGCCGCACGCCGCCCGGACCAATTTCGGCGCGGGATTTCGACGAAGCGATCGCGCTCGAAACGGGCGCGCGATGGAGCGCGGCCAGCGTCCGGCCGATCGGCTTCGAGCCGCCGCGGGCGATCCGCCGCGGCGGCGGGCGGCGGTCCTAACGCGCGGCCCGCAGCTTGCGGACGTCGCCGACGCGAAGCGTCACGCCCGAACGATCGAAATAGTCGAGCAGCGCGATCGAAAATTTGCGCGACGCGCCCAGCAGGTCGCGAAAAACCGCGGCGGTAATCTGACCGTCCGCCGCGATGCGCCGCGCCATCAGGTCGCGCGCCGCGTCCACCGCCGCGCGCGCGAAATAAAAGTCGGCCGCGACCTTCACGACCCGCCCCTCGCGCTCCATCGCCGCCAGCACCGCGCGCAGCCGCGCCTGATTGGCGCCGTCCGGACCGAGCGCCGCCGCAAGCTGCGCCAGATCGGGCGGCTGAAAGCGCGCGTCGCTCAAGATGCGCTCGATCCGTTCGCCGGCCTGCCCGGCCTCGCCGCCCAGCCGCACGCGATGCGCCGGCAGGCGCAGCACGCTCTCTTCGCGCACGATTCCGGTTTCCCGGCACAGACGATCAAGCAGGGCGCGGAAGGCGCGCGGCGCGATCTCGTACGGCATCCGCTCGCGCATCGCCTCCATCTCCATTCCGGGCGCGAGCGGATTGGCGCGATGATGCTCCGCGAGCGCGGACGCGGCGAAACGTTTGAGCTCGTCCCATCGCGCCGCCGTGGTGAAGCCCTCCTCGTCGCCCAGCGTCAGGCGGACGAAACGCCGATCGGCGAGCGCCGCGCGGACCTCCGGCTCGGGGATATTGAAGAGCATCGCGAGGCGCGCCGGCGGCGTCGCCAGTTCGCCGCGCAATTCGAGCATCGCCGCCGCGGCGTCCGCGCCGAAGCCGCCGGCGAGCGCCGCAAGGTTGCTCACGTAGGCGCCGAGCGGCTTGCGCGAACGGCGTCCGAGCGGATTCAGCACGGCGCCGCCGCCGATGGTGCGGACGTTGGTTTCGTCGCGCAGCACAAAGCGGTCGCCCGCCAGCGCGACCATCGGATGGTCGAGCACGAGCTGGGCGATCGCGGATTTTTTCGGCGCGATCTCGCCCGGCTCTTCAAGCACGATCACGCGCGCGGGGGTTTCCGCCGCGCCGAGATAAAACCGAATGCGCTGCTGGTTGCGCAGCGGCCGTTTGGCGGCCGGCCGGAGCTCGATCCGCGCATCCAGCCGCGTGGTGGCGAAATCGAGCCGCTCGTCGGCGACGACATCGCCGCGCTTGAGTTCGACCCGTTCGACGCCCGCAAGATTGAGCGCGACGCGCTGGCACACGCCGGCGCGCTCGACCGTTTCGCCGTGCACCTGTATCGCGCGGACCCGCGCCTCGGCGTTGGCCGGCAG
Organism: Deltaproteobacteria bacterium; assembly: GCA_021780225.1. GTDB lineage: Bacteria > Desulfobacterota > Binatia > Binatales > Binataceae > JADMIL01. The sequence continues at coordinate 112,468 of JAJXZF010000017.1, read as the reverse complement.
CACGCGCATCCGCTGGCCGACTTGCGCCTCGGCCCCCATCGCCGTGCCGGTAACGACCGCGCCGTGTCCTTTGATTACGAAGGCGCGATCGACCGGCAGGCGGAACAGGCCGGTCGGGCGGCGCGCTTCGAAGCCGTCGAGCCGGTTGACAATCTCGGCGCGCAATTTCTCGATTCCGGCGCCGGTCTGCGCCGAAACCTCCATTATCGGGGCGCCGGCCAGCGCGGTGCCCTCGGCGAGCAGTTCGATTTCTTCGCGCACCTCGTCCAGCCGCTTGCGATCGGCAAGGTCGGCCTTGGTGATTACGAAAATGCCGCGCTGAAGGCCGAGCAGATGGAGGATGTCGAGATGCTCCTCCGACTGCGGCATCACGCCGTCGTCGGCCGCGACGGTGAAAAGGGCGAGATCGATGCCGTGGGCGCCGGCCAGCATGTTGCGGATAAACCGTTCATGGCCGGGAACGTCGATTACGCCGGCGCGCGCGCCGCCGGGCAGTTCAAACCAGGCGAAGCCGAGATCGATCGAGATGCCGCGCTCGCGCTCTTCCTTGAGGCGATCGGTCTCCTGTCCGGTGAGCGCGCGCACCAGCGCGGTTTTGCCGTGGTCGATATGTCCGGCGGCCCCGATTATCGCATGGGCGACCCGTGTAGCCATCCCGCGTCTCCGCGAAGCCGCCGGCCCGCGCGCCTAGCGCAACTGCTTCATGTACATTTCGAGATCGAAATAGTCACGCCAGGCTTTGATTTTGCCGTGCCCGTCGATCTCGAACACGCCCATCACAGGCAGTGCGATATGCTTGCCGCCGGCGTCGAACGAATCGACCCGCTCGTTCATCACGACGTTGCCGTGGACCGCGCTGTGCAGGATTTTGAATTCGATCGATTTCACGCCCTTGAGCAGGCCCTCGATCGTTTTACGGATCGCGTCTTTGCCGGACGCCGGCTTCATCGGGATGTTGTGATAGACCGCGTCATCGGCGAAAAAGCCCATGACCCCATCAAGGTCGAGGCGCGCCCAGGCTTTGCAGAAATCGCTGACGATGGTTTCAGGGTTGGACTGCATGACGATTGGCCTCCGCGAGAAATTTTGCGAACCGTTCCATCCGATCAATCCTGATCGAGATAGAAACGGTCTTCGTCCTTGTTATAGCCGAAAAGCTCGGCGTAGCGTCCCCAATTGACGACGGTCGAAAACATTTTTTCGGGCGGATCGTTCGGCAGGAGCATCGCCAGATGCTCGAGCACCACCTCCCTGGTCAACGAACGATCCTCCTGCGCCCGCAACAGGCGCACCAGGTAGGCGAACAAGCCGAGCGACTTGAGCCGCTCGCGCACGATCAGTTTGCGTTGATTGATCTCGCTCTCGATCACCTGCTTGCCGAGCGGCTCGAGCACGACGTCGCCGTCGGGCGTGGAGACGAAGCCGAGGATCTCGGCGGTTTTCATTACCTTGAGCAGATCGCCGAATTTGAAATTCAGGTCGCGCGCGATTTTGTAGCCGTCGTCGCGTCCGCCGCGATCGTCAAGCGTTTCGAGCAGGCCGAAAACCCAGGTCAGTTGGCAGTCGGGAATCGGGTTGATCGGCGAGTAGGCCATCAGGCGCGCTCCTCGATCAACGAAAACACCTTGTCCGTCAATGCGTTGAACGCCTCCTTGCGGCGATCGCGCGGACGCGGCAGATTGACTTTGAGATCGGCCACGAGACGGCCCGGCCCGGACGCCAGCACCAGAATCCGGTCGGCGAGTTCGACCGCCTCTTCGATAATGTGCGTCACGATAATGATGTTATGCACCGGCATGTCGGCGGACTGCCAGATGTCCAGCAATTCTTCGCGCAGCGTGATCGCGGTCAGGGCGTCGAGCGCGGAGAAGGGCTCGTCCATCAGCAGCAGTTGCGGTTCGACGGCGAGCGCGCGCGCGAGGCCGACCCGCTGTTTCATGCCGCCGGAAAGCTCGCGCGGATAGGCTTCCTCGAAGCCGTCGAGGCCAACCTTGTCGATATAAACGCCCGCGCGCTTTTCGCGTTGGTCGGGCGCGATGCCGCGCGCTTCGAGGCCGAGTTCGATGTTGGCCTTCACCGTCAGCCACGGCATCAGCGCGAACGACTGAAAGACCATCGCGCAATCAAGATTGATGCCGTCGATCTGCCGGCCGCGATAGAGCACTTGTCCCGAGCTCGGCGGCATCAATCCGTTGATGATGCGCAGCATGGTCGATTTGCCGCATCCCGACGGCCCGACCACGGCGACGAATTCGCCGTGCTCGACCGTGAACGAAATATTGTCGAGCACGCGCAAAATGCCGGCCGCGTGCGGAAAGCTTTTGGAAACGTTCCTGAGTTCCAGCAAGGCCATGGGTCGGAAAGGTCCGGGTTACACATCGAAGGTATTAGCCCCCTCAATATTCAATCCGGTAGCGGTCGGCGGCAAAGTCGTACAAACGGCGCCAGACGACCCGGTTCAAGACTATCACGATCAAAACCATCGACAGCAGGCTCAGCAGAATCATGAGGGAATTGTCGGTCCGGTACGTCGCGTCGTCGAGCAGCGCGCCAAGACCGAAGACCTGGTAGGTCCGCTCGCGATAGACGAAATATTCCGAAAGAATCAGCGCGTTCCATCCGCCGCCCCACGCCGTGATGCTGCCGGTGATCAGCGAGGGCAGCACGGCCGGCAGCGTCAGCTTGCGCCAAGTGGCCGCGCGGCTCAGGCCGAAAGAGCGCGCCGCCTCCTTCAAATCGGCCGGCACCTGGCTGACGCCGGCGAGCAGGTTGAACAGCAGATACCATTGCATCCCGGTGATAATCAGCAGAATCGACGCCAGGTTCATGCCGCCGGTGAGCTTGATCACGAACAGCACGATCAGCGGGAACAGCGCCGTCGCCGGCATCGAGCCGACGATCTCGGCGATCGGCGCGAGCCGGCGCGCGAAGCGCTGGCTTTCGCTCGCCGCGATCGCGCACGGCACGGTCCACGCCAGTGAAATCGCGTAGGCGAGCACGATTCGCCCGAACGAAGCCAGCGTCGCCAGCGGAATCTGGCGCACCTCGGCCGGCCAGGGACGGATCAGGGTGCGGGTCAGCGCGATTACGCCGTCGATCAACCCCCACGCGATGAAGAAAAAAATCGCCGCCTGCATCGCGACTTTGATCCAGCGGCTGAAGCGGCCGAGCGCCGGATGCTCGGCCGGATTGAATGGCCGCGCCGATACGAATGCGCCGCGGATCGCGCGTGCGAGCGGCCGGGTGACGGTCTGAATCAGCCGCAAAACCGAGGGACCGATCGAGCCGAGCGCATCGAGCATCCCAAGCGACCGGATCGGCTCGCTCGAGGCGGCGAACTCGTAGCGGAAACGTTCCGCCCACAGCGAAAGCGGCTGCCAGATGATCGCATCCATCAAGATGATGATCGCGAGCAGCGTCAGCAGTCCGGCGATAATCTCGCCGCTGCGGCCCTTGTCCGCCGCCGTCATCAGGTAGCTGCCGAGACCGGGCAATTGATAGTGGGCTGGGCCGGCCGTGATAATTTCGCAGGCGATGATGTAGTACCAGCCGCTGACCCACGAAAGAATCGAGTTGTAAACCAGCTTTGGCACGCAGGCGGGAATCAGCAAACGCCGCAGTTTCAGCCATCCGCTGGCGCCGAAAACCTCGAGCGCCTCGACCGAATCGGTCGGCAGGGTGCGGACGGCCTCATACACGCCGAGCGCCATATTCCAGGCCTGACTGGTGAAAATCAGGAACACGGCCGCCATCTCGACGCCAATCCGGCCGCCATGCGCCAGCGAGACGAAGAAATAGATCGCGGCCGGAAAAAAGCCGACCACCGGCACCGACTGCGCGATATCGATCGCGGGAATCAGGACCCTTTCGTAGGCGCGGTTGGTCCCCGCCAAAAGGCCGTAAACCAGCGCGAAGACCAGCGAAAAGCCATACGCCACGAGCATCCGCATGAACGAGCAGAACGCGTAATAGGGCAGGTTGCGAACCGAAACGTGCAGCCGCTGCGCGTGCAACTTCACCCCATGCCGCTCGTAAGCGAAGAACAGGGCGATGAATACGGCGATCAGCAGGAACGCGATCGTCCCATTGGTCAGCCGCCGCACTACGATCGTATTCGAGTCCATCGCCCCGCTTCCGGATGGTTCAGCATAGCCGCCTCGCCGCGCGGCTCAAGCCTTCGCCGCGTTTTCGCCGCTAATTTCCGGTTACCGATCGGTTGCCGGCGGATTGCGCCGCGGGCTGCCCGGCGCCACCTGTCAGTTGACAATGATGCGCGCGGCAAATAGCGGTTTCGGACGTGGCCAGTGCGGAATCACAGGAACACGGAAGCGAATGGCGGCTGGGTCTTGAACCGGGCGAAAGCGTGCAGGGGACGGCCGCCCCGCCGCATCGCGAACACTCGCGCGACCTCGGCCGCGAGCGCCTCGAACGGCCGTTGCAGGTCGTGACGGTCGAACATCTAGGGTGGTCATTGATTACCCTATACGCGCTCGGCTCGCGATTGCTCGGCCTTGGAGTGCGCCCGCTCGACGGCGCCGAGGCGCGGCACGCGATCGCCGCGTTCAATCTTGCCGGAATCGGCCCGCACGTGCCGGTGGCGGCGTATCCGGGCGGGGCGGGATGGATCGACGCGCTCACGGCTGGCCTGTTCAATTTCACCGGCGCGGGCGATTGCGCCGCACGAACGATATACGCGCTCGCGGGATTGCTGTTAATCGCGATGGCGTTCGAGATGCGCCATTACGTCGGACGGGCGGGCGCGCTCGGCCTTGCCGCGATGTTCTCGCTATCGCCCGCGCTCACGTGGTACTCGCGATCGGCGGCGCCGGCCTTGGCGGGTGCGGCGCTGGCGCTCGCGACGATCAGTATCTTCATGGCGCTGCGGGCAAATCCGAGCCGGCGGCGGGCCGCGATGCTGGGAGTCGCGGGCGGGCTGACGGCGGCGGCCGATGTGAGCGGTCTCGCGACAGTCGCGATTTTCGCCGCCGCGCTGGTCCCGCTGGGCATCTGGGACGCACTCACCGTCCGCAACCTCAAGCTTCGTATCCAGGTCTGGCTTGACCGCTACGGCGCGCATCTGGCGACCGTGATTCTCGCGGCGGCGGCGGCTTGGGCGGCCTCGCGGCTGGCGCTGCATGACGGATTCGCGCCGGACCGGCTGAGCGCGGCCGCTTATAGCGTCATTGCCGGCGCGGGCCGGCCCGGTTTCGCAGCCGGATTGAAGTTTTATCTGCCAACGGCAGGGCTTTACGAGTTTTCGATCGTTCTGATTGGCGTGGTTGGCGCCGTGATAATTCTAGGACTCCAGATGCGCTCGCGCTTCGCGTTTTGGTGCCTGCTCTGGACGGCCGGCGCGATCGCATGGGGTCTATGGACGCCCGCGCGCGAGCCGGCGCGGATCGTCGCGATGCTGGTTCCGGCAGCGGTGATTGGCGCGATCGGTCTTGATTGGCTCCATCGCACGGAAATCTGGAAATATATTTGGATGCCGCTGGCTGTAATCGCCGCGGGATCGCTTTATGCCGGCGTTAACGCCGATTTTATCAACGGCGTTCCCAATCCGTCCGAAGCGCCGTGGGCGCGCCACGGCAATCTTTTCCGGACCGAAGGCGCGACGCTGCCGGACCTTCCCGGCGTGGCCGGCGCGGCGCAAGCGGGCTTGCCCGTCGATATCGCGACCGTCGGCTACATCGGTTCGGTCGCGCCGCAAATCCGATGGTATTTGCGGAACCTGCGCCCGCTCAACGAGGCCTCGGCCGCGTCGGTGATCGCCGTCGAGGAAGCGCCGGCGCCGACGGTTTCATCCGAGAGCAAACGATGGAATTTCGCCTATAGCGAGTCATGGCGGCCGGATTTCACCGGAATTAACGCGGCGCAAGTCACGCGGTTCCTCGCGACCGGTGAACTCTGGGGCGCGACGCGCCAGCGCACGGCGACCATCATCCGGCGGCCGGTCGGTCCGGCGGCTCCAACCGTAATTCTGACGCCGCCCGGATAGAGCCATCCACGGCCATTCGCCCGCGGATGGCGTAATTGCGTGAGCGTCATCGCTCTGCAATAAAGTTTTCGGCGCTGCGCCGCGTCACGACCCGAGCCGCCGGCGCCCCGTTCCGTCAATCGCAGGAGAACCGATGCAACCGCTGATCCATACCCTCAAGCTCATGCAACTTCATCCGTTCGTCGATCACTTCACCGTCGCCCTGATTGTGATCGGCGTACTGACGGATTTGGTCGCGAGCCTGTTCCCGTCGCGGCTCTGGATGCGGTACATGGCGCTGACCCTGATGATCCTCGGCGCGGGCGCGGCGGCCTGCTCGAATATCACCGGCGGATGGGAAGCCGATCGCGTCTGGAACAACGTGCAAGGCCCGGCCAAAGAGATCCTGCATACCCACGCCGAGCTGGGCGATATCTTGCCGTGGGTATTCGGCGGCCTGGCGCTGTGGCGGCTGGGCGTGCAGTTCCTCGGCTTCCTGCATGGGTCGCGTCCGCTTTATCTAATCGCCGCGGTGGTCGGCTTATGCGCGATTATTTACCAGGGATACAAGGGCGGAGAGCTGGTTTACGACTATGGCGTCGGGACCGCGCTGATGCCGATGCCGGCCGCCGCGACGCCCGAGGCGACTCCCGCGCCATCCGAGACGCCGGTACCCAGCCCGAGCGTCGCACCGTCCACGCCAACGCCAACCCCGCCGCCGCCCGCGACGCCGACTCCGGCTCCGTCCGTTTCGGCCGCGCCGCCAAGCGCGGCCGCCGCAACGCCCGCCGCGCCGGCTCCGGAAGCAAGCCCAAGCGCGAGTCCGTCAGCCACGTCCGGAACGCCCGTCAATCCACCGCCGGGCGAGGCTTCGTCAACCGCGACGCCGACTCCGCACAATCTCTGACGGATACTCCGCGCCGGGGTCAGTCGGTGATTGTCAGATAGAGCGGCGCGCTGGTCGCGCTTTCGGTGTTGACCACCTTCGTAAAGGTGAGCGCGCCCGTGCTCTGATTGATCGAGAATTGCGAGATCGTGCCGTTGCCCTGGTTCGCCACGTACAAATTATTGTTGCCCGGACCGATCGCGATTCCAGTGGGCAGGTTCAGGCTCGGGTCCGGGTAGATTGCCGCGAACGTCAAAACGCCGGAATTCACGATGAATGCGGTAATCGAAGGCGGCGTCAGTTTCTGATTCGCGACGTAGAGAAACTCGCTGGCGCCCAGTTGCGCGATCGCCATCCCGCCAAGTCCCGCCGTCGATGACGGATAGGGATTCAAATAGGCCGGTTGCCCGTTAAGCAGGTTATAGCCGATCGAATAGACGAAGCCGGTTATGGAATCCGCCGCATACAAATATCCCTGTTGCAACGCCGGATTGGTGACCGGATCGAGCGTCAGAGCGGTCGGAAAGCTGACGCCAGGACCGTTGCCGACGATCGCCGTCGTTCCAGCGGAAAGCGTTCCGGTCGCGCCGATCGGAAAACTGCTGACCGAGCCGTTCACATTGTCCGCCACGAACAGATACGAATTGGTCGCGACCGCTCCTTGCGGTTTCGCCAGCAGCACGGACGAAAAGGCCCCGCCGTTGGCCGTCAGGACGCCGGTGGCCGCATTGATCGTGTACTGCGAAATCGTTCCGGCGCCTTGATTAGTGGCAAACGCATACGCGCCGGCGGGATTCACCGCGATCCACTGCGGCTGGCTGCCCGTCGCGATCGTGCCGATCGACGTGAGCTTGCCGCTGGCGGCTGGAACTTTGTATTCCTGAATCTTGCCGTCAACCGAATTCGCCGCATAGACGTACTGGGCGCCGGGGCCGTTCGCGATTCCGATCGGTCCGCCGGTCGAACCCGCGGCGACCGATCCGATCAGGCTGAGCGCGCCGGTCTTGGTGTTGCGGCTGAATTCGGCGACTTTGCCGTCGCCATTGTTGGAGCTGTAAAGATAATGGCCGGCGGTTGGCGAAACTGTGATCGTCGCGGTCGCCGTCGCGGAATTGGTGGCTTCGGGAAAGATTGATTTCCCGCACGACGCGCCGCCCATCATCGCGAGTGTCAGCAGGATCGCGGCGATCGCCGGCGTGAGCTTGAGCGCGCCAACCCATCTGGAAGTCAACGCGGAAACGGGATCGTTCAACGGCAGGTCCTGGCTTGCAATGGGCCGCGGCTGCTCATCCATCGTGGCGTAAATTGCCACATCGACGCTTCGGACGCTATCGGCTTCGCGCACTTGACAGCCACGCGCCTCCCGTGGCGTGCTGGGCCGAGATCCGCGGCCGCCGCCCTCCCGGCCCCAATCGGCCTGGCGCGGCCGACAGGGAGATCACGACGATGCCGAAAATCGACTTCAATAAAATCCCGAAATTCTCCGAGCTGCCGGTAAAAAAAGGCGCTCCCGCGGATTCCAATGGGGCGTCTTTGGCGACGACGACGAAGCCGGATGCGTCAACTTCCTGACGCCGGAGGGAATCGTCGATGCGGCCAGGCTGGTGCGCAACGGCAAGGTCTTCCGCCTCGACACGCCAATCAACTACGCCAACCCTCCCCTGTTCGAGCGCGAACCGGTGCATCACACGAAGAAGAGCTTCGAGAGTTACAGCCTGCTCGGCTTCGACGATCTGCTCGACGCCTATAACACCCAGGAAGGCAGCCAGTGGGACGGCCTCGGCCACGTCGGCAATTTGCGCGCACAGGCCTTTTACAACGGCGTCAAGGAAGGGGAGAGCAAAACCTCCGACAAGCTCGGCATCCATAACTCGGCCGACCGCTTCGTCGGCCGTGGCGTGCTGATCGACGCCTTCCGCCATCGCGCGCGGACCGGCCGCCCGGTCAATCCGCTCAACAACGACGTTTACAGCCTCGACGATCTGAAAGGCGCGCTCGCCGCGCAGAAGACCGAACTCAAGCCCGGCTCGATTTTGCTGGTGCGGACCGGATGGATGGGCGCCTATCTCGCCTCATCGCCGGAGGACAAACGCAAGATGGCGCCGATCTTTTCGCTCAAGGCCTGCGGCATCGACCCCGGACGCGACACCGTCGCCTGGATGTGGGACAGCCGGGTCGCCGCGATCGGCACGGATTGTCCCGCCGTCGAGCCGTGGCCGTGGGACTTCAAGGACGACGGCGCGCTCCACTATCGCACGCTCTCGCTGCTTGGCTTGCCGCTCGGCGAGCAGTTCGTGCTCGACAGGTTGGCGGAAGATTGCGCCGCCGACGGCCGCTGGGAGTTCATGCTGGTCTCCGTGCCGCTTCATCTGCGCGGCGGTATCGCCTCGCCGCCCAACGCGGTCGCGATCAAGTAGCGGCTCGGCCGCGCGGACGCGCGAGCGTCCGCGCGATCACGCCCAGCGCGCTCTCCACGCCCGCGGCCATCATCTCGACCGACATGCTCGGCGCCGTGCGATGACGAACGGCCTGCGCCGCGGCGTATGGCAGGTGGATAAAACCAACCGGCATCGCGGGATCGGCGCGGGTCGTATGCAGCGCCAGGTACATCGCGGCGTTGCAGATGAAGATTCCCGCGCTCAACGATCGTTCGGCCGGAATTTCTTTGCGCGCCAGCGCGCGGAGGATCGCGGCGACCGGAATCCGCGTGAAATAGGCGTCGGGCGCGTCCGCGATTATCGGCTTGCCGCCGACCGCTCCACCGGCTTCGCGCGTGCGCCGCTGGTCAACCAGGTTGATCGCGACCTGCTCGATCGAGAGCGCCGTTCGGCCGCCGGCCTGGCCGAGGCCCAAAATCGCGTCGGGCTGCGCCATCTGAATCGCGCCCGCCAGCGCTTGTCCGGCCCGTTTCAGATTCACCGGCAATTCCCACGCGCGCACCGCGGCGCCGCCGATAGTAGTGCGATCGAATTTCGCCGCCACCTGCCACGACGGATTGGTACGTTCGCCGCCGAACGGCATGAAGCCGGTCAGCAGGATCGTCGCGGTCATTCGGCGCGGCGCGCGCGCTTGCGCCGCGGAAATTCGATCGGCAACTCCGGCCGGTTGCCCCATTCGCCCCACGAACCAAGGTAATTGCGCGCCTGCTCAAAGCCTGCGATGCGAAGCGCGATCCATGCGTTGGCCGATCGATAGCCGCCCTGACAATAGGGCGCGATTTCAAGCTCGGGCCGCAGACCGAGCGCCGCGAATTCCGCGCGCAGTTGCGCGGCCGGCTTGAAGCGGCCGTCGGGCGCGAGATTGTGCGTCCAGTCGCGATGGATTGCGCCGGGGACGGCGCCGGCGCGTTTGGCCCGCACCCGCTCGCCGAAATATTCCTCGTCGCTGCGCACGTCGAAAATCTGGATAGCGCCGCCGATGCGATTCACGATCTCCGGATGGCCGATTATCGCGCGGGCCTGCGGCGCGACCGTGAAGCTCGCATAGGCGTGCGGCTTGACGGCGGTCACCAGCGGCGCGCCCGCCGCGCATTTGAGTCCGCCGTCGAGGATCCGCGCCCCGCGATGACCCGCATAGGCGAGCATCCACGCCAACCGCGTCGCACGCATCCCGGAGTCGTTCTCGTAAAACACCACGGTCGCGTTGGGCGCGATGCCGAGCGCCGAAAATATCCATCCGAGCTGGCCGTTGAATTCGCGCAGGCCCGTCTCGCCGGTGTCGCTGTGATGGAACGGGAAGGGATCGAAATGGCGCGCGCCTTCCAGATGGCCGGCCCAGAAATCGGCCGGCGGCCGGGTATCGACGAGGATCAGGTTGGGGTCGCCGCGATGCTCTCCGAGCCAATGCGCATCGACCAGGAATTCCGCCGTTTGGTGTTCAGCCGCCATCGCGCCTCCGCCGCGCCGGCCGCATTGCGCGGCTATTTCGCCGCCGCGCCGGTCGCCTCGCTAATAGAGCGAAAACCCTCGCGCGCGAGCAAGCGCACGAGATCGCGCTTGATGCCGGCGACGATACCCGGCCCGCCGTACACCATCCCGGTGTACAGCTCGACCAGGCTCGCGCCCGCCCGGATATGGCCGAGCGCGTCTTCGGCGCTCGCAATTCCGCCGACGCCGATAATCGCGATTTTGCCGCTGGTCGCGGCGTAAACTCGCGCGATCATTTTGCGCGCCCGTTCGCGCAGCGGCGCGCCGCTGAGTCCGCCCGGATACGGCGCGGACACGCCGACCGCTTCGCGCGCGAGCGTGGTGTTGGCCGCGACGATTCCGTCGATCCGCTCATCCAGCGCGCAGGCGCAAATCGCGTCGGCCTGCGCGTCGTCGAGGTCGGGCGCGATTTTAATCATCAGCGGCTTGGGCTGAGCGTCCGCGGGCGGCGCGCCGCGAATCGCGGCGACGATTTCGCGGATTCGCTCCGGCGCCTGGAAATCCCGCAGTCCCGGCGTATTCGGCGACGACACATTGACGACAATAAAATCGGCGAAGCGGCCGAGCCGCCGCGTCAGCGCCGCGTAAGCCTCCGCGACCCGCTCCGGCGGCGTATCTTTGTTTGGCCCGAAATTCAGTCCGATGCGTATCGCGCGCGACCGCCGCGCCGCCCGTTCCAGCCGCCCCGCCGCGGCCTCCATCCCGGCGCCCGGAAAGCCGAGCCGATTGATCAGCGCGCGATCGCGCGCCAGCCGCCACATCCGCGGCCGCGGATTTCCGGGTTGGGCGCGCGGCGTGATCGTGCCAAATTCGGCGAACCCGAAGCCGAGCAGGTTCCATGCGTTGATCGCGCGCGCATCCTTGTCCATCCCGGCCGCCAATCCGAGCGGATTCGTGAAGTTGATGCCGAAGGCGGTCGTCGCCAGTTCGGGCGGATCGGCGGGCGCGGTCAGTGGCGGCGCGAGCGCGAGCGCGGCGATGGTAAACCGATGGGCGAGTTCGGGATCGAGCCGGAACAGAATTGGACGGATGATTCGCGCGTAGAAGTTGGAAGCCGCCGGATCCATCAACGCCCGCATCTTGCGCCCCCGCCATTCCCCGCGCAAACGCGGATCGGGATAACCGGGCAGCATCCTGTGGATGGAGTGGATTATTTTCTAAATGAACGAAATTCGACGCGCCCGAAAATGCAATTGTGGATGCCTTCCGAGCCGTGGCGACGTATCATGCTGGCGCGTGGGAGCGGCGATGAACAACCAAGCGAAGATGCAGGTCAAGCTGATCGATTACGCCAAGGCGCCGTTGGAAAAACTTTACGCCGCCTTCCGCACCTGCTATTCCGCCGACACGCCGATCGAAATCTGGCAGAAGATCGAAGCCGAAAAGATCTCGCACGAAAAAATCCGCGACTTTATCGGCGAACGGCTCAAAACCGGCCATGCCTCCCCGCTCGAACAGGTGGTCTTCTGGTTCGCGATCGCCGGCGTTTCGCGCTCGCTGTCGCATCAGTTCGTCCGCCACCGCATCGGCATCAGTTTCGAGCAGCAGAGCCAGCGCTACGTCAAATTCAAGGAAGAAAAACTCGCCTTCGTGCTGCCCGAGTCGTGGACGCGCGCGGGCCTCGGCGCCGAATACGCCGAACTGCTGGAGCATACGTCGAAGCTCTACGCGCGCGCGCTCAAGGCCGGCATTCCGGCCGAGGACGCGCGCTTCGTGCTGCCCAACGCCGCGCCGACGAATTTTCACGTGATGGTGAATTTCGCCGAGATGCTCCATATCTGCGACCTCAGGCTGTGCGTGCGCGCGCAGTGGGAGATCCGGCGGATGGTCGCGATGATGCGCGCGGAAATCAAGCGCGTATTGCCGGAAATCGCGGTTTTTCTGCAGCCCAAGTGCGGCGAAAACCGGATGGGCTACTGCGACGAATCGCTCGGCGACTGGGAAATCTGCCCGCTCGGCAAGGTGCGTCCGCACAAATCGAAGTTGTTCGAAATCTACGAGCGCCACGGCGCGCGCAAATCGCGCGACTTGAGCGACGCGGAGTTTCGCGCCGTCGAGGAAAAGGAACAGCTTTAGCGTCGCGCCTCGCGAGTAAGCCTGCCTCGCGGCGGAATCGTCATTCGCGGGCTTGACCCGCGAATCCATAGCGATGGATGCCCGGGTCAAGCCCGCGAATGACTATTATGACCATCTCGCCAATGTGCGCGGCCAACGTCGGCGCGGCGCTTTGCGCGCGCCGCGCTAGGATGCGCCGCATGGCAACCGTCCATCCCCTAATCGCGCTCGGCGTTCTCGGCTCGACCGCCGCCACGGACGCCGTTTACGTCCTGTTCAACGCCGCCGTCGCGCAGCGCCGCCGTATCCGCGCCGCCTCGTGGAGCGGCGTATGGTACCTGCTGTCCGCCTTCGCCGTGATCAGCTACACGCAAAATCCATGGTACGTTCCGTTCGCCGCGGGCGGCTCATGGATCGGAGCCTTCGCCGCGATGACCTGGCTCAGGCGCGACGGCGACGGCCCGGCGGAATCCTCGATGCTCGAGCGGGCGGCCGGCGCGGGCAAATCGCCGCCCGCCTGACGCTTGTGGAATTTCCGCGATGCGAAACCGCCGCCGCGCTTGCGCATCGCGGCCTGCTGTGCAATTCGGTTCTTATAGGGAATTTGACGGTGGGAATAATCGAATCCAGCGCGTCCGGGCGCGGCTATCGGATTATCGACCCATGCGCGCGCTGCGGCGTCCAGGAAGGCGTCTGGAGCGTGCCGTGGCCCGATTTGCCGCCCGAGGCGTTCCATCTGCTGTGCGGTCGATGCCTGTGGCGAAGCTTTCACGATTTGCCGAAAGGTCCGATTCGGCGCGCGCTCGTGCGCAAAGTTTTCGTCCGCCGCGCGGCTGACAACCTCGGCGCCTGATCCGCCGATTTTGCGGCGATGGATCACGCATCGGCGCGATATTCTCTCGATAGTTCGCCTATAATCACTATCGCCAGCCTTTCGGCGTCTATACGCACTTGCGTTCGATGCGCCGATCTGGTCAAAAGCCGATCGCAGGCCGTGCCCGGCGCGGGCGCGATACCGGCCGAGGTCGCGTTCGTCGGGCTGGCGCCGGGCCGCTTCGGCGGCGATCGCACCGGCGTCCCGTTCGACGGCGATCGGTCCGGCGAGCTGCTGCGCCGGATGATTCGCCACGCCCGGCTGGAGTCGGTTTTCATCACCAATGTCGTGCGCTGCAATCCGCGCGACGCCGCGGGACGTAATCGCGATCCGGCCGCTTCGGAAATCGCCAACTGCCGCGGCCATCTCGCCGCCGAGCTGGAGCTGGCGCGGCCCGGGCTGGTCGTATGCCTAGGCCGTATCGCGTGGCGCGAATTGGCGGGCCGGGACCGGCCGTTCACGCCCGCGGCCGCCACTCCGACGAGCGCGAACGGATTGCGCCTGCTCGCGATGTACCATCCGGGGTATGTAATCCGCGGCGCCTATCCGGAAAAGTCGTATCGCCGCGATTTTGTGCGGATGGCGCGCATCGTTCGCGCGGGCCGGCTCGGGATGCCCGATTGACGCCGCCGGACGCGCCCGCGATGCTGATTGAAGATGGAAATCACGCTTGAAAGCGTCGCCGCCGGGATGCGCCAGGCGCGCTATATCACCAATCAGCGCGTCGAAACCGCGGTGTTTCTCGCGCTCGCGCTGGGTAAGCCGCTACTGATCGAAGGTCCGGCCGGCGCCGGCAAAACCGAAGTCGCCAAGGTGATCGCGGCGATGCTCGGAACCGAACTGATCCGCCTGCAATGCTACGAAGGCCTCGACGAGGCGCGCGCCCTCTACGAATGGAATTATCAGAAGCAACTGCTCCGCCTGCAGGCCGATGAAGCTTCGGGCCAGCGCTGGGAGGAGATCTCCGAACATCTTTTTTCCCGCGACTATCTGCTCGAACGGCCGCTGTTGCGCGCGATCTCGGCGCCGCGCAAGGTCGTTTTGCTGATCGACGAAATCGACAAGGCGGACGAAGAGTTCGAAGCCTTTTTGCTCGAAATCCTGTCCGACTTTCAGGTCAGCGTGCCGGAGCTGGGCACGCTCAAAGCGCACGAGCGGCCGGTGGTGGCGCTGACCTCGAACCGTGCGCGCGAACTCTCCGAGGCGCTGCGGCGGCGCTGCCTTCATCTGTTCATCGATTTCCCCGGAATCGAGCAGGAGCGGCGCATAATCGAACTGAAAATTCCGGACCTCGACGCCCGGCTCGCG
This sequence comes from Deltaproteobacteria bacterium, assembly GCA_021780225.1. Classification (GTDB taxonomy): domain Bacteria; phylum Desulfobacterota; class Binatia; order Binatales; family Binataceae; genus JADMIL01. The sequence continues at coordinate 97,442 of JAJXZF010000017.1, read as the reverse complement.
GTTGAAGCCGCGCGGATCGTAAACGCAATCCGCAAGCTTGAGTTGAAAAAAGCCCCGTCGATCGCCGAGACGCTGGATTGGGCGCGCGCCCTCCTGCGGTTGGGCGTGAAGGAACTCGATACGCCGGCGCTGCGCGCCACGCTCGGCCTGCTGCTCAAGCACGAAGAGGATCGCGAACGGGTCGAGGCCCGGGCGTCCGCGCTGGCGGCGCGTCCGCGATGAGCGGATTGCGCGCCGCGTTGCTCGATTTTGTCGCCGAATTGCGGACGGCGGGCGTTCGCATCTCGATTGCCGAATCGCTCGACGCGATGCATGCGGTCGCCGCCGCGGGGATCGAGCGCCTCCCGATGCGCGAGGCGCTGGCCGCGGCGCTAATCAAGGACGAAGCGGATCGGCCCGCCTTCGATGAATTATTCGCGCGGCGCTTCGCTCCGCCGCAACCGCACGCGGGCGAGCGGCGCGGCCGGGAGCGCCGCTCCGGAACATTCGGCGCCGCGGGCGGGCCGAATCCGTCCGGTTCCGCATCCGGAGACAAAACCTCGACGCCCAAGCCTGAAAATGAGACCGAGCCTGCAATCCGGCAGCCGCGGACAGCGGATCCGCGTCCAAAAACGTCGCATGGCCGGGTTGCGAAGGGCATCGCCGCGATGGAGCAAGATTCCGGGCAGGCCGCGAAACCCGCCGGCGGGCCGAGCGACCACGACTCGGCGCGCGCGGACGAATCTCATATCGACCCGCAGTACGACGGGGCGGCGCGGACGGGCGCGATTGGATCCGAATCCGCGCGCGCGGCGGCGCTGCGCGCGATCGAACAGACCCCGTTCAGCCTCTATTCCGATCTTGAATACGAAACGGCGCGCGCCGCGCTGACGATTTTGAGCCGGCGTTTTCGCGTCCGCCTTGCGCGCCGTCTGAAGCTGGCCGGCGCCGGCCGGATCGATTTGCGCCGGACGCTGCGGGCGGCGATTCAGCATGGCGGCGCACTCGGCGATCTGCGTTTCCGTACGCGCCGCCCGCGCCATCTGGAGTTGCTGATCCTCGCCGACATCTCCGGCTCGATGAAATATGCGTCCACCCTGATGCTCGAACTGGCGGCCGGGGCCGCCGGAGCGTTCCGGCGCGTCCGCAGTTTCGTCTATATCGACCGTTTGGCCGAAGCCGGTTTCGAGCGCGGCCGTCTGGTGATGACGCCGCCGCTAGATCTTTACGCGCGCTCGGATTTCGGCCGCGTGCTGGCCGAGCTGAAGGCGCGGCGCGCCGAACTGATCTCCCGCGCCACGGTGATTGTGATCATGGGCGATGGACGGAACAATCGCCGTCCGGCGCGCACTGACCTGTTGCGGGAATTGGGGCGCAATGCGCGCGCAATGCTCTGGCTGATTCCCGAAGCGCCGGAGCGATGGAACACCGGCGACAGCGCTATCGGACAATACGCGAAGGTCGTCGATACTTTGCTGCTCGTCCGCAACCTCCGCGAGATGACGGTCGGATTGAGCCGAATCGCCTGACGTTGAGACAACTACAAACGCAAAAGCTCGTGCGAATCTTTGCAAGTTGCATCGCGACGGTTCTCATGGCAACCTGCGACTGCTATCTCTAAAATTTGCCCAAATTTGCTTAAGTCCGTTTGACCGGTTCCAGCAAGAAACGTTATAGATAGAAAAAGCTTGCATCCGACAAGATAGATAATATGGTATATCGTTCGGCCAAAAGGAACGCTCGGAACAACATAATCAGTGCGGTCGCAACGGCCATGTTTATCTTTGCCGGCGGCGTCGCTCAGGCCCAGACCGTTGCAGGCTCGGTCACCGCGGTGAGCGGCGACGTGACGATTGGGCGCGCAGGCGCGACCAGCGCGGCGGCCTATGGCGAAAAGGTCGATGTCGGCGACAAGCTGACGACCGGTCCCAACGGCAACATCACGGTCACGCTGACCGACGGCAGTCAGATGGAGCTGGAGCAATCGAGCACGCTCACGCTCGACGAAAATACCTTGACGCCGGGCGGCCAGCGGCAAAGCACCCGCGTGACCCTGCTTACCGGCCTGCTGCACTCGCTGGTGCGGGTCACTCCCGGCACGCCGCCGAATTACGAAGTCCATACGCCGAACGCGGTCGCGTCGGCGCGGGGCACCTCTTACGACGTCGATCACGAAACCGGCGTGAACAACAACAAATATCCGAATTGCAAGGAATTTTCGCACGTTTCGGTTTATCAAGGCACGGTCGAGGTATCGAATCCGACGAATCCTTCGTCGCCCCCGGTGAATGTAAAGCCGGGACAAAGGGTCACGGTGCCGTGCGGCGCCGCGCCGTTGTTCGGCGCCGCCGCTGGAATCGGAACCGCCGGCGGGATCGCGGCCGGAATTCTTGGAGCGCTCGGCGCGGGCGGAGTCGCGGTCGGCGTAATCGGAGCCACCGGAGGTTTCGGCGGCGGTTCGAGTCCCACCCCGACGCCGCATCCGATCACCAACGGCGAATGATCAAGGCGCGACGGCGCGCATCGCGGCCGTCCTGACCGAAACGCCCGCGATGCGCTAGACTGGCGGGCGCAACCATGGCCGAGTCCGCGCGCAAACCGTTTTGGAAAAGCCCGCTCACCACCGTTTTGATTGGGCTGGTCGTGGTCGCGGCCTTGGCGACGCTGAACCGCAAGGGCGGTCTTGAGTCGCTTGAACTGGCCGCATACGACCGAATCGTTTACCACGATATGCCCACGCCGCCGCCGACCGGGGTGGTGGTGATCGCCGGCATCGACGACCAGAGCATCGCCGAGTTGGGCCGCTGGCCGTGGGGGCGCGACGTCGAAGCCCGCGTGGTCGCGGCCTTGAAGGATTACCAGGCGGCCGTGGTCGGTTTCGACGTCTTGATGACCGAGCGCGACTCCGCCGACGTGGAACGCGAGCAGATCGCATCCAGTCTCGCCGCGGCCGGAGTCGATTCGCCCAACGTTCGCACGATGCTCGCGCAGAGCAACGACGCCGAATTCGCGCGCGCGATCGCCGCGCAGGGCGAGACTTTTCTTGGTTACACTTTCAGTTCGGTGACGGATCCGTTCGAACCCGAGGCGCTCCGCGCGGAGGAATCGAATGTATCCGGATTCCGCACCGCATTCGCCGATCCGCCGCCGCTCTTCTACAACCTCGTGCGCAAGACGCCCGGCGCGCTCGACGCGACCATGACCGCGGCCGGCTATCTGCCGCCGATCGACGTGCTCAATCGCGCGGCGCGCGGCAGCGGCTACGTCTATATCGATCATGACTCCGACGGCGCGGTCCGGTCGATTCCGGCGGTTTTCCGTTTTCACGGACGCTACTGCGCGCCGCTGTTCCTGGCGCTGGCCGACGCCTACGCCGGATTCCCGCCGCTGGGAGTCCAACTTGGACCAAGCGGCGTCGCCGGCGTGAGCATCGCGCGGATGCGGATTCCGGTCGATGAGGTCGGCCGGATGATAATCCATTTTCGCGGGCCGGCGGGATCGATACCGTCATACTCGATTGCGGACATCGTCAATCATCATGCGCCGCCCGCCGCGCTGAAAGACAAAATTGTGTTGGTCGGGTTGACCGGACGCGCGCTCGGCGACCGCGTGGTCACGCCCGTCAGCGGCGATTATCCCGGCGTCGAAGTGCAGGCAAGCGCGGTCGATAATGTGCTGAGCGGAGGCTTTCTGGTCAGCAACGGCCAGCTCTGGTTCCTCGAAGAGTGGGCGGGCATTGCGATCGGCGCCGCGATCAGCATCGCCGCCGCCTATCTCACAGCGGTCGCCAGCGCCGGCGTCGGGGTTGTGCTCGGCGTGGGCTATCTTGCCTGGTCGAATCACCTGCTACGCAGCTCCGGCGAGGAACTGGGCCTGGTCTTTCCGCTGCTGACGCTCGCGATGACCTATATCTTCGTCATCAGTTGGCGTTACGCGGTCGAGGGCCGCGAAAAGTGGTTCATCCGACACGCCTTCGAGCATTATCTGAGCCCCGAGGTGATCGCCTCGCTGGTCGACAATCCCGAGGGCCTCGCGCTGGGCGGCGAGCGGCGCCACCTTGCGATTCTGTTTTCGGACATCGTCAATTTCACGTCCCGAACCGAACGTTCCGATCCGGAACCGCTGGTCGCCCTGCTCAACACTTACATGACCGTGATGACCAACCTGATCCTCGAGTGCGGGGGCACGGTCGACAAGCTGATGGGCGACGGAATCATGGCGTTCTGGGGCGCGCCGGCGGCGATGAAAAATCCGGCGCGTGCGGCGATCGCCTGCGCGGTGCGCATGATGGAGGAACTGCATCGGCTGGCCGCGACCGACGAGCGCTTCGCCGACATGCGCATCGGCATCGGCATCTGCTACGGCGAAGCGATCGTCGGCAATTTCGGCGGCGAGCGCAGTTTCGACTATTCCGCCATCGGCGACACCGTGAATCTGGCGTCGCGCCTCGAGGGCCTTACGCGCCAATTCAAAGTCGGAATACTGGTCAACAAGCAGGCGTATGCCGAGGCCGGCGACGGCTTCGTCGGGCGCGAAATCGGTCTGGTGAAGGTCAAAGGCAAGGACCAGTTGGTTCCGGTCGTCGAAGTCGCGGGGCGCGCGGGCGACGGCGCCGATCCGGCCTATTACGATCGCTTCGCGCGCGCGTTGGCCGGGATGCGCGGCGGCGTTTCGCCCGAAAGCGAATTGCGCGCGATGCTCGGCGACCGGCCCGACGACCGCGTGATCGCGATGTGCCTGGAGCGGCTGAGCGCGGCCGGCGCCGACCGTCCGCGCGAGATGGTCTTCGAATTCGACACCAAGTAACGCCGCCGACGGATTTTCTACAAACCTGGCATTCGCATTGTTTCGCCGCTGGAAATAGGCTAATCGACGAAATTCGGTGGGAAATGTCAACGAAATCGCGAGCGCGCAGAATCATCTCGTGGGTGCTTTTCATGCTCCCATTCGCCATATTTCCGTCAACATATGTTTTGGAGAACTACTTATCGACATCGGCCGCTGGCACTTTTGAATTTTTCTTCCAATTTTTGACGGGTAATTGGCCACCGCCGACGGCAGGGGTCGAGCACGACGGCGCCTGGTTTGCTTTAGGTGTAACCTTAAGATTCACGTTAATATATGGTAGTATCGCTGCGCTTTTGAGGACGTTCCAGGGTCTACGCACTTGGCAAAGGATGGTTGCTATGAACTATTTGGAGATGTTGAGGGACCGGGACGACGCGATTGAAAATGAGCTTCGGGGCCTTTTGCCGGACAATTTTCCAGACGATCAGCGCCAGCAGGTCGAAAGGCGCATTCACGAAGCGATTGAAAAAGGTGCAAACTTTTGGGCGGAGAAATATTTACCGGAAATTGTTGGCGACTTTAAACTCGCTGCGAAAATCTTGGCTGGGCTAAAAGAGCCCGTGAAATCCTGACGTCGGCGATCGCATGCTCCCGTCACATGAGCGAATGCTGGACCAAGTGCGGACTAATCAAGAAAAAAAGAATCCCCGGCCAAACAAACAAGCTATAGCTCGAGCAGTCCGGATGTTTGCGACCAATCTAAAGCCGTCACCGCCGCCATCGGCCGGCGAGATCGACGCATATCTAAGAAAGCACGGGTATTAGGCCTCTCCCTCCCATTTTAAATTCTAGCGCCTTGACGTGTCGGCTCGACGGTCGGCGACGCGGCGGCGGACTAACCGATCATCACGCGCTCGCCGGTGATGATGAACGCGAGGCGCGAACCGTCAATAAAATTCGGTTCGTCCGCGCGCTTCGCCGCGTACTCCGCCGTGCGCGCCGAAGCGCGCATCGCGCCGGTGTCGTCGAACCACGTTTCGGCGACGCCGTCATAGATGGGCGCACGGCCGTCGCGATAGGCCGACGGCCTGACGTGGCACTGCACGTAGCGGCGCAACTGCGGAATTTTCGCCGCCAACGGACCGTGCGTTTCGCTCCAATAACGATGGAACGCGGCGGGATCCATGCCGGGCTTGCGCGTCACCACTTCGACGATTTTCCTCATCGCGGGCGTGGCGGCGCCGTTTTTCTGGACCACCTCGTCGGTGACGATGGAGGCGAAGCGGCGCATGTCGAGAAAATTTTCGTCGTCGGCGAGCGCGGCCGCGGCCTCGGGCGAATGCGCCGCGCGATGCATCGCGGCGGTATCGTCGTACCAGATTTCGGCGATGCCGTCGAAAAGCGGTTCGCCCTTGGCGTAACCGGAGGCGATGGTCTGGGATTGCACGTAGCGGCGGATTTCCGGCACGCGCCGCACCGCGTCGGCGTGGATCGTCCGCCAGTATTCCGAAAAAGCGTCGAGCGCCATGCCGGGCTTGCGGCGCACGAATGAAATCACGTTGATCATGCCGGTCTCTCCCCGGTGCGGACGGGCGCGCCCGCGCCGATCGGAGAATAACCTGATTCGCGCCGGGCGCGGTAACGGCGCGGCGCTAGCGAGGCGGAGCCAGATTGAAAACCGCGCGCATCTTGCTGAGCAGCCAGTTGGCGCGTGTGCGGTCGCCGTCGGAATGCGGCGCGGCGGCCAGCAGCTCCCGCCGTTCGGACATCCTGAGCGCGATCACTTCGCCCATCTGCGACGCGGTTTCCGGATGGTTCTTGAAGAGTTCGCTGAAGGCGTCGCGGCCCAGCTCGATCAGTTCGGCGTCGGTGCGGGCGCGGACCGTGGCGTTGCGCCGCTCGCCCGTCATCAGCGCCATCTCGCCGAAAAACGCGGGCCGCGCCAGATCGCGGATATGCACGGGGCGGTTGTCCGCCGCCGCCGCGAGCACTTCGACGACGCCGGAGCGGATGATGAACAGCGAGCCGCCCTCGTCGCCCTCGCGGACGATCGATTCGCCCGCCCCGAATTTCAGCACCAAAACGCCGGGAAGGAGCAAACGCAGCTCCTCGTCGCGCAGGCCGCGCAGAAAATCGACCAGGCGCAATTCATTCATCAACTCCCGCTCGAAGGCTTCGCCCGCGCCTCCGGCCGCCCGGGCCGCGCGCGACAGCGTCATTTGCGGATAGGGAATTTCGATTCCCTTGCGGCGCAGCACGTACCATAACGAGGTCGCGACGGCGTCATGGACGCGCTCGGCGTCGGCGTAATCGCCGAGCCAGTAGCGCACCCGGTAGCGAATCGCCGAGTCGGCGTAATCCCAGGTGAAGACCTCGGGCGGCGGGCTCGCGAGCACGCCGGACACGTTGCCCAGGGCCTCGCAAATCACGGAATGAACGTAATTGGGCGGCGCGGCGTAGCTCAAACCGATCATAATCTCGCTACCGACGCGGCCGGCCGAGTAGTTGACCAGCGCGTCCTTCGCCAACATCGAATTGGGAATTTCCAGAACCTCGTTGGCGCGCGTGATCAGCGAGGTGGAGCGCCAGCCGATACCCTGCACCCGGCCGACGAAATTGCCGGATTTCACCCAATCGCCGGGGTCGAACGGCTTGCTTAGCTGCAAGGTCAAACCGCTGAAAATATTGCCAAGGCTTTCCTGCAGCGCGAAGCCGATTACCGCGGCGACGATCGCGGTCGAGGCCAGCAGCGGCGTCAGGTCGAAGTGGAAATCCTGGCGCAGCACGAGCAGCAGAATCACGCCCCAGAGCGTGATCATCAGCAGGTCTTTGAAGATGGTCGAGAAGTGGGCGCGCGTGCGATGCGCGATGGAGTCGACCGAGGCCAGCACCACATGGATAAAGCCCCAACTCGCCAGCACGACCGCGACGCCGCCCGCCCATGGCGCCCAGCCCATCGCGACGGCGGCGGCGGGCGTCGCGAGCAAGTCGAAAGCGAAACCCGCTGCGCACATCAGCAGGCCGGTAATCGGAAACGATTCGCGCTGTTGGCGAATCAGCACGGCCCCCAAGACGAAGGCCGCGACCAGAACCGCATCGACCATGATGCGCTCGTCGGGACCGAGCAGCGAAAAACCGAGAACGATTTGCAGCGGCGTCAGATGATACATTGACCGAGCGGACCAGCGGCGGATGCCCGTGAAGATGACGATTGCGCCGCCGAACGATTTGAAGTCCAGCGTCGTCCGCGCGATTCGGATAGTACTTTGCATCGCGCCGGTATGGTAGCCGCGAACGCGGCGGCCGAATTCCGAATGCGCCGCGGACGGACGCGAATCATTCGGGACGAGCCGCCGCCAGCCGGCGCAAATCGGCGTCAAGCTGATGAACCAGCGCGCGGCGCTGGCTGATGCGCGCCTCCTCTTCCTCGCCGAGTTCGCCGAGATAGCATCCGCGCCCGGGCAGAAACAAAACCGCCCGATAGGGAAAGCCAGGCCGCACCTGCTCGTAGCGGCGATCCGCGATTACGCCTTCAAGGGCGGCCTCGCCGCCGCGTTCGCGCACCGCGCCGCCATCGGAAAAGATCAGCGCCGCGGCGGCGCGCAGGCGCGCGCGGCGGCGCGACGGCTCGACGCCGCGCATCCGGCGGATAATCTCGTCGGCGAGACGGCGATCGTCGGCGTCCTCGCCAAGCCATCGATGCGACCGGACGCCGGGCGCGCCGCCCAGCGCGTCCACTTCGAGGCCGCCGTCGTCGGCGAGCGTCGCCACATGGGCGCGCGCGAAATAAAAGCGCGCCTTCAGCCGCGCATTCTCGGCGAAGCTTGCGGCGTCCTCAGGCGCTTCCGCTTCGATCGCGAACTCGGCCAGCGACAAAACCTCCAGGCCGTAGCCGCGCAGCAGCAGCCGGTATTCGGCGAGCTTGGCCGGATTGGTGGTCGCGATCAGCAGCCGATTCATCGCGCGCCCCGAGCTTTGGCGAGTGGCGGCTGATAGAGGAATTCGAGCCGCGCACGTTCGCGGAAATCTTCGCGCGCCAAATCGATCAGGCGATCGATCAATTTCGGCAGCGGAATTCCGCTGGCTTCCCAAAGTTTCGGGTACATGCTGATCGCGGTGAAGCCGGGAATCGTGTTGACCTCGTTGACGAAAAGTTCCGAAAGGTCCGGGCGGCCGAGAAAATCGACGCGCGCCATTCCGCGCAAGCCGAGCGCGGCGAAGGCGGCGACCGAAATTTCACGTATCCGATCCGCGATCCGCGCCGGCAAAGCGGCGGGAATTTTGGTCGTCGCGCCCTTCGGATCGACGTATTTCGATTCGTAGCTGTAGAAATCGTGGCCGGTGACGACGACCTCGCCCGGTACCGAAGCGGCGGGCCGATCGTTGCCGAGCACGGCGCACTCGAATTCGCGTCCGGCGCAGGATTCTTCCAGCAGAAGCTTGCGGTCGTAGCGCAGCGCCTCGGCGATCGCGTCGGAGAGCCCGCGCGCGCTGGCCACCCGGCTGATGCCGATCGAGGAGCCCAGCGCGTTCGGTTTGACGAAAACCGGATAGCCGAGTTCTTTGGCGCGGCGGCGCGCGCATTCGGGATTGTCGTGCAATTCGGCGCCGGTGATCGCGAAATGGCGCACCACCGGCACGCCCGACGCGCGCAGCAGCCGCTTTTGCGCGTCCTTGTCCATCCCGAGCGCCGAGCCGAGCACGCCCGCGCCGACGTAGGGAACGCCCGCCAAATCGAGCAGGCCCTGGATCGTTCCATCCTCGCCGTAAGTGCCGTGAAGAACGGGAAAAATGACGTCGAGCCGGCCCGCGGCGCGCGCTTTGCCGCCGGCGAAGACCACCAGTTCTCCGCGGCGCGGTTCGGGAAGCAGCGCGACCGGGTCGCCGCCGCGGCCGAGCGCACGCAGTTTCGGCGCGGCGGCGCGCAGCGTCGCGACGGCATTCTCGCGCAGATACCAGCGGCCGTCGCGCGCGATTCCGATCGGCACGACCTCGTACCGTTTCGGATCCATCGCGCCGATCACGGTAAGCGCCGATCGCAGCGAAATCTGATGTTCGCCGGACCGGCCGCCGAACAGCACTCCGACGCGGATTTTGCCGCTGCGCCTCATCGCCTTCCGCCGCCTTCCCCGCCGCGTCCGCCTGTTCGCGCGCGTGCGATAACGAATCGCGAAGATTTTGCCACGGCCGCCGGCGCGGTTCGAGCGGCGGCGCGGTTATTGGCGATAGTTCGGCGCCTCTTTGGTGATAAAGACGTCGTGAACGTGGCTCTCGCGCTGGCCGGCGTCGCTGACGCGGATAAAGCGCGCGCGCCGGCGCAATTCGGCGAGATTCGCCGCGCCGACATAGCCCATCCCGGCCTGCAGGCCGCCGACCAGTTGCTCGATATTCGAGGCGAGCGCCCCGCGATGCGGCACGCGGCCCTCGATGCCTTCGGGCACCAGCTTGCCGCTGTCGGCGATATCATGCTGACCATAACGATCGCGGACCCGTTCGCTCATCGCGCCGAGCGAGCCCATCCCGCGATACAACTTGTAAGTGCGGCCCTGGTAGAGAATCGTCTCGCCGGGACTTTCCTCGGCGCCCGCGAACAGCGAACCGATCATCACGGTCGCGGCGCCGGCCGCCAGCGCCTTGGTGATATCGCCGGAAAAGCGGATTCCGCCGTCGGCGATAATCGGCACGCCGACCGGCTCGCCGACGGCGACGCAATCCATGATCGCGGTGATTTGCGGCACGCCGACGCCCGAGACCACGCGGGTGGTGCAGATCGAGCCGGGCCCCATCCCGACCCTGAGCGCGTCCGCGCCCGCATCGACCAACGCCTTGGCGCCCTCGGTGGTGGCGACGCTCCCGGCGATAACGTCAAGCTCCGGACATTCGCGCTTGGTCTCGCGCACCGCATCGATAACGTTTTGGGAATGGCCGTGGGCCGTGTCGATCACCAGCGCGTCGGCGCCGGCGCGCTTGAGCGCCGCCGCGCGCTCCGCGCGGTCGGGACCGACGCCAATCGCCGCGCCGACCCGCAAGCGGCCCCTCGCGTCCTTGCTGGAGTATGGATGGCGCGTCGCTTTGTCCATGTCCTTTACGGTAATCAGGCCGCACAACCGATCGTGCTCGTCAACGAGCGGCAGCTTTTCGATCCGATGGGCCTGCAGGATTTCCTTGGCGGCGTCAACGCTGATTCCGAGCCGGGCGGTGATCACCTTGCGCGTCATCACTTCGGATACGAGGCGGTCGGGACGGCGCTCGAAGCGCAGATCGCGATTCGTCAGGATTCCGACCAGACGGCCGTCGGCGACGACCGGCAATCCGGAGATGCCGTGGCGCTCCATGATCGCGAGCGCATCGCCGATGGGCTGCTCCGGATGGACCGTCACGGGATCCGCGATCATGCCGCTTTCGTATTTTTTGACCGCGGCGACTTCGGCCGCCTGCCGCTCGATCGAAAGATTGCGATGGATAAAGCCGAGACCGCCAAGCTGCGCGATCGCGATCGCGGTGCGCGATTCGGTGACCGTATCCATCGGGCTGGAAACCAGCGGAATTCTCAAACGAATACGTTTGCTCAGCACGGTCGAGACGTCGCAGTTCGAAGGCAGCAGGTCGGAGAACCGCGGCAGCAAGAGCACGTCTTCAAACGTGAGTCCTTCGCGAAGCTCCTGATGCGCCATGGCCAATCACCTGATACGACAAAGCCCGCAGTTTTCCCGCGGGCCTGTTGAAGAGACTGAAATGTAATCCGGAAATGGATCCGGCATCGCCATGGCTGAGAATAACAAATGGCTCCGGCGGGCGCAATTATTCGCAGCTTTCGCGATCGGCGGGGAGCGTGCGATCGCGTTTTGATTTCGCCGTAGCGCTTTGTCCCGGCGTATCCGCTATGCTAGCGAAGTTTCGCCAAATGAACGCCGGTTTCCTCTTCTACCTCCTCGTCATTATCGTTACATCGCTGGCCGGCGGCCTGACGCCGTTGATCGGCGACTGGTCGCGGCGCAGCCTGCTGATTCCGGTGAGCTTCTCCGGCGGCGTGCTGCTCGGCGCGACTTTTTTCGACATGATTCCCGAAAGCGCGCCGATCCTCGGCGCCGCGCTCGGATGGCCGCTGATCGCGGGCTTTCTGACGATCTTTCTGCTCGAGCGCTTCGTGCTGGTCCATCCTTATCCGGAACACGCGGGAGAGCACGGCCACGCCCATCACATTCATCTCGGCTTGACCGCCTATCTCGGCCTGTCGTTCCACAGCCTGCTCGACGGACTTGCGCTCAGCTCCAGCTATCAGCGGCCGGAGCTTGGCGGCGTGGTGCTGCTCGCGATCATCTTCCACAAAATTCCCGATTCGTTCGCATTGACCAGCCTGTTGCTGCTCGACCGCTGGGAGCGCCGGTCGATCGCGATCGCGATGCTGGTTTTCGCCTGCTCGACGCCGATCGGCGCGCTGATCACGTGGGTATTTCTGCGTCACGCGAACGATCTCGTGATTGGCGCGTCGATTGCGCTGTCAGCCGGAACTTTCCTTGCGGTCGCAACCTCGGACGTCTTGCCGCAAATCCGGCGCTTCAACGACGCCGACTCGCTGCCGCATCCGCTATGGCCGATGGTCGCGCTGTTCGCCGGAATCGCGATCACGTGGTGGGGCCGCCTGATCGCCGGCTGACCATCGCCTGCCGATAAATTTTCGCGCCGCGGAATCCCCGCTACACGGATTCGCGGAGGCGCGCGTCGTAATCCGCGGCGAGCGCTTCAAGCAAAGCCGCCCCGTCTCCGGCGAAAGACGAGCCATGCATGATCGCGAGCGTCTTTGGCTTGAGCGCCGCGAGCCGCCGGACGTTGGTCGCGGCCGTCGGCGTCAGGCTGGTGAACGGCAGCATCCGCTCGACCTTGAGCGCGTCGGCGACGATCTCGCCGCTGCCCAGCGCGGGCCGTTCGCCCACTTGCGTGAACAAATCGCTGGTGAACAGCGTCGCGGTGGTCTCCTCGAAAATCAGCCCGGCGTCCCAGCAATGCGGCAGATGCGCGGTGTCGAGCCGGCGCACGCGCTTGCCGCCGAGTTCGACGACTTCGTTGTCCGCCAGCGCGCGCGGCGCGCGCGCCGCCATGTCATTGAGCCAGATGTTGCATCCGACGCGCCCGTGCGCGGCGATCGCGTTCGGCGCCGCGGACATCCATTCGTCGAGCGCGCCGCATTCGTCGGACTCGACATGGCTGAACATTATCCATCGCAGCTTTTTGATATCCATGACGTGCGCCGCGGCGGCTGAGACCGTTCCAAACAGGCCGCGCGGTCCGCAATGAAAAAGCGCCGGCTCGTCGGCGTCGATCAGGAATTGATTGAAGCCAAGCCCCACGCCGGCGACGCCCGGAACGAAGGTCGCCAGACGGTAAATGCGATCCGCGATTTCGGTTACTTCGGTTTCCATCGACGCCATTGGATTGCCCTCCGCACGGTCAGACCATTCGAACCTATACTTGCGTTAATCGCGTTATAGCATGCGAAATGCGGGCGCCCTATCACGCTTTTCCGGATTCTCCGGCCGGGCGCGGCGCGCGCCCCTCCAGCACCATCTGGGTCTGCGTCACGAGCGCGAGCAGCCGGCCTTCGGGCGAGGTAAGCCGCGTCTGCCAGACCATCGTGCGGCGGCCGCGATGCAGCGGCGTGCATTCAGCGATTACTTTGGTTCCGACCGGCGCGGCGGCGAAGAAATTCGTCTTCGATTCGAGCGTGGTCGTCGCCGCCCCCTCGGGCAGGTTCAACATTGCGGCGTAACCGCCGAGCGAGTCGGCAAACGCCATCATCGCGCCGCCATGCATCACCGCCGGGCGGGTGCACAACTCGTCACGCACTTCGAGTTCGGCCTCGATCCGGTCCGGCGTGGCCGAGAGCAGGCGGAGTCCAAGAAAATTGGCGAACGGCAACGCGCTTTCGCGCAAGATGCTCATCGAATCCATGTGTTTCTCCTTGTTTGCGGCGTTGCGCGGCGCCGCCCGATCGCGCCGTCTCGGAGAGTCAGTACCTGTTCCAACGACTCGCGTCGATTACGTCTGAGGTAAAATTGTGATGATCGATGAGGGCACACCGATCGCGCAGATTGGAACGCGCGTATGAAGTTGCGACTTCGACACGCTGTCTGAGCGTCACGGATCGGACGATTCGATGACAGATGACAGTGGAAGCGCTCCGGCCAACGGCTGCGGGATCGCGGCACAAAGCGACGGACTGGAAATGTTGACGCGGCCCAAGTCAATACCGCAAGCGCGCGGAAATTGGCTCGTTCTGCACGAACGTTCGGAAGGAAAGAGCCCCCTTTTTCAAGGGGGCTCTCCCTTCTGACGAGGCTTGAGGCCCCGGCTCGTCCAGCAGCTAGCCCGGCATGGTTGAAGGCCTCCGCAAGCCGTTCAGGCGCGGAGGGCGATAATATGGTTGGTTACTTCTTCTTGGTCGGCTTCTTGGTAGCCTTTTTCTTCGCCATGGTGCTCTTCAGCTTCGGTTTGGATTTGGTGGTCTTCTTCGTACCGGGCTTTTTGGTTGCTGGCATACGTTCCTCCTATGCGGTCGCTGCTGCCGGACGGGCTTAATGACAACGATTCGCTCAACCGGACGACGAGCCGATTATAGAAATGCGTTATGCAAGAATCAAGAGCCGTTCACAAATATTTATAAACAAATTCTAAAAATCAGATTCCGACCATGATTCATGGATTTTCCCGAAATTAAAATGATGTTCAGACATTAGAAATCTTGATTTGCGAAAGAATCTATCTCTACAATCAAAATGATGGCGAAGTTAAGCGTCTTACTCCGCCGACAAGGGCTGAGCCTAATTCTCGGCTTGATCCTGGCGGTTCTGTTGTCGGGCCTGCTCGGTGGAACGATGGGCCCTCGCGATCTCGCCAATCTGCGCCGTCATCGCCGCGACCTCGAGACGCGCCGCGATCATTTGCAAGCCGAAGAAAACCGGATGAACAGCCAGATTGATCGGCTGAAGAACGATAACGCATACGTGGAACGACTGATTCGTAACGAACTCGGGTACACTCACCAGAATGAGTTGATCTATCGCTTTCCGAATGAATCTGCGGCGAAGAGTCGCTGATTCGCGCCACGAACCAGAATTGAACGGCGACTCGGCGGCCGAAATTCACAGATAACGCTTCGGCAGCAGACGATATTCGCGCGCTTCACGCTCAAGGTCTTCGCGGAAGTCCGGATGCGCCAGATTGATGAGCGCGCGCGCCCGCTCGGGAACCGATTTACCTTTGAGATTGGCGATTCCGTACTCCGTCACGACGTACATCACGTCGGTGCGCGGGGTCGTGACGATATTGCATTCGGCGATGCGCGCGACGAGCCGGCTTTCGCGCCGTCCGTTGCGTTCGTAAGTTGACGACAGGCAAAGAAAGGCCTTGCCGCCGCGCGAGGCGTAGGCGCCGCGCATGAACTGCAACTGTCCGCCGGTGCCGCTGATTTGCCGGATTCCCGCCGATTCGGCGCACGCCTGCCCGGTCAAATCGATTTGCGCGGCGTTGCAGATCGCGACCACGCGATCGTTCCGCATGATCCGATGCGGCAGGTTGGTGTAATCGACCGGACCGACGAAACACGCGGGATTGCGATTGAGAAATTCATACAGCCGCGCCGACCCGGCGGCGAAACAGTACGTCATCTGGAACCGATCGTGCGTCTTGTGCGCGCCGGTGATCTTGCCCGCCTCGTACAGCTTCATCAGCGAATCGACGAACATTTCGGTGTGCACGCCGAGGTCGCGCACCGGCGAATCGACCAGCAGTTCGCACACCGCGTTGGGCATCGCGCCGATGCCGATTTGCAGGCACGCGCCGTCTTCGATTTCCGCCGCGATCAGCCCAGCGATTTTCTGCTCGATCGCGCCCGCCGCGGCATTCTTGAGCTCCGGCATCGAGCCGCGGCGCCCGTCGATTACGTGATCCACGTCGCTGAGATGCACGCCGTTCTCCACGCCAAACACGTACGGCATCGCTTCGTCGGTCTCGACGATCACGGCGCGCGCTTTTTCGGTCAGCGCCTTGTGATACGTGACCGCGCCGCCGAAATTAAAAAACCCGTGCGCATCCATCGGCGCGGTCTTGAGAATCGCGACATCGACGTCGCAGAACCGGCGGTAGTAGTCGGGCGCTTCGCCGAAATTCATCGGGATATGCTGGCACAGGCCGCGATCGTGCAGCGCGCGCTCGAGTCCCGAGAAATACCACGAATACATCTCGATATGGCGCGCTTCCGGATCGGCCTCGATCGCCGCGCGCGGACGCATCGAGAGCGTCGCGCGCAGCCGCACGCGCTCGAGACGCTGAATCCGCTCCGCCAGCGCGCGATCGAACAGGTCGGGCTGGCCAACGCCGAAACCGTAATCGATCCAGTCGCCGGATTTGATTTCGGCGGCGGCGGCTTCCGGCGTGACGGTCTTGCGTTTCAATTCGCCGGCGAATGAAATTCCCATCGTCGCGTTCTCCCGCTTTGGATGCGGCGGCGCAATCCTTGACTGCGGCTGCCGCATAAGATTTGTTTCATCGCGCGATTCAAATCAATGTCAACCGCTGAAGCTCTTTCGCAGTCCGCGGACCCTCGGCAGCGCCGCGCGGCGCTCATGGTCCTGTTCCTGACCGTTTTCATCGATCTGCTCGGGTTCGGAATCGTTATTCCGTTTTTGCCGCTGTACGCCGCCCGCATGCAGGTCAGTGCGGCCGGCATCGGCCTGATTCTGTCGGCCTACTCGCTCGCGCAATTTCTGGCGGCGCCGATTCTTGGCCGCCTGTCGGACCATTTTGGCCGCCGTCCGATTATCATGCTCGGCCTGCTCGGTTCGTCGCTCAGCTACGTGATCTACGGCTTCGCCGGATCGTTCGCGTGGCTGTTGATTTCGCGCGCGGCGCACGGCGCCTGCGCCGGCACGATTTCGACCGCGCAGGCCTACGTCGCCGACACCACTGACGAACGCGGCCGCGCGCACGGCATGGGGATGATCGGCGCGGCGTTCGGCCTGGGCTTCGTGCTCGGTCCCGGCATCGGCGGATTGCTCGGCCACAGCGATTTGCGCATCCCGGTATTTTTCGCCGCCGCGCTCACGCTCGCCAATCTGCTTTATGCGGCGGCGCGATTGCCGGAATCGCATCATCCGGATTCGGCCGCGCGCCTCGAACTCGCGCATCTGTTCGAACCGTTCGCGCGGATGCCGGCGCGGCTGCGCGACGGACGCCTGGCGTCGTTGTTCGGCGTCGCATTTCTCGGCACGCTCGCGATGGCCGCGTTCGAGGCGACCTTCGCGATGATGGCTCCCGCCGTTTACGGCTACGGCCCCGCGGGAGTCGGCGGTTTGCTCGCTTACGCGGGCCTGATGCAGGCGCTGGTGCAGGGATATCTGCTTGGCAAAATCGCGCCGCGCGCGGGCGAAGCGCGCTTGATCAGATTCGGCTTGATCGCTTTCGCGATCGGCCTGGCGCCGCTGGCGAGCGCGGGTTCGCGCGGCGGATTGTTCGCGCTGCTGGCCCTGCTTGCGATTGGTTACGGCTTCGCCAGTCCGTCCGTCGCGAGCTTGATTTCGAAGCGCGCCGAGCGCCATTTGCAGGGCGAAGTGCTGGGCGTGAATCAGTCCGCGATGTCGTTGGCGCGGATTTTCGGTCCGATCGCGGGAGGCGTGATGTACGGTTCGATCGGACCGAACGCCGCTTACCTCGGAGCGGCGCTCGCGGTGGTCGCGGCGCTCGCGATCGCGTTCGCGTCGCCGGCCATCGCCGCGGCGCCGTAATTCAACGCCAAACAGGAGAGACCGCCACGGAATTCGAACGCTGGATAATCGTTTTTCACGTCTTCGGCGTAATCATGTGGATCGGCAGCCTGCTCGTGATCAGCAGCCTGATGGCGCTCGTGCCCGAGCAGGTCGGCGCGGCGCGCGAGGCCACCGTTCTGGCCGGCCGGCGGCTCTTTAACGTCAGCGCCAACGCGGGCGCGATCGTCGCGGTCCTGTTTGGAATTTTCGCGATGGTCGAAAACCCCTCCGTGATGCGTCACGGCTGGATGCACGCGAAGCTTGCGCTGGTCGTCGCGATGCTCTTTTTCCACGCGCTGCTTTACCGGCGCATCGCGGCGCTCGCCGACGATCCCGGCCGCGCCACGCGCGGCCAGTTCAGCATGATTCACGGCGTCGTGAGCCTGCTCCTGCTCGCGATCCTGGTGCTGGCGATCGTCCGGCCGTTTTGAGCCGTCTCCGGCGCGCTATGCGGCCGACGCGGCGCGCCACGCCCGCTCCGCCGCCGCCAGCGCGGCCCCGCGCGCCACTTCGACGCCCATCCCGGCAAGAATCGTTTCCAGCGCGCCGAGCGCCAGCGTCACGTGCTCGCGGCGCGACGACTCGCCGAGCGTGCCGATTCGCCAGACTTTGCCCTTGAACGGACCGAGACCGCCGGCGATTTCGATATTGTATTTGCGCACCAGTTCCGCCCGGACCGCCGCTTCGTCGATTCCCGGCGGAACTTTCACCACCGCGAGCTGCGGCAGCAGATGGCCCGCTTGCGCGGCCGGTTCAAGTCCGAGCGCCGCCAGCCCCGCCTGCATCGCGGCGGCGTTCTCGCGATGGCGCCCGAAGCGCGCTTCCAGCCCCTCCTCGGCGATTATCCGGAGCGCTTCGTAAAGCGCGTAATTCATCGTGATCGGCGCGGTATGATGGTACAGCCGCTCCGCGCCCCAATATCGCTCGATCATCGCCAGGTCGAAATACCACGACCGGCTCGGCGTCTTGCGCGCGCGCACCGCCGCCATCGCGCGCTCGCTGAAGGTCACCGGCGCAAGCCCCGGCGGGGCGCTGATGCCCTTCTGCGTGCAACTGTAGCAGGCGTCCACTTCCCACTTGTCGATCTCGACCGGCACGCATCCGAGCGACGTCACCGCGTCGAGCAGGAACAGCGCGCCGTGGCGATGCGCGAGCGCGCCCAGCGCTTCCACCGGCTGCCATGCGCCGGTCGAAGTCTCAGCGTGAACGATCGCGAGCAGCTTGGGTTTGGCCGCGGCTTTGAGCGCCGCTTCGATCCGCTCGGCTTCGATAATCCGGCCCCACGGCGCCTCCACCCGATGGACCCGCGCGCCGAGCCGCCCGGCCGCATCGGCCATACGCTCGCCGAAGACGCCGGCGATCGCGATTACCACGTCGTCGCCGTCTTCGACCAGGTTCATCAGCGCCGTCTCCATCCCGGACGATCCGGTGCCCGAGACCGGAAAGGTGATTTCGTTGGCCGTCTGAAACACGATGCGCAGCAGGCGCTTGATGTCCTCCATCACGCGCACAAAATCGGCGTCGAGATGGCCGACCACCGGCGACGCCATCGCCTTCATCACGCGCGGATTGACATTGGACGGGCCGGGCCCGAGCAGCAGGCGCGGGCCGGGATTGAGTTCGGGAAATGACGTGGCCAAATGAAAGCTCCCTTTTTTCGATGCGGCTTGATCGGCGCGGCGGCGGCGAATCCGCCCGAACGCGTCGCCATATCTTAGGGCGGCGGAATAGCAAATTGAAATCTCAATCGCGGGCGCATACGGATGATTCCGTGCTAGGCTTGCGCGCGATGGCGTCGTCGGGAAACAGCGCGCTTGATTCCGCGGCCGTCGCGGAATTGCGCGCAATCGTGGGCGACGATGCGATCGTTTCGCGGCCGACCGAGCTCAAAGTTTACGAATGCGACGGCTGGACGATCGAAAAAAGCGCGCCGGAGCTGCTGCTGCGCCCGCGCTCGGCCGCGGAAATCAGCGCCGTGCTCAAAGTCCTTCATCGCCGCGAAATTCCGTTCGTGCCGCGCGGCGCCGGCACCGGACTGTCCGGCGGATGCCTTCCCGTCGGCGCGCCCGTGATGATCTGCACGTCGCGGATGAACCGCATCCTCGCGATCGATTACGCCAGCCGCCGCGTCGAGGTCGAAAGCGGCGTCGTCAATCTTCACGTCACCAATGCGGTGCGCGAACGCGGCTTTTTCTACGCGCCCGATCCCTCTTCGCAGATGGCCTGCACGATCGGCGGAAATATCGCCGAGAATTCCGGCGGGCCGCATACGCTCAAGTACGGCGTCACGACGAATCACGTGCTCGGCCTGGAAATCGTGCTGCCCGACGGCGAAATCGCGGAACTGGGCGGACCGGCGGAGGAACGCCTCGGCTATGATTTGGCCGGAGCGATCGTCGGCGCCGAGGGCACGGCCGGAATCGTGACCCGCGCAATCCTCAAGCTCACCCGCGAACCCGAGGAGCGCCGCACGCTGCTCGCGATCTTCGCCGGCGTCGGCGCGGCCACGCGCACCGTCTCCGCGATTATCTCGGCCGGCGTGATTCCCGGCGCGATCGAGATGATGGATCGATTGATTATCGAGGCGGTCGAGGACGCATTTCACGCCGGGCTGCCGCGCGACGCCGGCGCGGTGCTGATAATCGAACTCGACGGAATCGCCGCCGCGCTAGACGCGCAAGCCGCCGAGGTCGCGGAACTGGCGCGCGCGGCGGGCGCCCGCGAGGTGCGCCTCGCGCGCGACGAAAGCGAACGCGCGGCGTTGTGGAAGGCGCGCAAACGCGCCTTCGGCGCGGTCGGCCGATTGGCGCCGAATTACGCGACGCAGGACGGCGTGGTGCCGCGCACCCGGCTGCCCGAGATACTGCGCGAGATCGCGGCGATCGCTGAACGCTATTCGCTCAAAATCGGCAACGTCTTTCACGCCGGCGATGGCAATATCCACCCGATCGTGCTCTACGACGAGCGCGACGCGGACGAAACGCGGCGCGCGATCGAGGCCGGCCGCGAGATCCTGCGCGCGTGCGTCGCGATGGGCGGCAGCCTGACCGGCGAACACGGCATCGGCGTGGAAAAAATGGCCGAGATGCCGCTCATCTTCTCGCCCGACGATTTGATCGTGATGAGCGAGCTGAGGCGCGTTTTCGATCCGGAACAGCGCGCCAATCCCAACAAGGTTATTCCGGCGCCGGGATCGTGCGTGGAAGTGGCCGCGCCGCGCCGCCAGGTTGTGCTCTGAGAATTCCGTGCCGCCGGCTCTCCACGACCCCGCAAATCTCGCGCGCGCTTTCGCCCCAATCGTCGGCGAGGCCAACCTTCGCCCGCCGAGCGGCGCCGAACTGCGATGCGCGAAATTGATGGTCGCGCCGTCCAGCGCCGACGAAATCGCGGAAGTCGTCCGCGGATGCGAGTCTGATCGCATCACGCTGGCGCCGATCGGCGCAGGGCGAACGCTTGCGGAAATCCGCTCCGCGCCCGCCGATATCGGCATCTCGCTCGCGCGGATGAATCGGATTGTCGCCTACGAACCCGACGATATGACGATCGTCGCGGAAGCCGGCGCGACGCTCGCCGAGCTTGACGCCGCAATGGCGGCGCACGGACAGTGGCTGCCCATCGATCCGCCGCGCCCGGAGCTGACGGCGATGGGCGCGATGGTCGCGGGCGCCCGCTTCGGTCCGTCGCGCCTCTCGGAAGGAACCGCGCGCGACCTGCTGATCGGCGTGCGCTTCGCCGGCCACGGCGGCCGCCTCGTTCACGGCGGCGGGCGCGTGGTCAAAAACGTCGCGGGCTATGATTTGATGAAAGTGATGACGGGATCGTTCGGCACGTTGGGAATTATCACGGAGACCACGTTTCGCGTCCGTCCGCGTGCGGCGCGCCGCCTCGTCGCGACGATGCGTTTCAGCGACGCCGCGTCGTCCTTCCGAGCGGCGCGAACGCTGCATGACGCCGTTCCGCTGACGCATCTGGAGGTCGCGAGTCCGCCCGTCGCCGCGGCGCTTGGTCTCGCTGAGGAATTTACGCTGATCGCCGGATGCGGCGGATCGCCCGTCGAAGCGGATTATCTTCGCGCGCGAATTCCCGAAATTCTCGGCGCAAATTGCGCGATCGCCGGCGGCGCCGAGGCGGACGCCTTCCACCACCGGCTGCGCGATTTCGATTTCGCCGCGAGTTCCGCCGAGCTGCTGGCCGCGACGGCGCCCGCGGAATTGCCGGCGTTGCTCGCCGAAGTCGGGGGCGCGTGGCTCGCCTTCGCCGGATCCGGAGTCGCGCGAATCTTTCTCAACCTGCGCGCGGCCGGCGGCCTCGATCGAATGGTGGGTGCGCTCCGCACGCGGGCGCGTGACGCTCGCGGCCACGTGCGCGTCAGCCGCATCATTCCCGAATTGCGCGGCGGTATCGAAATCTTCGACCGGCCTGCGGCGCCCGCGATGAACCTGATGCGCCGGATGAAAACCGCGTTCGATCCTAGCGGCGTGTTCAATCCCGGATGTTTCGTCGGGGGACTCTGAATTCCGCGATGGCGACCGCGCCCAAATCGACTTCCGCGGCGAACGCCGCGCCGCGCAGACAGCCGGCGCGCGACATCGTCGATTACGAGCTGCTCTTCGATTGCGTGCATTGCGGGCTTTGCCTCGAATCCTGCCCGACCTACGTCGTGACCCGCGCCGAGATGGACTCGCCGCGCGGCCGCATCTACCTGATGAAGGCGCTGGCCGACGGCGCGGTCGCGCTCGACGCGGATGCGCTGCGCCATCTCGATTTGTGCCTGGAATGCCGCGGATGCGAAACCGCGTGCCCTTCGGGCGTGCGTTACGGCAAGTTGATCGAGCGCGCGCGCGAGTACGTCAACCGCAACGTGCGGCGCCCGCCGCTGGAACGGCTGCGCAACTGGCTGATCGCGTCGATTTTCCCCTATCCCGAGCGCCTGAAAATTCTGCTTGCGCCGCTGCGCGCGATCGACCGGCTTGGCATGCGTCCTTTGATGCGAAGGCTGGCGCCGGCCGGGATGCGGGACTGGCTCGATCTGATTCCGCCGCGCGCCGCCGCGCAGCCGGTCATTCAAGCCGCCGCTCCCGCCGCGGATTCGGCGCCGGCCGCCGTGGTCCATCACGGATGCGTCGCGCGAACGCTGCTCGAAGCGGAAAATCGCAACACCGAAGGCGCGCTCGCCGCCGCGGGATATCGCGTGGTCCGGATGGAGCGCACCGTATGCTGCGGCGCGCTCGATTTGCATCACGGCAATTTCGAGCGCGCGCGCGAATTCGCCCGCGCCAATGTTCGCGAACTTGGGCGTCACGGCGGCGCGGCGATTCTCTCCGCCGCTTCGGGATGTTCCGCCGTATTGGCGGCGTATGGCGATCTGCTGGCCGGAGATCCGGAATTCGCGGCAGCGGCGCGCGCCGTTTCCGCGCAGGTCGCCGATCTCAGCACGCTGCTGCTCCGCCGCAATTTCAATTTTCCGCGCGGCTTCCCGGCCGCCGTCACCTATCACGACTCCTGCCATCTGGCGCACGGATTGGGCGTGCGCGAAGAGCCGCGCCGCCTGCTGCGCTCGATTCCCGGCGTCGAGCTGCTGGAAATGAACGAGTCGGATTTATGCTGCGGATCGGCCGGCAGCTACAACCTGACGGAACCCGCGATGGCGCGCGAACTGGTCCGCCGCAAAGCCGACAACATTGCCGCGACCGGCGCGGATTATGTCGTGCTGGGGAATCCCGGATGCGAGCTGCAAATCGCCGCCGAACTGCGCCGGCGCGGCGAGAAGATCCGCGTCATGCATCTGGCGGATTTTCTCGCGCTCGCCCTGAGCGGCGCCGATATTTGAGCGCGGCGGCGCAACTCGATCGGCGCGTCGGGCGCGGCCCCGCCGCGCTTAGCGCAGATAGCCCGCGTGCTTCAGATATTCGGCCAGCAGCACCGCGCCGCGTCCGGCGCCCATCGCGGCGTTGTGGCTCACCAGCAGATATTTGACGCCGTTCGCCAGCACCTCGTCCGTGCGCATCCGGCCGACCGAAGTGGTCATGCCGCGTTCGGCGTCGCGATCGAGCCGCGGCTGCGGCCGCATCGGGTTGCGATGCACCGTGATCATCCGGCGCGGCGCGTTCGGCAGTCCGAGCGCGCTGAACTCGCGCCCGAAATTCTCCATCGCCGCGATCGCCTGCTCCACCGTCGCCGGCTGCTTCAGCGCCGCCGTAACGGATTCGGTATGGCCCGCCAGCACTGACGCGCGCGTGCAGGTGGCGCTGACGCGCAGCGGATGCTCGGCGATCGCGGCGCCGGCCGCGCGGCCCAGAATCTTGCGCGTTTCGATCGCGACCCGCTCTTCCTCGCGCGGGATATAGGGAATGATGTTTTCGACGATATCCAGCGCGGGCAAATCGCGGCCCGCGCCCGAAATTCCCTGCATCGTCGTGACCACCGCCGCATCCACGCCGAACGCCTCGTCGAGCGCCTTGAGCGTGACGGCCAGTCCCGTCGCGGTGCAGTTCGGCAGCGTCGCGATAAATCCTTTCCATCCGCGGCGGCGGCGCTGCTCTTCGACGATCGCCAGATGGCCGAGGTTGACGCCCGGAATCACCAGCGGCACGTCCGGCTCCATCCGATGCGGCCGCGCGGTGCTGATGGTCGGCGCGTGGCGCGCGTAAATCGGCTCCAGCTCGCGCGCGGCGTCCGATTCGATCGCGGCGAACACCACGCCGATTCCGTCCAGCCGGAGCGATTTCGCGTCCTGCACTTCGAGGCCGAGCGCGGCCCGCGGCGGCTCGCCTCCGTCCACGTACCATCGGCGCATGCCGCTCTGCGCATCCGTGATCGCTTCGTCGAAAGTTTTGCCGGAAGACCGCTCCGAGGCGGCAAGCGCGGCGATCTCGAAATCCGGATGGCCGTCGAGCGCGGCCAGCACCTGCTGCCCGGCGATTCCCGTGGCTCCAACCACTGCGACTGGAATTTTCATTTCTGCGTGATAAGCGTCGTGCGATAAAGTAGCGGCGCCCGCGGAATTGCGGCCGCGATCCGCCGCGCCCTCAGGTTATAGGCGCGATTCGGCGGCGTAAATACGGCGGAGCCGTCACAGGCGAGCCGCCAGCCAGCCGATCACAAGCTCCAGCAGCCGATCGCCGAAGCCGCTCAGGCGATGATCGCCGCTTTCGATCAATTCGAGCTGGCGCGGTTCGCCGGCGCGCTCGAAAATCAGCTCGGAACTGCGCTGCGCGATAATCTCGTCGGCCGTGCCGTGAATCAGCAGCACCGGCTTGGGCGCGAGTTCGTTGACCACCTGGGTGCCCGCAAGCTGGCTCGAAATGGCGACCACCGCGACGACGATCGGATTGAGCGTGCCGGCATTGATCGCGACCGCGCCGCCGAACGAATGACCGATCAAGACGACGCGCCGGTAGCCCGTACCTTTCAGAAACGCCACGGCCGCGAGCGCGTCGAGCAGACATTCGCCAAAATCGTTGGGCGTGCGGTAATCGACTCGCGCGACGGCGATTCCGCGCCGCGGCAGCTCCGCGCCCAGCTTTGCGTAGAGCAGCGCAGGGCCGTCCAGTCCGCCGAGCGCGCCGCTCAGGCAAACCACGGCGCGCGTCGCGCTTTCCGGCGCATGCAGCACGATCGGAATCGCCCCGCGCGTGGTCTTTAACGATAATCGGCGCGCGACGGCGACTTCATCTCCCGCGTCAACGCCAAGGATGCGCAGGTCAAGATTGTCGTCGCGATTCGCCATCGTGACCGTGCGAGCCGCCCGCCGTGGGCGGGGCGGACAGCCGTCGGCCTAGCGTCCGAACGCCTTCTTCAGCTCGGCGCAGCCGTCCGCGAGCGCGCGTTTGCCTGCGTCCAGCTTCCCGCTCATCATCACGAAGCCGTGACATACGCCGGGATAACGTTTCACTATCGCCGGCACGCCGGCCTTGCGCAGCGCCTCGCCGTAGGCTTCGCCCTCGTCGCGCAAGGGATCGATCGCCGCCGTCATCACG
Organism: Deltaproteobacteria bacterium; assembly: GCA_021780225.1. GTDB lineage: Bacteria > Desulfobacterota > Binatia > Binatales > Binataceae > JADMIL01. The sequence continues at coordinate 71,896 of JAJXZF010000017.1, read as the reverse complement.
AACGCGGGCGGCAGGCCGGCCAGGCTCTTCGCGCACGCCGGACTGAAATAGGAATTGGTCTTTTCCGCCGGGCTGTTCATGTAATGGTCGTAGAACCAGACCATGTCGCCGCGCGACAGGATATAGCCGTCCTGCGTGAATTCGCGTTGCGAGGCGGATTCCTTCGACCAGTCGGTCGCCGGATAGATCAAAAGCTGAAACGCGATCTTCGGGCCGCCGCGATCGCGCGCCATCTGCGCAACCACCGCGGCAAGATTGCCGCCCGCGCTGTCGCCGCCGACCGCGATCCGGTTCGCGTCGATTCCGAGCGCCGCCGCATTTTGCGCCACCCACTTGGCCGCCGCGAAGCAGTCTTCCGGGGCCGCGGGAAATTTGTGTTCAGGCGCAAGCCGATAGTCCACCGACACGACCACGCATCCGGCGCCCTTGGCCAGCGCGCGGCAGACTTCGTCGTGCGATTCGATATCGCCGATCACCCATCCGCCGCCGTGAAAATAGACCAAACCGCCCATCGGCGCGGCGCCCGCTGGCGTATAGATACGCACCGGGATTTCGCCGGCTGGACCGGACGCGCGCCGATCTTCGACCTTCGCCATTTGTTCGGGCTGGCCGCCGAAAACCTGAACCAGGAGTTTGATGCCCTCGCGCGCCTCCGCCGGCGTCATCGCGTTGAACGGCTTGCCGCCCGCCGCGGCGAGCGTGTCCAGTATCGCTTTCATCTGCGGATCGAGTTCCATCTGATGCGCTCCCCAATGTCGAGATTGGCCGTTCCCCGGACCGGCGAATGCGATCCTTAAGTAATCGGCTGCTTCAGCGCAAGCGCGCCGGATTTCACCGTGCGGCCCGGTTCGTAGTAGGCTTTCGGCGCCGCCGTGGCAAAAATCCGCCGGCGCCTGCCGCTTGATCGGTCGGACGCCGCACGGCCGGAGGGTAATGATCATGGCCAACAAACCAGTCAGCTTTGCAGAATTGCTGAAGGACGCTCCTAAAAACTGGGGGAAATGGGGCGCCGACGACGAAATCGGCGCGCTCAATTATCTCACCAGCGCCGAGGTTCTGCGCGGCGCCCGCGCGATCAAAAGCGGCAAGGTTTTCATGCTGGGCGTTCCGGTCGCGCGGCCCGAGGGCGACCCGCTCTATCCCGGGCGCTCGCAGCCGATTCGCACGATGGCGATGGACAAGGGATTTTACGAAAACGGCCTGGCCAATCCGTTTCCGGGCGGGATGGAATACGCCGACGACGTGATCGTGATGTACCTGCAGGGCACCACGCAGTACGACGCCCTTGGACATGTCTGGTACGACAACAAGCTCTACAACGGCTACGACGCCAAAACCACGACCGGCGGCCTGCGCAAATGCTCGATCGAGCCGATCGCGAATCACGGCGTCGTCGGCCGCGGCATCCTGCTCGATATCGCGCGGCTTAAGGGCAAGCCTTCGCTCGACGCCAACGAACCGATCACCGTCGCGGACCTCGAAGCCGCCGCCAAACGCCAGAACTGCGAGATCGAGAAGCATGACATTTTGCTGATCCGCACCGGATGGCTGAAACGGTTTTACGATCAGGGCTTCGAGGGCATTTTCCCCAACCGCGAATTCAAGGAACCCGGTCTCGCCTACAGTCCCGAGATGGTCAACTGGATCCACCGGATGGAAATTCCGTCGATCGGCTCCGACACCATCGGGAGCGAGCAGACGCAGAACGAGGCGGCCGGCGTGATGATTCCGCTGCATGCCGCGCTGCTGCGCAATCAGGGTGTGATTTTCAACGAAATCGACTGGCTCGAAGACCTTGCCAACGATTGCGAAAAGGACGGCCAGTGGACCTTCATGTTCGTCGGCGCGCCGCTCAAGGTGGTGCGCGGCGCGGGTTCGCCGGTCAATCCGGCCGCCATCAAATAGGCCGGATTTTCAACCCACCCCGCCGAGGGGACGCAAGCAATATGTTGTTCATGCTGAAAGTGTATATCGACAAGCCCGCCCACACTTCGAACAAGGAGTTCTACTCGGTCTGGCTGAAGGAATCGCAGGCCGCGCTGGAAGCGGTCAAAGCCGGAGCGATCAAGGGCATCTGGAAGACGGCGGGCAAACCGATCGTGATCGCGATCCTGGATATGCCGAATCACGATGTGCTCGATCAGGCGATACATCAGTTGCCGATCTGGAAGCTCGGCTACTCCCATGTCGCGAAGGATATCGAGATTATTCCGCTGCGCCCGTATGAGAACTGGGCCGAGGATTTGAAAACTCTCGCCGAAGGATAAAAGCGACGGCCGGCGGCGCGATAACAAGCGACGCGCGCCGCCGGCCGAATCACTCTGTGACCAAGCCGCGGCCTATCGTCTGAGCCGCTCCAAATCGTCGAAAAATTCGGGCCAAGTCTTCGCGACGCATCCGGGATTCCTGATTCGGATGCCGCCAGCCTTTAACCCGGCCACCGCGAAGGCCATCGCAATGCGATGGTCGTCGTAGGTTTCGATCGCGGCGGGCCGCGGCGCCGACGGTTGGATTTCAAGCCCGTCGTCGAATTCGGCGACGGTCGCGCCAACCCGGCGCAACTCCGCCGCCAGCGCCGCGATCCGGTCGCTCTCGTGATGGCGGATGAAGCCGACCTTGCGAATCCGCGTCGGCGTGCCGGCGAACGGCGCGATCGCGGCCAGCGTCGGCACCACGTCCGGGGTGGCGTTAAGCTCCGCGTCGACGCCGAGCAGCCGGCCCGTTCCGGTAATCGCGACGGCGTCGTCGCGCCAGTCGACCCGCGCGCCCATCCGCGCCAGCAGGTCGATAAAACGCGCGTCGCCCTGCACGCTGCCGCGGCCAAGTCCGCGAATCACGACCGTGCCGCCAACCAGCGCCGCGGCGGCGGCGAAATAGCTCGCGGCGGTCGCGTCCGGTTCAACGTTGAAATCCCGGGAGCGATAGCGCTGGCCGCCCGGAACCATTATTTCGGCGCCGTCGGACATGCTCCGGGCGCCCCATTGCCGCATCAGCGCGAGCGTCATTTCGATAAACGGCCGCGCCGCCTCACCGCGCGTTCTCAATCGCAAACCGCGCGGCCACAGCGCCGCCGGCATCAACAATGCCGAAACGAATTGCGAGGATTGGCTGGCGTCGATTTCCGCACTGCCGCCGGGAAACCGTTCGCCATGCATGTCGATCGCTATAGGCGGCCGGCCGTCGCCGCGTTCGCTCGTCGCGTCGGCGCCGAGCGCGCGGAGCGCGTCGAGCAGCGCGCCGATCGGCCGCTCGCGCATCCGGGCGTTGCCGTCGATTCGGTAGCGGCCGCGGCCCAGCGTCACGAATCCGGCCAGAAAACGCATCGCGGTGCCGGCGCCGCCCGCCTGGAGGTTGGCATTCGCGACCGGAATTTCTCCGCCTTTGCCGCCGACCTTGATACGCCGTCCCGCTTCATCCACGTCGATCGCAAAACCGAGCGCGCCCAGCGCTTCGGCCATCCGGCGCGTGTCGTCGCTGATCAACGCGCCGCCGATCGCCGAGCCGCCTTCGGCCATCGCCGCAAGCAGCAGGGCGCGGTTGGTGATGCTTTTCGAACCGGGCGGCCGCACCTCGGCGTCGATCGGTCGAGCGAGCGGCGCGATCGCTATTTCATCGGGGAACACGCGCGTACCAGCTTAGCCACGCCCGGATCGGGCGCTCAAGCCGGGCGGCCGCGGTCGTGCGATCGCGGCGCATGTACATTTCAGGCGGTGGAGCATAAAATCATCTTACACGCTCTTCGGATTTCCTTCCCTTCAGCCTGACGATGCGCCCGCACGGGGACTATCCGAACCGCCTGAACGAAACACGAGGCGAAATATGCCCAAACTGTATGTCGGCAACCTTGCGAGTTCGGTTACGAGCAACGATCTTCTGCAACATTTTTCGAGCGCGGGCGGAGCGATCGGCGCCTTGGCGGTCACGGACCGCGCGTCGGGCCGCTGCCGCGGATTCGGATTCGTCGAGATGGCGGCGCTGGCGGACGTCGTCGTCGCCTACAGCCTGCTGAACAACAGCGTGCTGAAGGGACAGTCAATCAAGATTGAAATCGATCCCGCCCTGAAAAACGGCAAGGCGCGCAATCGCGCGGCCCATCGGTAACACGCAGCATAAGACCCGCACATTCCCGATCGCGAATCGGCGATTTTTCGCCCGCCATCCCTTTCAGCGAAACCTTCCGTTGACCCGCGCGCGCATATCGCCGCGCGCGCCGATATCGACGGATCGAAATACGCCCACCTACTTGCATGGATCGCGGACAGTCCGTAGTCTGGGGAGTGGCCAATAATGGCCAAGCGCGCGTCGGATTCCGTGACGCCGTAATCCAACCACCCAGATCCAATCGTTTGGCCGCTCGGCCCGACCTGAATCCGCTGGCTCTGAAAACGGAGACCGTTTGTCTTTTTCCGCATTTGCACTTTCGCCCGAAACTCTTCAATCAATCCGCGACCGAGGCCATCGCGAACCGACGCCGATTCAATTCAGCGCTATTCCGGTAGCTCTCGAAGGCCGCGACCTGGTGGCGACCGCCGGCACCGGAAGCGGCAAAACCGCCGCGTTTCTGCTGCCGATGCTGGACCGCCTGCGCGCGCATCGCGGCGGCGGAATCACCGCCCTGATTCTGGCGCCGACGCGCGAGCTCGCCGCCCAAATCGGCCATGAGGCCGACCTGCTTTCGCGCAACGGCCGCGTGCGCAAAGCCGTGATCGTTGGCGGCGAATCGATGAACCGCCAGATCGCCGAAATCCGCGTCGCGGATTATCTGATCGCCTGTCCGGGCCGCCTGATCGACCATCTGGAACGCAGGACCGTCAGGCTCGATCGGGTCACGCTGGTCGTGATCGACGAAGCGGACCGGATGCTCGACATGGGCTTTCTGCCGCAGTTGCGCCGGATCGTCAGGGCGCTCAAGACTCCGCGCCAGACGCTGATGTTTTCAGCCACGATGGACGCGGAAGTCGAACGGATTGCGCGCGAATTCCTGCGCGACCCGGCCCGCGTCAACATCGGCAAAATCGCCGCTCCGCCAATGACGATTCGGCACTCGGTCTGCCCGGTCGAACTCGCCGACAAGGGACCGTTGCTGCTCGAATTGATGAAACGCCCGGAGGTCGAGAGCGCGATCGTTTTCACACGCACGCGCAGCCGCGCCGACCGGGTCACGCGGATGCTGGCGCGCGGGGGCGTTTCCGCGGCGGCTATCCACGGCGACCGCTCGCAAAACCAGCGGAGCGCGGCGCTGTCCGGTTTTCGCCGGGGCTCGTACCGCGTGCTCGTCGCGACCGATATCGCGGCGCGCGGACTCGATATTCCCGATGTATCCCATGTAATTAATTTCGACCTGCCGGACGCCTCCGACACCTATATTCATCGCATCGGCCGGACCGCCCGGATGGGCAAATCGGGCGAGGCGCTGACGCTCGTCACGCCGGAGGAACGCGGCGCACTCGGCGATCTTGAAAAACGGCTGGGCCGCAAGCTCGACCGCACTACCGTGGCCGGTTTTGAACCGCCTGCGCTCCAGCAGGCGCCATCGGATCGTTCGCCGGCGCTGGCGATCGATCGTCCCCCCTCCGGTCGCCGCCAACCGCGCCGAAATCGCTTCCGTGCGAGCTAATCTCAAGCGGAACCATCCATATATCGCAACCACTCAAAGGTAAGCCACTTGGCAGCCCATACGCCCAACCTGTCCACGAATTCGATCGAGTCCGCGTCAACGGCAATTCCGGGATGGGAATGGCCGTGGTGGCGCACCACCCGGCATGATCGGATGGTGCTGCCGTGGTTCATTCTGATCCATTCCACCGCGGTCGCGGGCTTGATTCTGTTTCCCTTGCCGGGATGGCGGATTCTGGCGGGCGCGGTTGCGCTCAGCTGGATCGGCGGCATCGGCACCACTGTCTGCTACCATCGCTCCCTTGCCCACCGCGCGGTGAAGCTGAATCGATGGAGCGAAGCGGCGCTGATTTTCTGCGCCATCTTCAACGGCTCCGGTTTGCCCCTCACCTGGGTCGCCAGCCATCGAATTCATCACGCCAACGCCGACAGCGAGGGCGACGTTTCCAGTCCCGTGCGGCACGGTTTCTGGTGGGCGCATCTGCGCTGGCTGTGGCAGGCGGAATTTCCGGCGATCGGCAAATTCTGTCCGGACATGGCCGGCGGGTCGTATCGCATCTGGCCGGCGCTCCAGCCGCCCATCCTGGCGCTGTCGTTTTTCGGCGGCCTTATGTTCGGATGGGCCGCGTTCTTCTGGCTGGGGGCGATTCGGTTGGTCTTTTCCCTGCACGCGCAATGCTTCGTGAACAGCGTATGCCATACGGAACCCAATACTCCCGTCGGCTCCGATTCGAGCCGCAACGTCGGCTGGCTCGGCCTGATGCATTTTTTTCAGGGCGAGAATTGGCATCGCAACCATCATGCGCGTCCGGGTCTCGCCCGCCTCGGATACAACTGGCGTCAGCCCGACGCCGGCTATGCGGTAATCTGGCTGTTTGAAAAGCTCGGAATGGCGACCGAGGTGAAGCGGTTGCGCGCGGCGCGGACCGCCTGATTTTGCGAAATCGGGGCGCGCCATCACGCGCCGCGCGTGACGTTCACGCGGATGGTCGCGGGATGCGCCTGCGCGCTTAGCGCCGATCGTCGCAAATTGTTTGCCGCCGCGACGATCGCGATTCCCGCTTGCGGCGCGCTCCCGCGGTCAATGAATTACGAGGATGTCGTAAACCGGGGGCAGCCGGTCCGCGATCAGCCGAACCGCCCCTGAAGCGGCGTCGATTCGCACAATCGAGCCGTCTGAAACCGCGCCGAAAATGTCGTTCGGTTCATCGGGATTCGCTGCGAACCTCATCACGGCTCCACGTCCCGGATGAGCTGCGGCGGCGGCGTGGACGAGCGGCGCGAAGGTGCGGCCACTATCAAAGCTGCGAAAAATCTTCGCGTCGGCGCCCGCCGGTCCCATCGCCCAAAGCGGCGGCGGCGTGGCCGCGGCGGAACCGAAGATAGATCGTCCCGAACCCGCGCCGGCGAACAGCAGCGCGATCGCCCATGCCCGCGTCAAGCCTGCCGCGCGGCTCCATGACGCGCCGGCCGTGGCCGAGAAATAGACGCCCGCGCCCGTCGCGACGATCAGCCGCGATGGATCTTCAGGATCGATGGCGAGATCATGAACCTCTTCCGCGACCGGCAGATTGAGCGACTCGAAGCTGCGTGCGCCGTCGGTCGAGCGAAACACGCCTCCGGCTTCGAGCGCCACGTGAATCACCGAGGAATCGCGCGGGCTGAAGCGAATCGCCCGAATCGATGCGCGCGAAGACGCCGCGGCGGAGCGGCCGCGCGGGGCTGGATGGCGCGGCGCCGCGCATTCGCGAAAACTCGCGCCGGCGTTTTCGCTGCGGAACAGCCGCCCGCGCGACGTGCCGATATAGACCGTTCCGGACCGTCCGGGCGCGGCCGCGACGGACCATACCTCCTCGTCACGCGCCGCGCCGGGAGTGATATCGGTCCACGAACGGCCGCCGTCGGTGGAACGCGCCAGCGCAGCGCGGCCGCGCGCGCTGCCCGCGAGCGCGTTGTGCACCGCGCCGGCGAACAGCAAATTCGGATCGCCGTCGTCCCGCGCCATGCACCATACCGACGGCGGATCGGCCAGCGCCATCAGCGGCCGGCCGTTGCGTTCCGAATCTATGATTACGATTCCCTTCGCGGTGCCCGCGCACAACCGCATCGCCTGATCGAACGTGTTGCGCGATCGTTCCGCCGTCACGCGGGCGGATCGAAACGCGCTCCAACCCGCAGTTCGCCCGCGGCGGCAAGCTCGGCGGGAGAAACTTTTTTGGGACTCGGATCGAAGCGCGCCCGCCGCACCGCGAGCGCGCCGCCGTTCAACGCGATCGTCATGGTCTTTTCGCCGATCGAAACGATTGCGCCCGGCGGCGCATCGACCGGCCCTCCCAGCGCCGCGGCGTCGTAAAGCCGGAGCCGCCGTCCGCCGAACGCCGCGAACGCGCCGGGCTGCGGATCGCATCCGCGAACAAGATTATGGACCTCGCGCGCGGGCTTGCGAAAATCGATTTCCGCATGCTCGTCGCGGCACGGAGCCTCGTAGGTGGCCAAACGCTCGTCCTGCGCGACGGCGGGCGGATGGCCGGCGCGAATCAAATCGATCGCTTCGCTCATCGTCTCGATCCCGAGCGGAAAGAGCGTGTTGAAATAAATCGATCCGGTGCTGTCCGCCGGACCGATCGGCACGCGCCGTTGCGTCAGAATCGGTCCGGTATCGATACCGCGGTCGGGCCAGAACCAGGTGACGCCGGTCTCCGCGTCGCCCTGGATAATCGCCCAATTGATCGCGCTGGCGCCGCGATGACGCGGCAGGAGCGACGGATGAAAGCAGATGGTGCGATAGCGCGGCGCGTAAAGGACGCGCTCGGGCACGATTATGGTGACAAAAGCCATCACGGCGAGATCGGCGTCGAGCGCTTTAAGCCGTTCGAATTCCGCCTCGCCGCGAAAGGACGCCGGCTGGCTGAAGGGCAGGTTCATTTCGAGCGCTTTGCGCTTCAATGGATCCGGCCGGCCGCCGGGTTCGTCGGGCGGCGCATAGACGTGGACGATCGTCTCCCCGCGCGCGTGCAGGGTTTCAAGCGCCTTTTCGGCAAAGGCCGCCTGGCCGATCAATACGATTCGCAACGCAATTACCTCCGGCCGCGATGGCCACGCCTGACGCTACCAAATCATGTCCATGAACGCACCGTTTCGCGCGGTTTTCGATTCACATCGGCCCCGGCGAACACTGTGGAAAAGCGGCTCAATTACGCCGCGCGCCGCCGCCGCGCTTTGCCTGCGGCGCCCTGCCGGCGGTTTGAACCGGCTGACGCATCGCTTGCGTCGCCAACGAATCCAAATGAAACCGTATGACCCCTATTTGATCTTGTGTTGAAGATTTGTTACATAGCCAGTCGCGTTTTCGTCGGTTCGGAAGTCGCGCGGCTTCCGCGCCGCGGCTAAAGCTGCGGGACGGTCCGAGCGGGATTATCAGTCTGCGATCCGCTCGGACACGGTTTCGCCGAAGGCGCGATGGGAGAGCGATTATTTGGTGGAGGGAGATGCGGATTCAGGCGTTTCCGCAGGGAGGGTTTGGTTCGGCTGTTGTTGTTCCTGGCATTAATCTCTTCGCTTTAGCCGAAATCACCCCGACGCCCGGCGTCATTTTCATTCAGACGCCCGCGTTGAAGTTTTAGTCTGCGACGATCGACGCGTTCATGGAGCGTCGCGGAAACGTCCCGGTCAGAAAAACTCTAATCGGATAATCGAACAATTTTGGAAAGCGCCGTCGCACGCCGCCGGGGTAGCAGCGGCGCCGATTGTCGCTCAGGGGACCAAGTGTAGCGATCTCCAAGGTTCCTGGATCAGTCAGGCAGGGAGGAATTTGCATGGAGACTGGATGGCACGAGAAGTGCAGGTCTGGGGGAGTCTCCCGGACAGTGGCGGCGCTCGCCGGAGCGCTGATGATCTTTGGGCTGCTCGTCGGCGCCGCGAATGCCGGCGGCCTTAACGCGCAGCCGTCGAACGGACTTAATATCACGGGGGCCAACGCCGATGCGTTGCCGCAAAGCTCCGCGGCTACGCCGGAAAATAGCTGGCTGAGCGGACTGCACGTGTCGGGCTATCTGAGCCAGACCTTCGGCATGTGGCAGAACCCCTCGGCGTTGCGAAACTTCACCACCAGCCGCAACAATCTCGCGACTTCGCGCACGCTGCTGCAGGTCGACGAAAACTATCAATTGAACGACAACAACTCGTTCTTCGCCCGCGAATGGTTTGTTTACGAGCCGCCCTACGCCTTCAACAGCGCGAACGGGATCGGCATGTACGGCAACGAATTCTACAACCAGTACAACGTTCGCGACGCGTGGTGGGAGAACAAAACCGGGCCGCTGACGACCTATATCGGCAACCAGATTGTGGTGTGGGGCCAATCGCTGGCCTTCCGCGTCGGCGACGTGGTCAATCCGCAGGACACCACCTGGGCGTTCGGCTTCGCCAACCTCGAGCAGTCGCGCATTCCGCAGTGGATGATCCATCCGATTCTGAATCTGCCGCAATTCGGACCGTTCACCTCGAACTTTCTTGAGGGCATCCTGATTCCGCGGCTGCAGCCGATGTGGAACAGTTGCGACTACGCCGACCATCGGTATGACGGCGAATGCAACGTCAACGCGGGCAGCGTGAACAACGGTTTCCCCGGCGGCGTCGGCTTCGATCCAGCCGGGCGTTTTTCGGAACATCTCGCGACTTTCCGGTATATGCCACCGAACACCGCCATCGCCTTCGGCTCGACCTTGCCGCCGTATATTCCCGCAGGACTGCCGATGCAGTTCAGCCGTCTCGTTGGCTCGCCGCTCTCGAACGCTTTTTACTACTGCAAAAACCTCGGCTCAGGAGCGCAACCTTTCAATCCGGTGCCGGCCAAGCTGCAGAGAGCTTGCAATCTGAGCGGCGGATTTCCGAGCGTCGGACAATGGAAGATACCCGCGTCGACGGTGGCGAACTGGGACGAGGGCTTGCGCTTTCACACCCTGGTGGGACCGGCCGAGTTGACCGCGTTTTACTACAACGACTGGAGCCTGTATCCGAATACTTATTGGGTTCAATACACTGGCCAGTTCCGCAACAAGTTCGCGCCGCTTCAGCAGGTCGGCGTGACCGGCGACATGCCCCTGCCGGTTCCGGAATCGCTCTCCGAATATCTGCCGCTGGTCGGCCGCGCGGAAGCGGTTTACGCCAACCATCAGGGCGTCAACACGTGGGACGTCGTCGGCAATCCGGACGGCGTGCGCTTCACCGATACGCTCAACTGGATGGTCGCGGCGGACATCGATCAGGCCTACGCGCCGTGGCTGACCAGCACCGGCAACCTGTCGGCCAACGTCGAGGTCAACGACTTCATCACGCTCGATGGAGCCAACTCGATGATGGAAGCGTTCGGACCGTACACCGGCGGCGCGCTCGTGCCCGAAGCGAATATCAAGAACAACGTCAGCGCGCTGTTCAATCTCGGCACCTCGTGGATGTGGGAGGATATCGCGCCGGCATGGACGATGGTGTTTAATCCGAAGGGCCGCACCTTCCTGCTGTTCCCGTCGCTGGTGTTGAATCCGCCGTGGACCAAAAAGTACTTCGTGAAGCTGCAGGCGATCGAAGTGCTCGGCGGCGATCCGTACGCCCAGCAGGCGGGCGGCGGATTTAAGGGTGAGAGCATGCTGACCGCTCAGCTCCAGTACAACTTCAACCTGCTCTAATCGAGCCGACCAAAACGCGGCGGACGCCTGAAGTGTCCGCCGCGTTTTTTTATTTCCGATCTACTGTGTGTCCCGCAAATAAGTTTGCTTTTGGCGACGAATCGAAATTCTTCGCTGCGTCCTTCGCTACGCTCAGGACAAGCTCAGAATGACATGATGAAGCGTCGTTATTGTCATTCTGAGCGAGGCTGCCGAGCGAAGAATCCCGCGCCGCTGTGATTCCTTTGTAAAGTTATCAATGGAACATCACACTGCCGATTTAACACTCCGACATTTGAGACCCGCGGCGCGCTGCTTTATGATTCCGGCGCGAGGTTGCTCTGCGAATGCGGCACGATATTGAAATCAACGCCGAAGGAACGATTCTCCGCGGCTGGCTTTATCCGGCCGCAGGCGCAAATGATCGCGCGCCGGCGATCGTGATGGCGCATGGTTTTTCAGCCGTCAAAGAAATGTATCTCGATCGGTTCGCGGAGACCTTCGCGGCGGCGGGACTGGCGGTGGTCGTTTATGACAATCGCAACCTCGGCGCGAGCGGCGGCGAACCGCGCCAGGAGCTCGACCCGTGGGCGCAGGTGCGCGACTACCGGCATGCGATTACGTGGACGGGCTTGCGACCCGAAATTGACGCCGCTCGTATCGGAATCTGGGGCTCGAGTTATAGCGGCGGCCATGTGCTGGCGGCCGGAGCGATCGATCGGCGCGTCAAGTGCGTCGTCTCGCAAGTGCCGCTCGTCAGCGGCTCGCGCAATCTCAAGCGCCTGATCCGGGCGGACATGATCGCGGAAGTGCGCCGCCAATTCGACGCCGATCGCGCCGAGCGTTTTCGCGGTGGGCAGCCGGCGATGATGCCCGTGGTCGCCGAGAATCCGTTCGATCCGGCCGCGCTGCCAACCGCCGATTCGTGGGAATGGTTCACTTCGACCGCGAAACTGCGCGCGCCAGCCTGGCGCAACGAGGTGACGTTGCGGACGGTCGAGATGCTCGGCGAGTACGAACCCGGCGATTATATCACGCGCATCAGTCCGACGCCGTTGCTGCTCATAATCGCGGCCAACGACCATCTGGCGGTGGCGGACGAGGCCTTCGCGGCGTATAACCGGGCGCTCGAGCCGAAGAGTCTCCTGGTTCTCCCGGGAGGCCATTTCGACGCTTACGTGAATGATTTCGAGCGTGCGAGCGGCGCGGCGCGGGATTGGTTCGTGCGCCATTTGAAAGCGTGACCGCGACCGGAAATTGCCTGCTCCGCCGGCTGGCCGCCTGTTCGATAGCCGCGCTTGCGGCAATCCTTTTAGCGGCGCGCGCCGTGCTGGCGAACGGAACCCCGGGCCGCATCGTAATCCTGATGGTTTGGGACGGGATGCGGCCGGATTTTGTCGATGCGCACGCTACGCCGAATCTGGAGGCGCTCGAAACCGCGGGCGTTCGCTTCGCCAGACACCATTCCGTCTTTCCGACCGTGACGCTGGTCAACGCGGCCGCGATGGCGACCGGCGGCGCTCCGGCGAGCGACGGAGTGTTTGGCGACGCGATGTATCTGGCGCCGGCGCTCGACATGGCGCGGGCGACGACGATTCCCTCTATCGGCTATCTGCTGAACGATCCGCTGAATCTGGAAAACACCAGGTACCTGTTGGCGCTGCATGACGCGCGGGCCTTCGCGGACGGTGTCGAGACGCTCGCGGCGGTCGGCCAAACGATCGCCAAATCTGGCGGGTACGTGGCCGTCCTGGGAAAACAGGGTCCGACCGGGATGTTCGATCCGGAGTTCGTCTCGGATGATTCGGCGGAAAGTGGCCTGTTCGTTTCGGACGACGCCGCCGCGCCGCCTGCCATCGCCGCGATGATCGGCGCCAAACCTCCGTTGACGATGGTCCATCCGGAATCGATCGCCGCGCGCGACGCCTGGTTCACTCGAATCGCAATCGAGCGCGCGTTGCCCGCCGCCAAAGCCGCGAGCGCGGCCGGCCGGCCGGCTTTGATCGTCTTTTGGCAACACAACCCCGATTTGGCCCAGCATCTCGCGGGCCTCGGCACGCGGATCGCGTTGGACGCGGTAGCGGCGGACGATCGAAATCTTGGCGCGATTAGAAAGGCGATAGACGATCTTGGAATCGCCGGCCGCACCGACTTGATCGTCGTATCGGATCATGGTTTCGCGACGGTCAAAGCGGAAGTTCCGCTGGCGCGCCTGCTCAAAGCCGGAGTTCTGAAGGACGATCCTGACGCGGCCGGGATGGTGATCGCGCACAACGGCGGCATGGATCTGGTTTATCTGCCTGCGCGGCTGAGCGCGCCCGAGCGGACGGCGCTGATGCGGAAAATCGTCGCTTACGCGCTCATGCAGCCGTGGTGCGGGCCGATCTTCTCTGACGATCGGGCGCCGCGAACGTCGCATAATCAGGAGTACCGCGGATTTATCGAAGGTACTTTCAGCGCGCGCGCTTTCGGACTTGGCGGCTCGCCGCGCTCGCCCGACCTGATCGTTTCGTTCCGTGAATTGTCCAACGAAAGCAATCGGGGGCTTACCGGTCCGTCCAATTCCGCAATCGTGATCGGCCCGAACGGCGATGAAACGACTGCGAATCATTCGGCGCCCCTGATTCGGCCAATCGAGGGCGTGATCTACTCCGACGCGCCTCGTTACACCACCGGGATGGGAATGCACGGGGCGTTCGGCGCGCGAGAACTGCACAACATCGGAGCCGCGATCGGACCGGATTTCCGGCGCGGTTACGTTGACGAATTGCCGACTTCAAACAGTGACATTACGCCGACGATCGAACATCTATTCGGCTTTAAAGCGGCTGCCGGCGGCGGCGGCCGGACGATCGCCGAAGCGCTTGCGGGCGCACATCCGCCGGTCGCCAAAGCTCGGCCTGTAATCATTGCCGTCAGCGTGAAAGATGGCGATCGGAAGGTGACCGTCGCGATCCATCTATCGCGTTACGACGGCCGGGACTATCCGAACAGCGTAGCGATCGAACGAAAACAGCGTCGCTAAAACTCCGCCGCATCCGCGATTCACGCCGCGTCATGCGCGGTGATGATGCGGCCGCGGGTCTCCGGCAGCATCCACACCATCGCGGAACCCGCCGCCGAGAAAAGCGCGCCGATTGCGAGCGTCGGTCCGAAGCCAATCAGCGGACTCAGCGCGGTGATGATCAGCGGCGTGAAGAATTGGATGCCGCGCGTGACGTTAAGGAGCAATCCCAGGGCAGTATTGCGAACGTGGGTCGGCAACATCTCGGAGATCATCGCCCCCACGCCTGACCATACGCCCGTGCCGAAGCCCGCGATCGAAAGCGCCGCCGCGATCAATCCGGTGATGCGCGCCGCTTGGTCCCAAAAGATCGTCGCCGGAAGGATGCCCACCGCCATCATCACGGCGTACATCGAGAATACCGGTCTGCGGCCAAAGCGATCGGCGAGCGCGCCGAAAATCGCATACCCGGCAAGCGCGCCGATTTGCATCCAGATCATCAGATTGCCGCTTGCTTGAGGCGTGAGATGGCGCGCGATGCGCAGGTAGCTCGGCATCCAGGTGTAGGTGAACCAGTAAGCCGCGGAGTTTACGAGCAGGACGATGAACAAGAGGCCAACCACGCGATGGAACGGCGAAAGGTCGCGCAGCGCCTGCATCGACAGCGTCGGACGGGCGCCCGTGCGCCGCCAGACGTCGCTTTCGGGCAACCAGCGCCATACCGCGAATGCCACGGCGAAAGCCGGCGCCGCGGACAGCGTGAATACGTGGCGCCAACCGATTATCGGCTCGAGATGGCCGCCGATCGCCGCCGCGAGCATCACGCCCAGCGGCGCGCCGACCTGAACATACGAGGCGTAACGGCCGCGGCGCGCGGGCGGGACGGTTTCCGCCACCAGACTCTGGCCGGCGGCCCATTCGCCGCCGATGCCAAGTCCCGTAAATGATCGATAGGCGAGCAACTGCGCCAGATTATGCGAGGAAGCGCAGAGCATCGTGCCCGCGCCGTAAATCAGAACGGAACCGATGATCACCGGCTTGCGGCCGTAGCGGTCGCCCAGAAAACCGAACAGAACGCCCCCGATCGCCGTCGTCGCGAAAGCGACGCCCATCGTCAAGGAGGATTCCGCGGGCGAAAGACCGAGTTCCCGCGCAATCGGCACGAGGATGAACGAATAGAGAATCAAGTCGTAAAAGTCGAAGATCCAGGCCGCGAAGCATAGCGCGATGATGCGGTAGTGAACGGCGCCGAGCGTCTGTTCGCTCAGCAGCGGCTGGGCCGTCTCCAACTGCGCGTTCGCGTCGCGAATCTCGGGCTTTCCGTTCATGCGGGAAATTGGTCCGGAGACGCGCCCGCCGGCATCGCGCGGCGGCATACGCGGCGGCTATTTGAAGCGATTGCGCCGCGGCGTCTGGCCGAAGGCTTGCGGTTGTGGTTGGCTATCATTCGAATTCCGGACGCCGCATTCAAGCACATCGCGAGCGCCGCGGACGAGACCCGGCGGGCGCGCGCGAGCGGCGCATCGGTCCGGGGAAAAGGGCGGCGTACCGAACCGCACGAGGTTGGCATGTTCAAGCGACTGTTCCGATGGCTCCTGCGCACGATTTTCGTGTTGCTGATTCTGTTCGTGGTCGTGGCGGCAAGCGAATACCTGGCACATCGCTACAAGCCGGGGTCGGTGCTCGTCCTGCAGCTTGACGGGCCGGTGGTGGAGCGCGGCGAACAATCGCCGCTCGGTCTGTTCACGCAGCATCAGACCGCGCTCAATCTCGTGCGCGAGGCGCTGCAACAGGGCGAACGCGACAATCGAATCGTCGGACTGGCGATCAAAGTGATCGATCCGCAGATGGAACTTGCGCAAGCGCAGGAACTTTGCGCGATGGTCCGTGAATTTCGCGGTCATGGAAAATGGACCACCGCCTATATGGAAAGCGCGGGCGAAAGCGGTTATGGAAACCTGCCGTATCTCGTCGCGGCCTCGGCCGACGAAGTCTCGATGATGCCGCAGGGCGAGATGAACATCCTCGGCGTCGGCATCCGCGAGGTATTCGCGCGCGGCATGTTCGACTGGATTAAGGTGACGCCCAATTTCGCGGCGATCGGCAAATACAAGAGCGCCGCCAATATCTTTACTCAGAAAGACTTCACCCCGGCCCAGCGCGAAGAGGACGACGCCCTGGCCGGAAATATGTTCGACCAGATCGTCGCCGGGATGGCCGGGGAGCGTCATCTGCCGCCCGATCAGATTCAGGCCGCGATCAACCAGGCGCCCCTTACGGCTGAACAAAGCTTGAAGGACAAACTGCTTGACCGTCTTGAATACGAAGATCAGTTCGACGAACGGGTCAAGAAATACCGCGGCGAAAAGCACGAATTGATCGACTACGACGACTACGCCCGTCCGTCGCTCGGATGGCTCGGCGGCGGTCGCGACAAGATCGCGATCATCTACGGGGTCGGAGCGATCCAGCGCGGCCAGGGCGGCTTCGACCCGATGCTTGGGCCGGCCTCCGAAGCGATGACCTCCGACGACATGATCGACGCGTTCAAGGACGCGCGCGAAGACGACAGCGTCAGGGCGGTGGTCTTCCGCGTCGATTCGCCGGGCGGGTCGGTCATCGCTTCGGAGCTGATCCGGCGCGCGGTGGAACTGACGGCGAAGAAAAAACCGGTCGTGGTGAGCATGTCCAGCTACGGCGCCTCGGGCGGTTTTTGGATCTCGACGCCGGCCAAAAAGATTATCGCCGACGCCGGCACGATTACAGGATCGATCGGCGTGTTGGGCGGCAAATTCAATGTCTCCGGCGCGGCGGGGGCGCTCGGTATCGCAAGCGACGCGGTGACGCGCGGCGCCAACGCCATGATGTTCGATTCGTTCACCGACTTCACGCCCGCGCAGCAGCAGATTTTCCGCGATCAGATCCTTGGCGGCACCTACCAGTATTTTCTCAAGCTGGTCGCGGCGCAGCGGCGCATGACGATCGCCCAGGCGAACGACGTGGCGCAGGGCCGGGTATGGACCGGAGCGCAGGCGTTGCAGGAAAAATTGATCGACCAGCTCGGCACGATGACCGACGCGATCGCGGAGGCGAAGAAGCTCGCCGGCCTCGGCGCCGCCACGCGCGTCCAGATCAAGGAGCTGCCGAACGAAGCCGGCCCGCTCGGCAAACTGCTCAGCGGGCAAATCGCGGGAATGGCGTCGGCGCAATGGCGTGTGCCGCCGGAATTCGCGCCTTTCGTGCGCGCGATGCGAATGGCGGTTGAGCGCCGTTCGATGGTCGGCGAAGTTTATTGTCCGATCATACCGGTCATGTGATCGGCCCCGGATCAGCCGGCGATACGGTCGGGTCCGCGGCGTGGTAAATTGGTATTTGTAACCGACAGTTGGAGGCGCGCACGATCATGGATGCGGACTTGGAATCGTTCCTGAACATCCTCGGCGAAGCCGAGCGGGCTGGCGGCCGCGTTCTGCACGAACTGATGGGGCTCTGCGATTCGCTCGACCTGAGCGAGCTGCTGCGCAAGGTCTCGCACGACGAAGGATATTTCGCCGGCGAGCTGGCCGGCCATGTCCGGCGTCTGGGCGGAACGCCCTCGAGCAAAACCGGCGATTTCGTCGAAAAAGTCCGCGCGGTCGCCGATCTCAGGGGAAAGCTTGATTTGCTCAACCGCGGCCAGCGCTGGGTGATGCGCAAGATCGACGAACGCGTCGGCTCGATCGCGGACGAGCGCCTCGCGGCGTTCCTGCGTGTGATGGCCGAGGCGCACGAGACCAACATCGGCGCGGTCGACAAGATGATGGCGTCAACGCCGCCGCAATGATTGCGGCGCGGACGGCGCGCTCGGCGCGGGCGTTTTTAAAGATGCCGCGGCAGCCAGCTTAGAATGAAGGCGGCGACCAATACCGCACCGAATTCGAACTGAAGTTGCCCGGACAGCATCATCGCACGATTATGCCGGTCGGGGTCGGATCCGTCCGAAATCAGGCGCGTCTCTTCGAGCGCGTGCGGCGCCGTGATCGCGACGGCGATCGCCAGCCATGGCGCAAGCCCGGCAAGCGCCGCGATCAAAACGATCAAGTAGGCGCACAGGTTCGACAATTTCAGCTCCATGACCCCCGCCGCGCGCCCGATTATCACCGCCATCGTGCGCTTGCCGTGGGCGGCGTCGTTCTCGATATCGCGCAGATTGTTGGCCTGCAGCACGCCCGAGCAGAGCAGTCCGATCGGCAACGAAATCACGGCCGCCGTGGCGGAGAAATGCAGCGCCTGCACGTAGTAGGCGCCCAGCACATAGCCGGGACCCATCAGCGCGAACACCATCAAATCGCCCAGTCCGTGATACGCCAGACTGAACGGCGCGCCGGTGTAAAAGTACGATCCCGCCACGCCGAGTATTCCCAGCGCCAGAATCGGCCATCCACACAGCCATGCGAGCCACAGTCCCAGCCCGATACCCCCGGCGAAAGCGGTCACGCCGCCGCGAAAGACCTGCTCCGGTTGGAGATAGCCGCGCTGGATCACCAACCCCGGCCCGAAATTCTCCGGCGACTGCCAGTCGGGAGAATCGGTGCCTTTGATGAAATCGTAATAGTCGTTGACCATGTTGGCGCCGGCCTGCAGCGCCATCGCCGCCCCCGCCGCCATCAGATAGCGAAGCGGCGAGAATGCGCTCTCGCGATAGAGCGCGGCGAACGTCCCTACGGATACGCACATGAACGGCATCCCGAGCGTCCATGCGCGGCTCGCCTGCATCCATAGCGCGAACCATCCGGGACGATCCGTCCCGCCGATCGCCGCTCCATCCGCATTGTTCATCGCGATTCTTCGCCTCGTTGGAATTTCGGCCCGCGCGGCGAGCCGATCGAAATTCTAATCGCGGCTGGCTCTCCGCGCGAGCGCGGACCGCCGAACGCTTCGGCGGCCGATTTGAATCCGAGCGGATAAAAAAGGCGGCGAGCGTCACATAGAGCGCCCGCCGCCGAATCGTCTTCGCGCCGCCGGTGGATCCGGCCGCGCGATCGTTTCAAGCCGAATCGATACGGTTCAAGCCTGCGCCCGCAGCGGCTCCAGCGACACCAGTTGATCGCGCTGCGCGCCCGGAGTGTACGGCCGCGCGCCCGGCTTGCGCTCGAACGAATCGACGATGCCCAGTTCCTTGCCGATTTCGCGCACGGCGGGCAGCACCTCCTGCCCGAGCAGCCGGATGCTGGTCATGCGATCCTCGAAGCTGACCGGACCCTGGCTCTGGAAAACGCCGAACACTCCCGGCCGCAGAACTTCGAGAATCTTGCGGATCTTCGGAATGACGGTCTTGGGCGTACCGGTAATGATCTGCAGGCCGTCTTGCGCCTTCTGATAGCTGCGGTAGATGGCGGCGCGCGCTTCCTCGATCGAGGCTTCGCCGCGCGCCAGCCGCCGCCGCGTGCTGTCCGCGACCGCCTGCAAATTGCCCGGCTCGGCGTTGGATTTGGCGCGGTTGAGCTGTTCCGAGCTGACGCCGAGAAACCCGCCCGATCCGGCGGTCATCGTGCGCGCGAGCCGGCGCGTCGCTTCCTTCGAGTTGTAGCCCGGCGGCAGCGTATGTTCCGGACGGGAAAATGCGCCCTGTCCCCCGCCGAACAGATGCGCCTTGCCGAGTTCCTGCGCCTTCTCCTCGGTCTCGGCCACAAAGACGTGCTGCAAGTAGCCGAAATTCTCCGAACCGGCGACGTAGCCTTCGTTCGCCGCCGTGTCGCCGTAGATGTTCCACAGCTCGGCCGTCGCCGACAGCGCGGTGCCGAGGCCGAGGTAGGGGTAACGATGCTTCGCACACCAGACCACCGTCTCCGGGCTTAAGACGCCCGGAATCATGATCGGCGGATGCGGCTTCTGGTAGGGCGTCACCCATGGATTCACGAAGCGGTAGTTGAAGTGCTTGCCCTCCCATCGGAACGGTCCCGGCCGCGTCCATGCGGCCAGAATCAGATCGTGCGCTTCCTCGAAGCGTTCGCGATTGTAGGCTGGATTGGCCTGATTGAAGATCGACTCGCTGCCCGCTCCGCGGACCCATCCGGGCACCAGCCGGCCGCGCGAGATGCAATCGATTTCCGCCAATTCCTCCGCGATTCTGAGCGGATTCTTGAAGGTCGGCAGCGGATTGCCGAGCAACACGATTTTCGCCTTCTTCGTGATGCGCGCGAGGATCGCCGCCTCCACGTTCATCACCGCGCCCATGCAAAAGGGCGTCCCGTGATGCTCGTTGAGCATGATCGCGTCGAAGCCGGCGTCCTCCGCATAGACCATCTCGTCGAGATATTCGTTGTACAATCGCGAACCGGCTTCGCGATCGAAAAAGCGGTTCGGCACGCCGAAGAAACCGCGATTCTTGATAACCTCTTCTTCGGGAACCTCCCGATACGGCCGTTCCGTGAAATACATCAGGATCATTGCGTTATCTCCTGGTTGTCAGCCGAGTGGCCTTCATCTCAACCGGCGCGCCTAGACCCGCACCGATTCGTCGCGCTTGGGCGCGCGCTTGAGCGCCTCCAGATCGACCAGCGGCTCGTAACCCGTTCCCGAGGTGTAAGGCCGCGAACCCGGCTCGCGCTCGAAGGGATCGACGATCCCGAGGCCGCGCGCGATCTCGCGCACTGCCGGCAACACCTCCTGACCCATCAGCCGCACGCTGGTCGTTCGCTGCTCGGTCGTCAATGGCCCCTGCGCCTGAAACAGGCCAAGAATTCCCGGCCGCAGCACTTCCATGATCAGCTTGAGCTTGGGAATCACGCTCTTCGGCGTGCCGATAACGATCTGCAGGCCGTCCTGCGCCTTCTGATAGTTGCCGTAAATCTTGCGCTTGGCTTCCTCGATCGAAATCTGGCCGCTGCGCAGGCGGGCGCGCGTGTCTTTCTTGTCGCGCGGCAATCCGATGTGCCGCACGTCGCCGGATTGCGCCTCTTTCAGCTTCTCCGACGTGATGCCGAGAAAGCCGTAGTCCGTCGCCTGACGCGCGAGGCGGCGGGTCGCCTCCTTCGAGTTGTAGCCCGGCGGCAGCGTCCATTCCGGCCGCGAAAAATTGGCCGCGCCGCCGCCGAACAGGGCGGCTTTACCCTGCTCCTGCGCCTGTTCTTCGGTTTCCGCCAGATGAATCTGCTGCAAGTAGCCGAAATTCTCGGTGCCCGCCTGATAGCCCTCTTCGGCGGCCGTCTGGCCGTAGAGATTCCACAGTTCGACGGTCGATTGCAGGGCGGTGCCGAGACCGACGTAGGGATAGCGATGCTTCGCGCACCATACCACCGTCTCGGCGCTGATCACGCCGGGAATCCAGATTGGCGGACGCGGCTTCTGATACGGCAACACCCACGGATTCACGTAACGGAAATTGAAATGCTTGCCCTCCCATCGGAACGGTCCCGGCCGCGTCCAGCACGCCATCACCAAATCGTGCGCTTCGTTGAAATACTCGCGGTTGTAGGCGGGATTGGCCTGATTGAAAATCTGCTCGCTGCCGGCGCCGCGCACCCATCCCGGCACCAGCCGGCCTTTCGATATCAGATCGATCTCCGCCAGCTCCTCGGCCAGCCGCACCGGGTTCTTCACCACCGGCAGCGGATTTCCGAGCAACACGATCCGCGCTTTTTTCGTGATGCGCGCGAGAATCGCCGCCTCGACGTTCATCACGGCCCCCATGCAGAAGGGCGTGCCGTGATGCTCGTTCAGCATGAGGCCGTCGAAACCGACCTCTTCGGCATAGCAGGCTTCATCGAGATATTCGTTGTACAGCCGCGCCCCCGCCTCGGGATCGTAAAAGCGGTTCGGCACGCCGAAGAAACTGCGATTGCGGATTACTTCTTCCTCCGGAACGTCGCGATACGGCCGCTCCGTGAAATACATCAGATGCATCGATGGCTCTCCTTTCGCGCCGCCCGCTCAAGCGAGAAATTCACGCACCAGTTTGACGAACTCGGGACCCTTTTCGATCTCCGGCCGATGGCCGCAGTGCTCGAAAATTGTAACCTTGACGTCCGTGTTCGCCAGCGCCTGCCGATAGGCTTCCGCCGCGCTGACCGGCACCACGGCGTCCTCGCGGCCCCAGATTATCTGGATCGGCAGTCCGCGCACGCCCTGCAGGAAATAGGGCAGGCTCGGATTGTGAAGGATCGGATCCCACGCGATCCGCGCGGTCTCCGTGCGCGCATCCTCGAACGCCTCGAACTGCTCCGGCGTGCGCTCGCCGCCGTAGAGCTTGCGGAATTCGGGCGTCGCTTCGGCGTCGTCAATCGTCGCGTTGAGCTGGACGCCGATGGTCACGGCGAAAATGTCCATGATGTCGCCGTCGGGCGGTTTGATTCCGGGCGGCGCCGTCAGAACCATCTTGCGAAAGGCCTTGCTGTCCGCCGTCGCCATCTCCGCCGCGATCCACGCGCCGAATGAAAATCCGAGCACGTCGATCGGTCCGAGATTCAATTCGCGCAGCGCCCAGAGATAGAACAGTCCAAGCTCGTGCACGGTGCGAATCTGCTCGACCTTCGGCGACTTGCCCATCCCCGGTTGAACCGGAATCACCAGCGTACGCTCTTTCGCCAGAGCCTGGTGATACGACATCCAACCCGGATGCCCCAGTTCCTCGTGCAGGATCAGCAGGGGTTTGCCCTGGCCGCCCTTGATGATTGCGAGGTCAGTCCCCGCGACATGGGTGATTTCCTCGGTCCATTCCGCCATCTGACGCGAATCCTCCTGTTATACGCGGCGATTTGCGCCTTTCGGTCGCTTTCGCCGGCTGGTCTCGTTCGGCCGCGGCATGGCCGCCGCATATGTCCTATGTCCGCGGACGCGATCTTAGCGCACCGCGAATCGACATGCCGATTTTCATTTAAATCGCGTGTTCGGCATCGGCGGCGTTCGCCGGCGCTTTCAGCAACACCTGCTCGGTATGAAGCTCGGCGATTTGCGCGTCGTTCAATCCCAGCAGCTCGCGCATCACCGTTTCGTTGTCCTCGCCGACCAGCGCCGCCCGCAGCTCGGTACGATCGGGATAGTTCGAAAACTTCACCGGCATCGCGGGCAGGTCGAATTCGCCGAAGCGCGGATCGCTGACCCGCCGCACGGTCCCGCGCTGGCGCATATGCGGATGGGCGACGGCCTCCTGAATCGAATAAACCGGAGCGCAAGGCACGCGCTCCTGGTCGAGCGCCGCGACCGCCGCGTCGCGATCGGGGAAGGTCGCGAACCAGTTCTCGATCAATTCCTTCATCGCCGCGTTGTTGCGCACGCGCCGTCCGTTGGTGCGAAAACGCTCGTCGTGGAGCAGCTCCGGCATCCCCATCGCGCGCGCCAGCCGCGGGAATTCATGCTGCTGCACCAACAGCATGATATAGCCGTCCTTCGCCTTGAACACGCCGGACGGGCTGCCCACCGGATGCTGCGAGCCGTTGCGCCGCGGCTTGTAGGTGTCGGGCCGCAGCGAAAGCACCGGCACGCTCATTTCGTGCATGTGGAAATAGGTGTCCATCAGCGACGCATCGAGGTACTGCCCCTTGCCGGTGCGTTCGGCGTTGAGCAGCGCGAAGCCGACCGCCATCGCGGCGGACACGCCCGTCGATACGTCGCCGATCGCCATCGTCGGCACGATCGGCGGACGATCGGGTTCGCCCAGCAGGTCGGTCACGCCGGCGAACGCCGAACCGATAAAATCGTAGCCCGGCCGCTTGCTGAGCGGACCGTTCTGTCCCGCGACCGAAATCGAGCACATCACCAGCTTCGGATTGATCTTGCTGAGCGTTTCGTAGCCGAAGCCCATCGCGCCAATCACGCCAGGGGCGAAATTCTCCACCACCACGTCGATTTTCGGAATCATCGCGAGGATCAATTCCTTCGCGCGCGGTTTGCGCAGATCGATCCCCAAGCTCCGTTTGCTGTGGCTGTGCTGAAAGTAATAGGTGCTCATCCCGTCTTTGACGAGACCGAGCCGGCGCACGTGGTCGCCCGAGGGCGACCGTTCGACCTTGATCACGTCGGCGCCCAATTCCGCCATGATTCGCGTGCAGGTTGGTCCCGCGACAAAATGGGTGAAGTCGAGTACGTGATAGCCTTTGAGCATTTGCGCCTGCTGCTCCATATTGAAGCTCCCTGGGCGTGGATCGCGCGTGACCCTGCTTCGAAACTCGTCAGCCGCCTTGCGGCGCCCGAATAACCAGAATCCAGCCGCGTACACTGTTCATTCGCACACCTGTCGGTCAATAATCAACGCCTTGGACGCTAGTGCGGCGTCCCGCAAATAAGTTTTCGCTCCGCGTCGATCTTGCGTTCCGCGTGGATGCCCGGATCAAGTCCGGGCATGACCAGCTCTGTTCGTCATTGCCGGGCCCAGACCCGGCAATCCATCCTTGGTCGCCCCGCGTTGGGCAACCTGCGCGCCGAGCCGATAAAGCGTCAAATGGAAGTTATTTGCCGGACATCACGCTAGGGGCGCACTTCAAAGACGGCGTTGAACGGAGTCTCGATCGCGCGCCGGAACCGGCTGAATCCCGCCGCCTGCGCCACCTCGCGCATCCGGCGTTCGCCTGCCTGCGCGCCCAGCGCCATCCCGACCTCCTGCGCCATCGATGCCGGCGTGCAGACCGTCGTCGAAGCGGCGTAAAAAATTCGTCCGATCGGATTCAGATTCTCCTCCAGGCGATCGCCCGCGCGCGGCTCGACCAGCATGAATACGCCGTCGGGCTTGAGCGACCGATAAACGTGGGCCGCCGCGCCGACCGGATCGCCCATGTCGTGCAAGCAATCGAAAAACGCGACGAGGTCATATCCCGCTCCGGGATAATCTTTGGCCGCGGCGGTATCGAAGACGACGTTGCCGACGCCCGCCTCGCCCGCCAATTTTCGCGCCTGCTCGATCGACGGCCGATGATAATCGAAGCCCACGAATTCGGATCGCGGAAACGCGCGCGCCATCAGCACGGTCGTTACGCCGTGGCCGCATCCGACGTCCGCGACGCGGGCCCCATCCCGCAGCCGCGCTTCGACGCCGTCGAGCGCCGGAATCCATTCGCTCAACAGGTGAGTTGCATAGCTGGAACGGAAAAATCGCGCCACGCCCCGGAACAACGCCGGATCGTGCTCATGCCAGCCAACGCCCTGGCCGCTGCGAAACGCGGCCGTGATCAACGGGATGTCCCGGATCGACGCGCCCACCAAGTCGAAGGCGCCCACCATGAATGCGGGACCGTTCTCGTCGGCGAAGACCGCGGCCTGCTCAGGCGTCATCGAGAATTTCCCGGCGGCCGCGTCGTACTCGACATACCCGGCCGCCGCCTGCGCGGCGAGCCATTCGCGGACGTAGCGCTCGGCGCATCCGGTCCGCGCGGCCAGCTCCGCGGACGTTGACGGTCCGGCTTGCGCCAGCGCCTTGTAAAGCCCCAACTCGTCGCCGATCAGAACCAGCGCGGCTCCCGACGCGGCGCCAAGCTCGCCCACCATCCGGCCCATCAGTTCCTGGAGTTTCTGCGCATCCATGATCCATCCCCTGATTTTGGCGATCCCCCGATTGTCCAACTGCGCAAAATCGTTCGCCTGCATGCGGGCGGACGTTTCGGGCGGCGGCCAATTTGCTTTCAGATTATCAAATATTTCGATTTTATCTAATAGATGTTATTAGAATCCAACACTCCGAAAGATCTTCCGCGGCGCCAATCGCGCATTGGCGAAACCCGCCGCGTCGTGCCAGCCTGCAAGGCTGCGGACCAGTCCGCAAGCGGCGGAATCGGGAGGGCATGGCGATGCTGCTGGAAAATCCCAAAGGCGGCTACAGGTTTATTGCGGGCGGACCGGCATTTTCCGCCGGATGCGTCGCCAGTGCGGGCTTTGAAATCGTCCATGCCGCGCTCCGGCCCGCGATGCCGCTCAATGCCGGCTTCGCCCGCGCCGAGCGCTACCTGGCCGGCCTCGGACGGCCGCGCGAAGCGCTCTGCGGCATCCATCTGCGCATCCCGGCGCCGCTCACTCCCGCCCAGTTCGAGGAATTCAACCGTCCCTACGTCGATGGGATGAAGGATTGGGGCTTGGTCATCGACGGCCGGATTCCGGTCGCCCGCACCAACGTCGCGCCCGAAGCGGTTCAAGTCGCCGTTCCGGCGCTTGCCGGATTTTACTTCGCGGCGCCGGCGGACGGTCCCGGCGCCACGTTTGTCCTGTCCGGGGCGGCCGAAGTCGCGCCGGGAGCCTCGGGAAGACCGGAAGTCGTCGCGCGCGGCGACGTATCGCCGCCGGCGATCGCGCGCAAGCTCGACGCGGTGCTGGCCGCTCTGTCCGGCCATCTGGAGAAGATCGGCGCCGGATGGGCGGATGCGACCGCCGTGAACCTCTACACGGTCCACGATGTTCATCCCCTGATGCCGTCTTTATTAACGCGATTCAGCGCGGGCATAGACGGGCTTACGTGGCATTTCGCGCGCCCGCCGGTCATCGGCCTCGAAGTCGAAATCGATCTTCACGCGGTGCGCCGTTCGATCGTCATCGACGGACGCTGATCATCGCGGCGATGGTTTGGCGCGGCATTCCCCGCATAGCCCGTAAAGTTCCAGCTTGTGATGCGTCAGCAGGACGCCGAGCCTACTCGCGATCGAATCCTGCATCTGTTCGATTTCGTCGCTTTCGAATTCGATAATCCGGCCGCAGTTTTCGCAGATGAAGTGGTCGTGATGGTGCTCTCCGGCCACTTCGTATCGCGCCTGCCCTTCTTCGAAATGGCGCTCGAAAAGGAGATTGCAGTCCTTCAGCAGCTTAAGCGTTCTATAGATGGTCGCGTAGCCGACATGCGGATTGATCTTGCGGACTTCGGCGTAAAGCTCTTCCGCGCTGATATGGCGGCCGAGTTCGAAGAACACGCGTGCTATATCGTCGCGCGGGCCGGTCGATTTCAGCCCGTGTTCGCGCAAACGCTCGTGGAACTTGAGCATCCGTTCCTCGGCGCCGCTGCGAGACCGCCGCTCCGGGGCCGGATGAGCGCGCTCATGCGTTTCTTCGCCTTGCGCCATCGCGTTCCGCGCCTTTTATTCCGGCGTAGCCTGCACGATTCGTCGAGCGGCCGGAGACAGGTAAAGCTCTTCGAGATTGCGGCCGCGCATCGCCTCGGCCAGCACCTCGATCTGTTCCGCCGCTGGCTGCTCGCGGTCGATAATTATCAGATCCTTCTGACGCAGTCGGCAGGCGCCTCCGCGCGCGCGATAGCCCACTTCGCGCAGCAACTTTTCGCGCCGCACCTCAAGGCCGAGCCGCTTGGCCGCTTCCGCCAGTTCGTCCACCAAACCCAACAACCGCGTTTCCTTGCCCGTGCTCATCGCGCCTCTTTCAACCGTCCGGGTCCTGACATCGCAGATTCTTTTCAAATCGCAGGCTTGAGAGGACCGTGCATGCATGGTATCGCGAAATTCAGGACCGGGGGATACGTTCGATGATCAAACGGATTCTCGTCGGCATCGATACGTCCGACCACGCCCGCACCGCGCAGGTTTATGCGTTCCATCTGGCGCGCCGTCTCGGCGCCACGCTGATCGGCCTGCACGTCGTCGATATTGTCTCGATCGAGGGTTCGCTGCTGCATGATATCTCGGGTTCGCTTGGACTTGAACCCTACATGGACTTTTCCTCAAAGATGCGCGAGGTGCTGAACGCCCGCGGCAAGGCCGTGCTGGACGAGTTCGCGTATGCCGCGCGCAACGAACGAATCGAGGCGGAAACGCTGCTCGATATCGGCGTGGTCGCCAACCAGATTTGCGAGCGCGCCAAGTCGGCCGACCTCGTGATTATCGGCCATCGCGGCGTCAACGAACGTTTCTCGTCCGGACTGCTCGGCTCGGCGACCGAAAGCGTGGCGCGCAAATCGCCGCGCCCGCTCTTCGTCTCGCCAATACGCTATCGCGAGATTTCGCGCCCGCTCTTGGCCTACGACGGCAGCGATCGGGCCGCGCGCGCGATGCGCGCCGCGGCCGAACTATGCATCACTCTGGGTACGCCGCTGACCGTGATCACCGTCGCCCGGGATTCCAAACTGGGCGAACGCACGCTCGCCCAGGCGCGGGAATATCTCGAACCGTATCCGCTCAAAGCCGATTACCATCTCATCCCCGGCCACGCCAATGAGGGCATCAGCGGCGCGATTCGCGATTACGACGCCGATCTCTTATTCGTCGGCGCCTTCGGCCATAGCCGATTTATCGAGATGGTGCTCGGCTCGAACACCGAATATCTGCTGCGCAACGCCCCCTGCCCGATCTTCATGTCCCGCTGAGACGAAGGCGTAATCAATTCACCGGCTCCGCGGAGCGGCGCGCGAGATAACGCGCCAGCACCAGGCGCATCGTTTCTTTCGGCTGGATTCCGGTAAGCGGATAGTCGCCGAGCACGAACGCCGGATAGCCCAACGCCGAGAAGTTGTCCGCTTCGCGGCGATGCTCTTCGAGCCGGCCGCGCATCGCGCCCGCCCGCACGCCCGCGAGGAACTCGTCGCGCTCGAGTCCCGCCGCCGCGGCGATTTCGCCAAGCGCCAGCGCATCGGAAAGATCGCTCCGTTCCTCGAAAATCGCGCGGAAGACGGCGTCATGATAGGCGTCGAAACGGCCGGCCGCGCGCGCCAGTTCCGATCCTTCGAGTGCGGCTTGCGAATCGATCCAATTCTCGGGCGGCGTCACCGCCACTCCAGTTTCGGCGATCACCGTCGCGATTTTCATCTTCTCGATCGCGCCGAGCCGGTTGCCCGGCCGCGTCCGGCCGTCGCGCAGCCGAATCGGCACGCCCTTCCATAACGGTTCGAAGTCGAGTTCGCGGCGCAACTCGCCGACGATCCGCCACGCCACGTAACACAGCGTCGAGGCGTAATCGAAATAGATTGGAATTACCGTGCGCGCCATCGTAAAGGCTGATTCAGTTGGGATTATCGCCGCGATTCGCCGTCGGCGGCAATCCCCGTTCCGCGTTCGGTCCGGGCGCGCCGCTTGCGCCGGCCGCGGCGCGTCCGCATGCTTTTGTGATGGCCGTCCACCGCCGTCCCGTGCTGAAACTCGGCGTCGTCGATTTCGGCGTCGAACGCGCAGACCTGCCCAACGGCGTGACGATCGATCTCGCCGTGATTCGCCATCCGGGCGCCGCCGCGATCGTCGCGCTCGATGCGAACGGAACGATCGCGATGCTCCGTCAGTACCGGCACGCGGCCGGCGGATGGCTGCGCGAAATTCCGGCCGGATGCCTCAATGCCGGCGAAACGCCACGCCAGTGCGCGGAGCGCGAATTGCGCGAGGAAGCGGGACTGGCGGCGCGGCGATGGGATGAGCTGGGCTCGATCGTCACGATTCCAAGCTTCTGCGACGAGCGTATCACGCTCTTTCTGGCGCGCGAGCTGGCGCCGGCTTCGGGCGCGCTCGATCATGACGAAGTTATCGAAGTCGAAAAAATAAACTTGGAGGAAGCGTTCAAGATGGTCCGGCGCGGCGAGATTGTGGACGCAAAAACGATCGCCGCTCTGTTTCACGTCCGCGCCCTGCTCGACGAAACTCGTTGACCGGACGCGGGCGGCGCGGCAAACGCTAGCGTTCGCTCTCGTCCTCCTTGAGCATCGCGAGGAACTCAGCGAGCGGAATCGCCTCCGATACCTCGACCGTGAACAGGCCCTCCGCCAGCATCGTGGTTGTCGCCTTCTGCATCGCCGTGCCGCTTGGATAATCGAGGATCACAACCATGTCGAAGCGGCCGAAAGTGGCATAGGCGGCGACGAGCTTGCCACCGTTGGCGTCCCGGATACGGTCGGCGCGCGCCATCACGTGCGAAAATTCCTTAAGCGTCTGATGGCCTTTTTCAGTTCGGCGCACCCCGACTACATAGGTAGGCATCGTCGATCCAAACCTTTCCGCGGTCCCGCGAGTCGCCGCGGCCTCTCCGCAACTTCATGATCGGCTCGCGCTGGCGCCAGCGCAAGCGCGAGCCGCTGTCGCATCAACGGGCGACCTGACGCGGCGAGCCGCTCGGCTCGGTCCCGCCAACCGTACCGCTGCACGGCCTCGTGCGGGAACCGGTCAAAATCAGTTCAACGATACTTCGGAAGGGAACAGAAAGGTTGTGCTTCCGTCGTCAAACTTCACCAGGTACATCACCCGGCCCAGATTTTCGACTTCCTTGACGATGAGCGGCTCTTCTCTGAAGCGTCCGCGTCCTTCGTTGTCGCGCACCGGCCGCACCAATCTGCAATGACGACCGACGATCGATTCATGATTCATAGTCACCATAATCTCCGCCGCCTTTCCCGCCCGATTAATGGATTTGGGCGATCCGCCACCTATTTATAAGTATAGCAAGCATCGGGCCGATTCGTGAGAGCGGATTTTTCGACCATGCGTGGTTTTCCACAGCTTATTTAACTTGCACAGTCTGACTTATTTCATCGAATCTGATTTCGCATCGCATTCCGCGAAGCCGGGAGTCCGTCATGGGCTGTACTCCCTTATCCCTAATGGGTTATTCACTGTCGGAGGGAAATCCGTAAGTGCGGCTCCCATTGCGCCTCAGGTTCGCCGGAATGGCTGGGAAAAATTATCTATGACCACCTGGTATCCGCTGGTGATGGGCCGCGAGGCGATGGTCGCGACCGAGCATTATCTGTCGGCGGCGGCCGGCGCGCGGATGTTCGCAAAAGGCGGCAACGCGATCGACGCCGCCGTGGCGGCCACGCTGGTGGAGGGCGTCGTTAACCCGCACATGCATACGATTGGCGGTGAAGCGCCAATGCTGATTTATTCGGCAGATGCCCGGCGGGTGGTCGCGATTAACGGTAATATGACCGCGCCCGCGCGCGCGACGATCGATCATTATCGTGGTCTCGGCCTGACGCTCGTTCCCGGCGAAGGTCTGCTCGCCGCAGGCGTTCCCGCGGCTTTCGATGCGCTGGCTGTGGCTTTGAAGACCTTTGGCACGCTGACGCTGGCCGAGGTCGCGGCGCCCGCGGCCGCGCTCTGCGAGGACGGCTTCCCGATGCATCCGGGGCTCGCCGGAGACGGCGAGACGCCGCAGGATTTGTCCGGCTTGATCGGCCAGGCCTCGATTCGCGTCAACGCCAAAAAATTCCGCGAAAAATGGCCCTCCAGCGCCGCCGTCTATATGCCCGGCGGCGAGCCGCCGCATACCGGCCAAATCGTTAAAAATCCGGCGCTGGCGAAATTCTTTGGCCGCCTGATCGAAGCGGAGGCCGCCGCCCGCAAGCGCGGCCGCGAAGCCGCGCTCGACGCCGCGCGCGAACGCTTTTACCGCGGCGATATCGCGCGTGAAATCGTAGCCTGGTCCGACGCCAACGGCGGCCTCCTCGCGCTTGAAGACCTCGCCGCATTTACCACTCGAATCGAGGAGCCGGTAACGGCGGACTATCGCGGCGTGACCGTGCACAAGTGCGGCCCGTGGTCGCAAGGTCCCGTCTATCTGCAGCAACTGCGCCTGCTCGAGGGCTTCGACCTCAAAGCGCTGGGTCATAATTCTGCCGACTACGTGCACACGCTGGTCGAAGCGGCCAAGCTCGCCTTCGCCGACCGCGAGCAGTACTACGCCGATCCTGAATTTACTCGCGTGCCGCTCGAAGGGTTGCTCTCGGCGCGCTATGCCGCCCTTCGCCGCGAACTGATCGATCCGCGCCGGGCGTCGATGGAACAGCGGCCGGGCGATCCGATCAACTTCCGTCCGTTGCTCGACCGGCCGGCGGGCGCAGCGCGTTCATGGGGTCCCGGCACGATTCACGTCACGGCCGCCGATGGCCGGGGCAATATGATCGCGGTGACGGCGAGCGGCGGATGGATTCCCAGCTCGCCGGTGGTCGAAGCGCTCGGCTTCCCGCTGGGCAGCCGGATGCAGACGTTCTACCTCGACGAAGCGCACGCCAACGCGCTGAAGCCGGGCAAACGACCGCGCACGACGCTCACCCCCTCGATCGCGACGCGCGCCGGCCAGCCGTGGCTCTCATTCGGCACGCCGGGGGGAGATCAGCAGGACCAATGGACGCTGCAGTTCTTTCTGAACCTGGTCGATTTCGGAATGACCGTGCAGGAGGCGATCGAGGCTCCGCGCTTTTCGACGGCGCATTTTCCATCGACCTTCCATCCGCATAACGCGCGGCCGGGGGTCCTCCGCATCGAGGAGCGAATCGATCCGGCGGTGCGGGCGGCGCTCAGCGCGCGCGGCCATCAGGTTGAGGTGCGGCCGCCGTGGTGCGAGGGCCACGTGCTCGGCATCCGCTTCGATCCGGCGCGGCGCCTGCTCGAAGGCGGCGCCGATCCGCGCGGCCAGATGGCGGTGGTGATGCCGGCGCAGACGATCGGCTGGTAAAGCCCGGCCGCGCGCCGCGCCGCCGGCTAATC
Organism: Deltaproteobacteria bacterium; assembly: GCA_021780225.1. GTDB lineage: Bacteria > Desulfobacterota > Binatia > Binatales > Binataceae > JADMIL01. Next base: position 39,248 of record JAJXZF010000017.1, on the reverse strand, counting down.
GAAAAGCGCGCCGATATAACGCTCGAATTCGAGATTGAACTTCGTGATCACGTGATCGGAGCCGCCGGTCAGGCCGAAGCCGGGGCCAAAATTGTACTCGATGCCGTTGTCGAGAGCGCCGCGCAACACCGGGAAAATATAGTGTTGCTGTTGATATAGCGGAGAACTGTCGTCGATCAGGCCGATTCCGCCATAGAACTCCAGACCGGGCGACAGCTTGCGCATCCAGTTGTAATACACGCCGGATACGTAGCCGAACTCGAAGCCCTGATTCTTGTACGGGCCGACGAAAATCGCCTTCTCGAAAATCGGATTGAGATCGATTTCGACGCGTCCGAAATCCTTTTCGAGTATCGGCCGCAACTCAAGTTCGAGCGGAACGTCGTCAAACTGGTGGATTCGATGCCATTCCAGCTCCGCGTACCAACCCATATCGATCGGCATCTCGCCCTGCTCGAAAAGCCGGCCGCGCAAGCGGTATTTCGATCCCGCGTATTGCAGGTAAGCCCCGTTCGGGCGCGCCAAATCGAGATAGGCCGCCGCTTCAACATGATCGGTCAGGCCGTAAGTGACCTCGAACGACGTGCGGTACATCCACTGGCTTGGATAAGTTCCGGCAGACGTGCCGACGCCGCCGATCGAATGGCCGTTCGGGATGACGCTGTTGAGCGACTCCAGCTCGATCATCCCGGCGCCTTCGGTCTGATATGGATAGACCTCGAACTCCCACGGATCGACCTGGGCGCTCGCCTCCGCGGCGGCGAGCAACGCGAGCGAACACACTAACAGCGTCAGGCGAAGGTACGACATCGCTGGTTGAATCTTCCGGTCTATTACCGGCGTAATCCGCCGATAAGTTTCAGTTAATTGGTTAGTGAGACTCGGCTTTGAGGGCGTCCGCGCGTCCTTCGATCGCCCAGGATTCGATCGCGGCGCGCTGTGCGGGAGTCAGCCGGCCGCGCGCGCTCAAGGCCCGGAAATACCACGGCGGCATCGCGCCGCTGCGCACCATCTGGTCGATCGCCCCGAACTTTCGCGCGGCCGTTCCGGGATCGTACAGATAATCCTTCCACGCCGTGAAATTCAGCCGCTTGCGCGCTTCGCCAACCTGCGCGTGGATGAACCATGAGACGGGCGCGATCTGCGCGTACCACGGCCAGCGCGCGTGCTCCGAATGGCATTGGAAACAGGCGGCCCGAACGGCGCTCTGCACCGTCGTCGGAGCCGCAAAACCGCCCGGCGCACGCTCGTTCCGCACCGGCATCCGCAGCGCCTGAATCGCCACGACGGTCGCGAAGCCGACCAGCCAGCCGCGCGTCCGCCGATTCATCAGCGAGCTTCGATCGCGCCCTCGGTAACGCTATGGTCGAAATCGTCGCAGAACGTGTAATGGCCGGGCGCCGTCGGCGCCATGTAAACCGTAATCGTCTCGCCGGGGCGCACCACGCGCTCGCGATGGAGATCGAAGCTTTCGAACTCGATCGCCTTGTTGTCGGCGTTGGTAACCTCGACTTTGAAAGGCTGATTCGCCGGAACGGTCAGTTTGGCCGGTTCAAACCGATCTCCGTTGAAACGAACCGCGGCAACCGTCGCGCCGCCGGCACGGACGGGCTGGCTGAAAGCCAATGGGCCGGCTGCGGCGGCGGCCAGAAACATCAGAATCACGTTTTTCCTGCAAGGCATCGATATGCTCCCGCGGTTGAAATTGAGAATGACTATCAATTTCTTATGATCCTCGGAGCGATTCGTCAAGTCGCGAAAACAAAAAATTTCACGTTCGTTGAAAACCCCGCCTGCCGGCCGCGATCGAGCCGGATTCAGATGCGCGATTCGGACGCATCCCCGTCAGACGCGGCGGCGCGAATTCGCGTCAGCGGCGCGGGGTGCGCGGCGTGTGATTGTTTAAAGTGATTCGATCGTCGCGAACGGCGATCGGAGCGGGCGGCTCAGGAGTCTTCCGGATGGCGCGCGCCGCGATTCGCGACCCGCACGCCATGACGTCGATGGTGAGACGAAGCTGCGGACGCAACCCGCCGCTTCGGCCGGCGCGCCGACGCATGAACGCGGCGCGTCGCGGTCGAGTGGGCGACGGTGCGGCGATGATGACGAGACCTTGTCGAATGATGCGCGTTCACTCGATGGACGCCCCATCGGCGCCATCGGTGGCTGCGAGGCGGCGGCGCGAAATCGGTCCGGACGGGCGGCGGCGAAGGCGTTTCGTCGTATTTCAAATCGGGGAAAATTTGATTTTCGTGCTCATGCACATAGAGCGCGGCGAGAAATTCCGCGTAATAGTTGCGGGCGGCGAATCCGAAATGCGGTCCGTTGTACTCGCGCACGATTTTATTGTAATCGCCGCCGAATTCCGATGACGCCGCCTCGGTGCCGCCGGTGCCGTAATTGTAGGCGGTTATCGCCAACGGCCAGCTTCCCAGCGACGCATAGTTCGAGCGCAGCAACTCGGCCGCGGCGCGCGTTTCCTTCTCGGGATTCAACCGGTCGTCGTGCCAGCGCGTGATCCGCATATATTGGCGGCCGGTTCCGCGCGTGAACTGCCAGATGCCGACCGCGCCGGCGCTGGATTTAGCGCGGCTGTAAAAGCCCGATTCGACGGTCGCCAGCGTCACCAGTTCCGGCGGCAAGCCGGAATCCTCGAAGATCCGCTCCATCGTCGGCCGATAATACCGGCTGCGCAGCAAACCCTCGCGAAACCGATCGCGCAGTCCCTGCTGCACCCGCAGATTTTCCGCCGCCAGCGTATAGGCCGCCAGCGGTTCGCCTCGGAACATATTGGCGACGCGGATGTCCTCGTAGGTCACCGGCTTTTCGCCCGAAGCGAGCCGGTTCAAAATCGCGGAATATTTGCTCTTCAAATAGTCGTTGACGTATGCGACCTCTTCACGCGTCGGGTCGCCTTCGCCGGGCAGATGCATGACTTCGTAAACACGCCGGACGTTGTCCCGATCGTGGATGACGAAGTCGCGTTCGGAATATTGCGAAAAAACCTGTACCCAGAAATTGACGTTGGGCTGAATCGCCGTGGGTTCGGGAAAGACGACTTCAGCGGCGGCCGCGCGGAACGCTGGCGCGATTATAATCGCAAACGCGCACAGCACCGCCATAATGCGGCGCACACCGCGCCGCGCGATTTTATTTTCAAATCCGCTCGGCAAGATCCCCTCCCCAAAACCCTCTGCGTACCTTCAACCGCCCGGCCGCGCGCAGTCGCCGCCGGTTCCATTCGCCAAACGGCTACTTTATCGATTAGAGACTTCACTATGCAGAGTCAATGCTTTGGATGCGTTTTGAATAGCGGAGCAGGGTCGTGATTCGGCAAATTCGCCTATTGTTTCCAACAATAGCAATCTTTGGATTTTGCGCGTTTTGGACCGTTATCGGCGCCATCGCGCTCGGCGGATGCCATCGATCGCCAAACGCGAACCACGGTTTTTCGGTGGCTCTTCTGGTTCCTGGCCCGATCAGCGACGCCGGATGGAACGCGGCCGCGTATGACGGCCTGATGCTGATTCACAAGCGTCTCGGCGCGGACACCGCGATGGTGCAGACGACGTCGCCGGCGGATTTTGCCGACGCGATGCGAGACTTTGCGGCCCGCGGCTTTCGTCTGGTCTTCGCGCACGGTTTTGAATACACCGACGCCGCGATCTCAACCGGCCGGCAATTTCCCCACACCATCTTTGCGGTCACTTCCGGCAGCGCCTCTGCGCCGAATGTCGCCTCGATCAGCTTCAAAATCGAGGAGGCCGCCTATGTCGAGGGCGTGATCGCCGGGGGCGTCTCCAAAACCGGCGTGGTGGGCGCGATCGGCGGAATCGAAATCCCCTCGCTGAAAATCGCCTTCGACGGGTTTCGCCGCGGCTTCCTTTCGGTCCGGCCCGACGGCCGGATGCTGGTCAGCTACACCGGCAATTTCAACGACGTTGGGGCGGCCAAAGAGGCCGCGCTGGCGCAAATCAGCCATCATGCGGACGTGATCTTTCAGGACGCCGACGCCGCCGGTATCGGCGTCTTCGAGGCGGCGGCGCAAGCGCACGCCTACGCGTTCGGCATCGTAGGCGATCAGAACGACGTCGTGCCCGGCGCGGTGCTCGCCAGCGCGGTCACTTCGATTCCAATGGCGTTCCTGCGCGTCGCCACCGAAGTGAAAAACGGCACGTTTCGCCCCGGCATGATCCAGTACGGGATGCGCGCCGGGATGGTCAGCGTCGTGATTAACCCGCGGCTCGCGCCGGTCATTCCCGCAAACACCCTGGCGCTGGCGAAACGAGCCAAACAGCTAATCGTCGATGGCTCGATCAATCTGAGCCAATAGGCCCGCCTTGCGCGCCGGTTCACAGGTGGAAAAGCGGCGGCGAGCTTTTAGGCGCCTTGCCATGCGCGGCCAATCGATCGACCATAGCGGCGTCCGCGATTATCCGTTCGCGACGGGAGCATCCTGATGGCGTTCACAGTACGCGCCGAAGATTTTCGCTTCGCCATGGAACTCAGCGCCGGAGTCGCCGGGAAACGCGTGCTGATTTCAGGCGCGGGCAAGGACGGCGGACTCGGCCAGGCGTTCGCGCTGGCGGCGGGTCTCAACGGCGCCGCTTCGGTCGGCGTGCATTTCCACGCCAGCTACGCCGACGGTTTCGATCTCGTCAAGGAATTGCGCGCGCGCGGCGTCAGCGCCTTCCCGGTGCAGGCCGACGTGACCAATTTCGGCGATCTCTGGGCGACCCGCAGCTATGTGATCGATCAGATGGGCGGGCTGCCGCCGAATCTTCTGATTTGTAATTCCGGCCTGACCGAAAAAGGCTACGCCTTCGGCCGCGCGCTGCGCGAAATTCCCGGCGAAGCGATCGCGATGCGGCGGGCGCGCGTCCGCCAGCATTTTATCGACGCGCTCGGCGAATCGCGGCTCGTGCTCGACACCAAGATCGACGGCTTTCTCGCGATGACCCATCTATGGGCGGGCGAGGCGGTCTATCACAAGGAACCGCTGCAACTGGTTTACGTCTCCTCGCGCCAGGCGATCGACCCCGGCGTTTCGGTGCCCGGCTACTCGATCAGCAACTGGGCCGTGCTGCAAATCCCCGGCGTGCTCGCGGTGAATCTCGGCCGCGACGCGGCGCTGGTGCGGACCGCCTGCATCCTTTTGCCCTTCGTCCGCACCGGGATGACGGGCGAATATGCCTCCAATCCGAAAGTTTTCGGCCGCTGGCAACCGCGGATGCTCGAGACCCACGAAGCGGCCAAAGCCTTTATGCAATTGCTGGCGCAACCGGCCGATCAGATCGATCGCGGCCTGTTCGAGCTGCTGGTGGAAGGATCAGCCGACGCGATCGACGTCTTCTGGCGGCGGGTATTGCTCGACGTCCGCGCCGAACCGCTCGCGTGGAGCGCCGCGGGATCGCTGCGCTTCTGAGCCGGCGCCGCCGTTTTACCGCTCGCGCGCCGATCTGCTACGAGCTTCTTTTCCCACGGAGCTTTTTGAATGGATCTGCGCAAACCCGGCATCCTTGCATATTTCGACACGATGACGGCGCCCGAAATCGCCGGCTTCATTCCCGCGATCGAGCGGCTCGGCTACTCGGTCATGTGGATTCCCGAAACCTTCGGCCGCGACCCTTTCGTGATGGCCGCGCACGTGCTCGGCGCGAGCGAACGGTTAATCGCCGGCACCGCGATCGCCAACGTATGGAAACGCGAGCCGATGGCCGCCGGCGCCGCGGCGCGCACGCTCGCCGAACTTTATCCCGGCCGCTTCATTCTCGGCCTTGGCGTGAGCGCCGGCCCCTTCATGGCGCGCAACGGCCTGAAATTCGATAAGCCGGTCAGCTACATGCGCGCGTATCTCGACGGAATCCGCAACGGGCCGTTCAAGGCGCCCGAAGCCGCGCACGCGCCGCCGGTCGTGCTGGCGGGACTATTGCCGAAAATGCTGCGGCTGGGGATTGAGCAAAGCGACGGCGTCATTACCGCCCTCACTCCGCCCTCGCGAGTCGCCGCGATGCGCCGCGCGATGGGTCCGGGCAAGCTGCTGCTGACGCAACAGATGGTAATGCTCGAGACCGACGCGGCGAAGGCGCGCGCGGGCGTGCGTGTCTTCATGCGCTTTTATCTGAACGCGCCGCCTTATCGGCGCTATTTCGCCTCGATGGGATTTGACGATAACGACATGCGCGACGGCGGCAGCGATCGCCTGCTCGACGCGGTAATCGCCTGGGGCGGCGAAGGCGTGCTTCATGATCGCATTCGCGCCCACTACGAGGCCGGCGCCGATCACGTCTATATCATCCCGCTCAGCGTTGACGGCGGGCGCCTGCCCGACATGCGCGTGATCGAAGCGCTCGCGCCCCGCTGAGCCGCGCCCGTTCGCTCAATACTCCGGCTTGAAGTCGAAGTGATGGATCGCTTCGATGAAGCGGATCGTGCGCGTCTTGGAGCGCATCACGACGCTGTTGGTCATCGCGCCGCCCGAGAAGAAACGCACTCCGCGCAGATAATCGCCGGTGGTCACTCCCGTCGCCGCGAACATCACGTCGTCGCCCGCGATTTCATCGAGCGGGTAGCGCCGGCGCAGATCGAGAATTCCCGCGGCGAGGCACTCTTCGGCTTCGCGCTCATTGCGCGGCGCGAAGCGGCATTGCATCTCGCCCCCGGCCGAGCGGATCGCGGCGGCCGCGAGCACGCCCTGATGCGCTCCGCCGACGCCGATCAGCAAATCGATTTCGCTTTCGGGGCGGGTGGTGGCGATCGCCGCGGAGAGATCGCCGGCGGTCAGCAACTTGATTCCGGCGCCGGCGCGGCGCACTTCGGAAATCAATTTTTCGTGGCGCGGCCGATCGAGAATCGCGACGCGCAAATCCTCGACGTAAACTTTTTTCGCCTCGGCCAGCGCCCGCAGATTATCGGTCGGCGACTTGTCGATATCGATAATTCCGCGCCCGAGCGGCCCGCAGGCGATTTTGTCCATGTAGGTGTCCGGGCAGCGCAGAATCTTGCCGCGCTCGGCCAGCGCGACGCAGGAGAGCGCGTTCGGTCCGCCGGTCGCGCAGATGAGCGAGCCTTCGAGCCCGTCCAGCGCCACATCGACTTCGGGTCCCGCGCCGGTGCCGACAATCTCGCCCGCATAGAGCAGGTCGGTCGCGCCCTGATCGCCTTCGCCGACGACGATCTTGCCGTCCATCGCGATCGAGTTGAGCGTGTTGCGCATCGCCTCGGCCGCGACCCGATCCGCCATCCGCTCGTCGCCCTTGCCGATAAAGCGCGCGGCGGCCAGCGCCGCGGCCTCGGTCGCGCGCACCACCTCCAGCGCCAGGTTTCGCTCCATCGCCGCGCTCCTTGTCCGTGTTGGGCGTTATTATAGCGCGATCATCCGGCGGCCAGCGCCGCGCCGAACAGCGCTTCGATCAGCTTGTAGCCGGCGCGCACTGCGATTCCGGTCTGCGCCGCGGCGGCCTCGGTATAGCGCCGTCCCGCGTCGCCGCCATTGTCGCCCGCGCGAATTATCGCAAATGGCACCGGTTCGCTCGAATGAGTTTTCAGTTTTGACGGCGTCGCGTGGTCGGGCATCAGCAGCAGCGCCCAGTCGCCGAACTCCGGCAGCGCGCGCAGCATCGGTCCGATGATCAACTCGTCGATTCGCTCGATCGCTTCGGCCTTGAGATCGGCGCGGCCCATGTGGCCGGCTTCGTCCGGCGCCTCGATATGCAGCAGCAGAAAGTCGCGCCGCCGGAGCGCGTCGATTCCATAGCGGCCCTTTGCGGCGTAGTCGGTGTCGAGATAGCCGGTCGCGCCCGGCACCTTGATCAATTCAAGGCCGGCCAGACGGCCGAGGCCGTTCACCAAATCGACGGCGGAAATGACCGAACCCTCGACGCCGAAGCGCGCGCGCAGGGTCGGCACCGCAGGCCGTTTGCCCTGGCCCCAGAACCAGACGTCGGTCGCTGCGCATTTCCCCGCTGCGCGCCGCGCGCGGTTCACCGGATGGTCCTTCAGAATCGCCGCCGCGCGCGCAGTCAGGCCGCGCAGCCGGTCCGCGCCGGGACCTTCCGGCAGATGGCCCGCGACGGGTTTCCCGGTGATATCGTGCGGCGGCGTAAGCTTCGAGCCGGGCTCGCCGTTGCGCCAGACCATCAGATGGCGGTAGCTGACGCCGTTGAAAAATTCGATTCCGTCGCCCGCCAGCGCGGCGCGCAGATCCGCGACGACCTGCGCCGCTTCTTCGCTGGTGATATGGCCCGACGTGAAATCGAGCATCGCCGGCGCGCCGTCCGCTCCCGCCGCCAGCGCCACGAGGTTCATCCGAAAAACAACGTCGTCTGGCCCGAGCGCGATTCCCATGCTGGCGGCTTCGATCGGCGCGCGCCCGGTATGGTAGCGCGCGGGGTCGTAACCCAGCATCGTCATCGTGCCGACGTCGCTGCCCGGCGGCATTCCGTTCGGTATCGTCGCGACCATCCCGAGCCGGCCGCGCGCCGCGATCGAATCCATATTGGGTTTGCGCGCGGCCTCCAGCGGCGTGCGGCCGCCCAACTCCTCGCACGGCCAGTCGGCCATCCCGTCGCCATGAATGATCACGTATTTCACGAATCGCTCCCGCCCGGCGCTCAGCCTTCGATAATCTTCAGCACCTTGTCGATATCGGGTTCGACGACGATCGTATTGCCCAAATTCTTGAGCGCGGTGTCCGGATCTTTCAGGCCATGTCCCGTCAGCGTGCAGACCGCGACCGAGCCGGGCTTGAGTCCGCCGCTCGCGCCGAATTTCAACAGGCCCGCGACCGACGCCGCCGACGCCGGCTCGGCGAAAACGCCCATGGTGGCGATCAGCCGGTAGGCCGCAAGAATCTCGGCGTCGGTCACGACGTCGATCAGTCCGCCGGATTCGTCGCGCGCATCGGTCGCGCTCTTCCAGCTCGCCGGATTGCCGATCTTGATCGCGGTCGCGACCGTATGCGGATCGTCGATCGGATGGCCCTCGACGATCGGCGCCGAACCCGCCGCCTGATAACCCATCATTTTGGGCAGGCGATGCGACAGTCCGGCTGCCTCGTATTCGCGATATCCGGCCCAATAGGCGGTGATGTTTCCGGCGTTGCCGACCGGCAAAAAATGATGCGTCGGCGCGTCGCCGAGCTGATCGCAAACCTCGAACGCGCCGGTCTTCTGACCGGCGATTCGATCGGGATTGACGCTGTTGACCAGCCGGATCCGCACCGGGTTCCGCTCGGCCACGTCGCGCACCACCTTGAGGCAGATATCGAAGTTGCCGATCACTTCGATCACCTTCGCCCCGTGCATCAGCGACTGCGACAGCTTGCCCAGCGCGACGGCGCCCCTGGGAATCAGCACGCAGGCCTGCAGGCCCGCGCGGCCGGCGTACGCCGCGGCCGAAGCGGAGGTGTTGCCGGTCGAGGCGCAGATCACGACCCGCGCGCCCTCGCCGAGCGCCTTGCTCATCGCGACCGTCATCCCGCGGTCTTTGAACGAGCCGGTGGGATTCGCGCCTTCGTATTTCAGATGGACCTTGACGCCGCGGCCGATCCGATCGGCCAGCGCCGGCGCCTCGATCAGCGGCGTGGCGCCCTCGTTGAGCGTAACCACGGGCGTCGCGTGCGTGACCGGCAGGAAGCGCCGGTAGTGTTCGATCAGACCGGGCCATCGCACCAGCCGCGCGCCCGCCGCCGCTTTGTGAGTCTCCGTCATCGGTCTAGAACCGCTCCTGAATTCGGATATAGACCGGATCGCCCGCGACCATCTTGAGCCTGCCGATCGCGCGCAGGGCGCGTTTCAGGTTGCGTTCGGGCGCTTCGTGCGTGCGCATAATCACCGGCACCGTGGTTTCGATTCCGCGTCCATGCTGCAGCACCGAGACGATCGAGATGCCGTTGCGGCCGAGGATCGATGCGATCGCGCCCAGCACGCCCGGCCGGTCCCGCGCCATGAAACGCAGATAGTACTCGCATACCACGTCGTCCATCGGCTTGACACGCGCGCGCTTCAGATGCGGCATCGGGTAGCCCAGCGCGGGCGCTCCGGCGCCGCGCGCCCCGGCCGCGCGATGACGCGCGATCTCCAGCACGTCGGCCATCACCGCCGTCGCCGTCGGCATCTGGCCCGCGCCCTGCCCGAAATACATGCTCGAGCCAAGCGCCTCGCCGTGGATGAAGATGGCGTTGTAGGCGCCGCCCACGCCGGCCAACAGATGCCGCGCCGGGACCATCGTCGGATGCACCCGCGCCTCGATCGCGCCGTCATCGTCCTTGGCGATCGCCAGCAGCTTGACGACATAGCCAAGCTCGCGCGCGAAATTGATATCGGCCAGCGTCAGCCGCCGGATTCCTTCGGTATAGACCCGGCGCGGCTCCAGCAGCACGCCGAAAGCGAGCGTCACCAGCAAGCAGAGTTTGTGCGCGGCGTCGTGGCCGTCGATATCGAGGGTGGGATCGGCCTCGGCCAGTCCCGCGCGTTGCGCCTCGGCGAGCGCGTCGGCGAATTCGCGCCCGGCGTCGGTCATCATGCTCAGAATCGAGTTGCAGGTGCCGTTGACGATGCCATAGACCGCACGTTGCCGATCGCCGGCCAGCGCCTCGCGCAGGGTGCGGATAATCGGCACGCCGCCGCCGACGCTGGCTTCGAAGCCGACCGCCAATCCGGCCTTCGCCGCCGCGCCGAAAATCTCCGCGCCATGCTCGGCCAGCAGCGCCTTGTTCGCGGTGACCACGTCCTTGCCGGCGCCGAGCGCCTTGAGCGCGAGCGTGCGCGCAGGCTCGTGGCCGCCGAACAATTCGACGACGATATCGACGTCGGGCCGTTCGACCAGAGCCGCGCCGTCGCGGACAATCAATTCCCTGCCGATTCCGAGTTCCGGGATGGGCTTGAGGCTGCGGTCGGCCACGCCAGCCAGCTCCAGCGGCGCGCCCAGCCGCCGCTCGAACATCGCCGCGTTGCGCCGCATCAGCCGCACGAAGCCCTCGCCGACGGTGCCGCATCCGAGCAGGGCTATCCGTATCGGTTTCACCGGAGCGTTCCGCGGAGTGGGCGGGATGTCGCGGCGAAGCGCGCGCGGGCGCGCCATCAGGCGCCGGCCATCCGCCGCAGCGGCGTCACTTGCGGCGCGCGGCTGAGCGCTTGTTTGATCCCGCGCAGCGCCTGGCGCGTGCGATGCTCGTTTTCGATCAGCGCGAAGCGCACGAATTCGTCGCCGTCGGCGCCGAAACCGACACCCGGCGAAACCGCGACTTTCGCCTCGGCCAGCAGAAACTTGGCGAATTCGAGCGAGCCCATCGGACGCAGCGCCTCAGGAATCGGCGCCCACACGAACATCGTGGCGCGCGGCTTCTCCAGCGGCCATCCGGCGCGATTCAACCCGTCGACCAGCACGTCGCGCCGGCGGCGGTAATTCGCGACGATCTCGGTCACGCAATCCTGCGGTCCGTTGAGCGCCGCAATCGCCGCGACCTGCACGGGCGCGAACATCCCGTAGTCGAAATAGGATTTGAGCCGCGACAGCGCCGCGATCATCTCGCGATTCCCGACCGCGAAGCCGACGCGCCATCCGGGCATGTTGTAGCTCTTCGAGAGCGTGAAGAATTCGACCGCGACCTCGCGCGCCCCCGGCACTTCCATGATCGAGGGCGCCTTGTAGCCGTCGAAGCAGAGGTCGGCGTAGGCGAAATCGTGAACCACAAGGATGCCGTGCTCGCGGGCGAAATCGACCACCCGCTTCATGAAGCCGAGGTTGACGATCGCGGTGGTCGGATTATGCGGGAAGCTGATGATCAGCAGCTTCGGACGCGGCCAGCAGCGGCTGACGACCGCCATCATCTCGTCGAAAAATTCGTCGCCGTTGCGCAGCGGCACGCCCTGCACCTGCGCGCCCGCGATCACGCATCCGTACTGATGGATCGGATAGGTCGGCGTGGGCGCGATCACCACGTCGCCCTGATCGAGGATCGCGAGCGCCAGATGGGCGATGCCCTCCTTGGAGCCGATCGTCACGATCGCTTCGGAATCGGGGTCGAATTCCGCGCCGTAACGCCGCTTGTACCAATCGCAGATCGCGAGCCTGAGCTTGTAAACGCCGCGCGAGACGGAATAGCGATGGTTGGGCGGCTTGGCCGCGGCTTCGACCAGCTTGGCGACGATATGCGGAGGCGTAGGATCGTCGGGATTGCCCATCCCGAAATCGATAATGTCCTCGCCGGCGCGGCGCGCCTTGAGGCACAATTCGCCGATCGCGTTGAAAACATAGGGCGGAAGTCGCTTGATTCTGGGAAATTCCATCGTAGTCGCCGGCCCGTCCCGGTTGCGTCGAAAGCGCGCGCCGAACTTGTATTTTTAACCGACGCGGCGCGTATCCGCCAGTATAGCCGACCCGCCGTCGCTGGTCTGCACGAAAGCCTGCGTCCGGCCATGTCCGGTGGCGGCGATGCCGCCGCCACGGGCGCCGTTTGTCATTCTGAGGCGCAGCCGAAGAATCCCGAAATTTTTTATTCCACCCTCTCTTTTTAGGACAAACAGCGGAGTTTGCCGGCGCAGATCGATGGCCGGATCAAGTCCGGCCATGACCGGGAAAGGATTCAGTCTGGCTGTCCTCGAAGACTCCTTGTGGTCGTATCGACCACTCCCGTCGACGCGCGAATTTTTATGCCTCGAGATTGGGGCCGCCGTCGCTTGAGACTGAAAATGCCCCTGCGCGGCCGCGCGAGCGCGACGCGAACCGCGATAGCAGCAAAAATAGCGGCGCCGTGAACAGCATGATCACGCCTGAAACGGCCCATACCGCCGGGATTCCGTGAACGTCGGCGAAAGCGCCCGTGGTTAGCAGGCCCGTCGCCGCGCCCATCGTTGCGAACGTGCTGTTGAACGACAGCAGCGTGGCGCGATCGGCCGCACCAATCTCCGCGTTGAACCAACTCTGCGCCATCGGCAGCAACGCGCCGATTCCGAGATTCATCGCGACAAAGCATCCAAGCGCCGCGTTCGTCCGCCCGGAGGCGAGCCACGCCGCCACAAAGGCGATCGCGACCGTCAGCGCGGTGGCCGTCAGAATTCGCGCCCGCGCCTCCGGACCGAAGCCGCTTCGCACAACCGCCTCGGCCCCGGCCATCCGCGCAATCGTGAAGAGCGCGTAAATCCACCCGACGATCCACGGTCCCCTTCGGTACGCGTCGGCGAAGAATTGCGGCCATTCGAGCCACGACGGCGCCCACGCGGCGAAAAAGGCACCATTGGCGAGGCTCAGGATGAAAATCGCCCGGTTGGCGAAGCCTATGCGAAAGCCGCGGCCGATACGTCTCGCCACGGTTGTGACGACCGCTTCATGCGGGCGGCTCAACGTCCGGGAGCGCCGCGGCTCGTCCATCATCAGCCGGCCCGCCATCGCGCTCAGGAGATAGCCCGCGGCGCCAAGCAGCCACGGCCACGCGAGGTTGTAACTGCCGACCCAGGCGCCGACGATCGCGGAGAGCATGAAGCCGAGGTTGGTGAACTGCGAGATGCGCGAAAAGAGCCGGTCTTTCAGTCCCGTAAAGCCGGCGTCATCGAGCGCGTCCACGCCCCACGCATCGATCGCGCCGTTGCAGAAGGTGGTGCCGACGCCGTCGATCGCTTCCGCGACGAGAAAAACGGCGTAGCGATGCGCGAAAAAGTAGAGCAAGAAGGCCGACGCCCGCAGCACGCATCCGAGGACGAACGCGCGCCGGCGGCCGAACGCGTCGGCGAAGGCGCCGGTCGGCACGTCGGTCATGAACGTGACCGCGAAATAGGTCGCGAGCACGCTGTTCATCTCGAACTGCGAAAGTCCCCGCGAACGCAGGAACAACGGGTAAACACCGTAGAGAAAGCCGCCGCCAAAGGCGTAGATCGCCCAGACCGAATAGTAGCGGCAGATAATCGAGGCCGCGGCCGGCAATGGCGCGGCGCCGATCCGCTCGTCCGCGCCGCGCGACGCGATTTTCCCGCTGGTCGCCATCGTTTAGACTGGTCAGGGCGCAAAAGTTCCGCGCCGCCTGAATTGAACGCCTCCGATCACACCTCCGCCGGCGCCGGACCGGCTCGCTTCACCGCGCATCGGCCGCTCGGACCCGTCACACGCGCCCGCCGTTTCGCCAGCGTGATATGGCTGGCCGCGTACATCTATGCGCCGTACAAGGCGATCCAGCTATGGTCGCGGCTGGCGGGCGACGCGAAAAAAGAGGCTCGCTATCGCCGTCAGGACGCGCGCGCGGCGCGGGCGCTGTATCGCGCCTCGGTCAGGCTGGAAGGCCTGCTGATCAAGGCGAGCCAGTTTATCGCAACCCGCGCCGATATTCTGCCCGACGAATGGATCGATACGCTCGGCCAATTGCACGACCGCGTGCCGGCGCGGCCGTTCCCGATAATCCGCGATCAGATCGAACGGGAGCTTGGCCGCCCGCTCGAGCATGCGTTCGCCGACTTTGACGAGACGCCGATCGCGGCCGCCTCGCTCGCACAGGTGCATCGCGCGACCGCCCGCGACGGCCGCCGATGCGCGGTTAAGGTGCAGTATCCGCAAATCGAGTCGGTGGTCGCGGCCGACCTGCGCAACCTGACCTTCACCTTGCGGCTGCTCGCGTTGATCGAGCGGGAATTCGATTTCCGTCCGCTTGCCCGCGAGCTCCTGAAGTACATCCCGATGGAGCTGGATTTCCTCAACGAGGCGCGCAACTGCGAGACGATCGCGCGCAACTTCGCGGCCGACGACGCGGTCGTGGCGCCGCGCGTCTATCACGATCTTTCCACGCGGCGCGTGCTCACGATGGAGTTGGTTGACGGAATCAAAGTGACCGACGTCGCGGCGCTGGAGCGCGCGGGCATCGACAAGCGCGCGGTGGCGCAGAAGCTGATCGAGATTTTCACGGAACAGATTCTGCGCGACGGCTTTTTCCACGCCGATCCGCATCCGGGCAATATCCTGGTGCAGCCGGGGCCGCGGATTGTGCTGCTCGACTTCGGGCTGGCGAAAGATTTCCCGCCGGTCTTCCGCGACGCGATGGTGCGGCTGACCTTCGCGATCTTGACCACGAATCGCGACGCGATCGTCGCCGCGTTCCGCGCGCTGGGCTTTCGCACGCGCGACGAGTCGCCGGAAACGCTGCTGACGCTCGCCGGCGTTTTTCTCGGCAACAGCATCAAGCGCAATCGCGCTTACGCCGACGCGGCGCTGGTCAAGGAGTTTTCCGAAGAGCTGCCGCGCGCGCTGCGCGCCAATCCAATCGTCGAAGTGCCGGCCGACGTGCTGCTGGTGAATCGCGTGCTGGGCCTGATGAGCGGGCTGGGCAAAACGCTGGATTCGCAGGTGAACCTGATGGCGACGCTGATGCCCTACGCCACCCGCCTGATGGCGAACGCGCCGGCCGGGCCGGCGGCGCCGGGATGATTAACGCCGCGCGGCGAGACCCGGGCAATTGATCGCTTTACGAAGCGGGAGCCGTCGCCTAGCCTCGATGGTCAAGCCGCCGCGAGCGCCGCAAGGAGCCGCGCGGCCGCGGAGGAGATGCATGTCTGAACGGCAGGCGAAACTGCTCGCGCTGGCGGGCGAACTGGCCGACGATTTCGCGACGCGCGCGGCGCAACACGATCGCGAGGCGAGCTTTCCGGTCGAAAACGTCGAACGGATGAAAGAAACCGGCTACACGGCGCTGGTGATTCCGGAACGCAACGGCGGCCTGGGCGCGGATTTAATCGATTACGCGCTCTGCCAGGAGCGGCTGGCTCGGGGATGCGCGGCGACGGCGCTCTCGATCAACATGCATCTGTTCGGACTCGGCAGCATGGTCGAACGCTCGGCGGGCGGCCCGCGCGACCAGTTGTTTTTCGATCTCGTCGGCCGCCATCGCAGGATAATCGGCGGCGGCATCAGCGAGCCTGAGACTGGCGGCGACTGGGGATTTTTCGCGACCCGGGCGCGGCGCGACGGCAATCGCTGGGTGCTCAACGGCCGCAAGGCGTTCACCAGCCTTTCGCCCGTGATCGACATCTTCATGGTGATGGCCACGATTGAGGAGGATTCGGGACCGCCGGCCAGCGCGACGTTCGCCGTTCCGCGCGGCGCGCCGGGCGCGGAGATAATCGAAACCTGGGACACGATGGCGATGCGGGCGACCGCGAGCCACGACCTGATTCTGAAAGACGTGCGGCTGGGCGAGGCCGCGATGTCGGAGCGGCGACCGATCGGGCCGATCGACGAAACCGGCATCTCGCTGTTCGCCTGGTTCAGTGTGTCGGTCGCGGCGATTTACACGGGAATCGCGCAGGCGGCGCTCAAATTCGCATGCGAATTCGCCGGGCGGCATCGTCCGATGACGCTGCCGCGGCCGATTTCATATTTGCCTGGAACGCAGTTCGCGATGGCGGAGGCGCAGGCGCTGCTCGCCCAATCGCGCGCGCTTTTTCTCCAGACCGGCGAGGAGTACGTGCGCGACCCGCGCTCGTTCGCGGGCGAAGAGGGTCTGGCGCGGGTGGTAATGCCCAAATACGTCGCGACCAATAACGCGGTCAAAATTGTTGACCTGTGCATGGAAATGGCCGGCGCGCACGGATTGCATCGCAAGTTTCCGCTCGAACGCCACTACCGCGACGTGCGCGCCGGTCCGAATCATCCGTTGTCGAACGCCCGCGCGCGGGAATTGATCGGCAAAGCCGCGCTCGGCGTATCGCTCGCCGAAACGCCGCGCTGGTAGGGCCGGCGTTCGGCCGCGGACCGGCGGCGCTCATGGAACGAACATCGACGCGATCACGAGGAGCCAAAGCAGGACATCCGGTCCGGTCCCCGGACGCGGCGGCTGATATCCACCTCCCTGGTATTGCTGGTAGGCCGCAATATCGGGATTTTCCGCCGCCGGCGAATAGTTTCCGTACGCTTGAGACGGGGAGGGGCCGGCGCTCGGAACGGTTTCTTCCGCGGGCGACGGAACCTTTGCTTTAGCCTCTAAAAGTTGCGGCTCGACAATGATCCGGTTCACGATTTCAACCTTCGAATCGCGAAAGAATCCGCGCGTCTTTTGTTCCGCGTCCTGCCTGCCGAACGGCGTCGCTACGAAGCCGTAGAGAATCGCCTGGCGGCGGCCGTCCTCCTCGACGACGTTGACGCCGACCAGCGGCAGACGATGAGATTTCAGATAATTGGTGATCGTCCGCGCTTGCGCTGCGGGTTCGGCCGGCAACGGCGGAAGGGTTTCGGGCGCCGCGGGGCGCGGCGGCGATTGCGATCCGGCGGGGGCGGCGTATTGCGTATTAACGCGCTTCGCGGCCGGCGCGCAGGCGTCGAGCAACCGCGCGAATAGGGCGATCGACACAATCAGCGCAATGACGCGAATGAGCCGCATGTTCGTCATCCATCGGAAGCCGCGCCCCGGGGGACACGACCACAAGAACGATCCTAGGGCGGCGCCGCCATCTTTCGTAAGCAACTTATGCGGGCGCTTGCGCCTCTTCTGTGCATATCCTGAAGCCAAAAGCTGGCGTGGCCGCCGACGCTCAAATAACTTTGCATCCCGTGGCGGAATTGGCGGAGATCGAAAAGGTCGCGATGCGCGCGGCACGGGCGGCCGCGAGAGTCCATCTCAAATGGCTCAGCCGCACCAGCGTGACGCGCAAGAGCAATCCGATCGATCTGGTGACGGAAGCGGACCACGAGGCCGAGGCGACCGTGGTCGAGATGCTGCAACGCGCCTTTCCCACCCACGCGGTGCTGGCGGAAGAGGGGCGCGGCGCCGCGCCCGGCGGGGAGCATCGATGGATCGTCGATCCGCTCGACGGAACCACCAATTTCGCCCACGGCTTTCCGATGTTCTGCGTGTCGATCGCATATGAGCGGCGCGGACGGGTGCAGGTGGGCGTCGTGCTCGACGCGTTCAAAAAGGAATGCTTCGTGGCGGCGCGCGGCCGGGGCGCGCGGCTCAACGGCAAACCGATCCGGACGAGCCGCACGCCGTCTCTCGATCTTGCCTTGCTGGCGACCGGCTTTCCCTACGATCGGCGCGAACGCCGGCGCTATTACCTCGCCTTCTGGGAATCGTTCATGACGCTATGCCAGGGGGTGCGGCGCACCGGTTCGGCGGCGCTGGATCTGGCCTACGTGGCGTGCGGGCGCGTGGACGGATTCTGGGAGTTCGGGCTCAAACCATGGGACGTCGCGGCGGGCGCACTGCTGGTCGAGGAAGCGGGCGGACACGTCAGCAACATGGACGGTTCGCGGCTCGATTTGGCGGAAGCGCGGATCATCGCCAGCAACGGCGCGATTCATCAGGAAATGATCGAAACGATCGCCGGCGCACGCCCCGAAGCCGAACGGCGCCATCGCGAAATGCTGGCCGAAAACGGCGGTCCAGCCGCGTCATAAGCGCGCCGCGGGCCGCGCGGGCGCGGATTGACGGTTTCATCATGAAACCATTACGATCGCCGCGGACAAATTCCGGGGAGCCGCATTCGATGCTTAAGCTGCTCGGCGCCTACGGTTCGCCGTTCGTGCGCAAGGTCAAAGTCGTTCTGGACGAAAAAGGGCTGGCCTACGAGCACGAACAGATCGTGCCGTTTCCCGCGACGCCGGAATATCGCAAAATAAGCCCGCTCGGAAAAATCCCCGCCTTCATGGACGGCGACAAGGCGCTCGCCGATTCTTCGATTATTTGCGCCTATCTCGAAAAGGCGCATCCGGCGCCCGCTCTCTATCCGTCCGATCCTTACGAATATGCGCGGGCGCTGTGGTTCGAGGAATATGGCGACAGCGGGCTTTCCCCGATAGTCGGCGGCAAAATGTTCTTCAACCGGATTATCGGACCGCGATTCCTGAAGCGGGCGTTCGACGAAGCGCTTTTTCAGCAGGCGCTCGACAAAGATCTGCCGCCGATGTTCGACTATCTGGAAAATCAGATCGCGGGCGATTACCTCGCGGGCGGGATGTTCTCGATCGCGGATCTCGCAATCGCCACTCAATTCGTCAACTACCGCTTCGCGGGCGGCTCGCTGGCCCATTCGCGCTGGCCAAAGCTGGCTGCGTATATCCAGCGGATTCAAGCGCGGCCGAAGTTCGCGGCGGCGATCGCAATCGAAGAAAAAATGTTCGGCGGCGGACGCGATTAGCTTACCGCGCCCTAATGCCTACATAGACTTCCGAGTCTCGCACAATGCGGCCATGGCTTCGTTTCGCCCACGCTCCGTGCGGTTTTCTTGATCGCCCCGTTGCGCATCCGCAGACGAGAGACTAATATTGTAGGTGGATTGATTAGCGTTCGGTTAGTGATGCGAGCCGCTACAAAGTTGTTTCGCGGTCTATTGATTCCGCTGATTTGCCTGCTCGGAATGACGCCACTGGGCGCGGAATACGCGCCGCTTCCGCGCATCACGCAGATCGATCGCGCCGCCACTCGCTACTCACAACCAAGAGCCATTTGCGACAATTCCGGAGATGCGCTGACCTCGATCGAAAGCACGCGGGCGAAGCGGACTTCGCCTGAGCGCAGCCCGCTTCAAATGATAACGCGGCCGCTTGTCAGCGGCGGTCGAATTTCGCCCGACATCACCGCGCTCGCGATCGCCGCGGCCATGCTGCGCCGACAGACCGCATTCCACCGGTTGATTCGCCTGCCGTCCGACGACGGTTTGGCCGCACTCGCCTGACCAAGGCGGACGGCCGTCTCGGGTCCGTTTAGCTCAGCCAAATTAATCGTCAATGCAAGGGATCGAGCGCGCGCAAGCGCAATCGATCCAAGGATAGCGGTTGATATCGTGCGCCATCCGAACGCGCAACGGGAGTTTATTGTCGCCGCAGCGCAACCTTCGACAGCATGCGATCCGGCAATTCGCAGGATGAACAACGCGCAAGCGGCGTTCCAGCAGGATGAACCGTTCGCCGCCGTGGCCGCCGCATCATCGCCGCACGGGAATAATCGATGTGGTTCGTCAAAATTTCGCTGAAACAGCCGATCACGATCATTGTGATGACCGTGTTGATCTTGCTGGCTGGCGCGCGCGCGACCCTGGACACGCCGGTCGACATGTTCCCCGACGTGAACATCCCGGTGGTCGCCGTGGTCTGGACGTACAACGGGCTGCTGCCGGACGAGATGTCGGCGCGAATCAACTATTTCTTCGAGCGGATGGTGACCACGCAGGTCAACGACATCAAGTCGCTGCAATCCGAGGCGGTGATCGGCTACGGCATCATCAAGATTTTTTTTCAGCCCAGCGTCAACATCAATTTCGCGGTTGCGCAGGTGACCGCGGCGGCGCAAACGGTGCTGAAATTTCTGCCGCCTGGCACCACGCCGCCATACGTGCTGGCCTACAACGCGACAACGGTGCCGATTTTGCAGCTAGCGATGTCGGGCAAGGGCTTGTCGCAGTTCGTGCTGTTCGATCTGGGCAACAACTTCATTCGCCCGCAGCTGGCGAGCGTGCCCGGCGCGGCTATTCCGCTTCCATACGGCGGCCTATGGCGGCACACCGAAGCCGATTTGAATTTGCAGGCGATGCAGGCCCATGGCGTCTCACCCGCGGACGTCACCAACGCGTTGATGCGCCAGAACCTGATCATTCCAGCGGGCACGGAAAAGATCGGACGTTTCGAATGGCATGTGCGGCTGAATTCGAGCCCGATTCACATTCAGGCGATCAACGACATGCCGATTAAGCGGGTCAACGGCACCGTCATTTATATGCGCGACATCGCCTACGTGCACGACGGCGCGCCGCCGCAGACCAATCTGGTGCGGGTCAATGGGCGCCGCGCGGTTCTGCTTCCGGTCTTCAAATCGGGGTCCGAGTCAACGCTCGCCATCGTTGCGGGCGTGAAGCGGATGGTGCCGCTGATCAAAGAGGCGATGCCGAAATCGCTGAAGATAAGGCTGTTCGGCGATCAATCGGTGTTCGTCAAGGAAGCGGTCGAGGTCGTGGTGCGCGAAGCCGTGATCGCGGCGGCGCTCACGGGCCTGCTGGTGTTGCTGTTTCTGGGCGACTGGCGGTCGACGCTGATTATCGTGATGACAATTCCGCTGGCGGCGCTGTTTTCAGTCGTGGTGCTGTCCGCGACCGGCCGGACGATCAACTCGATGACGCTGGGGGGCCTCGCGCTTGCGGTCGGCATCCTCGTCGACGCGGCCACCGTGACGCTGGAGAATTTCAGTTACCATCTCGAGCAGGGCAAAGACATCGTCACCGCGATTCTCGACGGCGCGCGGCAAATCGTCGCGCCGTCGCTCGTTTCGCTGCTCGCGATCTGCATCGTTTTCGTGCCGATGTTCACGCTGACGGGAGTTTCGCACTATCTGTTCGTTCCGCTGGCGGAAGCCGTCATCTACGCGCTTGTGGGCGCGTTCCTGCTTTCAATCACGTTCGTGCCGATGATCGCCCGGTATTGGATGTCCGAAAGCGAACACGGCGCGCACGATTACGCGCCGATGTCGCGCAATCCGTTCACGCGGTTTCAGCAGCGTTTCGAGCACGGTTTCCTGAAAATGCGCGGGCGGTATCAGGAGCTGCTCGAACTCGCGGTGGCGAACAGCCGCAACTTCGTTATCGGCTTCCTCGCGGCGATTCTGATTTCGCTGATCGCGCTCACGCCATGGCTGGGAAGCAATTTCTTTCCCGACGTCGACGGAGGGGCGATTCTGATGCACGTTTCGGCGCCGACGGGCACGCGAATCGAGGACACGGCGCGCCTTTGCGATCGAATCGAGCGGGTGATGCGGCAGGTGATTCGGCCGCACGACATCGCGAATATCATCGACAACATCGATATCCCCTACAGCCCGATCGACATGGCGTACCAAAATACGGGCACGGTCGGTCCCGAAGACGCGGATATCATTGTTCAGGAAAATCCCGGCCACCTTTCGACGTTCAAATATATCGCGACGCTGCGCCGGATCCTTCCGAACCGTTTTCCCAGCGTGATTTTTTCGTTCCTCCCGGCCGACATTTCGACCCAAATACTCAATTTCGGCGCCCCGGCGCCGATCGACGTACAGGTGACGGGTCCGGACCGGATGGCGACGTACGCATACGCCGTCAAGCTCGAAAAGAAAATCGTGCACGTGCCGGGAACGGTCGATGTCCACATCTTCCAGCGGTTTAACTATCCGATGCTCAAAATCGACGTCGATCGCACGCTGGCGCAGATGGTCGGCCTGACTCAAGCCGACGTCGCGCGCGGCCTGCTCGAAGAGTTGTCGGGCAGTTTCCAGTTGCGTCCGAACTTCTGGCTCGACTGGAAAACCGGCGTCTCCTATCCGCTGCAGACGATGATGCCGCAGTATCGGATCGACACGCTGGCGGATCTCTACAACATGCCGATTACCGATTCCGGCGACCCGCGGAACGGGATGCCCCCGCAAAGCGTGACGTCGATCACGGGCGGCGCCACCGCGTTTGCCGGCGGGACGGCCGTGACGATGGGACCGGGACGCACCACGCCCGAGGTGCTTGGCGCAGTGGCCACGATTCGGCCGGCGCCGTCGCCGTCGGTCGTTTCGCATTACGATGCGCAGCCGGTAATCGATATCTACATAAACCGCCAGGGTCGCGACCTTGGCTCAATCGACAAAGACATCCACCGAATTATCGACGCCGCCGCGCCGTCGCGTCCGCCCGGCTCGCAGGTCTTCGTGCGCGGCCAGGTTATGATCATGGCGACGGCATACCGGGAACTCTTCGCCGGTCTCGCCGTGTCCGCGCTGCTGGTTTATCTGCTGATCACGGTAAATTTTCAGAGCTGGCTCGATCCCTTGGTCGTCATCGCGGGCTTGCCCGCCGCGCTCGCCGGGATCGTCTGGATCCTGTTCCTTTCCCACACCACGCTTTCGGTTCCCGCGCTGATCGGCTCGATCATGTCCATCGGAATCGCCAGCGCCAACAGCATCCTGGTGATTAGCTTCGCCCGCGAACGGCTGGCGGCGGGCGCGAGCGCCGCGCAGGCGGCGGTTGAAGCGGGTTACACCCGAATTCGCCCGGTCCTGATCACGGCGGGCGCGATGATTATCGGCATGCTGCCGACCGCATTGAGCGCGGAGCAAAACGCCCCGCTCGGCCGCGCGGTGGTGGGCGGTCTCGCGTTCGCTACCCTCTCGACGCTGTTTTTCGTTCCAGTCGTCTTCAGCATGGTCCATCGCAAACAGGAAGACGGGCCTTCGCCCATCGCAATCGAAACAAAGAATTGAGGAACACGGAGCATGTATTCATTTTCACGACCACAGACGTACTTGATGAACCGCAACAACATGGACGCGCCGGATGGAGACGAGAAACGTCTCGACGACGAGAAGCTCCGCAAGCTCAAACGGTACGGCGTAATCGGACTTGGAGTCGCGATATTCCTCGCCGTGGCGGGCATCATTTCGCGCGAGCACTCGGCGTCCCGTCTCGCCATCCAGACCAACGCCGCCGCAATCCCCACGGTCGCGACTGTCCAGCCGATGGTGGGCGCGGCGCCGCAAACGCTTGAACTGCCCGGAGACGTCGAAGCCTGGTATTGGGCGCCAATCTACGGCCAGGTGAGCGGCTATGTGAAAGCCTGGTACAAGGATATCGGCGCGCGCGTGAAAAAGGGCGATCTGCTCGCCGTAATCGACACGCCCGAACTCGACGCGCACGTTCTTCAGGCGAAGGCGCTGGTCGCCAGGGCGGAGGCCAATCAGAAATTGGCCGAAATTACTGCGCGGCGCTGGAATGCGCTTTGGCGGAAAGGTGTTGGCCAACGGTTCGAACCCGTCTCCCGCCAATCGACCGACGTCACGGATTACGACCTGAAGGCGGCAGAAGCGCAGACTTTGGCGGCTCAGGGCGAACTCGATCGGCTCGAGGCGCTGGAGAAATTCAAATACCTGGTCGCGCCGTTCAACGGCGTCGTTACCGCGCGCCGGACCGATGTGGGCGCGTTCGTCAAGGCCAATGGCGTCTCGAACCAGCCCGAGATGTTCGAGGTCGCCGATACCCACATGATGCGGGTCTATGTGCGCGTGCCCCAGATGTACGCGCCGGAAATCCATGTTGGAATGAAGGCGGAACTCCGCGCTCCGGGGATGCCCGGGAAGGCGTTTCCCGCCACGGTGAACACTACCTCGGGCGCGATTAACATCGATTCCCGAACTCTGTTGGTCGAGCTTTGGGCGCCGAATCCGAAGGACGAGCTTTATCCCGGAACCTACGCGGACGTCTATTTCAAATTACCGCCGCGGCCGAACGCGGTCGAAATACCCAGCAGCGCGTTGATCTTCCAGGACAACGGCCTGCAGGTCGCCACTCTCGGCCCCGACGACCGCGTGCGTCTCAAAAACGTAACGATCGGCAAGGACATGGGCGCAAGCGTGATCGTCGTCTCCGGCATCACCGCCGCCGATCGGGTGATCGACAGCCCGCCCGACGCGCTTGACGACGGCGACCTCGTCCGTGTGGTCGGAACGCGCGGCGTTTTTCCCGGGCTTGAAAGCCGCCAAAGCCGCGTGCGGCGCGTTTCGTACTCGAGCAAATGAAGCGGTGCCTTTTGATGCTTGCGGCCGGCGCCGTATGTCTCCTCAACGCCTGCAACCTCGCGCCGCACTACCGGTCGCCGGCCGCTACTCTCGGCGTCCTTCCCGTCAGCTACAAAGAGGGCGGAACGTGGCAGCCCGCCAAGCCCGGGGACGCGCTGCCGCGCGGTCCGTGGTGGCGGATGTACCGCGATCCTGAACTGGACAAGTTGGAAACCCGGTTGATCGCGGCAAACCCGACGCTCGCGGCCGCTTTGGCGAATTACGACGCCTACAAAGATCGGGCGCTCGAACTGAACGCCTATCTTTTCCCGTTCGTCACCGCCAACGGTTTAACCACTCCAAGCGCGACCACGATGGGACCTGCGATCGGCACGCCCTACCAGATGACTTACTTCGGCAACTCCACCGCCTTTGCCGAAATCCATTATGAAGTCGACTTCTGGGACCAGATTCATAATTCGATCGCGGCCGGCGTATTCACGGCGCAGGCCGCAGCGGCGGACCTCGCGGCCGCGCAACTGAGTCTGGAGGCGGCGCTCGCCAGTTCCTATCTCACGCTCCGCGAACTCGACGACGACGTAAGGCTGCTGGTCGACACGGTGAAGGTTTATCAGGCGTACCTTCAGGTCGTAGACGAACGGCAATCCGGGCAGATCGCTTCGGGTCTGGAAGTCGCACAGGCCCGCTATCAGCTCGAATCCGCCCAGGCCCAGGAATCGGGCATTCGCGCGCAGCGGGCGGTTTACGAACATATGATTGCCGCGCTCGTAGGCCGGCCGGCGCCGGCGTTTTCGATCGCGCCGAAAGTGATGGATATCGCCGTTCCGGCGATTCCAACCAGCGTGCCGTCCGCATTGCTGCAGCGCCGGCCCGACATCGCGGCGGCTGAACGGCGGGTCGCGGCCGCCAACGCCGAAATCGGCGTCGCGCGGGCCGCGTTTTATCCAAACCTCTCGATCAACAATATCGTCGGCAGTTTTGGCGCGACCGGCGGCGCCGCTTTGAGCGCTCCTTTCAGCTTCTGGTCGCTCGGTCCGTCGTTGGCAATGCCGTTGTTCGAGGGCGGTCTGCTGCACGCCCAATTGGCTAGGACCGTCGCACAGTGGCGTGCGACGGTCGAAAACTATCGCGCCACCGCGCTCCTCGCTTTCCGCCAAGTCGAAGACGGCCTGTCGAATGTGAATCTGCTGTCGCAGGAATGCGAACAGCAGCAAAACGCGGTGTACGACGCGGTGCAGGCGGAAAAGTTGGCGTTCGAACTTTATCTGCTCGGCGCCAAGAATTACCTCGAACCGTTGGTCGATCAAGCCACGGCGTTGTCGGCGGAGGAACAAGAGATAAACATCAAGGAGGCGCTCCTTCAATCCAGCGTCAATTTGATTCGCGCGCTGGGCGGCGGATGGACCATCGACGAATTGCCCAAACGCCCCAAGGTCCTGGTCCTGACCGCGACCAATCCGCGGATAGCGCATGAAGGCCTCGCGCATCGCTCCTGATTGCGGTCGAACGGATGCGCCCGATGCGGAAATTTGGCGCGGATCGCCCCGCACGGGAATCCGTCGGTATGCGGGGTGGACATCTTGTTTCGCGGAGGGTTAGGATTCTGCGGCAGGCGCGGCCGAAGAACGGCCGCGATCGACTCCGGAGGCGCACCGCAATGGCGAAATATACGTTTGTCGTTCTGACCAATCCGACGTCCGGAAAAGAGGCGGAGTACAACGAGTGGTATAATCGCCAGCATATTCCGGATGTGCTGAACGTTCCCGGCTTCGTGCGCGCGCAGCGTTTCAAACTGGCCGACGCGCAGATGGGAAAAAACAATCCCTATAAATATCTCGCGCTCTATGAGATCGAGACCGGCGATCTGGCCGGCGCGCTCGCGGAATTGAAGGCGCGCACCGGCACGGCCGACATGATTATGAGCGACGCGATCGATCTTAAGAACGTGGCGTCGCATCTCTTCACGCCGGTCGCGGAGCTGGTCGAAGCGAAGGACGTTCGCCGGCCCAAACGGGCGGCCTGACCGGCGGCGAAGCGGACCTTCCGGTTCGTTTCGCCCCGTCTTCCGCAGCGGCTCGGCGCGCGCGAACAGCCGCGGATTCTCTTTCACCACCGCCGGATTCCTGCTTTCCTGATGGCGGTGCGCAAATCATGAATCCGACGACGATTTCCGAAATCCGCGCGCGCGAAATTATCGACTCGCGCGGCAATCCAACAATCGAAGCCGACGTGCGGCTCGCGGGCGGCGCGTGCGGCCGCGCCGCCGTGCCGTCGGGCGCCTCCACCGGCATGCACGAGGCGCTCGAACTGCGCGACGGCGACCGCGCCCGGTTTGGCGGCAAGGGCGTCCTTAAAGCGGTCGCCAACGTCAACGGCCCGATCGCCAAGCGCCTGATTGGGTTCGACGCGCTCGGCCAGGCCGCGATCGACGAGGCGCTGATCGAACTCGACGGCACCGAAAACAAGTCCGCGCTTGGCGCCAACGCGATGCTCGGCGTTTCGCTGGCCGCCGCCCACGCCGCGGCGGCGGCGCGCGGGCAGCCGCTCTATCGCTACCTGAACGAGCGCGCGCAAATCATGCCCGTCCCGATGATGAACGTGATCAACGGCGGCAAGCACGCGGACTCGAGCGTCGACATGCAGGAGTTCATGATCGTGCCGGTGGGCGCGTCGTCGATGGCCGACGCGGTGCGAATCGGGGCCGAGGTCTTTCATGCGCTGGCGGCGGCGCTCAAGCGTCGCGGCCATTCGACCAACGTCGGCGACGAAGGCGGGTTCGCGCCGAATCTGCGCGACAACGAGGAGCCGATCGTGGCGATACTCGAAGCGATCGCGGCGGCCGGCTACCGGCCCGGCGAACAGGTGGCGATCGCGCTCGATCCCGCGTCTAGCGAATTTTTCGCGGACGGCAAATACGTTTTCGCCCGCTCCGACAAGAAGGCGCGCGGCGCCGACGAAATGATCCGGCTCTATGAACGCCTGATCTCGCAATATCCGATCGTTTCGATCGAGGACGGCCTTGCCGAAGACGATTGGGCGGGATGGAAAACGCTCACCTCGGAATTGGGCGGCAGGCTGCAACTGGTTGGCGACGATTTGTTCGTCACCAATCCGAAACGCCTGAAGCGCGGCGTCGATGAAGGCGTCTGCAATTCGATTCTGATCAAGCTGAACCAAATCGGCACGCTCACTGAAACTCTGCGCACCATCGAGATCGCGAACGCCGCCGGCTACACGTCCGTCATTTCGCATCGCTCCGGCGAGACCGAAGACACCACCATCGCCGATCTCGCCGTCGCGACCGGCGCGGGCCAGATCAAAACGGGCTCGATAAGCCGCGGCGAGCGTACCGCCAAATACAACCGCCTGATGCGGATCGCGGAGGAGCTGGGCGCCAGCGCCGTCTATCCCGGCGGCAAGGCGTTGCGGACGCGCGCCGGAGCTTCGCGATGAGCCGTCCGCCGATCGCCGCGCTGATCATCTTCGACGGATGGGGCCTGCGCGAGGCGCGCGAGGCCAACGCGATTCTCGCCGCGCGCACGCCCGTGATGAACCGCCTGTGGACCACGCAGGCGCACTGCGCGATCGACGCCTCGGGCGAAGCGGTTGGGCTCGCGCCGGGCGTGATGGGCAATTCCGAAGTCGGCCATCTGACGATCGGCGCCGGACGCGTGATCTATCAGGACGTGATGCGCATCACGAAGGCGATCGAAACCGGCGCGTTTTTCAAGAACGACGCGCTCGTCGGCGCCTGCCGCGCGGCCGCGGCGAGCGGCCGCACCCTGCACATCTGGGGACTGCTTTCCGACGGCAGCGTGCACAGCCATATCGACCATCTCCTTGCATTGCTCGATCTCGCCGCGCGCGAGAAAGTCGAAAATATCGCGGTTCACGCGGCGCTCGACGGACGCGACAAGCCGCCGCGCTCCGCGCTGCCATTCGTCGATCGCCTCGAAGCCAAACTCAAAGCAATCGGGCGCGGCCGCATCGCCACGGTCTCGGGCCGGTACTTCGCGATGGACCGCGACAAGCGGTGGGACCGAGTGGAACGCGCGTGGCGGGCGATCGTAATCGGCGAAGGCCGGCGCGCGCCGACCGCCAGAGCGGCCGTGGAGGCCGCCTATGCGGAGGACAAGGGCGACGAATTCGTCGCGCCGACCGTAATCGGCGCGGCGCGGCCGATGGCCGACGGCGATCAGGCGGTCTGCTTCAACTTCCGCGCCGATCGCGCGCGCGAGCTTACCGCGGCCCTCACGCAGGACGATTTCGACGGCTTTGCGCGGCCGCGTTTTCCAAAGATCGGCTACGTTTGCATGTCGGAATACGATCGCAAACTCGGATTGCCGCTCGCATTCGGTCCCGAAGACGTGCGCAACACGCTGGCTGAAGTGCTGGCGGGCGCGGGGATTGAAAATCTCCGGATCGCGGAAACCGAAAAATACGCGCACGTCACCTATTTCCTGAATGGCGGAGTGGAACAGCCGTTCCCGCACGAAGAACGAATTCTTATCCCCTCGTCCAAAGTCGCGACTTACGACCTTGAGCCGGGGATGCAGGCGATCGCGATCGCGAAACGCGCCGCCGCCGAAATCTCTTCCGCACGTTTCGGCGTGATCGTGATGAATTTCGCGAATCCCGACATGGTCGGCCATACCGGGAACATGCAAGCGACCGTCGCCGCCGTCGAAGCGTCCGACGCCGCGCTCGGAATCGTGCTCGACGCAATCGATCGCGCGCACGGCGACGCCCTGATTACCGCCGATCACGGCAATGCGGAATTCATGGCCGATCCCGCGACCGGCCAGCCGCATACCGCGCATACGACAAATCCCGTCCCGCTGATTCTTTACGATCCCGCGTACAAAGGCCGGCTGAAAGAGCACGGCACGCTGGCCGACGTCGCGCCGACCTTGCTCGGGATGCTCGGGTTGGAGAAGCCCTCCGCAATGACCGGCCGGGATTTGCGCGATCCCGCGCCGCGCTGAACGCACCGCGACGCGCGCGGCGTTACGCTTCGAGAATCGCGCGCGTCTCCGCCGGCGTCGCCACCTGATGGCCCATCGCGCGGATTATTTCCGCCGCGCGCGTCGCGAGTTCCGGATTCGAGGGGCGGCCTTCGCGCGCGTACTGGTAATCCTCAAGTCCGACGCGCACATGTCCGCCGAGGCTTACGATTAGCGGCACAAGCGGCAGATTGTCGCCGCCGAGCGTCGCGGCGAACCAATTGGCGCGCACGCCCTTCAGCATGTCGAGGTACGCTTCGAGGCTTTTCAGAGTCGGCGGCAAGCCGAACGGCAACTCCGGACCGCCGAGGTAAAACTTGAGCAACAGCGGCTCGCTCAGCACGCCAAGCTCCAGGAACACCAACGCGGCGCGCAGGAAACTCGGATCGAAAATCTGCAGGGTCGGCCGCAAACCCAGCTCGCGGGATTTTTCGATGAAGTAGCGCATCGTCGCGTAGGAATTGCAATACACCATCTCCTCATTGTGGATCGCGCGGCGTTCGCGATCGTACGCGACCAGGTTCACCGATCCCATGTCGCCCGCGCCCAGATCCGGCTTGGTCGCCGGATCCTTCGCCAACTCGACGAAATGGCTGAAGCGCTTGGCCGCGTCGCCCTCGATCGGAAACGTCGGCCACAGCAGGGCGTCGGATTCCGCCCGCGACCGCCGGTAGACCTCCGCGTAATACGGCAGGTCGTGCACCCATTTGCCGGATTCCGGATCGCGCACGTGAAAATGGATTATCGCCGCGCCCGCCCGCGCCGTCGCGACCGCGTCGGCCGCGATCTCCGCCGGACTGTACGCGATATTCGGATTCAGCTTGCGCGGCGCGTTGCCGTTGATCGCCGCCTCGATAATCACCTTCGCCATCTGGCCCTCCCCCTCGCGCGCCTACCAGCGCACCACCTGTTCGTACACCTTCGGCAGTTGCCGCGGCAACGACGTGATGTCCTCGATCACCAGATAGCGCGACGCCGAGCACATCTGCCGCAGATAGTCGTGCCCGGTGCGATCCACCGTGATGCAGAACGGCAGCACGCCCGCCATTTCTAGTTCTTTCAGCGCGACCATCGTGTCCTGGATTCCGTACGCGTTTGAGCGCCGGTCGTGGCCGTAGTCGAAATCCTGCGGAAAGCCGTCGCTCAGCATGATCACGTGGCGCGCCCGCGAACTCACGTCTTTGAACTTCTCGCGCACGTGCCGGATCGCCGCGCCCATCCGCGTCGATCGTTTCGGCTCGACCGCGCCGACCCGCGCCCGCACCTCGTCCGATAATTCCTGGTCGAATTCCTTGATCACGTAGAACTCGACGTTGTCGCGGCCGTGCCCGGAAAATCCCATGATCGCATACGAATCGCCGATCTCTTCCAGGGCCTGCGCCATGATCACCAGCGCTTCCTTGTTCACGTCGATAATCCGCCGCGGCCGCCGCGCCGGCTCCTGCCGCCGCTGCCACGCCTTCATCCAGTCGTCGCTGTCGTCGTCCGCAAGGCCGGCCTTGCGCGGCTCGCGATGGATCGGCTCGTCGGTCGACGCCGACATGTCGAGCAGAAACAGCGTCGCCACGTCGCGCGCCTCTTTCTTGCGCGCCTTGTAGACGCGGCCGTCGGGCAGCTCGCCCATCCTAAGCGCGATGCGCGCCTCGATCGTGCGGTCCAGATCGATTTCGTCGCCGTCCTCCAGCCCGCGCACCATCCGGTACGACGCCGGCCGGATGCGCTGGAAATGCCGCCGCACCTGCGGCAGCACGTCGGCATAGCGGCGCAGCGTGTCCGCGAAGAAATCGCCGTTGTCGCCCTCCAGCGGAATTTCGCGCAGCCGGCACCAGTTGCGCCGGTAATCGCCGAGCACGTAATCCCATTCGTCGTAGGCGTAATAGCTGTCCTGCCCGCGGCCCCGGCCGATCATCAGCCGTCCGCCGTGCGGCGGCGCGCCGATTTCGCCGAGCTGTTCGCGCAGCGCCTCCAGCTCCTGCGCGTCCTTGCCGAATAGTTGCGTGAGATACATCCCTTCGCCGTCGGCGCCGCCTTCGCCCTGCGCCGGCCGCAGCTCCATCCCCTGCTCGATCAGCCGCCGGATTTCCTCGGGCGTGAGCGGCCTTCCGCCTTTGCCCTTCGAGTTCTGGCCCGACGTCTCCATCTGCACGTTCTGGTCGGGTTCGCCGTCGCCGCCGCCACCGTCGCCGTCGTCCTGGCCGAGTCCGTCGGCGCGGTTGCCCGTACCGCTGACGCGGCTCGCCAGATCGTCGCGCATCTGGCGCGCGCGCTCGCCCAGCGGATCGCCCGCGCCGGCCGCGCGCGCCGCTTCGATCAGCGCCTGCAGCCATTCGTAAATCGACGCCGTCTGCCGCGCGCTGTCGGCCGCGGTCGCGCCGCGCTCGCGCAGCGGCGCGAAAAACTCTCTCGCGCGCGCGCTGAAAACCTCCGACGGCTCGTCTTCCGCCCCGTCGATTTCAAACGCCGCCTTGATCAGCATCGTGCTGAACACCAGCGGCTTGAGCGTCCGCGCGAGCGCTTCGTTCATCCGTTCGATTCGCGGCGCGAGCCCGCGGTAGCGCCGCTTCAGCTCGCCTTCGATTCGCGCCGCCTCCGCCAGCCGGAACAGCGCGCCCGCCAGCGCCGGGTCCGCGAACGATTCGATGAATCCGTCGATCGCCTCGACCCCGGTCTCGCCGCGTTCGGCGAAACCTTCGAGGTCAGCCAGCCGCAAATCGTAGCTGCCGAATTCATGACGGCCCGCCAGATGCGCCGCGGTCAGCACGTAGTAGTCGCGCGCCATCGCCGCGCCGCCGACTCCCGCGATCGCCTCCGGCAGCAAAATCATCTCGCCGCCGCTCAGCGGATAATGAAACGGCAACACCGCGCCCGCGTTGGGCAGCGTGTCGATGCGGAATTCGAGCGGGAACAGCATCCGCATGAACTTCGTCAACATGCCCTTGACCATGAAAAGAGCGTGTTCGTCAGGCGCAACCATCTGCTCGGTCATAACAGTCATTTTGGCAAATCGGCTCCACGGGGCGCAATTTGCCGCTGCCTTGCGCGCGCCGCGGGGATTGGCGGCTTGACTCCACGCCAATGCCGGGACTTAACTTATCGCACACCGATGCTACGCGAAAATTTGGTTGGTTCCCGCCGCGTCCGGCCGCTCCTGCGCGCGATTTTGGCGCTTGCGCTCGCCGCCGCCGTCTCCACTCCCGCCCGCGCCGGCATGACCGGCGCGGCTCGCTACGCGAAACTTAAAAACGGCCTGCAGGTCATTGTCCTCGAAAATCACAAGGCGCCGGTCGCGACGCTCAACATCTTCCATCGCGTCGGCTCGCGCAACGAACAGTTCGGGATGACCGGGATTTCGCATCTCTGCGAGCACCTGATGTTCCGCGGCACCAAGAAACTCGCGCCGGAAGAATTTTCCAACATCATTCAGGAATCCGGCGGCGACGATAACGCCTTCACCACCGAGGACTACACCGACTATTTCGAGGTCATCAATCACAACCATCTGGACGTGCCGATTGCGCTCGAAGCCGATCGCATGGCCAACTTCGATCCCAAGGGCTTCGATTCCGAAAAAGCGGTCGTGATGGAGGAACGGCGGCTGCGCACCGACGACAATCCCGAAGACGCGCTGCAGGAAATGACGCAGGCGGCGGCCTACGTCGCCCATCCCTACCACTGGCCGGTGATCGGATGGATGAACGAAATCCGCCAGATCACGCTTGCCGACGCGATGCGCTATCACGCGATCTACTACTCGCCCCAAAACACCGTGATCGTCGCGGTCGGCGATTTTGACGGCGCCCGGGTGATGAAGGAGATTAGCGACGCTTTCGGCTCGATTCCGAACGGCCCCAAACCTCCGCCCGTGACCGAGGTCGAACCCCCGCAGACCGGCGAGCGCCGCGTCGTGCTCCGCCACGCCGCGAATCTGCCGGCCGTCGCCGAAGCGTTTCACGTGCCCAATTTCAAAAACCCCAAGGACGCGTTCGCGCTTGAAATCGCGAGCGAAGTCCTCTCCGACGGCAAAAGCTCCCGGCTTTACAAGGACTTGGTGCAGGACAAGCAGATGGTCGTCGACGTCAGCGCCGACTATGACATGACCTCATTCGACCCCGGCCTGTTCTGGCTCTCCGCGCAAGTCCGCCCCGGCGTGAAAAGCGCAGACGTGCTGGCCGAATTCGATCGCGAGCTCGCCGCGTTGCGCGACCATCCCGTCGGCGACAAGGAACTGCAGAAAGCCAAAAATCTCGAGCAGGCCGGCTTCGTCTTCGGTCAGGACTCGATCTTTCGCGAAGCGATGCTGCTCGGGTTGTACCAGATGCTCGGCAATTACCGCATGATCGATCAATATCTGCCTCAAATCGACAAAGTCACCGCGGCCGACGTGCAGCGCGTCGCGCGGGAATATCTGATCGCCGGCAACTCCACCGTCGGCGTGCTCGTGCCGACCGGCGTGCTGCCGCATGAAATGGGCGGCGGCGCCACCGGCCAGGTCCATCACGCGCCCGCTTCCAATCCCGCGACGCGGGCGCCGCGAATTCCGGCCGCGCCCATCACGCCCGCGCCGATTCGCGCGGCCGGTCCCAATGGAATCCTGACCGCGACGGAGGCGGTGCGATGAACCAGCTTAAAACCCGCCTCACCATCGCATTCGCCGCCGCTTTGATCATGGCCGCGGCCGCGCCGCGCGCCTGCGCGCTTCAGATCAAGCGGATGAAGCTGAGCGACGGCGCCATATTGCTGGTCTCCGAGCAGCATCAGTTGCCGATGCTCACGATGGCGATCGCGTTCGACGCCGGGTCGCGCCGCGATCCGAATGGCGAAGGCGGCCTCGCCACCCTCACCGCGGCGGCGCTGATGCAGGGCACGAAGGACCTTTCCGCCTCCGATTTCAATCGTGAAGTCGATTTCATGGGCAGTTCGATCAACGTCAGCGCCAGCCGCGATTTCACGATCGCAAGCGTCACCACGCTCAAGAAATACCAGTCGCAGTCGATCCATCTGCTCGCCCAGTTGTTGCAGGATCCCGGCCTGCGCGAGGCCGACATCAAGCGCAAGCAGGCCGAACAGATCGCCGACATCAAGGCCAGCGAAGAAGAGCCCGGCTACGCCGCCGACGTCGCTTTCGTCCATACGATTTTCGGCGATCGTCCCTACGGTCACATGCCCGAGGGTTCGACCGCTTCGGTGGCGAAGCTCTCGGCCGCCGACGTGAGCGATTTCTACAAGAGCTATTACAAGCTCGGCAGCGCGGTGATCGCGGTCGCCGGCGACGTCGACGCCAATCAAATCAAGGCCGAGCTGGAAAACGAACTCACCGGACTCAAGGGCGGCGTGACCGCGCAGCCCGCGCCCGCGCCGATCGAAGTTCCGCCGGGAATCCACGCGCAACTGATCGATCGCAACGTCGCGCAAGCCAATCTGATGCTCGGCTCCGGCGGCATCGCCCGCTCGAATCCCGACTACTACAAACTGCAGGTGATGAACTACATCCTGGGCGGCGGCGGCTTCGCCTCGCGCCTGATGAAGGTCGTGCGCAGCCAGCACGGCCTTGCCTATTCGATCGGCAGCGCTTTCGCCGCGCACGAATATCAAGGCGCGTTTCTCATCGTGCTGCAGACCAAGAATTCCAGCGCCAACGAAGCCCTCAAACTGATTTTGGCCCAGATGCGCGAAATTCAGGAAAGTCCCGTCTCCGACGCCGAGATGGCTTCGGCCAAGAAATATCTGGTCGGCAGCTTTCCGCTTAAACTCGACCGCCAGAGTTCGATCGTCGGCTTCATGCTCGACACCGAGATTTTCCATCTCGGCCTCGACTACGCCGATCGCTATCCGAAGTTGATCGACGCCGTGACCAGGGACGACGTGCTGAAAGTCGCGAAGCAATATCTGCATCCGGACGCGATCGATTTGGTCGCCGTCGCGAATCAGGCCGAGGCGAAAATCGACGTGGCGAAGCTCCAGCCGCCCGCCCAATCCGCCTCCGCGAAGTGACGCGATTCGCCGCGGTGGAGCGTGCGTTCCGGGAGCCGCCTGATCTATACTCGCGGCGGGCGCGGACCTGGCGACAAACTCTTGGGCGCTCAAACTGGAGGCGGACATGAGCGGTAAATCTTGGCGGATCGAAGGCGAATATTTCGAGTCGTGCAATTGCGAACTGCTCTGCCCCTGCCTCCTGACTCATGCGCAGGCGCGGCCCACCGAGGGCCATTGCGACGTCGTGCTCACGATCCATATCAACCGCGGCGACTACGGCGGCGTGGATATTTCGGGCCTCAACGCCGTGCAGGCGCTCACCACGCCGGCCGAGATGTCCAAGGGCAACGGCACGATGGCGGTCTATCTCGACAGCCGCGCCAACGACGCCCAGCGCGCGGCGCTCGAAGCGATCTTCACGGGCGCGGCGGGCGGCCCGCCCGCGCTGATGGCTCCAATGGTCGCGAAACGGCTGCCGACCAAATCGGCCGCGATTCAATACGGCTCTGACGGCCGCACCTGGAAGGTTTCGATCGCGGGCGTGACCGACGTTACGGTCGCGGGCGTGACCGGGGCGGGCGACAATATCGTATGGCTCGAAAACGTCGGCCATCCCTTTTCGCGCCGGCTCGCCGCCGCCAAAGGAACCGCCAGCAGTTATCACGACCATGCGCTGAAATTCGAGAATTCCGGCCGCAACGGACATTTCTCCGCGATCAATTGGTCCAACGGCTGATTCCCGGACGGCCGGTCGCGCCGGCCTCATCGCGATGACCTCAGACGCCAACCCGGCGCCGGCCGCAAACAGCGCGCCGAGCCTGCCCTCGCGCGATCGCGCCGTAATCTGGATCGGATTGATCGCGTTGAGCGCGCTCGCCTGGATTTATCTGGCGCGGATGCCGATGGCGGCCGGAGATTTCGGCCCGATTGTCTCACGGATTCTCGCGGCGATGCCGGCCGGCGCGGCCGAAGCCTCGATCACCTTCCTGATGTGGGCGGTGATGATGGTGGCGATGATGTTGCCGAGCGCCGGCCCGACCATTTCCACCTTTGCGGCGATCGCGCGTCCGCGCCCCGGCTTCAACGCGAGTCGCGTCTGGATGATGGTCGGCGGATATGTGGCCGCATGGACGGTCTTCAGCGCGATCGCGACCATGCTGCAGATCGCCGCGCAGCGCGCCGCGATTCTAAGCGGCGCGGCCGCCGCCACGCCGATCGCCGGCGCGGCCATCCTCGCGGCCGCCGGGCTTTACCAGTTCACGCCGTTCAAAGACGCCTGCCTGAGCGGATGCCAGTCGCCGATCGGCTTCTTCATGACCCACTGGCGCGACGGCGCGGCCGGCGCGTTCAGGATGGGCGCGCGGCACGGCCTGGTATGCATCGGATGCTGCACGATGCTGATGGCGCTGCTGTTCGTAGCGGGTGTAATGAACCTGACATGGGTCGCGCTGATCAGCGTGCTGGTGCTGCTCGAAAAAGCGACGCCGTGGGGCCGCGCGATCGCCCGCATCGCGGGCGTCGCGATGATCGTGGCGGCGCCGATCGTCGCGCTGATCCGCTGAACGCGGCGCGCGAAATTTTCACGATCGGCCATTCGACCCATCCGCTGGCCGAGTTCCTCGAACTGCTGCGCCGTCATGAAATCGCGATGCTTGCCGACGTGCGTTCGTTCCCGTCGTCGCGGCGATGGCCATGGTTCAACCAGGCGGAATTTTCCGCCGCCGTCGCCGCGGCCGGCCGCGACTACCGATGGTTCAAGGCGCTGGGCGGCCGCCGCCACTCGCAGCTTGCCAACTCGCCGCATCGCGCGTGGGAGCATCCGGCGTTTCGCTCTTACGCCGACTATACCGATACGCCCGAGTTCGCCGCCGGTCTCGCCGCATTGTGCGAGGCCGCCGAGCGAGTCCGCACCGCGATCATGTGCTCGGAGGGACTGTGGTGGCGATGCCACCGGCGAATCGTCTCGGACCATCTGCTGGTGCGCGGATGGCGCGTCCGGCATATCCTGCCGGACGGCAAAATCGCGGAACATGAATTGACGCCGTTCGTCTCGGTCGCAGGCGGACAGATCGTGTACGACGGCGGGCAGGGTGCGTTCGGCCTGAAATGATCGGCGCGGCGTGCGGCGGTGCATCAAGTGGCGCCGAGCGGCGCCGTCGGATCATTGCGTGCCGGCGTTGCGTTCGAGGTAGTTCACTATTGCGCGGCGTTCACCATCGCTGAGCGGAGGCAGGCCGGCTTGCGCGATTTTTGGCTCCATCGCGTCAACCTGTGTCGCCCACATCGCCGAAGTCATCGAAGATGGAGCGTATGGCTTATGACATGAGCCGCAGCGGCGGGCGTAAAGATGCTCAGCCGCGCTGCCTTGCTCGGGCAACGGAGCGTTCCGGCATCCGCCGACGGCCATCGCCAGCGCGAGCGCAACCGCCGTTAGAAATGCGACTATGCGTGGACTTGGACTGTCAAAGCGAGGAATAGGCGCCAATTCAGATTAAACGCGCGGCTGGGAGCAGCGTTCTCAGTTCCGCCTGAAGCGCCGCGATCAACGCCCGCCGATCGTCGTCCGGCAGCGGGCGGCGGCGTTCCGCGATTGGTCGCGTCCAGACCGGCTCGAGCCGCATCCGGTCGTCGCCGTACCGCGGAAAGACGTGCCAATGAACGTGCGGCTCCTGATTTCCAAGACATTCGTAATTGAGTTTAAGCGGCTTGGCGACCCGTTCGATCGCCTTTCCGACGGCCATCAACTCATCGAGCAGCTCGTGCGCTTCACCGCGCGGCAGAGCGTGCATCTCGCGCGCATGGCGCTTGGCAAGAATCACGCAATATCCGCGATAAAACTGCGCATCGCCAAGGATAAGCCAACTTCGCGGCAATTCGGCGATCGCATCGGGAAACTCGCCTGCCGACAGCCGCGCGATCATCGCGCAAATGCCGCATCGATCGGCCGCCGCGGCATGCTGCTCAGACGCCATCGCCATCCTCCGTCCGAACCTCGATCAATTTGATTTGGGCGTACTTCAGCAGCTCGGAAATCGTATGCAATTTGTAGGGCTTGCCGTAATAGACGCGCGCAATGCCGGTGTTAATCAGCACCTTCAGGCAATGAATACAGGGCGTATGCGTAACGTAGATGTCCGCGTCGCGGATCGCGCTGCCGTTGCGCGCCGCCTGAGTAATCGCATTTATTTCCGCGTGAATCGTGCGATAGCAGTTCTGCTCGATTTCGCCGTCAGGCGTGCGCGATTCGTAAATCAGGCAACCTGCGTCGAGGCAATGCGGCAATCCCGCCGGCGCGCCGTTGTAGCCGGTGGCAAGGATGCTCCGGTCGCGGACGATCACGGCGCCGACTTTCGCGCGCAGGCAGGTCGAACGTTCGGCAACCTGACGCGTAATCGTCATGAAGTATTGATCCCAGCTTGGACGCTCCATGCGAGGTTTTTCCGCCATCGGCCAATCTCTATGAGGCAAAAGCGCGATAAGTTCGGTTAAGCCGGGATGCGCCGCGCGGCATCCCCTCTACGCTCTGCGGATTCCCTTCGCCGCCCGTGCGCGGCCCGCGATGCACCGGCGTGTCCAATCGCGTCCCGACGCGCGCCGGCGCCAAATACATCACGCTGATTCCATTGCCGTCCGAGGGTTCTCCCGGCTGCGGCTGCGGTTGCCGCTGTTGCTGGCTTGGCGCATTCGGAGCCGGCGGCGCGAAGGCGACCGGCACGGGCGGAAACGTCAGGATAAACAGCGCCACGGTCGCCCACGCCATCCAGCGTCGCGGGCCG
>JAJXZF010000051.1 GCA_021780225.1 Deltaproteobacteria bacterium | reverse complement strand
GAACGCTTCCGGCCGCGGCGCGGCGCCGAAGCGAACCGAGCCGGCGGCCCGCGCCGACGCGGTTGCGCAGGCCGAGCTTGGCCTGCTGGCGATCGCGATGGTCTTTCCGGAGCTGCGCGCGGAAATCGCCGGCGTGGCGCCGCCGGCGGAATTCCGGGATGCGCTGCTTGGAGCGTTGCTGGAGGAGACCGCGCTCTCGAATGAACCTAAAGGATCGCTTGAAGTTTCGATCGTGGCCGCGATCGGCCCGGAGCAGCGCGATCGGTTGAGCGCGATGATGGTCGGACCGATGCCGGCCGACGCCGAAGCCGCCCGCCGGTTGGCCATGGAATATGCTGGCGCGCTGGAGCGCGGGCGTCGCCGGCGCGAAGTCGAGCAGTTGCGGCGGGCGGCGGCGCAATCGGGCGACGCGGACGCGGCGGCCGTCGCGCAGGAGCTGATTTCGCTCCGCCGTCAGGCCCATCATGGCGGTTGACTCGGCGCCGGGCATGGGCGGAACGTTCGAGATCATAAGGACTACTTAAATTACGCCGGCAAAGTTGATAAGCTTGGCTCTCACTCGGATGCGTTCGTTCGGGCCCATAGCTCAGCACGGTTCAGAGCTGCCGGCTCATAACCGGCTGGTCCCAGGTTCAAATCCTGGTGGGCCCATTCCCTTAGTCAATGGTAATCAATCGCGGCCGGAAACGGCCGCGGCGCGCGGCGGACCAACCGCAGGCGCTTCGGCGCGTCCCCATGGCGCCGGAGCGGAGCGCGTTTCCAGCGGAGGATGCTTTGCGTGAAGAGATAGCCCGGCTGATGAGCCTGCAGGCCATCGATCGCGAACTGCGTGAGCTCGAACAGACGTTGTCGTCGATCGCCGGAAGAGTCGATTCCCTGCGTCAGGAGACCGAAACCTATCGCGCCGAATTAACCCGCCTGACCGAAGAAGAGCAGCAGAGCGCGCTCGAACGCCGCCGCCTCGAAAAGGAATTCGCCGAGGGCGAAGCGCGCGTGCGCAACAAGCGGATGCGCATGAACCAGGTGCGCAGCGACAAAGAGTCACTGGCGGTCGGCCACGAGCTCGAAGCATTGCGCGAGAACAATCAGCGGCTCGAAAGCGAACTGCTGGCGCAGATGGAAGCGGCGGATCCGCGCGCGGCGCGAATTCAGGAATTGGGCGCGACGATCGAGGAAAAAGCCGCTGAGCTGGCCGCGGCTGAAAAAGATATCGCCGCGCAGGTCGAGGACTTGAAGGTTTCGATCGCGAAGCAGAAGGTCGATCGCGATCTGATGTCGCGCGATATCGCGGCGCCGCTGCTGCAACGCTATGAGATGATCTTCAGCCGCCGCGCCGGTTTGGCCGTGTCCGAGGCGCGCGACGGAGCGTGTCAAGGCTGCAGGATGAAGCTGCCGCCCCAGCTCTTCAACGAAATCCAAAAGCATCTGCAGA
Source organism: Deltaproteobacteria bacterium (assembly GCA_021780225.1). Taxonomy (GTDB): domain Bacteria; phylum Desulfobacterota; class Binatia; order Binatales; family Binataceae; genus JADMIL01. The sequence continues at coordinate 7,900 of JAJXZF010000051.1, read as the reverse complement.
TTCACTTCTGCCCGAACTGCCAGCGGATTCTTTATTTCGACGCCGCGGCCCGCGAATAACGCGCGCTTTTGATAAATGCGCGGAGCGCTACGGCGGCGTCTTCCTGCTACAATCGGAGACGCCGGAGCGGGCCGGGCGACCGCCTCGCCAAGCGGGGAGGAAAGTCCGGGCTCCACAGGGCAGGGTGGCCGCTAACGGCGGCGCGGAGCGATCCGCGGAAAGTGGCGCAGAAAACATACCGCCCGCATGGGTAAGGGTGAAAAGGCGGGGTAAGAGCCCACCGGCGCGCGAGCGATCGCGCGCGCATGCCAAACCCCACCTGGTGCAAGACCAAATAGGAGGGAGAGCGGCCCGCTCTTAATCCCTCGGGTATGGTCGCCAGAGCCGCCGAGCAATCGTGCGGCCCAGATGAATGGTCGCCGCCCGCAAGGGCACAGAACCCGGCTTACAAGCCCGCTCCGGCTTTCCAAAATTCGAGATTGAGGTTACGCGCGCCGCGAGGCGCCGCCGGCGAGACGCTTGCGGCCGGGCGCGGCGCCGCCGGCCGTCGCGATCGCCGCGTCGGCGAGAAACCGGCGGCCCGGACCGCTCTCCGCCAGGATGGCGGCGATTCCGCCCAGCCCGCCAAGGTCGCGCACGCCCGCTTCAAGCTCCGGCGCCAGGACCAGATCGACTCGCGCCGGCAGCGTGCGCGCAAAGGCGCGGGCGCGCTCGATCGTCGCGCACTGGTTCGCACGGTAATCCTCAAGATAAGCGGCCAGTCCCGCGAGACGCCGGTTGGCCGCGCCGTCCGCAGCCAGCGCGGCGCGCAGCCTCGCGATCTTCCGCAGATGCGGCGGCTCGCGCCGCGGCGCCTCGGCCAGCGCCCGATAGGTTCGTTCGTCGAGAAAACGGTTCAGCACGATCGCGCGGAGTCGAAAACCTTCGCGCGTCATCCGCTCGACCAGCGCGCGCGCCTCGATCAGCCGGTCGGCTTCGGGAGTCGTGACGAGCACGAAATTCGTGGCCGGCGCATGGAGCATCCCTTCGACCTTGCGGAATTGGTCTCCGATCGAGCCTGCCGCGCCGGCGAGCGCCGCGAAGAATTCGCCGATCGCGGTCAGCGCGCCCGCGCCGGCGAAGCGTTCGAGTTGGCTCGCGACGAATTGCGCGGCGCGGCCCGCCAGTCCGAGCAGCCTGCGGCCGGCCGCGGACGACGGCGCAAGCAGCCAGCGCGCGCCCTGCGAATCCAGCAATCGCACCAGATGAGCCGGGGCTTCGAGGAATTCGAATGCATGCGCGGCCGGCGGCGTATCGACAACTTCGAGGTCGAAACGTCCGCCGGCGTGAAGGTCGTAAAGTTGTTCCAGCGCGGCGTAGGCTTCCGCGCCTGCGAATTGTTCGGTCAGGGCGCGGTAGAACGAGTTGTCCAGCACCCGGCGTCGCGTTTCCGGCGCTTTGACGAAGCGCTCGATCAGGCCGTCCCAGGCGCCTTTGACGTCCAAGACCATCGCGGAAAGCGGCAGGTCCGGCGGCAAGCCGGCGCTGCGCAGCCGGCGCGCATCAAGCCGGGTCGGGCGGGCGCCGAGGCGGTCCAGGCCAAGCGCGTCGCGCAGGCGGCGGGCCGGATCGACGGTGATCACGCCGGTCTCGAGACCGGATTGGGCGGCAGCCAGGGCGAGCGCCGCGGCGATGGTCGTTTTGCCGACGCCGCCCGTGCCTAGCATCACAAGCGTCGCGCCCTTGCTGAGGAGATGCTTCACGAAATCCGTCCGCGCGCAACGATAGCATCGCGCGCCGCCTCACGCATTCATGGTTTCCGCGATTTTCTTGTGGAAAACCGGATCGCCGCGGGTTACGGCATGAACCTTGTCACGATAATATAAAACCAGTCGCCGTGTGGGCGGCGAAATCATGATTGCGCTTGGCGTTGCGATAATTCTTGGCTTGGCGATCGGCGCGGCGTTCGGCTGGCTGCTTGCGGCGGGCCGAACAAAGTCGGCGATGGAGGGACCTTTGCGCGAAGCGCTCGCAGCCGACGCGGCGTCGCGCGCGCAAGCGGACTCGATGCGAAGCGAGCTGGAAGCGCGCAATCGCGAGAACGCCGAACTGCGGGAAAGAGTCAATCAATCGGAAGTCGCGAAGGCGGAGTTGGCCGCGCGCGAGGCTGAAACGCGGAAGCGATTCGAAGAGCAACAACGCATCTTGGCGGAGGCGGAAAGCCGACTGTCGGATACTTTTAAGGCACTGGCGGCCGAAACGTTGCGCACGACCACCGACGATCTGATGAAACGGGCGGCGGACAAATTCGCCGCGGAACGTGAAGTGGCGGGGAAGGATTTCGAAGCGCGGCAGAAGGCGGTCGAAGAATTGGTCAAGCCCGCCGTTGAATCGCTTTCGAAACTCGACGATCAATTGCGCCAAATCGAGAAGGAACGAAGTCAGTCGCAAGGCGCCTTGCGGATACAGCTTGAGTTGCTTGGCGCGCAGACCGGCAAATTGGCCGATGCGCTGAAAACTCCGGTTGTGCGCGGGCGATGGGGCGAAGTGCAGTTGCGCAACGTGGTCGAAATCGCCGGGATGTCTGAGCATTGCGATTTCGACGAGCAGACGAGTCTAACCGTTGATGGCGCGAAATTGCGGCCGGACATGGTGGTCCGCTTGCCCGGAGGCAAGAATGTCGTCGTCGATTCGAAGGCGCCGCTGAAGGCGTATCTCGAAGCGCTGGACGCGGCAGATGAAACGTCGCGGACGGTGAAGCTCAAGGAGCACGCGGGGCAAATCCGTAAGCACGTGGAGCAGCTAAGCTCCAAGGCGTATTGGGACGCCTGCAAACCCACGCCGGAGTTTGTCGTACTGTTCCTTCCGGGCGAGATGTTCTTCAGCGCCGCGCTGCAACAGGATCCGTCGCTAATGGAAGACGCGTGGGCGAAAAAGATCATCCTCGCGACGCCGACCACCCTGATGGCGGTGTTGCGGTCGGTCGCATATGCGTGGCGGCAGGAACAGTTGGCGGAAAATGCGCAACGGATCAGCGCGCTCGGACAGGAACTTCATGAACGAATCGCGACGATGATCGGCTATATCGCGGACCTGGGCGGCGCGCTCGACAAAGCCGTCAAGACGTACAATCAGACGGTCAACTCGATCGAATCGCGAGTTGTCGTAACGGCGCGGAAATTTAAAGACCTGGGCGTGGCGAGCAAGAAAGAGATCGGCGAGCTCAAGCAGATCGAGAGCGCGCCGCGCGAACCGGCGAAGAATAACGCCGCAGCGTTAGCCCTGAACGCCGACGAGGACTGATTACAGACGCTATTCCGTTTCGATGTTCGAGGGCGCGGGCGGCTTGAGCTGGCTGCGCTCGCGGCCCTCGGCGATCCACGCCTCGACCTCGCGCCGTTCGTGAACCAGAAAATTCGCGATCGCGCGCCGCAAGCCCTGATGCGCGACGAAGTGCAGGCTGCGCGTGAAAGCCGGATCGAAGCCGCGCAGCCATTTGTATTCGCCGCCGGCGCCCGGCTCGAAACGAACGTTGCCGCGGGCGATACAGTGCTCGATCGCGGCGTAATAGCACACGTTGAAATGCAGGAACCGCACGTCCTCGAACGCGCCCCAGTAGCGGCCGTAGAGGACGCCCGCTTTTTCGACGTTGAACGTGCCGCCGATCAATTCGCCGCCGCGGTAGGCGCAAACGAAACACAGATGGCGGCGGTAGTTCTCGCGCATCAGGTCGAAAAACTGGCGGGTCAGATACTGCCGGCCCCAGTAGAGCTTTTCGATCGTCGAAAGATAGATTTTGTACATCGCGGCGAAGGCGGCGTCGGGAATTTCGCCGCCGCGGAGCGCGCGAATTTCGATGCCCTGGCCGGCCAGCGCCGCCCGTTCGTGGCGCACCGCGTACCGGCGCTTGCTCTTGAGCTGCGCAAGATAGTCGTCGAACGATTCATAGCCGGCGTTTTGCCAGTGGTACTGATAGCCGAGGCGTTCCAGGAAGCCGAGTTCGGCGAGCGCCTCAGCCTCGTCCGGCGCGCAGAAATTGACATGGACGGAAGAGAGCCGGTTGTCGTCGCAGAGCTTGATTAACGCGCCACCGAGCGCGCGCACGATCGTCCGCCGATCGGCGCCCGCAGCCGTCATAAAGCGGCGGCCGGTGTGGGGCGTGAAGGGCACGCTCGCGAGCAGCTTCGGATAATACTTCAACCCGGACCGCTCCGCCGCGTCCGCCCATCCGTGGTCGAAAACGAATTCGCCCTGGCTGTGGCTCTTCAGATAAAGCGGACAGGCGCCGGCGATGCGCCGTTGCGGGCCGAGCCGCAAAACCAGATGGCAAGGCGCCCATCCGGTGGCGCGCGCCGCGCTCTTGGACTCTTCCATCGCCGCCAGCCAGTCCCAATCGAGGAAGGGAGAGTCGTCGGGCGCGAGCAGGGCGTTCCAATCCTCGCGCGGGATATCGCTCAGACGGTCGTGAACCGAGATTTCGACCTCGTTCGCCGTCGGCGATTTGGCTTTGTCGCTCTTTGACGTCATCTTCGGGACGCATCAGCGCCGGAACAATCGAGCTTAGTCGGCGCGCCGCGCGGGAGCAAAGCTCGCACTTCGCCCGGCGCCGCGTTGCCGCCCGGAATTCGCGCGAGCGCGCGATCGAATTGGGACGCCCGGAACGCCGTGCCAGACGGACGCGTTTTCTGGTAAACTGGAGTCCGCGACCGGAAGCGGGTGGCGACTGAATGGATGACGACGCGAAAATCATGAATCCCGCGGCGCGCAGGCGCGATGGCGCGGGTTCGAACGGCGGCGCCGGCCAGGGCGAGATCGTCACGGAGCGGCGCACGCGCGAGCAAACGCGCACCAAGCGTCCGCCGCTCTATAAATGCATTTTGCTCAATGACGATTACACGCCGATGGAATTCGTCGTGGAGATACTGAAAACGATTTTCCACAAGCAGCACGCCGAAGCGACGCGCATCATGCTGCATGTGCATCAGAACGGCATGGGCGTGGCGGGAATTTATCCGTACGAAATCGCAGAGACGAAAATCAAGAACGTGGAAGATCTGGCGCGCGAAAACCAGTTCCCCCTCAAGTGCGTGATGGAGAAAGAGTGAATCGCGCCCGCACGGCGCGCGCCCGGTAAGCCGGCGCGCGCGGAGCGGACGCGAGCAATGAGGCCGCGATGCCATCCTCAGGCGTGATGATCAGCCGCGAACTGCAGATAACGCTGCAGCTTGCGATGACCGAGGCGCTCAACCGGCGCCACGAATACGTGTGCCTGGAGCATCTGCTGTACGCGATGCTGCATGACGTAACGACGAGCAACGTGCTCAAAAATTGCGGCGCCGATCTGGAGGCGCTCCGCAAGCAGTTGCAGGCGTACCTCGACGAAGAACTGGAGCGGCTGCCGCGCGGCGAAAACCTGCAGCCGCACTACGCTTCCGGCGTGCAGCGCGCGCTGCAGCGGGCGGCGATGCACGCGCAATCGGCCGGCAAATCCGAAATCAACGGGTCGCAGGTGCTGGTCGCGATGTTTCACGAAACCGAATCGCACGCGATCCGTCTGCTTGAAGAGCAGGGCGTGACCCGTTTCGACGCGATCAATTTCATTTCGCACGGCGTCTCAAAAGCCGGCGCGGACGAAGATCGCGAAGTGCGCGGCGCGTCCGAAGAGGAAGATCACGATCATGAGAGCGACGCCGAAGCCGGCGCGGAGAGCGAAGATGGCGCTCCCAAACTGTCGCCGGCGAAGGCGCTCAAGACCTACGCGGTCAATCTCAACGAGCGGGCGCGCGAGGGAAAAATCGATCCGCTGATCGGGCGCGAGCGCGAAATCGAGCGCGCGGTTCACGTATTGTTGCGCCGGCGCAAAAACAATCCAGTGTTCGTCGGCGAAGCGGGCGTGGGCAAAACCGCTTTGGCTGAGGGGCTGGCGCTGGCGATTCACGAAGGGCGCGTGCCGCCGGCGCTGAAAGAGGTCGAGATTTTTGCGCTCGACATGGGTGCGTTGCTGGCGGGCACCCGCTTCCGCGGGGATTTCGAGCAGCGGCTGAAGGCGGTGATCAAAGCCGCGAGCGGCAATCCGCGGATCGTGCTGTTTATCGACGAAATACACACGATCGTTGGCGCCGGATCGGCGTCGGGCTCGACCATGGACGCGTCGAATCTGCTGAAGCCGGCGCTGGCGTCGGGCGATTTGCGCTGTATTGGCTCGACGACCTACCAGGAATACAAGCGCTCGTTCGATCGCGACAAGGCGCTGGCGCGGCGTTTTCAACGGATCGACGTGCAGGAGCCGACGCGCGACGAAGCCGTGCAGATTCTGACCGGCCTCAAGGCGCAATACGAAAAGCATCATAATGTGCGCTACACCGCGCCCGCGATCCGCGCGGCGGTGGAGCTTTCCGCGCGCTACATCAACGATCGCTATCTGCCGGACAAGGCGATCGACGTGATGGACGAGGCGGGCGTCGCCGGCCATTTGCGCGCCAAGCGCGGCGAAACGATCACGGTCGGCGCGCGCGACGCGGAACGCACGGTCGCGCGGATGGCGAAAATTCCCGAACGGACGGTATCGTCATCCGATCGCTCGCGCCTGCAAAATCTGGAAACCGACCTCAAAGAGGCGGTTTACGGACAGGACGCGGCGATCGCGGCCGTAGGCCGGGCAATCAAGCTCGCGCGCTCGGGGCTGGCGCATCCCGATCGTCCGGTCGGCGCGTTTCTATTCGCCGGACCGACCGGCGTGGGCAAGACCGAGGTCGCGCGGCAGCTCGCGAAGACGATGGGCGTCGAGTTCATCCGTTTCGACATGAGCGAATACATGGAGCGTCATACGGTGTCGCGGCTGATCGGCGCGCCGCCGGGCTATGTCGGATTCGACCAGGGCGGATTGTTGACCGACGCAATCAACAAAACGCCGCATTGCGTGCTGCTGTTGGACGAAATCGAAAAGGCCCATCCCGACCTGTTCAATATCCTGTTGCAGGTGATGGACCACGCGACGCTGACCGACAACAACGGGCGCAAAGCGGACTTTCGCAACGTCGTAATCGTGATGACGACCAATGCGGGCGCGCAGGAACTGGCGCGCGCGATGATCGGATTCGGCACGGACGTGGCGACGGGATCGCCGCGCGCAGTGATCGATCGGATGTTCGCGCCTGAATTCCGCAACCGGCTTTCGGGAATTATCGAATTTGCGCCGCTGCCGCCGCCGGTGATCGAGCGCGTGGTGGACAAATTCGTGGGCGAGCTGGCGGAACGCCTGGCCGCCAATCGCGTGACGATCGAGGTGTCGCCGGCGGCGCGCAAATGGCTGGCGGAGAAGGGGTACGACTCGCGCTTCGGCGCCCGCCCGCTGCATCGGCTGATCGAAAACGAAATCGCGCGGCCGCTCGCCGACGAGTTGTTGTTTGGACGGCTGGCGAAGGGCGGGACGGTCAAAGTCGATCTCGACGGCGACAAGCTGACGTTCGATTACGCAGGCTCCGCCGCCCCGGCGTCCGCGGTTTCCGCTTAAGACCGCCGGTTCCGACCGCGAGTCGCCGCGGAGCGGATTGGGTCAATTATCCCGTCGCAGGACGGTGTTGCGCAGCCAGTGCGCGTCGTCGCGATCGGGATAGTCGATAGTGTAGTGGAGACCGCGCGATTCCTTGCGCGTCATCGCGCAGCGCACGACCAATTCGGCGACGATCGCCAGATTGCGCAGCTCGATCAAGTCGGAATCGAGCAGATGATCCCAATAGTAACTATGGATCTCCTCGCGCAGCATCTGGAGGCGCCGTAAGGCGCGTTCGAGCCGGCGATCACTGCGCACGATACCAACATAGTTCCACATCAGCCGGCGGATTTCGTCCCAACTCTGGGTGATTAACACGCGCTGCTCGCTCTGAATGGCCGCGCCCGGATTCCATTCGGGGAACGCGGG
>JAJXZF010000087.1 GCA_021780225.1 Deltaproteobacteria bacterium | reverse complement strand
CGGCCTCCCATCGCTCGAGCCGTCCCTGAAAATAGGAGAGATAGCGGCGGGCGACCGCTACCGCCTCGGCTTCGTCGGCGACGGCGATATCGACCACGCCGTTCGGCGCCTGCACCTCCATCGGGCCGACCTCTTCGGGCCTGAAGATGCCGAGGCCGCCGCCTTCGATCATCGCCGGCCCGCCCATCCCGATATTCGAGCCGCGCGTCGCGATCACCACGTCGCAGCATCCGAGCAGCGCGGCATTGCCGGCGAAGCATCGGCCCGACGTGATGCCGACGAGCGGGACGAGACCGCTCAGGCGTCCGAACAGATGAAACGCGGGACAATCGAGGCCGGTGGGGCTGACGCCGTCGGTGTCGCCGGGCCGGCCGCCGCCGCCTTCGGCGAAGATGACGATCGGCAGGCGCAGCTTCGCCGCCAGCTCGAACATGCGATCCTTCTTGCGATGGTTCTGCGTGCCCTGCGTGCCGGCCAGCACCGTGTAGTCGTAGGACATCGCGATGCACTGCGCGGCGCGCTCGCCGAATAGGTCGCCGTTGACGCGGCCGACGCCGACGACCATGCCGTCGGCGGGCGTGCGCTGGATCAAATCGTCGATCGCGCGGCGGCGGCGCTGCGCGGCGATCACCAGCGGACCGTATTCGACGAAGCTGCCGGAATCGCAAAGGTCGTTGATATTTTCGCGCGCGGTGCGCTGGCCGGTCTTGCGGCGGCGCGCGACCGCGTCGGGCCGGTTGGCGTCGAGGCCGATTTCGTGGCGCTCGTAAACCTCGGCGAGATCGGGCCGAATGTAATCGAGATCGACGACTTCCTGCTCGGCCGCTGCGACCGATTCGCCCTCGGACGGTTCGATGAAAGCGAGCGCGGCGCCTTCGAACACGGCGTCGCCGGCGGCGACGGCAAGCTGGCGCACGACCCCGCTCGCCGGCGCTTTGATCACATGCTCCATCTTCATCGCTTCCATCACGAGCAACTGGGCGCCGCGATGGATTACGTCGCCTTCGGCGGCGTCGATAGCAACGATCGTGCCCTGGATGGGCGCGGCGACGGCGATCGTGCCGTCGGGCGTTTCGATTTCATGGCCGTTCGCGAACGGGAGCGGTGCGGGCGCGGCCTCGGCGACGGCGGCAGGCTCGCCAGATTTGCCGTGATGGAGCACGGCGAGCGGATCGCTGGAATCGATTTTGGCGCCGGCGCGCATCGGCGCGCGCGCGGATGCCGCGGCCGCGGCGGCCGTTTCGAAAAAGAGCGGGCGATGGCTTGCGCCGGCGGCGGCGACGAGTTCGGCGATATGGTCCTCGATAAAGCGCGTATAGAGGCGGTTCGCGGCGAATTCCGGATGTTCGACGAGCGCGCGCAAAAAGCCAAGATTGGCGGCGACGCCCTCGATACGGAACTCCGCGAGCGCGCGGCGCGCCTTGCGCACGGCGTCGGCGAAGCGCGGCGACGGCGAATGCGCGATCAGCTTGGCGAGCAACGAATCGAAGCGCGGGCTGGTCGCATAGCCGGCGTAAGCGAACGAATCGACGCGCAGTCCGGGGCCGGAGGGCGGCTCGAAGGCCGCGATCGTTCCGCCGGCGGGCTTCGCCGAGCCGTCCGGCTGCATCGATTCCATGTTGATGCGGAGTTGGATCGCGAAGCCGCGCGGTTTCACGATGTCCGCCTGCAGCAGGCCGAGATCGGCGAGCGAACGGCCGCCGGCGAGTTCAAGCTGGGTCTTGACCAGATCGACGCCCGTGACCTCTTCGGTCACGGTATGTTCGACCTGCAGGCGCGGATTCGCCTCGATAAAGTAGAAGGCCGCGTCGGCGCGGCCGTCATCGGAGTCGATAAGAAATTCGAAGGTGCCGAGATTGTCGTAACGGACCTCCTCGGCGAGCCGGATCGCCGCCGCGGTGAGCCGGTCGCGCAGGCCGGGATGAAGTCCGGGGCTGGGAGCTATTTCAACAATCTTCTGATTGCGGCGCTGAATCGTGCATTCGCGCTCCCATAGATGGCTCACGCTGCCGCCCCCGTCGCCGAGCACCTGCACTTCGATATGGCGGGCGCGGGGAATCAGGCGCTCGACGTAAACCTCAGGATTGCCGAAAGCGGCGCGCGCTTCGGATTGGCATCGCGCGTACGCCTCTTCGAGTTCTTCCGCCCGATGCACGGCGCGCATCCCGCGGCCGCCGCCGCCCGCGATCGCCTTGATCATTATCGCCGCGCCGGCGCCAAGCGAAGCGAGAAACTCGCGCGCGCCGGCCAGGCTGGTGGGGCCGGCCGCGCCCGGCAATACGGGAACGCCGGCGCGTTCCGCAAGGGCGCGGGCGCGCACTTTGTCGCCAAAAAGATCGAGCACTTCGGGACGCGGGCCGACAAACACGATTCCGGCTTCGGCGGCGCGGCGGGCGAAGCTCGCGTTTTCGCTGAGGAAGCCGTAGCCGGGATGGATCGCGTCGGCGCCGGCCGCTTGCGCGACGGCGACAATCTGTTCGATATCCAGATAGGGAGCGACGCCGGCGCCGCGCAGCGGTTTCGCCTCGTCGGCTTTGCGGACGTGCAACGAGCGGGCGTCGTCTTCGGAAAAGACGGCGATGGTGTGAATTTCCATCTCGGCGGCGGCGCGAATCACGCGGATCGCGATCTCGCCGCGGTTGGCGATCAACAGGCGCCTGAGAATCATAATGAACCCGCTCCCTCAATCCCGCGCAGCGCAGGGAAACAACGGATCATTCACGCGATTCGGCCGGCAAAGCAAGCCGCGCGGCGCGGTTATCCGCGGGCGAAGATCGGCGCGCCGATCGCGAGCAAGAGCGCGATCGCAAAGACGATTTGGCGAAGCGGGAAATCCGCGGAATTGCTGGATAAGGCGCGCCCCGGCGATTTCGACTGCGCATCGGCGCGGAAAGAGGATTCAACGGGCCGCGCGGCGCCCGGCCCGGATTGGATTACTTCGTCACCGTGACGTGCCCGACCATGTGGTCTTTTTCATGCGGGATGCAGACGTAGGTGTAATCGCCGGGCACGGTGAAAGTGTACTTGTACGAGGCGCCCGGAGCCATGAACCCGGAATCGAACGGTTTCGCTCCCGGCGGCAGCTTCACGTCCGCGGGATTCTGCGCCGAATCCGCGTCGGTGGTGACGTCGTGCAGCGTCTTGGCCGTGTTTTGCCATTCGACCGTCGTGCCCACGGGAATTTTGAGGTTCTCGGGATGGTACTGCGGCGGCTTGTCGGTCATCGTGACCACCACGGTTTTGTCCGCGGCGCGCGCACGAGGCGAGCAAAATACCAGAGAGAACGTCGCGGCCGCGGCGGCCAGAGTCAGCATCGAACGTTTGGTCATGATTGTTTGGGCGCCTTTCGAAAAGAAGTAAAACTAATTTCCAGACAGACAATTCATAAGTATAGACCTGTCGATATCGCTTTTCCAGCAAGCTTTCAAGAATGGACCCGACGCCGTTTTCGAGCAGCCGCGGCGTTTTCTTCAGGATTGCGCGCGGCTGGCCAAAGGCCGATCTTCAAGATGGAACGGCCGGCCGAATCGCGCGCGAAGGGGCGGCGCGAAATCGGCGGCGCGCCCGTCAATTGGCGAGCGCTTGCGGCCCTGCGATCGGTTTGAAAGGTTAGCCGGGCCGCAACCGGCGGCCATAATCATTGGTGCGCCGCGAATCAAAATGGACGCTGCGAGGTTGAGCGGAGAAATCAATGACAGCCGGTCCTTTGCGTCGGCCGCGCCGGCGCGCCGGTATCTTTGGTCGCTGCTGGCGATGCTCATGTCGGCGACGATTTTCGAAGGCTACGACATAACGATCTTCCATTTGTGCACGCCCGATATCGCCCGCACGTTCCATCTTGGCAACGCCGCGATCGGCGCGATCGCCACGATCGTGCGGGTCGGCGGAATCATGTCGTTCTTTGTCGTCACGCTCGCCGATCGCTACGGGCGCAAGCCGGTGATTTCGACGACCGTGCTGGTTTATGCGCTGTTTACCCTGCTCACCGCGATTTCGTCGGGCATGGCGACATTCACCTTTTTTCAAAGCGGCTCGCAGATTTTTCTGGCGGCGGAATTCTGTCTGGCCGTCACGATAATTTCGGAGGAATTCCCCGACGATTCGCGCGGACGCGCAATTTCAATTCTGCACATGGTCGCATTTATCGGAGTGGCCATTGCCGGACTGCTCTACGGCCGGGTCGCGGAAACACGATGGGGCTGGAGGGGGATGTACCTGATCGGGATTGCGCCGTTGATGGCCGTCGCGTGGCTTAGACGAGGTCTGCGGGAAACCGCGCGCTTCCAAGCGACGCGAAACGATCCGGCGCCCGCCATGCGGCCTGGGATATTTGCGCCGATGCGCCGTTGTTTCAGTTGTGCGGAGGGGCCGTATCGGACGCGCCTGCTGGTCGTGGCGGCGCTCTGCAATTCGATCGGTTTGGTCGGCGGACCCACGATTTCGTTCTTCAGCCTCTACGCCAAACGCGACCATCACTGGAGTTCGAGCGCGATCGGCGGCGCGATCGTGCTTGCGTACCTGATGGGGACGCTCGGAACGCTGATTTGCGGCAGCCTGCTCGACCGGATTGGCCGGCGAACCACAACCACGGTTTTTTTTCTGGCGTCGTCGGTCGCGATGTACGCGCTGTTTCGCACCGCGAGCGATCGCGCGATTCTGGCCGCGATGATGGCGACGATGTTCGCCTACCAGGCCGCGCGCACCGCGATTTCGGCGCTTTCATCGGAACTGTTTCCCACCGGGGCGCGCGCCACCGGCTACAGCCTCACGGTGCAGGTTTTCGGACAACTGGGGTGGACGCTGGCGCCGCTGGCCGCGGGACTGCTCGCGGGGCCGATGGGCGGACTGGGCAAGGCCGCGTCGCTGTTCGCGGCGGGACCGCTGATTGGCGTGGTGTTGGTTCTGTTTTTCGTGCCCGAGACGCGGGGCAAAACGCTGGAGCAGCTTTCTCCGGAAACTCCCGCATTCGCCGCCGCGGCGATCGGCGGCGGCGGACGGCGGCAGGCGTAGCGCGTTTTCCGCGCGGACTCGCCGGCGCCGCCGCGATTCTGCTATCACTTACGCGATTTCAAAGAACCGCGAGGCTTTTATGGCTGGCAAATATTTCGAAGAGTTCCGCGTCGGCGACGTGTTCAAGCATCAGCCGAGCCGCACCGTGACCGAAACCGACAACCTGCTGTTCTCGACGCTCACCATGAATCCGCAGCCGCTTCATCTTGACGTCGAATTTTCCAAGAAAGCCGAATTCGGCCAGCGGCTGGTCAATTCGATTTTCACCCTCGGACTGGTGGTGGGCCTGTCGGTCGGCGAGCTGACGCTGGGCACCACGGTCGGCAATCTCGGCTTCGAGAAAACCGAATTTCCCAAGCCGGTATTTATCGGCGACACGATCACCGCCGAAACCGAAATTATCGAAGTGCGCGAATCTAAATCGCGTCCGCAGTGGGGCGTGGTCATGTTCGAGCATCGCGGCGTCAATCAACGCGGCGAAGTCGTGGTCAAGGCGCGGCGCGCCGGCATGATGCGGCGCAAGCCGGCCTGAGCGTCGGGCGGCGTCAGGGGCCGATTCGGAATCGCGCGGATCGGCCGCGTTCGATTGCGCAATCGCCGTCCGCTCAGGCGACGCCCAGCTCGCGCGCCCAATTCAGCAGATCGCGCGCGGCCTTGACGTGCGCCGTATCCACCATCATCCCGCTCACGACCACGACCGAGCCGCCTTCGGCCTCGCACTTTTCGACCGCCGCGATCAACTCCTTCCAGTGCGCAATTTCCTCTTTGGACGGCGTGAATACTTCGTTCACGATCGCCACGTGCGAGGGGTGGATCAGCAGCATTCCCGAGTAGCCGAAGGCGCGCGTGCGAATCGCTTCGGCGCGCAGTCCGTCGAGGTCCTGGATGTCCCACCAGCCGCGGCCGCCCATCGGATAAGGGATGTTCGCTGCGCGCGCGTCGAGGAGCACCTTCGAGATATAAAAGAACGCCTCGTGCCCTTCGGGCGTCCATTGAAAACCGATCGCCCGCGCGATATCGCCGTCCTTGCCGGTAAGTCCGCCCAGATGCGCGACGCGCGGTGAGGCGATCGCGACGTCATACGCCTGACGCATCCCCTGCGCGGTCTCGAGCACCGGATCGATTAAGACGGTTCCCACCTCGAATCCGCGCTGGCGTTCGAGAAACTCGATGATCGTATCGCAGCGTTTGACGTCTTCAGGCCCCGTCACCTTGGGAAGCATCACGCAGTACAGCTCGGGGCAAACCACGGCGTCGAGATCGGCCCAGGTCAGGCCGGTCTCGAAATCGTTGACGCGCACGAACACGTTTTGTCCGGCGCGGCCCAACTCTTCGACCATCTTGCGCACGGTGGCGCGCGCGCGCGGCTTGTCGGACAGCGCGACGGCGTCTTCAAGGTCCAAAATCAGGGCGTCCGCGCCGAAGCGCGGCGCTTTTTGAATCCGGTCCTCGCGGTTTCCCGGAACGAACAGAGCGGAGCGAATTGGTTTGGCGCGGCGCACGTGAGGCCTCCTGAGCTGATTCCAATGGCGGGCTAATCAATAGCACTTCGACGCTGTGCGCGGAAAAGCGGCGGCTCCGGCCGGATCGATTCGCTCAAGCAGGCGGGATTGATCGTCGAAAATTAGGCGCGGAACGGCGCCGGATGCTGCTGCGTGAGACAGTGCACCGCGCCGAGGCCCCAGACGAGGTCCGTCGCCGGCACGCCCGTCACGCGGCGGCCTGGAAACGAACGTTCGAGCGTCGCGATCGCTTCCGCATCGGCGGCGCAATCGAAAATCGGCGCGATCACGCCGCCGTTGACGATATAAAAATTCGCGTACGACGCCGGCAGGCGCACGCCGTCGTAATGAAGCGCCGGCGGCATCGGCAGCGTCTCTATCCGGAACGGCCGTCCCGCGCGATCGCGCAAAGCCTTGAGCCGGCGCAGGTTATCTTCGAGCGCGGCGAAATTCGCGTCCGCCGGATCGCGCTCGATTACAGTTAAAATCGTGTCGGCGGCGACGAAGCGCGCCAGGTCGTCGATATGCCCGTCGGTGTCGTCGCCGGCGATGCCCTCGCCGAGCCAGAGCACGCTATCGACGCCCAGGTAGGCGCGCAGATAATCCTCAATCTCGCCGCGCGTGAGATTGGGATTGCGATTCGGATTGAGCAGGCACGATTCGGTCGTCATCAGGGCGCCCGCGCCGTTGACCTCGATTGATCCGCCTTCGAGCACGATTCCCGGCTCGATCGCCTCGAAGCCGTAGCGTTCCGCGAGCCGCTGCGGCACGACGTCGTCGAGATCGAAGCGGCCGTATTTTTCGCCCCATGAATTGAAACGCCAGTCGAGCGCGATTTGCGCGGGGCCGGCGCCGTCCGCCGCGGGTCCGCGATTGACGAAAATCGGTCCGTGATCGCGGATCCACGAATCGTTCGTCGGAATTGCCGCGAATTCGATTCGATCCAGCCGCGCGGATGCGGCTTCGACCGGCGCCAACTCTATCAAGCGGCGCGCTTCGGCGGCCGCGGTTTCGTCGTTGACCAGAATCCGCACCGGCTCGAAGGCCGCGATCGCGGCCGCCATCCGGGCGAAAATTCCGGGAATCGGCGCGAATTTTCCCGGCCATGTGTCGAGATTGTGCGGCCATACCAGGTAGGTCGCCAGATGCGGCTCCCATTCCGCCGGCATCCGATAGCCGCGCAGCCGGCGCGTATGCTCGAGCCGCGGGCCGGCCATCTCAACCGCGATAACGCCGCGTCAAATCGCCGTACGCGTCGATCCGGCGATCGCGCAGGAACGGCCAGTCGCGCCGGGTTTTTTCGATCAGGCTCAGATCGCAATCGACCACCAGCGTCTCTTCCGCGCTGGTCGAGGCGCGCGCGATCACCTCGCCGAATGGATCCGCGACGAATGAATTGCCGAAGAACTCAAGGTCGTTCTCGATGCCGACGCGGTTCACCGCCGCCACGAAAACGCCATTAGCGATCGCGTGGCCGCGTTGAACCGTCTCCCACGCGCCGCGGATCCGCTCGCGCGTTTGCGGCGGCATCTCGGGACTCCATCCGATCGCGGTGGGATAGAAAAGCGCCTGCGCGCCCGCCATCGCCGTGAGCCGCGCCGCTTCGGGAAACCATTGGTCCCAGCAAATCAACACGCCCAACCTGCCGCGCGCCGTCGGATGCGCCACGAAGTCGAGATCGCCGGGCGCGAAATAGAATTTTTCGTAGTAGCCCGGATCGTCCGGGATGTGCATTTTCCGGTAAACGCCGGCGATTTCGCCGCGTTCGTCGAGCACCAGCGCGGAATTGTGATAGACGCCCGCCGCGCGCCGCTCGAAGATCGGCGCAATCACGATCACTTTCCGCGCCGCCGCGGCGCGCCCGAGCGCCGCGCTCGTCGGGCCGGGAATCGGCTCCGCCAGATCGAACATCGCGGCGTCTTCGGACTGGCAGAAATAGCGCGAGCGAAACAGCTCCTGCAGACAGACGACCTCGGCGCCGCGCGCCGCGGCGTCTTCAATACGCTCCGCGGCGCGCTCGAGATTGCGCGCCGGATCGGCCGCGCACGCCATCTGCACAAGGCCAATCCGAAGATGCCCGGCTTCCATCCATTAACGAGATAACAGCCGCACGCGGCCCGCGCCACCATCCCCTCGCCCGCGCGAGTGTCGGCAGTCACAATCAGGAGCTTATTCGAGTCATCTGATAGCGCCCGTTCGCAGTCACTCTCAGAGCTTGTGAATTTTCCGGGAGCAGGGATTCCCTTCGATGGACTCAGGGCAGGCTTTCGCTGCGCTCAGAATGACAAAAACAGGTTTGAAGCTTGAAGTATTTTTGCCGGCTAACGTCATAAAAGCGTCCGTGCCTCAAAAAATTCACAAGCTCTCAGGAGACTATTAGCAGTCACCCTCGGGCTTGACCCGAGGGTCCACTGCCTCGTCATAACCGGACTCGCTCCCGGCATCGATCGGATTGCCGGACCAAGCCCGTCAATGACGGACAAAAGAGCGGGAACATCCGCGCCTGGTGCGGCGTCCCGCAAATAACTTCCACCTGATGCCTTATCAGCTCGGCGCGCAGGCCGCCCACGCGGGGCGGCCAGGGATGGATTGCCGGGTCTGGGCCCGGCAATGACGAACAGCGTTGGTCATGCCCGGACTTGATCCGGGCATCCACGCGGCGCGCAAGATAGACGCGGAGTGCAAACTTATTCAGGGGACGCCACACTAGCGCATCAGCGGCATCACCTGCTCGGCGAAGTCGCGCAGCACCTTGCGCTGATACTCCGCGGGCGGGAGCAGGCTCACGCCATGGATGCCGGCGCGCTCCAGTTCATGCACCTGCGCGACGATCTCTTCGGGCCGGCCGACCAGACAGGTCGCTCGAATCGCCTCGGGCGTGATGAATTTGCGCTCGCCCGGCTGCAGAAACGTGCAATGGCCGTCGTGAATCTGGCGGAAGCGGGCGTCCTTGGGCAGGCTGAAATCCTCCACTCGCGCAAGGTATCGATCCCAGACGTTGGCGAAATACGCCGGGATCATTTCGTCCTTGCGGCCCGACTGCTCCCAGATTTCGTAGGCGAAATGCAGAATCGCCGCGACCCACGATCCGGTCTCCTCGATTACCCGGTCGTCGGTCAGCTTGTCGCCCGGACGCAAAACGCAGGCGCTGATTAGCGCGGTGGTCAGAAACGGCCGCGGCAGTTTGCGGCCGGTCTTTTTCGCGCCGGCTTCGATCAATGCGAACTGCGCCTTGACGTCGGCCGGCGTCCCCACGGCGGTGACCCAGCCGTCACCGTATGCGCCGACCGCGTCGCAGGCGCGCGGTCCGTTCGCCGCGACGTAAATCGGCGCCGGATTTTCCACGTTGATGTAATGGCGGTCGCGATGCAGAAACGAAATTTCGCGGGTGCGTCCATCGTAAGTATATTCGACCGTTTCGCCGTGCAGCAGCGCGCGCGTGACGCGCAGATATTCGCGGAAATCCTTGATCCGCATCGGCTCCTGCCCCATAACGCGCATCGCGGTATGCCCGGTGCCGATGCCGAGGAAGATGCGGCCGGGCGCGATTTGATTGATCGTCGCGATCGAATGCGCGGTGACGGGCGCGATCCGCGTGCCCGGAATCGCCACGCCGGTGCCGATTTTGATTCGCTTGGTCGCCTGCGCCGCCAACGCCATCACGGCGTAGCAGTCCGACCAGATCATTTGCGAATCGGGCGCCCAGGCGCGTTCGTAGCCGAGTTCTTCGGCGTAACGGATGAGGTCCCATTTATCGATATGCGTGTCGACGCAAACGCCGAATTCCATCGTGATTGCTCCCTGCGGTCCGATTCCGCGCGCGCACCTTACCGGGCGCATCGCGGCATCGTCAATTCCGCCCCAGCCGGCGGCTGGTTGCAACCGTGCGCGTGGGATAATTAAATGGACCGACGCTTTGGACGCGCCGCGCGCGTTCCGGGTAATGACGATTTTCCGCAGCGCCGCGCTCCATGACGAGCCGGCCGACGATCGACCGATGCGACTGCCCGCCGCTGATAGCCGGGTCCTGCGCAAGGGAAGGCCGCGAACCCCGCCAGGTCCGGAAGGAAGCAACGGTACCGGCTGTCACCCTGTGCCGCAGGGGCGCCTGGCTATCATTCGACGGGCAGTCGTTTAAGAATAGCCGCTGATGGCCGCGAATCCGTCCTCACATCTGGTGCTCGCCCGCAAATGGCGTCCGGAACGCTTCAGCGAGCTGGTCGGCCAGGAGCATGTCACCCGCACTTTGATGCAGGCGCTCAAGAGCGGCCGGATCGCGCACGCGTTTCTCTTCACCGGTATCCGCGGCGTCGGCAAGACGACGGCGGCGCGGATTCTGGCGCGATGCCTCAACTGCGCCGAAGGCCCGACGCCCGAGCCGTGCGGCACATGCGCCGCCTGCGTCGAGATTCGCGCCGGCGCCGCGCTCGACGTGGTTGAAATCGACGGCGCCACCTACCGCAAAATCGACGACGCCCGCGCGATTATCGAAAACCTGAGTTATCGGCCCGCCCGCGATCGCTTCAAGGTTTACATCATCGACGAGGCGCATCAGCTCACCGATCAAGCCTTCAATGCGCTGCTGAAGACGCTCGAAGAGCCGCCGCCCCACGTCAAGTTCATCCTGGCGACCACCGAGCCGCAGAAGATGCCCGAGACCATCCTGTCGCGGCTGCAGCGTTATGACTTCCGGCGCATTCCGTTCGCCGCGATCGTCAATCGGCTGACCGAGCTGGCGTCGCGCGAAACGGTCGCGGCCGAGCCTGCGGCCCTGCGTCTGCTCGCGCGCGAAGCCGGCGGCAGCATGCGCGACGCCGAGCGGATGCTCGAAACCGCGATCGCCTCGCTCGACGGCAAGGTCACGGAAACCGAGGTCGCGTCGATACTCGGCGTCGCCAGCCGCGGCCGGGTCTTCCAAACCGTCGAGGCGGTTTTGGCGCATGACGCCGCCGCCGCGCTCGGCGCGGTCCGCGAGCTTCATCGGCGCGGCGCCAATCTCGAATCGCTCGGGCGCGACTTGCTTGAGGTGTTGCGCAATCTCGCCGTCGCGAAACTTCCCGGCGGCAGCGGCGGCGAAAGCCCGCTCGCCGATCTGCCCGATCAGGAAGCCGAGGAGTTGAAGCGGCTTGCGTCCGCTCCGAGCGGCCGCGACCTGATGCGCCTGTTCCGGCTGATGGCCGACGCGCAGGAGCGCATCATCCGCTCGCCCTATCCTGAATTGATCTTGGAAATGGCGATCATCCGAATGGCGTCGCTGGCGCCGGTGCTCGACGCGGACGAACTGATGCGCGCTATCCGCGGCGGCAACGGCGGCGGCTCGTCTCCACAATCGACGCCACGATCGGCGCCGCTCGCGTCCGGCGGAACAGTCTCGGGATCGTCCGGGCCGCGCGGCGCCACTGGCGCCTCGGCCGAAACGGTTTTTACTCCGGCGCCGGCGCGCAAAATCCGCGTCGAGGGTGAAGTCAAAGCCGACGCCCCGCGCCGCCGCGAGCCGCCTGCGCCGCCGCGCCAAAATATGGCTGCGACCGCGGCGCCGTCTGCCGCGACCACGCCGGACCTTCCGGATTTGCGCGAATTCATCCGCGGCCGGCGGGCCGCGCTGGCCGGATTCATGGAACAGGGCGCGACCCTCCATCTTGACGGCGATCTGCTGATGGTCGCGCCGCGCAACGACATTTATGTTCGCTACCTGACCGACAAGCGCAACGAAATCGCCGAGCTGGCCACTGAGCTCTACGGCCGGAAAATTCGGGCCGAAGTCGGCGCGCCCGGCGCGCAATCGCCGCCGAGCGGGAATTCGGCGCTAGCGATCGTCGCGGAAGCCGCGGCGCCGCTCGGCGGACCGGATGAGTCCTCATCCGCGACGCCAAATGGCGAATCCGCGGACGTTGCCGCCGCGAGCGTTACGTCGTCGGCGCCGACCGCCGCCGAATTGCGCCAGTCGGTCTATGCGGATCCGGTCGTGCGCCGGATTTTCGATGAATTTCAGGCGCGTCTCGTCGAAGTGCGCGCCACCGGCTCCGCCGCCGCTCCATCTGCGGCCGCGTCGCGCAAACCATAGGGCGGCGCACGATGCTATGCTTGGAGCAAGGAGACAATCCCGTGCCAGAATTCGATTTGTCGGCGCTGATGCAGCAGGCGCAAGCGATGCAGGAGAAGCTCAAGAAACTGCAGGAGGAAGCCGCCGCCAAAACCGTTGACGCCGACGCCGGCGGCGGGATGGTGCGTGTGACCGCCGACGGCGCGATGCGCCTCAGGCGGGTCACGATCGATCCCGCGTTGCTGGCCGCCAACGACAAGGAGATGCTTGAGGATTTGATCGTGGTCGCCGCCAACGAAGCGCTCAGCCGCGCGCAGGCGTTGATGGCTGAAGAATTGGGCAAAGCCGCGCCGTTTCCCGGCCTTAAGCTTCCCGGCCTGTTCGGCGGCGGCTAATCGACTGCGCGGAAAGCCGCCGCACGATGGCTGAAAACCTCAAACGCAACGACGGCCTGCCGCCGGCGATGACCCGGCTGGTGAAGGAGCTGTCGCGACTGCCCGGAATCGGCGAAAAAACCGCCTCGCGGCTCGCCTTCAACTTGCTCAACCGCCCGCGCGACGAGGTAATCGCGCTGGCCGAGGCGCTGCTCGAGATGAAAGAGCGGGTCGGCCTGTGCGGCGAATGTTTTGGCCTGTCGGACGCCCCGCGCTGTCCGATTTGCGCCGACCCGGACCGCGAGCGCGATTTAATTTGCGTGGTCGAAGGGCCGGCCGATCTGATGGCGATCGAACGGGCGCGCACCTTCGCCGGCGTCTATCACGTTCTGCATGGCGCGATCGCGCCGCTCGACGGAATTGGACCCGACGATATCAAAATCGCGGAATTGATCGCCCGCGTGCGGGGCGATGACGCCGCCGTGCGCGAAATCATCATCGCGACCAACGCCACCGTCGAGGGCGAGGCGACCGCGCTTTACCTGGCGCGCACGCTGAAGCCGCTCGGCGTCAAAGCGAGCCGTCTGGCGCGCGGACTTCCCGCCGGCGGCGACCTCGAATACAGCGACTCCGCCACGCTCACCAGCGCGATCAGCGGCCGGCGCGAGCTCTAGACTGATTCGATTGTGATTTGGCGATCGCGGCCGGAATGAGCGTCGGCGTCGTTTCCATCTAAATGAAAATGCGCCGCGCGCGGTACCGACCGCGGCTGCGCATCGCTCACGGATCGCTGTCGGCGGGGATGCCGGTGGTGAAGGCGGCGACCTCGCGCTGCCATTGCTGTCCGAAGGCGAAAATCAGGACTTGCCGATTGATTTGCTGGTCGTGCAGCAGGCTGCGCCAGGTGCCGCCGCCCGCATTCGCCATCGTCTGATACGCATGTTGGGTCTGCATGTAGAAGCCGGGCATCGGTTGGGACAGCATTTTCGCCGGTGAGATGCCCTCGCTTTTGGCCCATTCTTCGACGAAGCGCTCGTGCTCTTCCTTGGTTACATCGACCGTGTTGAAGGTTCCGTTCTCTATCCGGAACTTGGTGATTTCCGACATCACCGGCCCCATATCCTCGTCGAACGGCGGCGTGTCGCCGACCAGCACGATCACCTTGCGCGCCGACGGCCGCCATTCCATCCGATCGACGGCGGCGCGAATCGCGCCAAGCGTGTCTTCCTGCCATTCGCCGCCGTTATGCGCCGTGATGTTGTTCAGAAACTGGATCATCACCCCCGGCGAGATGGTCAACGGCTGCGCTTCGATCGGCTCGCCGCGTCCGCCGAAGACGACGATCCCGATTCGCGCGGTCGGCACCAGGCGATGAATCGCGAGCACCAGTTGTTTCATGCGGTTCTTGACGTCGTCGATAATCAGCTTCATCGAACCGGTGCCGTCGATGATCAAAACGACGTCGAGTCCGCTTTTGCGCAGCCCGCTGATAAAGCCGCCGAAACCCGAACCGAGGCCCGCGCCGTAACCGGAGCCGATGCCGCCGCCCCGGCCGATGCCGATTCCGGCGCCGCCCGAAATTTCGCGCACGTAATGCGTCGCTTCGGCCACCGCTTCCGAACCGTGGATGGCGACGACCGGCCGCGCGATCGGCATCGGCGCCGCCATCTCGGGCATTTTCATTTCGGGCAGATTGAGCTGTTTCAACTCGGCGCCGGCGTTCTTGTTTCCGCCCCCGCCGGATTCGAAATTTACCGTAATCAGGTTGCGCGCCGCCTCGAAATGCACGCCCCAGAAGAGGAAAAGCAGCACCAGCACGTGGATCGTGATCGAGATCGGCAGCGGTCCTTCCATAAAACGGAGCGCGTTGCGCATCCCCGCCCAGCGTTCCTCCGGTTCTCCCGCCGCCTCGGCGAGCGACCGCCGATTGCGCGCCATCAGCAGGTAGATCGCGACCGCCACGATCACCACCGATGCGGCCAAAATCGCGGCCATTTTGAGGCTAATCACCTGAACCCGCCTTAATCGAATCGACTGCCACTCGGACTAGACCCGTCCCGGCGCCGAAAAATTCAGCCAGCGCGCGCATTCATTGAATTCCGCCTTCGGCCGGCGCGACCGCTTCCGGAGCAGGCGCCTCGGGCTCGGCCATCGGCGCCGCCGGCGGTTCCGGTTCGGTCGCGGCGCCGCCCGCTTCGCCCGACACGGCGAGCGCGACGCGTTCCGCTCCAGCGCCCTTGGCGATATCGAGAATCCGCACCATGTCGCCCAAAATCACCCGCGCGTCGCCGTCGAAGACGACCACCTTGTCGGTCGATTTGCCGAGCGCCTCTTTAATCGCCGCGCCGAGGTCGCCCTCGATAACCGGCTGCTGGTTCACGAATATGCGATGGTCGGCGGTATAGGTGACGGTGACGGTCTTGTTCGGCTGATTGGCCTGCTGCTGTTGCATCTGCGGCAAATCGACGTGTGCGGCCGATTCGATCGTCACCGCCGTCGCGACCATGAAAATGATCAGCAGCACCAGAAAGATATCGGTCAGCGGCGTGATGTTGATCGAGGCGAAGATGCCGCCCTGTCCGTTGCCGGTCTGAATCGCCATCGAAATTGCTCTATATCCGCCCGTCGGTCGCGTCAGCCGCCGGCTTGCGGCAGCGGCGGAAGATTCGTCACGCGCTTGGCCGCGATCGCGATTTGGGTTGCGCCCGCCGCCTTCGCGACGTCGAGAATTCGCGCCACGTCGCCAAGTATCACGGTCCGATCGCCCTGAAAAATCACGGTCTTAACATCCACCCGGCTGAGCGCGTCGCCGAGCGCCTCTTGCAGATCGTTTTCCGGAACGTCCTTCGAATTGACGAACAATTCGTGATTCGCGGTGTAAGTGACGATTACGCCCTTGTTTTCCGGCGAGGTGTTCGTCGCATCGGGCAAATTGACGTGCGTCGCCGATTCGACTGCGACCGAAGTCGTGACCATGAAAATGATCAGCAGGACCAGAAAGATATCGGTAAGCGGCGTGATGTTGATTTCCCAGAACATCCCGCTGCCGCCGGACGGCGCGTTAATTGCCATTCGCGCGTTGTCCCCGCAGTGCGGCGTCGATCAGACGCGCGGCGCAGATATGGATGGTCGCGTTGATCCGTTCGATCTTCTGCGAAAGGTAGTTGTAGAAAATGACCGCGATAATCGCGACCGCCAGGCCCAGAGCGGTCGAAATCAACGCTTCCGAAATGCCGGCGGCGACGACCGAAAAGCCGCCCGTGCCCATGATAGCCATCGATTGAAACGCCGCCAGGATGCCGACGACGGTGCCGAACAGGCCGATAAACGGCGCCGATGCGCCGGAAGTGGCCAGTATCCAGATCAGGCCGCGCAATTGCAGCAGTTCGGCGAAGCGCCGCTCTTCGTCCACTTCCTCCAGGCGGGCGCGGTCGGCCGACGGCGCCTCGGTCAGCAATTCGTGGAAGACCCGTTCGCCGGCGCTTTGGGGACTTTTTACCCGTTCGAGCGCCTCGTCGAACTTGCCCTGGTTCAAAAGACCCACCAGGCCCTCGGCGACGTGAGAGGCGCGCGCGCTCAGGCCCCACAATGACCAGACCCGCTCGATAATTACGGTCACGCATACGACCGAGATCAGCAGGAGCGGGTAGGTGGCGTACCACCCCTGCATGATCATCGCGATAATGCTGAATTGCGTTTGCATTCCCCAATCGTCCCCGAAGCGTAGAAATTGCACGGCGGGCGCGATCTGTCCCGCCTTCAAGCTTGCTCAAATGCTATGGCGCCAGCGTCGCTGTCAAGTAGGATTCTTGGAGCGCCGTTAGTTACATCCCTGCAAATTCGCTGCGGAACTCGGATCATTTACCTCGAATCTCAATGGGTTCACTCCGTCGCGCCTGATCGGGAAAATGCGCGCCGAAGAAATTCGAGCGCCCCCGGAATGGAGGCGCTCGAATTGGTATTGCTGCCGCGGCGTCTGGTTAGGAGTCGCCGCTGGTCGGCGCGTCATGGGTGGGCGACATAGATCCCGGCCCAAGACAGCGTGGCGTCGGCGTTCGCCATGCTCGCATTGATCGCCAGCCGCCCGTTACGGAAGCCGTCGCGCTCGATTCCGACGGCGGTCACGGCCACGCCAGACGGCGCTTCCGGGTCAATTGTCGTGCCGTCGGTGGTCGTGTCGATAATCGTCTGATGCGCGTCCAGCGAAGGCTTTGCGCCGGTCGCCAGATAGATTCCGACCGTTCCGTCCGCTTTGGTTCCCTTGAAGGCCGTCTTTTGGCCGTAACCCGCGGCAAAAGCCGCCGAGCGCCAACGCGGAGGTTCGTAGTCGTCCGTATCGCTCGAACCGGGTGGCCGGCCGGAATAGGTCCAATAGAGAAAATCGGCGAAATTGTCGGCTCCCGTCATCGCGACCAACTTGGTCTTTTTGGTAACGATATTGGTGACGAAAATGCCCTGATTTGCCGGTTCATCGACAGTGGTGACGCCGCCCGGATATTGCTGATTGCAGTACTTGATGAGATCGGCGTTGCCATCCGTCGGACAGGTCAGCGTGACGGTCTGAGTTGCCGTTCCCCACGCGCCCCAAAAGGCGATATAGCGACCATTAAAAGAAATCGCTTCGCCAAGGCGGTTGATCGTTTCTCCCTCGATTCCTGGCACTGGCGCGCCCAACGCCACAAGTGTGATCAGCTTCGGCTGCTGGACCAATTTCGACAGGTAAATGCCGCCCATCGTCGGCGCATCTTCGTTATCGACGCCGAGAAACACCATGTTGAGACTATAGGAGCTTGGCGGTGCGGTTGAACCGAAAGTAATTTTGGTGTCCGATTGGTTCGGAATAACCGTGTCTGAATTCGCGATCAACACGACCGCGTGCGGATTTTTCGCGTTGCGGATGTTGCGATAGTACACGCCCGTCTTTGAGACGCCGTTGTCGGTATAATTTCCCTTAAATACGATCTTGTCGTAAGCCGGCGATGGCGCGCCCGGAAATTGATCGAATTTGGTGGCGGGAACGCTGGCGCCGGGAACCTCGAAATATTCAAATCCAGGCGCAACTCCCAATTGGCTGGCCGCCGTTACCAGAGTTTTTTTCTGAAAGATATTGACCATATATACGCCGGCGGTGCCGATCTTCGTGTCCGTTCCGTCCGGCAGCGTGTACTCATAAACCGGCTGAGAGACTCCCCTGAACGCCACCGCGTCCGAACCGAACGGGATTCGCGGGAAGGCCGGCGTCTCGTTAAATGACGCGCCGGTGTTGTTCGGTGCGGGTACGGCCGTATTTGTGTCAGCGATCGTCGTTATAGGCGCCTTGGAACGAGTGACGTCTCGCACGAAGATGCCGCGAATCGGTTGTGACGGCCCCTTGCTGCGGCCGCGAAACACTACCAGCCCGCGGTTATTGATTGACGGCTGATTGAAGCTGCTGAACGGCGTCTCGGTTCCGGGAATCGAGTCGGCGATATTTACGACCGTCTTCCACTTGAGAACCTTTACTGCATCTGACGAGGATGCGGCTGGGTTGTCCTGAGCCAAAGCGGGCCGCGAACCCACGAGGGCTCCAACCAAGATTGCGCTGATGGTCAACAGCGTCCTGCGAGAGGATGGATGGACACAATGAAGAAGCATATCCAAATCCTTTCAGCAAATCGGCGACGGGTTTGCCTGCAATACTGGAGAAACTGTTCCAGCCGTCGCAATTATGCTTTTGGATTTAGTGAGCATTTATGATGCCGAAATTTTGACGAAAAAATAATGATAGACGAAAGCGGCAAATCTGATGGATTATTAGGGAAATATTGAACGAATCATTGAGTATTGTCGCTTTCTTAATCTCCCTATGAAGCCGTTCTTCTCAGTTAGATATGTGAATTCAGAGGGGTCAGTGGGGCGGCGACGCCCCAGCGAGGCTTGGCTTGTCAGTTTAGACGCCGCATCGAACGCCGCCCGATAGTCCGGCAAGGTGGGGCGGCGACGCCCTAGCGAGGCTTGGCTTGTCAGCGCAGATTTGGCGCGTGACCCCAGCTTGACTTTGGATGGCGGGCGGGTTTATCCAGATTTGATACGTTTGCGCGAAGCGCATGCGCTGAAGCGCCGGTGTCCGGCGGCGCGGCCGATTCCCGGCTTCTCTAGAATGGTCGGGACAAACTCGGATGGCGCTCCGGAGAGAGCCTTGGCGACAGCGGCGCATGCCGCGGCAGCGGTTGGCGCGCAACGAAATAAAAATAGAACTCCAAGAAGGAAGCGTTCACGATGGCATTACTGGAAGGAAAGGTTGCGGTGATCACAGGCGCCGGCCGCGGTATCGGCAAGGAAGAAGCGCTGCTGATGGCGAAGCAGGGCGCCAAAGTGGTCGTCAACGACCTCGGCGGCCATTTCGACGGCACCGGCCAGTCCCGCTCGCCGGCCGAAGAAGTCGTAAAAGAAATTCGCGCGGCGGGCGGTGAAGCGGTCGCCAATTTCGAGAGCGTTTCCGATTTCAAGTCCGCGAAGCGGATTCTCGAATGCGCGATCGACAATTTCGGCAAGCTGAATATCGTGGTGAACAACGCCGGAATCCTGCGCGACCGCATGATCTTCAACATGAGCGAAGAGGATTTCGACGCCGTGCTGGCCGTACATCTTAAGGGCACATTCAACCTTGCCCGGCACGCCGCTTCCTACTGGCGGGAACAGCACAAGAACGGCAACCTCCTGAATGGACGCTTGATCAACACCAGTTCCGATTCGGGCCTGCTCGGCAACGCCGGTCAAAGCAATTACGGAACGGCGAAAGCCGCGGTCGCGACGTTTGCGATAATCGTGGACCGCGAAATGGCGCGTTACGGCGTCACCGCCAATGCGATCGCGCCGGTCGCGCGCACCCGTCTGACGATCGATGCGACGCCGCAAACCGCCGCCACGATGCCCGGACCGAAGGCCGGCGAAGTCGACAAGTACAGTCCCGCGCATGTGGCTCCGCTGGTGGCATGGCTGGCGAGCGACGACGCCAAGGACGTCCATGGCGAAGTCTTCCGGGCAGGATTGGGCACGGTATGGCTGATGAAGGGTTGGCATAGCGCCGCCAAGGTTTCTCAAACCGGACCGCTGAAATTCTGGGATCCGGCCGAACTCGGCGCGAAAGTCAAAGAGCAATTGGCCCGCAGCGTCACCAAGAAAGAGGGACTTGCGGAAGTACTGGCCGGCGGGGTCTGATTGCCGGTGGCGAGCGCCTCGAAGCGTCGCGAAAGCGCGGCCCCCGGCGGGCCGCGCTTTCGTTCAATTCTGTTGATTTGCGCCGCCAACACCGCGCGCAGCGTGATGGCTGAACACCTGATGGTGCGGGAGCTGCGCCTGCGCGGCCGGGCGCATCAGGTGCGCCTGCGTTCCGCTGGAATCGCGCCTTACGCCCGCGACGGCGCGCTGATTTCGCTCGACACGCGGATGGCGCTTCGCGACATCGGCATCGATTTGGGCGAAGAAGCGACGTCGACGGACCTGAAACGGCATCCGGAACTGCTTGCCGAGGCGGATCTCGTAATCGCGATGACGTCGCAGCAGGCGCGCGAACTGCGCGAACGGTTCGCGGTTACCGAACTGCACGCCGTGCACACCCTGCGCGAATTCGCGGGCGAAACCGGCGATATCGACGATCCCTTCGAGCAGGGCGAGCGCGCATTCGCCGAGTGCCGGCGCGAAATCGAGCGGCTGACGCCGATGGTGGTCGAAAAACTGTTCGCGCTCGGCTAAATTCGCGCGAAAGGCTGGCACGATGGAAATCGTCAATCCAAACGACGCCGAAATCCGCACGATTCTGTCGCGCCCGGCCACCGTCGCAGTGGTCGGATGCTCGGATAATCCGGCGCGCGACAGCTTGAGAATCGCGATGCTGTGGCGGAACAAGGGCTATCGCGTGATTCCGGTAAACCCGGCGCTCAAACCGGACGCCTTGATCGGCGCGCTGGGCGAACGATGCTATCCGAGCCTTGAAGCGATACCGGAACCGGTCGAAATCGTGGACGTATTCCGGCGCTCGGAGTTCGTCGCCGAGGTCACGCGCGAAGCGATCGCAAAAGGCGCACGGGTCTTGTGGTGTCAACTGGGCGTGATCGATCCCGACGCGGCGCGCCGTGCGCGCGAAGCTGGGCTGACGGTCGTAATGGATCGATGCCCGGCGATCGAATACCGGCGGCTGTTTTGATCGCACGGCTTCAAGACCTCTGGAATTTACCGCAAGCGCGGCTGCAGACCTCCGGCGGGTGTTCCGAGGGCTGGCGATGAAGGCCCGACGCTGGCGGACGCTCAACAGCGAGCGGGTTTTCGAAACTCCGATTTTCGATCTTCACCGCCGCCGCTCCGCCCATCCGCGCCGCGGCGAACGCGATTTCTTCGTCATCGATCCCGCCGATTGGGTCAACATCATTCCGCTCACGCCCAAACGGGAAGTGATCATGGTGCGCCAGTTTCGCCACGGTATCGGGGCGTTCACGCTGGAGATTCCGGGCGGGATGATCGATCCGGACGATCCGTCGCCGGGCGCCGCCGGACGGCGCGAAATGATCGAGGAATGCGGGTACGATTCGGAGGATATTGTGCCGCTTGGCCGGGTCCATCCGAATCCCGCCATTCAGCCCAATTTCTGTTATTCGTTCCTCGCGCGAAACGTGCGCAAGATCGCCGCCGCGCACGGCAATCCCGACAGTTCCGAAGAGACCGAAGTGGTCATCGTTCCGCGCGAAAGCATCCGCAGCCTGATTGCGTCCGGAAAAATCACTCACGCGCTGGTGATCGCGGCGTTTTCGTATCTTGACGTTTACAATCCGCCCGTCAAGCCGCGCCGCCGATAATCAAAGGGGGGCGGGCGGGCCGCCGTAGCGCCGGCGCAGCATTAGATAAACCGGACCGCCGGCCGCCGCCAGAACGACGCCGAGCAGAAATTCGATGTGGCCTTCGCCCGACGAGAAGCCGACGCCGAAGGTGGCGAGCCATAGCGCGACTGGAGTAATTGCGACGGCGAGCAGTCCAAGGCTCCCGCCTGCAATCATGAAAAGTCCGTCGCGTTCAGGCCGAAGACGGCGCAGTTTGAGCAAAGCCATCATCTCAAGCGCCAACGCGCCCATATAAAAGAAAACGTCGAGCGTTACGAGCGCGACAAATCCAAACGGGACCAGCAGGGAGAAAACGACGCAGCACGCGACGATCGAGCGTACGGGCGTGGCCCGCGCCTCCCATACCTGCCGTAATCCCGCCGGCAGATAGCCTTCGCGCGCCAGCACGTAAGGCATCCGCGACACCCACAGCATCGCGGCCGCGAAAATCGAAAAGGCGGAGACGGCGCCGCCCGCCGCGAGCGCCAATTCGAGCGCCGGGCCGGCCAGACGGCCGCCCTCGGCGGCGAAAAATCCCGTCCGCCACTCCGCGGCGGAACTCGCGCCGGACAGGCATACGGCAAGCGGCAGCAGATACCCTGCGGCGACCAGCGGCAGCGCAATCATCATCGCACGCGGGTAAGTTCGCCGCGGACGGTCGATCTCGCCCGCGACGACGCTTAGATTTTCCCATCCGCTGTAATTCCAGATTACGATCGCGAGGCCGCCGCCAAGCGCGGCCCAAGGATGGTCCAGGTGGCCGTTGACCGGCAGGCGCCAATGGATCAGGCGGGGCGCGCCGACCGCGACCAGCGCGGCGAACGGCGCAAGCAGGGCGACGGTCAATGCGATCGAGACCGCGCCGACCGGCTTCACGCCCGTCGCGTTGAGCGCGCCGGCGAGCCATACCAGCGCCGCGCCGGCCGCGACCTGCTCCAGCGGCGTGAGCGGCACAATGAAACTCAGATAAGAAGCGAACAACACCGGGTAAATCGCCATATCGACGGCGGTGTAAAGCATCGTGAGCCACGCTTCGATAAAACCCCAGAATGGCCCCAACGCCTCTTTTACCCAAAAATAAAAGCCGCCCTCCCGCGGCATCAGCGCCGCCAGTTCCGCCGCCATCAACGCCGTCGGCAGGCTGACCGCGAGCGGCGTCACGACGCAGAGCAGCAGCGTCAGGCGCGGGCCCGCGATCCGGACCGCGTCTTCGATTCCGTACGCGCCGCCGCTCACGACCAGATAGGTCAGGGCGACCAGCGCCGGCACGCCAAGGCGGCGCGCGGGCGGCGGCGCGATCGCGCCGTTCGCGGCGCCGGAAGTGGAGTGCGGCCTGGCGTTCACGCTCGTGCGGGCCTTTCGGCGTCGGCGGCGAATTTCAAAATGCGATCGATGGCCAAGGCGCGGCCGGTTTCCTTCGGCGCGGCCTGGGATTGCGCGGCTTGCCGTCGCGGGGCAACACTAAGGCGTCGGGTCACGAGGGCAGGCCAATCCTGGCGGCGCGGCATCAGAGTGTCACGGTGAGAAACGACTCTGCTATACTTAAAAGCGTGTTGAAGTTGTCGCAAGCCGCATCGGCAATTCTGGGAATCGCAATCGCCGCTGCCGCCGCTATGGCGGTCGGCGCGGCCGGATGCGGCGCGCTGGGAGCGCGCGGCGGTGCGGTCGAGGCGGTAAGCGCCGACGGCAGCCATCCGTTCGGCGGCGCCGAACCGGTGGAAATTCCACCGTCGGCGCGCGCGATGGGAGCGTATTTGCAAGCCGAGGTTGCCGCTGAAAACGGGGATCGCCGGCGGGCCCTCGACGAGTACGAGAACGCCGTCAAATACGATCCGCATAACGCCGCTCTGCATGTCGAATTGGCCACGCTTTACGTGCGCGACGGACGGCTGCCGGATGCGCTCGAGCAGTGCGACGAGGCGATTGCGCTCGATCCGGCTTACGTGCGTCCGCGGCTGCTCGCGGCCGGAATCGATAGCGCGACCGGCGACGACAAGAGCGCGATCGCGCAGTATCAGCAGGTCCTGAAGCTGGAGCCGGCGAATCAGGAGGCGTTTCTCTTCCTCGGCACGCTCTACGCCAAGAACGGCGATTACAAAAACGCGGAAGACACTTTCAAACAGCTGATTGCGCTCGACCCCGGATCGTTCCTTGGCTACTACTACGCCGGCCGCGTGACCACCGAGGCGAAAGACTATCCGGCGGCCGAGACCTACTACAAAAAAGCGCTCGACCTGAATCCCCAATCGCAACTCGTGCTTACCGATATGGCCGTGCTGCGCGAACTGGAGAACCGGCCCAAAGAGGCGATCGAGCTTTACCAGAAAATCCTGCAGCTCGATCCGAAAAATGACGAAGTGCGCAAGCGGCTGGCCGAACTCTATGGCGGCGACAAGAGCGTGGACGCGGCGGTGGGCCGCGAATTGAGCCGGCAGGAGCGGCTGGAGACAACTCCGGCCGACACGCGCACCAAAATCGGACTGTTGTTCTTCGAGCGCGGCGATTTTGACCGTGCGGCGACCGAATTCAACCTGGTGCTCGGGTCCGAGCCGAAGAATTACCGGGTGCGCTATTATCTCGGCACGGTTTACTCGGAGCTGGGCGAGAACCAACGGGCGCGGCGGGAATTCGAATCGATTCCCGAAAGCGGCGGCCATTATGTCGAGGCGCGCTTGCAGCTCGCGTATTTGAACGACAAGCGCAACGACTACGACGCGGCGATCGAAAATCTCAAGCAGGCGCTCGCGGTCAAGCCGAACGACACCGAAATCATGAGCTATCTGGTCGGCGTCTATCAGGAGAAGAAGGATTATCCCGACGCGATCGCGCTGGCTGAGCGGATGGTCGCGCTCGAACCGCGCAACGACAAGTTTCATTTCACGCTCGGCGCGCTTTACGACGAAGACAAGCAGAAGGACAAGAGCGTCGCGGAGATGCGCAAGGCGATCGAGCTGAATCCGGCCAATGCGCCCGCGCTGAATTATCTCGGCTACACTTACGCCGAAGCCGGCAAGAATCTTGGCGAGGCGGAAACCCTGATCAAGCGGGCGCTCGCGGTCGAGCCGGATGACGGCTATTACGTTGACAGCCTCGGATGGGTTTACTACCAGAAGGGCGAGTATCAACGCGCCGTCGATCAACTCGAACGCGCGGTCAATCTGACCGGCAGCGACCCGACGATCACCGAGCATCTGGGCGACGCCTACCGCCGGATCGGCAAGCGCCTTGACGCCCGCCATGAGTATCAGGACGCGCTCAAGAAGGCCCAGGATGCGGACCAGATCCATCGATTGCATGACAAGCTTGCCGCGCTGGGCGGATACGAACAGCACGCGGAACATTGATCGCCGCGCCGGCGCGCTCCGGCTGATTGCGCTGGCGCCGATCGCGCTGAGCGTGGCGCTTCTTACGTTGACTCTCGCGGGTTGCGCGACCCAGCCGAACCCCAATCTCTATCTGGCCGAGGCGCGCGGCTACGCGGACGAACTCGGCAATCGCGAAGCGGCGCAGCAGGCGCTCGGCACGTCGGCGATAATGGATTACTCCGGCGGCGGCGAGCATTTCCGCGCGCGCGAAAATCTGCTGATTCAACGCCCGGCGAATATCCGGGTCGAAGTGATGTCGGCGGCCGGCGTGGTGCTGGTGGTCGCGACCGACGGCGGTCAGACCGCCGTCTTCGATCCGGCGAAGGGCCTTTTGATGCGCGGACCGGCGACCGCCGCGACGCTCGAACGATACGCGCGGATACCGCTGCCGCCGCAGGCTGCGGTCAGGCTGCTGCTGGGACTCGTTCCCGATGGATCGGCGCTTGCTTCGCCGCCCGCTTCGATGACCTTGCCGGGACCGCATAGCGACAATCAGACGATCCTCGTCTATCGCGAGCCGGACGGCGTTACCGATGAAATCGGAATCGGCGCGGATCGCAAACTCGCCAGCGTCACCGAAAAGCTGGCCGACGGCCGCGTCAGCTACCGCGTCGCATACGGCGACTGGCGCGAGGCGGGCAAAGGAATCGAAACGCCCTGCTCGATCAAGGCGGAATTTCCCCGCACCGGCGCCAAGGTGGCGTTTACCTATGAAAATCCGACCGCCGATCCGCGGATTCCCGGCGGCGCATTTGTGCTCGCGCCAAGCGGCGTAACGAAAACGATGAGTCTCGGCATGGCCGGGACCAGGCCGGAAGCGCCGCGTGGCTGAAACGGATGCGGGTGCGCGCGGTCCGCGGATGGCGGCTTTCGCGATTGCGGTTGCGGCCGTCGCCGCGATCTGCGGATGCCGGGTGAACCGGCCGCGCAACGACCATGCGGCGACGCAGACGCTGTACGATTCGATGGTCAGCGATCCGGGCACCTTCAATCCCGTTCTGATCACGGATTCCGCCTCGGCCGTCGCGATCGGCGACATGTTCGAGAGCCTCACGCGGGTGAATCCGCGCACCACGCTGTTTGAGCCGGGGCTGGCGCGAAGCTGGGAATTCAGCGACGGCGACCAGACCCTGACCTTCCATCTGCGCCACGACGTGAAGTGGTCGGACGGCGCGCCTTTCACGGCGCGCGACGTGCTGTTCACGATGCGCGTGATTTACGATCCGAAAATTCCCAATTCGATGGTTTCGGCGATGATGATCGACGGAAAGCCGATCGCGGCGTCGGCGCCGGACGACTATACCGTCGTGGTGCGGATGCCGCGGCCGTTCGCGCCGATATTGTCGTCGATGCAGTTCGCGATTTTGCCCGCCCATGTGCTGGCCGGCGCGTACGAAGCCGGCCGCTTCAACCGAACGTGGGGAATCGACACGCCGCCGGACCGGCTGATCGGACTCGGAGCGTTTTTGATGACGCGCTACGTGCCGGCGCAGCTAATCGCGTACCGGCGAAATTCCGATTATTGGATGCGCGACGAACAGGGTGCTCCGCTCCCCCGGCTCAAAGGCGAAGTCCATCTGATCGTGCCGGATCAGAACGCGCAGTACCTGCAATTTCAGAGCGGCATGACCGATGTGTACCATCCGCGGCCCGAAGAGGTCTGGCCGCTGGAGCAGGCGGCGAAGCGGCTCAATATCACCGTGGCGAAAGTCGGTATCGACACGGGCTCGCTGTTTTTCGCGTTCAACCGCAATCCGCGCCATTACGTGCATGACGGCGTCGCCGATCCGCGCTACCAATGGTTCACCGACGTCAATTTCATGCGCGCGCTGGCCCATGCGGTGGACAAGCAGGGCATGATCGATCTGTGCTATCGGGGGCTTGCGGTTCCGGCGGTTTCGGACGTCTCGCCGGAGAATAAAATTTACCACAATCCCAATCTGAAGGATTACGGCTACAATCTTGAACTGGCGGCGCAAATTCTCGATCGCGCGGGTTATCGGATGATCCGGCCCGGCGTGCGCGGCGACCCGGAGGGCCGTCCGCTGGTCTTTCGGTTGACGACCAATACGGGCGTGCCGGTGCGCGATCAGATGTGCGCGATCTTCAAGCAGGATCTGCAGAAGCTCGGCATCACGGTGAACTACCGGCCGCTCGACTTCATCACGCTGGTCAAGGCGCTGGATTTGTCATTCGATTGGGACTGCGTGCTGATCGGATTCACCGGCGCGATCGAACCGAATGACGCCTCGGACTTTCTGCGCTCCTCCGGCAATCTGCATATCTGGGATCCCGCGCAGCCCAAACCCGCGACGCCGTGGGAGGCGCAAATCGATCATCTGATGGACGAGGGCACGATGGTCGTCGATCCATACAAGCGGGCGCGATATTACTGGCAAATCCAGCAAATCCTGCACGACCAATTGCCGATGATCGAAACCGTGCGCGCGGTCACGTATGTCGCCTATCGCAATTCGCTGGAAAATTACTATCCGACGGTCTGGGGCTTGTACCATCCGGAGTGGATCGAGTTCCGCGCCCGATAGCGCGGCTGTGCGAACATTGCGATGCTGAGATTTCTGGCGCGGCGAATATTGATCATGATTCCGCTGACCATCGGAATCACTTTTATTTCGTTCGCCGCGATGTCGCTGATACCGGGCAATTTCGTCGCCAACCTCGCGCTCGATCCGAGAATTTCGCCGCAGGTGCTCAAACAGATGGAGGCGGAATTCGGCCTCGACCAGCCGCTGATGCTGCGTTATGCGCGCTGGCTGTGGGGAATCGCGCATCTCAGGCTCGGCGTGTCGCTGGCGTACCGCGTCGACGTGATTCATCTGATCGGTCCGCGCGTGCTGAACACCGTGCTATTGGCGCTGAGCAGCATGGCGTTGACGTGGCTGCTGGCGATACCGATCGGCGTTATCGTCGCCGTGCGGCAAAACTCGATTCTCGACCGGACGCTTTCGTTCCTGTCGTTCCTCGGGATGTCGGTGCCGGCGTTTTTTCTGGCGTTTCTGGCGATCGATTTCGCGTTGTGGAGCGGATGGTTTCCGGTCGGACAGACGATGTCGCCGGACTACGCGGCGCTGGATTTATGGAGCCGCATCGCCGACCGCGCGGACCATCTGATTCTGCCGGCGCTGGTGCTGGGGCTGGCGGGAGTGGCGTCGCTGATGCGGCTGATGCGGTCGCAGATTCTCGAAATCAAAAATGCCGATTATGTCCGCACCGCGCGCGCCAAGGGGCTGCCGGAATCGATCGTGCTCTACAAGCACGTGCTGCGCAACGCGCTGAATCCGTTCGTGACGATGGCGGGCTACGGTCTGGCCGACCTGCTCGGCGGCGCCGCGCTGGTCGAGTCGGTGATGAACCTGCAGGGACTCGGATTATTGCTGCTGAACGCGGTGATGAAGCGCGACGTGCCGCTGGTGATGGGCTCGGTGCTGATGGGGACGGTGCTGCTGCTGGTGGGCAACCTGCTCGCCGACATGGCGCTGGCCGCGGTCGATCCGCGCGTGAATTTTACGACGCTCGAGGCGCAATGAACGCGCCGGCGGCGACTTTTCGGGCGGAAAATCGAGCCGTCGCGGAGCGGCGCGGATGGACCGCGGCGGTCGGGCGGGAATGGCGCGCGGCGGCGCTGACGGTGAAGCTGTCGGCGATTCTGCTGCTGGCGTTTTATGTTTTCGCCGCGGCGTCGCCGCTCGTCGCGCCGTATGATCCGGCGCAGCAATGGCGCACGATGCCGGATTGCCCGCCGATGCGGCTCCATCCGGCGCCGCCCTCCGAATGGAGCCATGGTTTTCTGTACGCGTATCCGATGCGGTTGGATAATCCGATAGCGCGGCATTATGCGGAGGATCGATCGCGCCGGACCTTCGTGCGGCTCTTCTATCGCGGGCATCTGTTCACGACGGCGCCGGACGCGCCGCCGTTTTTCCTGATGGGCAGCGAAAATCTGGGCCGCGACCTGTTCTCGCGAATCGTCTATGGCGCGCGCGTCAGCATGTGTATCGGGCTGGTGGGCGTGGCGATTAGTTTTTCGCTGGGAATCATGGTGGGCGCGTTTTCCGGGCTGATGGGCGGATTCGCGGACAGCGCGATCATGCGGCTGTGCGAAATCGAGATGTCGCTGCCGAGTTTTTATTTCCTGCTCGCGCTCGCGGCGGTGATTCCGTCGGGACTGAGCACGACCGCGACTTTCTTCCTGATCGTCGCGATCATGGCGTTTATCAGTTGGGCGGGGTTCGCGCGGGTGATTCGCGGCATGGCGGCGTCGGTGCGGTCGGCGCCGTACGTCGAGGCGGCGCGGGCATTGGGCGGATCGCGCCGCCGGCTCCTGTTCCGCCACATCATCCCGGCCGTGATCGGTTTCGCGGCCGTGAACGCGTCATTGTCGATTCCGGGATACATTCTCGGCGAAAGCGCGCTCTCGCTGCTCGGGCTTGGAATTCAGGAGCCGGCGGCGAGCTGGGGAAATCTGCTGAGTCAGGCGATGGATCCGCAGACGATCGCCTATTTCCCATGGATACTGATACCGGGACTTTTCATTTCGGCCGCGGTGATGGCGTTCAATTTTCTCGGCGACCATCTGCGCGACCGTTTCGATCCGTCGAATGCGGCGTGAGCGCCGGTTGACGCCATGCTTGGCGGATTGTCCGGCGGCCGCGCCTGTTGCTAGAAACCGATTGTGCCGCGCCGACGCGCGGCCGAGGGCGTCGCGGGCGATGTTGGCCGGCGTAAACCGGATCCGAGGCGATTGCGAAACATGAATGCGGAAGTTGAAAAATCGAGCAAGCCGATTCCCGCCGCCGACGAACTGACGGCGCCGTTTTGGGAAGCGGCGCGCGCGCGCCGGCTCGTAATCCAGCGATGCTCCGCGTGCGGATATTACAATCATCCGCCGCGCCAATTTTGCGACGCCTGTCTCGCGCGCGAACTCGCGTTCGCGCCGGCGAGCGGGCGTGGCGCGGTGTTTTCGTACACGGTGATGCATCAGCGCGACGTCGCCGGCTTCGAAGGCGAGGCGCCGTTTATCAATATCGTGGTCGAACTGGCCGAGCAGCCGATGCTGCTGATGGTTGGGAATCTTCCAATTGGCGAACGGGAGCGGGTCCGGATCGGCGCGCCGGTTGAAGTCTGGTTCGAGGATCGCGGCGGCGGCGTGGTCGTGCCGCAGTTCCGAATCGTTTAAGAGAAGCTCCGGCGATTCAAACGGTAACGAAAAATGTGGCAAGGACGCGGAAAAACGGCGATCGCCGGAATTGGCTATTCGGAAATCACGCGCAAACCGGAAAAGCCGCTGGGCCTGCTCGCGATCGATGCGTGCCGGGCGGCGATCGCGGACGCAGGTCTTCAAGCGCGGCAGATCGACGGGCTTGCGACCTATCCGGAATCGCCGTTCGCGGGCGCGGGGAATCGCGACGGCGAGGATGTCGTCAGCGTATCGTTCGTGCTGAACCATCTCGGCGTTGCGGCCGACGTGAATTGGTACGCGCAGATCGAAACCGGGATGATCGCGAGTCCGGTGATCGAAGCGGCGAACGCGCTGATCGTGGGCGCGTGCGATTATGCGCTCGTATGGCGTGCGCTGCATCGCCCCGCCCCGACGAGCGGGAGCGGCGCGGGCAAAGGCGCGCCGCGCGCCGGCGGAGACGCGCAATTCATCGCGCCATACGGAGCGGCGTCGATCGTACAGACGCACGCAATCGCATGGCGCCGATATATGCATCGCCACGGGGCGACGCGCGAAGCGCTGGCGGCGCTCGCGCTGAACAGCCGCCGCAACGCGAATCTGAATCCGCGCGCGTTCTTCCATTCCACGCCGATGTCGCGCGACGATTATTTCAACGCCCGCATGATCGCCGAGCCGCTCTGCCTGTACGATTGCGACGTGCCGGTGGACGGATGCGTCGCCTTAATCGTCACCACCGCGGACCGCGCCCGCGACCTGCGCAATCGACCTGCATACCTCGCCGGATACGGCCAAAATACCGCGCGGCGCCGCGCCCTGCTTTACTATACGCTTGACGACTATATGGCGTGCGGCGGATCGCTCGCGCAAAAGCTTTGGTCGGCGGCCGGGCTCGGACCGCAAGAGATGGACGCGGCGCAGCTCTACGACGGCTTCAATCCATCCACCCTGTATTGGCTTGAGGCGGCTGGATTTTGCCGCGAGGGCGAGGGGGCGGATTTCGTGACCGGCGGCCGAATCGCGCTGGGCGGAGAACTGCCGGTCAATACTTTCGGCGGCAGCCTGAGCGAAGGGCGGATGCACGGGATGGGGCATATAGCCGAGGCGGTGCGCCAGGTGACGGACCGCGCGGAAAAGCGCCAAATCCCCGGCGCGTCCGCGGTCTGCGCGATCGATGGTTCGCCGATGCTGCGCGGCAGCGGAATCATCGTCACGCGCGATCCGTAGGATGCGGAGGCGTCAGCCATGGACAAAGGCCAATACGAAATTCTCAAGCGGCTGATCGCGTTCGATACGGTCAGCATCAATACCGACGTTCCGGCGATGGAATATCTCGCCGACCTGATGGACGGCGCGGGATTTCATACGGCTTTGCAGCGGCTTCAAATTGCCGGCGTCGCGCAGGCGAATCTGGTGGCGTGGGCGGGCGAACCGCGGCCGGGCGGAGTGATAATCTCCGGCCATCTCGACACCGTGCCTGCCGCGGGACAGCCCGGATGGACCCGCGATCCGTTCCAGATGGAAATGGATCAAGATCGCATTTACGGCCGCGGCTCCTCGGACATGAAGGGCTTTCTTGCGCAATGCGCGACCGCGGCGCGCGCCGTGGATCGGAACCGGCTGAAGCGCCCGCTGGTTTTTGTTTTCACCGCCGACGAGGAAATCGGGATGCTTGGCGCGCAACGGGCGGCGCCGGCGTTGCCTGAATTGTTGGGCGAAATTCCGCGGCCGGATTTGGCGTGGATCGGCGAACCGACGTCGTTCGCGGTGCTGAGAGCCCATAAAAGCATTTGCGCATTTGACGTTCGCGTGCGCGGCCGCGGCGGGCATAGCGGAGCGCCCCACATGGGCGTCAACGCGATCGCGGTGATGGGCAAAGTTGTCGGCGCGATTGGCCGCCTGCAGGCGGAGCGCCGATTGGAGCGCGATGAAGAATTCGCCGCGCTGTTTCCGGATTCGCCGCACGACGTGATGAACTTCGGCGTGATCAACGGCGGGCTCGCGACGAATATCATCGCCGAAGAATGTTCGCTGAAGGTGACCTACCGATCGCTGCCGAAGCGCGATCCGCTGGCGCTCTACAGCGAAGTTCAAGCA
Source organism: Deltaproteobacteria bacterium (assembly GCA_021780225.1). Classification (GTDB taxonomy): domain Bacteria; phylum Desulfobacterota; class Binatia; order Binatales; family Binataceae; genus JADMIL01. The sequence continues at coordinate 6,126 of JAJXZF010000087.1, read as the reverse complement.
CGGCTGCGGGAGATCGATCCGCACGATTACGCTTCGGAGAACCATCAAGCGACGATCGAAGTGGGACATCCCGTGATCGCTCCGGCGATGCTGGCGCCGTCCGGCTGCGCGCTTGAAAGCGCTTTGTTCGCGGTGACGGGCGCGAGCGAGTCGGGCGGCGCGCCATTCGCGACCGATGGCGCATGGTTTGCCGAGGCTGGAATCACGACGCTGATCTGTGGTCCGGGCGACTATGCGCAGGCGCATCAGCCGAACGAATCAATTCCGCGCGCCGCATTCGAGCGCGGAACCGATTTGATACTCGATATAATTCAACGGATGTGCGCGCACGCCGCCTGAGCGGCGTGCGCCAGCAAATCTCAGGAGGAGGGCCGTGAAATTTGGAACGCTGGTGATGCCGCGGCCTGGACGCGCGGCGGTTGACGCGCGCCATGCCGAGTCGCGCGGTTTCGCCGAAGCGTGGTTCCCCGACTCGCACATGATCTACGGCGACGTTTACGCATGCATGGCGCTTGCGGCGTCGGCCACCGGCCGGATACGAATCGGAACCGGAATCTCCGTGGCGTCGAACCGCATCGCGCCGGTCACCGCCCACTCCATAGCGACGATCAATGAAATCGCGCCCGGCCGCGTCGATCTCGGTTTCGGCGCCGGGCATACCGGACGGCGCGTGATGGGTCTGAAGCCCGTCAAGCATGCGGAGTTCCGCGAGCAGGCTCGCGTTATCCACGACCTTCTGCAACGCGGCGAAACGATCAACCGCCTTGAAGGTCTGGACCGCAAGATCCGGTTTCTCCATCGCGATCGCCATTTCATCAACCTTGACGTTCCGATTCCGCTCTACGTCGCGGCCAACGCGCCCAAGGCTTTGGCGCTCGCGGGCGAGTTCGGCGACGGAATCATGACCGGCCGGGTGACGACGCCGGCGCGGATGGAAGCCATCTTCGCGCAGGCGGGCGCCGGCGCGCGTGCGGCGGGCCGCGCGTGGAATGAACGGATGCCGTGCATTTCGCTGACCCATATCTGCGTGCTGCGACCGGGCGAGGCGGTCGATTCGCCCCGCGTCGTTGACATGACGGGCCATTGGGTTGCCGCGGCGCTGCATGGAGTCGCGGCCGGATACGTTAACGCCCTCACGATTCCGCCAGCCGCGCGCCCCGTGTTCGAGGCTTACGGCGAAGCGTTCAAGCGGATGGAAATTCCGCCGGACGAACGCCATCTGCATTTGCACCGCGGGCACGTGATTTATCTGCTTCCTGAAGAGCGGCGGTTTATTACCGCCGAGGCGATTCGTTCGACCACGCTGGTTGGTTCGCGCGACGAGCTAGTCGATCGGATCCGGGCGTTGGAACAAGCCGGCCTGAATCAGTTGGTGATCAATCCGCCGATCGATCGGTATGAGGAATGTCTCGACGAAATTTCGCGCGAACTGATCGATCGAATCTGAGCGTCGCCGGCGATGCGGTAGGCCGCATCAGCCGACGCCGGCGGCCGCGAGGAAATCGCCAAGCTCGCGGTTGAATTCTTCGGGCTTTTCGAAATAGACGGAATGTCCCGAGCCGGGAACGGCGACGAAGCGCGCGTGCGGAATCCGCTGCGCCATCAGCTTCATCACCGGCATCGGCGCGAGCGCGTCCAGTTCGCCGACCAGCAGCATCGTTGGTATGCGATGACGGATGATCGGTTCGACGTTGTGCCGCAGGCTCATCAGAATCTGCAGAAGATTCGCGGGCACGTTCGCGTTGAGGCCCGAAATCTGTTGATAGAGGAAGCATCGCGCCGGCTCTCGTACGGGAAAATCGGGAGCGTAGGCGCGCATCAAAATCTGCGCCAGGCCGCCTTTGCCGGATTCGCGCAATTTCGACTGTTCGCGGATGACCTCGGGGTCGTCCATCCCCGCCGTGGTATCGCAGAGCACAAGCGCGCTTACCCGTTCGGGATACCGCGCGGCGAAGCCGAGCACGGTCCAACCGCCCATCGATTGCCCGGCCAGCGCGGCGCGTTCGACGCCAAGATGGTCCAGCAACTGCCGCAGATCTTCGACGAACGCGGCGGGTCCCGGTCCGTCAGCGAGGTCGCGCGAGGCGCCGAAGCCGCGATGGTCGAACGTCACGCATCGGTGGCGTTTTGCGAGTGCGGGCACGTTCTGCCACCAGCTCAGATGGCTGCCTCCGCCGCCGTGCGCGAGCACCAGCGCAGGGCCTTCACCGTGAACCTCGTAATAGAGGTCGATTCCATTAAGGCGCGTCAGCGGCATCGGCTCTGTTCCTCCATTGCCGCATAACGCGCCATTTTGAAGACGGAAAGCAAGCGCGCGGCGGCGTCTCGGGAACGCGTTATCGCGACGCCGCGGCCAGTCGAATTCTGGCGTCAACCACTACGGCGCCGCGTCCGGGCTCCAAAACCTTGATTGGATTGAGGTGTATTTCGCCGATTTCGGGAGCGTGCTCGACGAGCGCGGAGAGCTTCGCGACGAGCGCGGCGAACGCTTCGCGGTCGCCGCGGGAACCGCCGCGATAGCCGTCGAGCAGCGGGCTCGAACGCAATTCGCCGACCATCTCGCGCGCGTCGGAATCCGTAACCGGATGCAGCCGGAAGGAAACGTCTTTCATGATTTCGGCGGAAATTCCGCCCAGGCCGGCGAACAGCAGGGGGCCGAAAGTGGGATCGCTGGCGACGCCGGCCATCATCTCGTGTCCGCCGTCGATTTGTCTTTGCAGAAGCACGCCGTCGAGCCGCGCGCCGATCGCTTCCATCCGCTCAGCCAGCCGATGCGCCGCCGCGGCGGCCTCGTCGCTCGATCGCAGATTCATAATCACCCCGCCCGCGTCGCTCTTGTGAATCAATCCGGGCGCGATCGCTTTCGCCACCAAAGGATAACCGACCCGGTCGGCGGCGATGCGCGCTGTATCGATACCGGCTTGCTCGGCCGGGGCGACGTCGATTCCGGCGGTGCGCAACAAAGCCGCCGCGTCATCCGGTTTGAGCCATGCGCCGGCGCCCGATTCGCGCATCAATCGTTCGACGATCGCGCGCGTGGCGTCGCGTGCGAAAGCGCTCAAGCGATGAATCTCGCCGGGGGGGCGCGCGCGCCAGCGTCCGTAGCGAAAGGCGGAGGCCAGCGCGGCCGCGGCGTTTTCGGGGAAATCGTAACAGGGAATGACGCCGCGGCTGCCGCCGTCGAGCTCGAGCGGGCGGCCGGCGGTCGAGACGAAAACGCTCAGCACCGGTTTGTGACTCGGCGTCTCGGACGCGCCGCGGGCGATTCCGGCGGCAATCTCGCGCGCGAACGAGGCGATCGGCGGCACATGGAGCGCCACCACCGCATCGACGGCGGGGTCGTGTCCAAGTTCGGAAATCGCCGTTGCGAATTCGTCGCCGCCGGCGTTCACGCCAAGATCGATCGGATTATTCAGTTGCCGCCCATTGGCCGGCGTTCCGGGCGCCGCCAACTCCAGCCCGCGCGATTCGCAGGCGTCGGCAAGGAGCACGGCCGGGCCATGCGCATTGGTCACGACGCCCACGCGCGGTCCGCATGGAAGCGGTTGCGAAGCTAGCAAAGCCGCGACGTCGAACATCTGCTCGAGCGTTTCCGTGCGGATCACCCCCGCCTGCTCGAAGAGCGCGTCCACGGCGAGATCGACCGTCGCAATCGAACTTGATTGGCCCGCGACCGCGCGCACCGCCGCGCCATGGCGTCCCGACTTGACGGCGATAATCGGTTTGCGGCGCGCAACGTCGCGCGCGAGCCGCGAGAAGGTTCGCGGATTGCCGACCGTTTCGAGGTACAGCGCGACGACGGCGGTATTCGCATCGTCGGCCCAATAGGCCATCAGGTCGTTGTTCGAAACGTCGGCGCGGTTGCCAGCGGAGATGAAGGTGGAGAGTCCCAGCCGCCGCTGGCGCGCATGATCGAGTATCGCGACTCCCAGCGCGCCGCTTTGCGAAAACATTCCGACGCCGCCCGGCGGCGGCGCCACCGGCGCGAACGTCGCATTCAGGCGCACGTCGGCGTGGGTGTTGATCACGCCCAGACAGTTCGGACCGACCAAGCGCATTCCGGAGCGCCGTGCGAGTTGGAATATGCGTTCCTCGCGGAGCGCGCCTTCCGGTCCGCTTTCGCCAAATCCAGCCGCCACGACGATAGCCGCGTGCGCTCCAGCTTTCGCGCATGCGGCCAGTTCGCTTTCCACGGCGGCGGCGGGCACGGCGACGATCGCGAGATCGAATTGCCCGCCAATCGCCGCGACGCTTGAATAGCATCGCAGCCCCAATACCTGATCGGCCGCGCGGTTGACCGGGAAAATTTTGCCTTTGTACCCCGACTGGATCAGATTCGCGAGGATTGCGCCGCCCAGCTTGCCGGAATTCCGCGAGGCGCCGATCACGGCGACCGAGCGCGGTTTGAGAATCCATTCCACGCTGTGCGCCAGCGCGATGCGTTCGCGCGCGGCGACCGCCTCGACCGATTGTTCCGTTTCCGCCGTCGGGAACGCGAGATGAATCACGCCGGCTTCCGCGGAACGCGTCACTTTGTATCCGCTTTTGCCGAATACCGCGAGCATCCGATTGTTGTCGCCGAGCACGTCCGCCTGCAGTTCGACGATTCCGGCGGCGCGCGCGACCCGGCTCAGATGCTCCAGCAGAAGCGTGCCGATGCCGCGTCCTTGATGCTCGTCGAGCACGGCGAATGCGACCTCCGCCCGCTTCCGATCGGCGCATCGGACATATCTCGCCACTCCGATGAATCGTTCGCCGCGATCGTCGCGCAGCGTCGCCGCCAACGCCACGTGATCGATGAAATCGAGATTCGTGAGCCGGGTGAGTTCGGCTTCATTGAGAGAGCGCTTGAGGCCGAAGAAACGGAAATAAATCGATTTCTCGCTCAAGCCATGGAAATGCTCCCGCAAGCGCACCCGATCGTCGGGGCGAATCGCGCGGATATGAATCGAATCCCCGTCGCGCAGCACCGCGTCGGCCGCATAACCTGAAGCCGGCTCGGGCGCTGCGCTTTCCATATCTGGCGCCGCTGGTTATTCCGCTTCCGCGGTCAGCGCCTCGATCACGTCGACGGTTGAAATGATGCCGACCAAACGGCCGTCTTCCACGACCGGCAGGGCTCCGATTTTTCGCTCGCGCAACAGGCGCGCCGCTTCATGAACGGGGGTTTCCGGCGTAATCGTAAGGACGGTCTCGGTCATCGCGAGCTTCACTTCGGTGTGGTCGTGATAGCCGACATGCGAGCGCAGGTCTCGATCCGTGATGATTCCGACGAGCTTTTCGCCGTCGACCACGGGAAGACTGCGAAATCCGCCCTCCGTCATTCTCGTGGCCGCTACCGCCAGTTTGTCGCCCAGCGTGACCGTGACCGGATTTCGCGTCATCCAGCGTTCCACGGTCCGATTTTCCGGCTTTCCCTGATGGACGGTCAGGACCGGGCAGACCGCCTCGCGCAGCACCATTTCGGCGACGCTGCCGAGAAATACGCGCGAAAAACCTTTGCGGCCATGCGTCGCCATCACGATCAAGTCGGCGGCCAAACGTTTCTCGGCGCGCAAAATCGACCCCGCCGGTTCTCCCACATGCACGAACAGTTCGTATTTCAAGCCGGCCAGGTGGCGATGCGCCAGTTCGGTTATACGGACGCGCGCGGTCTCTTCCTGACCCCGGTAAATATCGACGTAACCGGGCATCCCGGCGGGCGGGATCATCATCGGTACGACGTGCATCACCAGCGCGACGCCGTCATTTTGCCGCACGACCTGAGCCGCGGTCTCGATGGCGGCTATCGACTGGCCGTCGAAATCCACCGGCACAAGAACTCGCCTGTATGGGAAAGACATGATTTGATTCGGCCTCCATTTCAGGGCGTCTGCAAAGCTCGATCGGCCCACCGGTTATGCGGCATGACCAATTTCACAAATCCGGTCTCCGAGCCGCAACCGAATTTATTATCGTTGACGGCGGACGCCAGATGGAAGCGGGCGCGATTCTCCGCAGCGATGAAGCCGATGCTGCGCCGAACTTGACAATGGCGCGGCCCTTGCTAAATCCGAGACCACGGCGCGCAGCCCCCGATATCCGCCGTTCGCCGGCGCGCCGTGCGACGGCTATCCGCGTCTGCGG
>JAJXZF010000070.1 GCA_021780225.1 Deltaproteobacteria bacterium | reverse complement strand
GCGCCGCAGGCGTCGCGACCACCGGCGGCGGCGTCGCCACCGCGACCGCGGCCGGCGCAGGCGCGCTGGCGTATTCAGGCGATTCGCCCGGAGCGCGCGCCGCCAGCTTCGTGCTCAAATCGGATTCGAGCGCGCCAATATCGCCCGGTCCCGACGCGAAAATAACCGGGTAATTGATGTCGGCGGCGGCGGCGCCGCCGCTCGCGGCCGCAAATTTCCATCCGCTCATCGCCGCGACGACTTCGGCGTCGAGACTGGGATTCGTGGCGGTCGAAACCATCACCGCGCCGCCGTTCACGCTTCCGTCGGGCGTCACGTGCAGCCGCACGACCATTCCGTCGTGCAGCGTCGCATCGGATTCGAGCGCGCGCTTGTAGATGTCGAGCAGCGCGTCGTGATTCGTATCGAAAACCGTCTTCGCGCTTGCCGGATCGCGCTGCAAAGCGCCCGCGAGATCGCTTCCCCGAACGGATATCTGCAGGTTGCGCGCGAGCGTGACGCTCGGCTGCTGCGCGATCGGGCTCGCCGCCGGCGACGCCTGCGCGATCGGCGTTTCAACGTGCCGATGGCCGCTCAGATGAATCGCCAGCCAGATTCCCGCGGCCAGCGCGGCCAGCGCGGCCAGCGCATAGCCAAGGAATCCCGCCAGGCGGCGGCCAGCCGGCGACTCTTCTTCCGCTGGTTGGGTCTCGAGGTCTCCGGATTCGTCGCCGAATTCCCGCGGTCCGCCGCGCTCGACCTGCGGCGACCATCCGCTGCCCAGTTGCGCGGTCGCCGTCGCGCCTGTGACCGGTTCGCTCTCGCCGCCCAGCCGGGTCCCGCAAAAATTGCAAATCAGCTCGCCGGGCTCGGCTCGGCCGCCGCAAGTCGGACATTCGATCGCGTGGCCTCCGGTCGAACTCGGACCCGCCGCCGCGGCCGGAGCGCTGGCCGCGCCGTGCTCGGCCAGTTTCGAACCGTCGGCTTCGCAAAAGGTGTCGCTGTCAGGATAGGACCGGCCGCAATGCGGACAGTTCTTCATCTTCGCTATCGCCCGCCTTCACGCAATTACCTTCTCGATGATAAACGCGGGCGCCGCGGTAAACCAACCCCATCGGCGTACCGCCCGGCCGCGCAAGCGGCCGTCCGGATCTATTCCGCTTGGTTGCCGGCCGCGGTCGAAATCAGCTGACCGGGTCCCCTTCCAGACGAAAGCCGATGCGCACCTCGACTTGAAAATCCAACGTGCCGCCGTGAACCGCGCCGCGGATATTCTTCACCTCAAACCAATCGATATTGCGCAGTGTCTGGCTGGCCTTGTTCAAGGCGTTGCGGACAGCCTGCTGAATGCTTTCCTCGGAAACCCCGACCACTTCGACGATTTTGTAAGTTTTGTCAGGCATCGGAAGTTCCTCCGCGGCGCTTGTGCGCCTAAGCTCCGTTTACGTCCAAACCCTCTCGCTGCGCAAGCATTTGATGCGGCGTTTAAAAAGCGGGAAAGGATACGGCGAGCGCGGATGCGTCCTCGATCGCGCGGAAATCGATCATGAAGGCGTCGTCGCGAATTCTGCCGATCACCGGCGGACGCGCCCGCCGGAACATCGCGGCGATCGCGTCGGCAGAAAGTTCCGGATGCGTAATCCTGAGCGCGCGCGATTCAATCTCTTCGGTCGGCTGCGCGCCCGAGCCGATTTCCGCGGCGGACTCGATCACTTCCATCGCGAAGCCGCCGCCCAGGCGGGCGATCAGAATCTCACGCGCGCCGCGCGCGATTTGTTCGAGCTCGGCCGCCGTCCGCCGCAGCATCCGCAGCGCCGGAATCCGTTCCGCCGGTTCATCTTCGCGCCGATAGATTTGAAGCGTCGCGGAAAGCGCCGCGAGCGTGAGCTTGTCGCAGCGCAGCGCGCGCTTGAGCGGATTCCGCCGGATTCGCTCGATCAGTTCGAGCCGGCCGGCGACAATGCCCGCCTGCGGACCGCCCAGCAGCTTGTCGCCCGAGAACGTAACCAGATCGGCGCCGGCCGCGATTCGTTCGGCGACGATCGGCTCGCGCGGCAAGCGATAGCCGCTCAAATCTCTCAAGGCCCCGGCGCCGAGATCCTCGACCACCGGCAATCGATGCGCCCGGCCAATCTCGGCGAGTTCGCTCAACTCCACCGCCGCCGTGAAGCCGACGATTCGATAATTCGACGGATGCACCTTGAGCAGCATCGCCGTGTCCGGCCCGATCGCGCGAACGTAGTCCTCCGGATGGGTCCGATTCGTCGTACCGACTTCCCTGAGCCGCACGCCGCTCTGCGCCATCAGTTCGGGCAAGCGAAACGAACCGCCGATTTCGATCAATTCTCCGCGCGAAACGATCGCTTCGCGGCCGTTGGCGAGGGTGTTCAGCGCGATCAGAAGCGCGGCCGCGTTGTTGTTCACGACCGTCGCCGCTTCGGCGCCGGTCAACGCGCACAAGCCGCCTTCGACAAGCGCGTCGCGTTCGCCCCGCCGGCCCGAGTCGAGGTCGTATTCGAGATTCACCGGATGGCGCGCGGCCGCCGCGATCGCCTCGATCGCGCTCTCCGCAAGCAGCGCCCGGCCGAGATTGGTGTGGAGCACGACGCCGGTTCCGTTGACGACGGCGCGCAACGGCGGTTCGTCGTCGGCGAGTGCGGCGCGCGCCTGCGCGATTATCCGAGCGGCAAGTTGCTCGCGCGAGTCGGCGCCGCCATCGCCGGCCGCGAGTCGCGCCCGCACCTGCGCGAGCGCCCGTCGCAGCAGTTCGGCGCGCCAGCCCCGGCCGATTGCGCTTAGCGCGTCGTCGTGTTCGGCGGCGCGGAGGCATTCGTCAACCGACGGCAGCATCCGCAGCGCCGCCGCTTCACCTTTGGTTTTGACTTTCGCCTTGCCGCTTTTGCCCGCCGGCCGCATCTCAGCGCGATTATACCGGTTCGAGCGTTATTGCGATGCGGTCCGGGTTGGCGCCCGCCGCCTCAGGCCGCCGACACCACCTGCGCCGTTTCGATTCCTGCCTGCGCCGCGGCGAACATCCGGAGCCGCGTCAGCAGGATTAGCGCGCATGCCAGCGACAGTGCGCCGCATAACACGACCGCGGCCTCCGGGCTGAAATGCTCGCCGAGATAGCCGACGGCGAGCGCGCCGAGCGGCGCGATGCCGATGAACGAGAGCGTGTAGAAACTCATCACGCGCCCGCGCAATTCGTCGGAAACGAACAATTGCAGCATCGTGTTGGTGGCCGCCATGTAATTGATCAGCCCCGCTCCGATGCACATCTGCGTCGCCAGCGAGAGCCACATTGACGACGACACGCCGAAGCCTATAATCGCGAGCGCGGTGAGGAATAATCCGACCGTCAGATTTTCGCGCAATCCGCGCGCCGTGCCCGAGCGCGTCGCGAGCGCGATCGCGCCGACCACCGCGCCCACTCCCTGCGCCGCCATCAGCAGGCCGTACCCGCCCGCGCCCGCGTGCAGGATATTCTTGGCGAAGACGGGAATCAGCACGGCGTATTGCACGCCCAGCCCGCTGTTCAGCGCGACCAGCACGAGCAGGTAAAAGGTTGGCCGATGGACCCATACGTACGCCGCGCCTTCGCGCAGCCGCCGCAGCATGCTCATGTCCTGCGGCTCGTTCGCCTTGGGCGCGAGGCGCATCGCGAACAGGCTCCAGATCACGGCGATATAACTGACGCCGTTCAGAAAGAAGCACATGGCCGTGCCGGCCAGCGCGATCAGGAAGCCGGCGATCGCCGGGCCGATGGTGCGCGCGCCGTTGAACATCATCGAGTTGAGCGCAATCGCGTTGGGCAGGTCCTCCAGTCCCACCATCTCGACCACGAACGCCTGCCGTCCCGGCATGTCGAAGGAACTGACTACGCCGTTGAACGCCGCCAGAAAGATGACGTGTTCAACCCTGACCACGCCCGTCCAGGTGAGCGCGGCGAGCGCGAACGCGCTCAGCATCATCAGCGCCTGCGTGATGATTATCAGGCGGCGGCGATCGACGTGATCGACGATCACGCCCGCGAACAGCGCCACCAGCAGAATCGGCAGATAGTTGGCGAAGGTGACCACGCCGAGCATCAGCGCCGAGTTCGTGAGCTTCAGCACCAGCCACGATTGCGCCACGGTCTGCATCCAGGTGCCGATCAGCGAAGTGAGCTGTCCGCCGAAGTAGAGGCGGAAATTGCGATGGCGCAGGGCGCGGAACGCCTCACGCAAGCCGCGCGGTTTTTCGTCCGCGGCTTCGTCGCGTTCCGTTGCAGCGTCGCGCGCGTCGCCGGCGCCGGGCGTGGCGGCCGGCTCGGGCGCTCGCTCGTTTGGTGCGGATTCTGGAGCTACTTCGTCCGGCATCGGGATGCTGCTGCGGCGGCCATGAAGGCATCAGCATGGCAAACCCCGCCCCCCAGCGCGAGCATTCTAGGCGCTCGTCGGAGATCACGGCAAAAATTTATTAAGTGAAAAAACCCTGATCAGGCAGATAGCACGCGAATAGGCGAGGAGACTCGTTCATCGCGATCGTTCGTAACTTTGAGCTGGGTAACGTTTCACGGGAGTGACGTCAGCTCCACAAATCCTTTGTTGCGCGCCGAATTGATTTTGAAAAGATGAAGAGAACGCCGCGATCTAAAATCGGTCTCAATTTGCGCCGGGGCCGCAATTTGTGATCTCCCATGTATCGGCGTTCGATTGGGAGATCCGCGCGCTGTGACGCCTCCCAATCGCCAGGAATTTCTCTGAAAGAGTAGTGGGCGTATGCCTGAAAGTAGCCCGCGCCCTGTTTTGCACGGCTGCGGTCCGCGCATCGTCAATCATCCCGAGAATTTCATCGACGAAAGACGGCGTTACAGCCTCTATTCCCTCGAAGTCCAAAATCACCTCGGATTCGGCTCTGATAGCGGATTCAATTTGCTTTCGCAGAATCGCCGCAGACTCGCGTGTCACGAGAATTTTTCGCTTCAGGAGATGGGCGATCTTTACAGACTGCATCGTTAAGCAATTCTATGTCGGAATTGATGCGGATACGAGCGTTCCGGGAAAGCGTACTGGAGAGCGGGTGGCTCCTGACCTCGCTCCACCGCCCGTTCTTCGCAGGAGTCCGATTCCCGAATGGATTATTAATTGGCGATCGAGTTTTGTCATCTCCTCTGCAACCCCAAATAGCCCGATCCCACGCCTATTGGAGCCGGTTCCCGAGACACCCTCCTCAAGCGCTTTCTCAATTGCCGTCCAATCATACGTCGCCTCGCGTCTTAACTCCGGGTTTGATTCCAGCGATGCTCTTATTCCGATACCTCCGTCTGCGACCGCGCAGATAAATCGTTCGCCGGCTTCGAATTGGTAGAATTGAATCAGGCCCATACAACCGATTTCGGATTGTGAATGCTGCACCGCGTTCATTGCGAGTTCAGCGAATATTTCCGCGACCACTGAATAGAGATTGGCAGCGCCAACCCCGGCATCGGTTAAACGTTCGCTCGCTTCGTTTGCAATTCGGTCAACGTCCGATTCCGTAGTGAATAAAGTGATGGGTGTGATCAAGCGTGCTGTTGACCCGCTTCCAACTCCTCGATCATCAACCTCAACACCGCCAGTTTGCAGTATCTTGAAAAATTCCATCGACTTAAGATAGTTAGCAACGCCGAGGTTTTCTGGAACGAGTAAGCGGCATTTCGCTTTGCGTCTTGCCGCGAGAAGACCATAAACTACGCACCAAAGCGCCGCCGCCGGTTGAATAAATTCACATTCGCGTAAGTCAACGTCAACTTCAATTTCGTGAAAATCCGAACGGCGTGGATCTTGCCCCGCCGACCTTGCATCAAGTTCCCCTGCGTGCACGAATCGATTCGGCGCCTTAATTTCCATATCGAACTTCACAACCATGCGAGGGTTTGACGCTGAAAGCCAAGCAATCCTCACGTTCTGGATGATCGATTATTTAATCCTGCCGCTAATGCGAGTTGCCAAACGCAGCTAATTGCCCTACGGATTCGCAGGTGCATCGAGTTTCAACAAGCGTTCCTAACATTCGCTAAAACGTTCGTCAATTAATTCGGCCTTCATTTTGACCCAACGCGACGCGAGTTCGTTCTCACGCGCAATTCGCCTGACCCAACAATTAGTCCCCCTGTTCACGGCATGGGCGGCGATGGGTTAGAATCGGACGGATAATCGATCTAATGGCGTCTGGCCGGGCGCTACCCCGTGGCCGGTCCGACGCGAGGTTGACGGCCATGTTCGGTGAAATTACGCCACGCGTCCACGCTCCGACCGCTCCATTCATCACGATCGAAGAGGCGCTCGAGGAGACTCGCCGCGGCCACATGATCATCCTGATGGATGACGAAAATCGCGAAAACGAGGGCGACCTCTGCATGGCCGCCGAGAAGGCCACGCCTGACGCGATCAACTTCATGGCCAAGTATGGCCGGGGCCTGATCTGCCTGCCGATGGCGGGCGAGCGGATCGATCAGCTTGGCCTGAACATGATGGTGGGCGACAACCAAGCCCCGCTCGGCACGGCCTTCACGGTGCCGATCACGGCGCGCCGGGCCGGGGGCTCCGGCATCTCGGCGCAGGACCGCGCGACCACGATTCTGCAGGCCGTGCGCGAAGATGCGACCGGCGCGGAATTCATCACGCCCGGTTACATCTACCCGCTGCGGGCGCGCGACGGCGGCGTGCTGGTGCGGACGGGGCAAACCGAGGGCGCGGTCGACTTGGCGCGGCTTGCCGGGCTCAAGCCCGCCGGCGTGATTTGCGAGATTCTGAAGGAAGACGGCACGATGGCGCGGCGCGACGACCTGGTCGAAATCGCGCGCGTCCACGGACTTAAAATCGTCACCGTGGCCGACATTATCGAGTACCGGTTGCGCAACGAAACGATGGTCCAGCGGATCGCCGAGGCGCGCCTGCCCACCGATTTCGGCGAGTTCCGCGCCTGCGTCTATCGCAACCGCGTCGATCAGAGCGAACATCTGGTGCTGGTGATGGGCGAAATCAACCCGGATCGCCCGGTGCTCGTCCGTGCGCATCGCGAGTACCTGCCGGGCGACGTCTTCGGCTACACGAAACGCAATACGCGCGCACTGCTGCAAGCCGCGATGGAACAAATCGCGGAGGCGGGACAAGGCGTGATCCTTTACCTCAAGCGCGAGTCGGACGCGATCGCCGGCGATATCGACAGCAACGGTCCGCGGCGAATCCTGCGCCGCGCCACTACCCGGCTCAATGCGCCGGAAGCCGATTTTCGCGATTATGGAGTCGGCGCGCAGATTTTGCGCGACGTCGGCGTGCGCAAGATGATGCTGCTGACCGACAAGCCGCCGCGGCTTGCGAATCTGCCCGGTTATGGACTCGAAATCGTGGACAGCGCGCCGCTTTCGATCGAAGGGCAAGGGCCGCTGGACGGCTAACTTCCGCCGCTTAGAGGTTTTCGCCACGCATCGGCATAAACCGCGACCCGCGCCGGGCGCCGTTTTTCATTCGAAGAAGTCCGCGTCCGGCCGCTGTCATCTGTTGCTCGCCGGCGCCGTTGGCGCCGCGATCGGATTGATGCCGGGACTCGCCGCGGGCGCGTCCGCGGCGGCGGGCGGATCTGGCAATTTCGTCGCATCGGTTTTTGCGCGCTACGGATTTCTATTCGGATTCATGGCGGTCTTTCTCGGCGGGGTGGCGTTGAACCTGACGCCCTGCGTCTATCCGTTGATCGGCGTGACGATCGCGTACTTCGGCGCCGAATCGGGCGGACCACGCAAGGTGGTTATCCTGGCGTTGCTTTACGTGCTCGGAATCGCGCTGATGTTTTCCGGATTGGGCGTCGCGGTTGCGCTCTCTGGTGGACTTTTCGGCGCCGCGATGCAGAACCCGTGGGTGCTCGCCATGATCGCCGGGATGCTGTTTTTGCTCGCCGGTTCCAGCTTCGGACTGTATGCGCTGCAGCCGCCGCAGTGGCTGATGAGGCGCGCTGGGACGGCCCGTCCGGGCTACGCCGGCGCGCTTCTGATGGGTCTCGGGATGGGCGTCGTCGCCGCACCATGTATCGGACCGATCGTGTTGGGGCTGCTCCTGATGGTCCAGCGGAGCGGCAGCGCGGTCTTTGGCTTTGCGCTTTTTTTCACGCTTGCGCTCGGCCTTGGACTGCCTTACGTCGCACTGGCGCTCGCCGCCGGAAGTATCCGCAGCTTGCCGCGCTCGGGCGAGTGGCTGGGATGGATTGAACAGTTGTTTGGCTTCGTTTTGGTCGGCCTCGGGCTCTACTTTCTCGATCCGGTCGCGCCCGACGCGATTATTTCGCGCGGATTGCCTTTCTATGCCGCCGCCGCTGGCATTTTCCTTGGATTTGTCACGCCGATGGGGCGTTCGTGGCGGCCGTTCATGGCCATACGCATTCTAATCGGCGTGGCCGCCTCGGTAGCGCTCATCGTGATGCTGCTCAATCTGCGCGCCCGGCCAGCGCCAATGCTAATCTTTGCGCCATTTGATGAGACTGGGCTTGCCAGCGCTCGTGACGCGGGCCGGCCCGTGGTGATCGATTTCAGCGCCGATTGGTGCGTGCCGTGCCGCGAGATGGAACACACGACTTTCACCAGCCCGGAGGTGATTCGCGCCGCCTCGGGTTTCGTCCTGATGCGCGCGAATATGACCGCCAAGGACAAACAAAACGACGCGCTGATGAGACAGTTCAAGGTCGAAGGCGTGCCGACGACGCTATTCATTGATGCGTCCGGCCGCGTTCGCGAGCGCCGCGTCGGTTACGTTGGTCCCGCCGAATTTGTGAAGTATCTGCACGAGGCAGGCTAGGCGTGTGCACGCGCGCCAAAGCGACGGTTCGCGCGCAGTTTAAGAATCTCTGAATAATTTCAAATAGCGTTATATTAAAGTCTCGCAGCCACCACGAAAATTGGCTTCTTTGGCGCGGCGCATCGAGCGTCGAAATTTTCAGCAAATTCGGCGATTTTTCTCAAACCTAAAGCCTGTCGAGATATTGTTTTAAAATCCTCACTTTGTTTCATGGAATGCTTTACTACCGAGGCTGCGGGGCGTAGAATTTGCGCTGGGGAGTCTGAGGCGGGGGCGGATCGAAAGTTCGAATTTATCATGACAAATAAACAATCTTCTGACGGCTACGGCGCTGAATCGATTCGCGTACTTGAGGGGCTCGAGGCGGTCCGCAAGCGTCCCGGCATGTACATCGGCGACACGGCGGAACGCGGACTGCACCATCTGGTTTCCGAGATCGTGGACAATTCGGTCGACGAAGCGCTGGCCGGCCATTGCACCGAAATCAACGTCGTCATCCTTGGCGACGATCGCCTGTCGGTCGAAGACAACGGCCGCGGCATTCCGGTCGGACCGCATCCGACGGAAAAGCGCGACACGCTTGAAGTGGTCCATACCGTGCTTCATGCGGGCGGCAAATTCGATCGCGGCGCCTACAAGGTATCGGGCGGATTGCACGGGGTGGGCGCGTCGGTCGTCAATGCGCTGAGCGAGGAGTTCGAAGTCGAAGTCCGGCGCGGCGGCCATGTTTGGTTCCAGCGCTACGAGCGCGGCGCGCCCAAGAGCCGCGTCGAAGATCGCGGCGCCGCGAAGAACACCGGCACGCGCACGACGTTTTCGCCCGATCCGCAAATCTTCAAGGAAGTG
>JAJXZF010000060.1 GCA_021780225.1 Deltaproteobacteria bacterium | reverse complement strand
GGCGACCAACCGGACCGCCGCGGGACGGGCGCAGAACCGGCGGGTGGAGTTGCTGCCGGCCGACCAATAAGCGGCGGCGCGCGGACCGGCGCAGGCCGGTCCGCGTCAACCCTCAGCCACGGCCGCGATTCCTGCTTGACGGGAATCGCGGCCGCGTAACTTCGACCTCTGAATGCCGCCGATCGATGACACTGCGGGCGTCACTTCAAAACCTTGGCGACGGCAATGCTCGATTGTTCCACAGCGCCGCATGAGATTGACCGCGTGAAACTTCGGCTGGATTCGTTTTGGATCGCGAAAACTCGCCGAGCCGGACGATTTTTCGCATCGGTGGCCGCTCTGGCAAGTTTGATTTGGCTGATTGGCGCGCGACCGGCGCAGGGCGCGGAAAATTCGCCCGCGGCTGCGAGCACGCCGGCGATGACGGAGGAATCGATGCCGTCGAGCGCGGCGGCGCCGATCAGTCCGGCCGCGGCGCCCAGCGTCGCGCCCACGCCCGCGAACACGCCTGCTCCGAGCAAGCAGGCTCCGGAGGCCGCGGCCACGCCTGCGCGCACGGTGAAGCGCCGGCATGTCGCGCGGCGCAAGCCGGCTAATCCGCCGGAATGGGTGCTGCGCTCGAAGGTTGAGCTCGCGATGCATTCCGACGCCCGCTTCAGCAACGTGTCGGTGGAAATCACGCGGCCGGGGGTGGTGGTGCTGCGCGGGACGGTGTTCGACGACCGGACCAAGGCCGAAGCGGAGCGCGTCGCCCGCAACGTCGGCGGGGTCAAACAGGTAATCGACGCGCTGTCCACGCAGACGCTGGTTTGGCTGCGGACGCAAATCAAAATCAATCAGGCGCTTCAGCAGGCGGGTCTTAAGCAGGTAAGCGCCAAAGTGATCGGCAAGACCGTCTATCTGAGCGGCGCGGTCTCGAACGCGGTCGATAAACAGCGCGCGCAAACGGTCGCGCTCGGCGTCGCGCCGGGACTCGAAATCGGCACCAATATCATCACGGTTTCACCCTGACCGCCGACGCGTAATCGCGCCGATCATGTAGTTGAACGGCCCTCGGCAGCCGTAAGCGGGTAGCGCGACTCCGGATGTAGTAAACCGCGCTTTCGCCGGAATTCCGAGCGCGACCCGCCGACGCCGCTGCAAGAATCAAACGCCAATCAAGCCGCGCCGGTTTTCTTTGAGGCCGCCGGCCGCGATTGATTACCTCCGCGAACGTCCCAAGCCAGAATCGACATGCGACGGAACATGCGACGCAGGTGCGGCTGATCGAACAGGCGCTTGATGCGATCGATGCCGGAAGCCCGCCGCTGACCGAATCGTTCACGCGCAACAATCCGGCGGTGTACACCTCGCGCGAATGGGCGGAACGCGAGCGCGCCACGCTCTTCCACGATTTTCCGCTGGTCGCCGGTTTCAGTTCGCAGGTGCGCAATCCGGGCGACTACTTCACCGACGAACTCGGCCCCACGCCCCTGCTGGTCGTGCGCGGCGAGGATGGCGTCTTGCGCGCCTTCGCCAACATCTGCCGCCATCGCGGTTCGCGCCTCGCGCACGGATGCGGCCGGACTGGCGCGCGGTTCGTCTGCCCGTATCATTCATGGAGCTACGATACGGAGGGCCGCCTGCGCGCGATTCCCGACGATTTCGGCTTTGCCCATCTCGACCGCGAATCCCACGGCCTGGTCCAATTTCCGGTCGCCGAGCGGTACGGGATGGTGTGGGTGACGCCGCGCACGGACGGCGAGATCGATCTGGATATTCATCTTGAACTGCTCGCGCGCGACCTCGAATCCTGCGGGCTTGAGGATTTCGAGTTGCGCGAACGGCGGGTCGTGCGGCGCCGGATGAACTGGAAGCTGGTCAGCGACACATTCTGGGAGGCCTACCATATAAAGTTTCTCCATCGCACGACGATCGCGCCGATGTTCGTGCGGAATCTGGCGCTGTTCGATCCGTTCGGGCTGTGCCATCGGCTGGTTGGAATCCGCACGTCGATCGAAAAATTGCGCGGCCTGCCGCCGGAGCGATGGGACCTGCTGCCGCACGCGACGATTCTGATGAATCTATTTCCGAATACCGTGTTCGTGATGCAGAGCGATCACGCGGAGGCCTATCGGATCTATCCCGCGCCCGACAATCCGTCGGAGTCGGTTACGGAAATCAACGTGCTGGGACCGGCGGGCGCCGCCGCCGATCGCTACGAGCGGCGCTGGGGCCTGCCGGGCGCTCCGGGATGGGACAAGGTGATGGAGCTGCTGGTGGGCGTGGTCGAACAGGATTTCGAGGTCGGCGAGACGATTCAGCGCAATTTCGAGACGGGCGTCTTAAGCAATGTTTTTTACGGCCGCTATGAACCCGCGCTCGAACACTTTCACGATTCGATCCGCGCCGCCCTTGGCGAGTGAGTACAAGCCGTCCGCGAGGGCCGTCAATTGGCGGGCGGATAGCCGGCCGTCAGTGGAAACTCATTTGCTCGACGGAGCGAGCGCGCCAAAGGGGATGGTCTGTTCTGTGACGGTAAGCGGGTTGGACAGCTTGCCTAGTTGTTGCATCGAGGATTTCGCATTCACCGCAACTGCGCGGTTAGAGTCATGGCTCAGGGTTTTCAGATATTCGATCGCCTGCGGCGTACCGATGTCGGCCAGCACATCGGCGGCGAATTCGCGGTCGTGGGGGTTCTCGCTGTTGGCCCATTTGATCGCGTCGCTCATCCCGGCGTCGCGCGAAACGCCGATGAAGCGTTCGAGCTTGGCGACTTCCGCCTTGTCACAATCCAGCCCGAGCCGGTCCGGCTCGGGCATGGCCGGCGGAGGCGCCGGCGAGCATATACTCGCGACGCCGACGCCATCGAAAGACACTCCCGCTCCGATCCTGGTCTCCGGCGCCGCAGGCGCCGGGCTTTCCCCGCCACTGGCGGCTTGGGGTCGGCAGTTCCAGACGGGGGCCGCAGGCGCGGAAGCCGCTATTTGCGCCCGCTGCTTCTCGGCCTCGGCCGCGGCGTTGCGCTTTTGCAGGACGGCAAGTTGTTGTTCGTAATAGTGTTTGAAATTGCTGCTCACGTCGCCGTAGCCGCTGCCGGTCCAAGCGTAGATCACCGGCCATGTCGCGATACAGTGATCAGGCGAACTGACTGAATCAAAAACTTCGTCCACGATCAGTTCGTAACTTCCGCTGCTGTTGATATCTTTAATATCATCGGAATATGCTGCTGGTCCTTGAGATGGAAACTTGTAATCTTCGATCCCGTGAGGAACCTTGTCGAAAACGTCGACCCAATTACAATCTGCCATCCCGCCAGCATCATAAGAAGTCACCAGAGATAGCTCCACCGAGTCACGAAGGTTAACAAAGCGAAAGTAGCAAAGTTTGCCCATATTGGGCTGAACATCGTCTATACCCCAGAGAGCGTTTATAAATCTCCAAACAATCTGCTTCGGTTCGCCGTTTAGCGTTTCAGCCTGCTTCACGGACCAATCGGCGGATGCAAGGTCTGGCGGCGCGGCCATAGCCGAGCTAGAGCAAAAGACAAAATAGATCGACAAACCAAGAAGCAAGAATAGCGTACGCGTACCTAATTCTCAGGCGGCGGCTGAGGCAGGCTCGGGCGGGATGAGCGCGCGATAGATCATCGCCGCCGCGGCGGCGGTAATTCCGATGGTTGCGGTTTGGATCGCCATCATCACGCCCCACGCGAATACTCGAATTAGAAACTCGGAATGCGACGCCTTCGCGATCCCCCCAAATATCCCGGCGATCAGCGAAATTGGAAAGACCGCGAGTGCGAATATGCCGACGATTCGCCAGCAAAATCCCTCAGTGGGAATCCAGACGGCGCGCAAACTGGCGAAACGTTCCACTGCGATTGCCGGCGCCAGCAGCGCGAAACGCACCATCGCCCAACTTGCTAAAGCGCCGGTGACGATTCCCAACGGTATTGCGAGCGCTTTCACCACAGACGACGCCGCAGCGACCGAGATTACCATCATCACAATCGCGGGAGAGAAAAGAGCCAAGCCCAACCCGATTGGAATCAAAAGGAAGCGCGTTTCAAGCCAACCGAAGGCGAACGCCAGTTGCGTTCGCGGATCTTTTCCGCCGAGCACCAGCAGCCTGATCCACGCAACGTGAAGCGAGGTGTAGGCGACGATCCCGGCAAGCCCGCCGATTAACGCGAATAGTCCACGGATGCCGCGAAGCGCGGAGTTGGTTGAATCGCCCAGCATCCATGCGAAGAGCGCCGAGACGATACCGGCCGCGAGCATGATCAAGAAAGGAATTGTCGCGAGTCGTACGAAGTCGGACCATTGTTCGAATGGCGACCGAACCGCGGCCCACGCGGTGCGCCAAACAGGCAGTTTTTCCTGAATCAATTTGGCTTCCATCGCTCGAATTCCCTCCGCTTCAATGAGATTATACATATTCTAATGCGGCGTCCCCTGAATAGGTTTGCGCTCCGCGTGGATGCCCGGATCAAGTCCGGGCATGACCAACTCTGTTCGTCATTGCCGGGCCCGGACCCGGCAATCCATCCCTGGTCGCCCCGCGGTGGGCGACCTGCGCGCTGAGCCGATAAGGCATCAGATGGAAGTTATTTGCGGGACACCACACTGGTTATGTAATTGTCATCCTGTCATTGTCTGCACATCCAGGCATATAAATTAACCATGCCGGACTGAGATTAGCGGATACTGACTGGTGCTGAAAAGAAGTTAATTAGGATATCGATTGCGCGGCGCGGGCGGATGGCGGCTCCGGGCGTGCCGGCGGAGGCGGCATCGGCGGAATGTTCCGCGCGCCGTTAATCGAAAAGATGCGGGAGAGCGATGCGGCGGCGTGCGCGAGGGTTCGCGCGCCGACGCGCATCATAATCGACGGCTCGAACAGGTCGTCGAACGGCCGCACCAGTTGCGCGACTTCGAGCAGGCGGGTGCGGACGACCGGATCGCTCGCGGCGGCGCCGACCCGATCGAGGTATTGATTGAATAGTTTGAGCGAGAGCGGCCGGTCGCCGGCGGTAAACGGAAAACGCAAATCGACGCCCGCGGAGAGCATCCATGGGCCATGCTGGATTTCAGCTTCGGCGCGATGGAACTCGCGGGCGAGCGCGCTCTCGGCCGGGCCGAGCCGTTCAAGGCATCCGCGCAGCATCGTCGCCGACATCGCCGCCGCGGTCATCCCTTGGGCGTAAACGGGATTGTAGGCGCAAAAGGAGTCGCCGATCGCGATAAAGCCGTCGAGCCGTTCGCTCCATCGCTCGTAATGGCGGCGGCGGTTGCGGATTGCGCGGTTCGCATAGACGGGCGAAATCGGCTCCATCAGGCGCGGCAGAGTGGTAGTAGTCGGCGCCCACGTGCAGGTGAAGATTCGGCTCATTGCAAAAGCTCGGTTCGCGATCGGTCAGAGCTATGATTGAACCACGTCTCGTCGCGCGTCAAACAAGAATTTCGCGCACGTCGCGGAGAGGATGCGTCTATGGCGGTGCGCCAGCAGGCTTGATTTGGAGGCCGAGCGATTCGATGCGTCCGTTCGGAAAATAGATATTTTCAAAAATCCCGGAAACGTGAACGTGACGCGGTAAAACAACGCAGCGGCGCTGGCGTTACGGTCTTCTCATTAGCGGTAACGCGAATTGGCGGGCCGCCGGGTTGATCTTTTCCGGGTGTGGAACTCATAAATCAATTCACACATTCGACTGGCTAAGCCAGTTTGTGCCTAATTTTGACTTTATAAACTGATTAAAGACTGAAATTCGCAAAAATAAGCGTAGGTGATTCTGGAGAATAAGTTGCAAGTCAAAGTCTGTTAAATTTAAATAATTGTTTACATATCTTGGGATTATTGCTGTGATTGACCCCATGCTTCGAGGGGATGCGTATCGAAGGCGTTAATATTGGCGGAAGTTGATTCATGGCACAGTATCGCATTCGCGTACAAATCATCACGTGGTATGAAGTGCCGGTGCAAGCGCAATCGCCCGAAGAGGCGATTGCGCGCGTCGAAGCGATGCGTCCACATCAGATCGCCGCGCGCGGCACGGCGACCACGGTCGAAACCGGACTGGCCGACCCCGAATCAATTATTGAAGGCGACTAGACGCCCGCCGTCCGACGATTCATCCGATTCATCCGATTCGATTTTGGTTCGTGCAATATTGCGCATTATCTAGTTGCGCCGCGCGCGAATGGATTTTTTCCGCATCCGGCGTCGAATCCTCCAGGCCCGATGCGACTCCCGCCCGGCGATATTCGGCGCCGGCGGGGCCTCAGGATTTTTTTTCCAAATGGCCGCCGAATTCATAGCGCATCGCCGACAGAATTCGATTTGCGAATTCAGCCTGGCCGCGCGAACTGAAACGCTCGTATAGCGCGGCGGTCAGGACGTTCGCCGGCACGCCTTCGTCGATCGCCGCGTCGACAGTCCATCGCCCTTCGCCGGAATCGGAGACGCGGCCGGCGAAGTTCGTCAGGTCGGGGTCGCCAAGCAATGCGTTTGCGGTCAGATCAAGCAGCCACGAACCAATTACGCTGCCACGCCGCCAAACTTCGGTTATCTCGGTCAGGTTGAGGTCGTATTGATATAGCTCGGGATCGCGCAACGGGGTGGTTTCGGCGTCAACGCTCTCGCGGCGCTTTCCGGCATTGGCATGGCGCAGGATGTTCAGACCCTCGGCGTAGGCGGCCATCAATCCGTATTCGATGCCGTTATGGACCATCTTGACGAAATGGCCGGCGCCGTTCGGACCGCAATGCAGATAGCCGTGTTCGGCGGTGCTGCCCTTGATCTTTTCGCGGCCGGGAGTGCGCGATGCGCTTTCGACCGTCGGAGCGAGCGCGGCGAAGATCGGATCGAGGTGTTTGACGATTTCGGGTTCGCCGCCGATCATTTGGCAAAAGCCCCGTTCCAATCCCCAGACGCCGCCGGAGGTTCCGGAATCGACGTAGTGAATGCCCTTTTTTCGCAGGTTGGCGGCGCGTCGGATGTCGTCGCCGTACCAGGAATTGCCGCCATCGACGATAATGTCGCCGGACTCGAAGCGGTTGGCGAGATCGGTTACGGTGCGTTCGACCACCGCCGCCGGAACCATCATCCAGGTAACCCGCGGCTTGGTCAGCCGCGCGGCGAAATCATCCAGCGACGCGGCTCCGACCGCGCCTTCGTCGGCGAGCGATTTGACCGTCGCCGGGCTTACGTCGAAGACCACGCATTGATGACCGGCGCGAAGCAGGCGGCGAACCATGTTCGCGCCCATCCGGCCCAATCCAACCATTCCCACTTGCATCGGAGTTGCTCCTTTTCCGCGGGGAGCCGCCGCGGCTCCCCAATCTAATCTGCGCGAAGATCGGGGCCAAGTCCAAGGCGGCCGCTCGGCCGGTTAACGCCAAGCGATCGATTGGTGCTATGAATAGCCGCCGTGACTGCGCGCAACGGCTGCTAAAGGAGGACAGCGCATGAAGTTTCTGTTCTTTTTTCTACCCACAATTCCGGCGACGCTCGACGAACGGCGCAAGCTGCGGCCGATCTCGAACCGCACGGAATATTTCCAGAAGATGATCGATGAAGTTGTGGAAATGGCGCGCTTGGCCGAAGAGGTCGGTTTCGACGCCGTCGCCTTTCCTGAGCATCATTTGCACGGCGAGGGGCTGGAGATGGGCAGCCTGCCGCTGCTGACCCAGCATGTGATCCACAACACCAGGCATATCAAGGTCGGGCCGATCGGCTATGTGCTGCCCGGATGGAATCCGATGCGGCTGGCGTTGGAAATCGGATGGCTCGATCAGTTGACCAAGGGGCGCACGTTGATTGGGTTCGCGCGCGGCTATCAAACGCGCTGGCTCAACAACATGGCGCAAAAGATTCACGTTTCCGCCACAGTCAGCGACAAGAGCGAAGTCGATCGGACGAATCGCGAGGCGTTTGAAGAGGTTTTTCGCATCCTGAAGCTGGCGTGGGGCGACGAACCGTTTCGTTTCAAAGGCAAGCACTACGAATTTCCGTATCCTTTCGAAACCGGCACGCCGTGGGCGCCGCACGAGTGGACGCGCGAATTCGGCGCGCCGGGCGAGGTCGACGAGAAAGGCAACATCCGCGCAATCAACCTGATTCCGAAGCCCTATCAAAAGCCGCATCCGCCCCTGTTTCAGGCGTTTTCGGTGAGCGAAGAGACGGTGCGCTGGACGGCGCGCGAGCGGATCACGCCGAGCATCCTGATTTCAGAACCGAAGCGGGTGCGGGAGCTGGCGGAGATCTATCGCAAGGAATCGGCCGAGCACGGGCGCAAGCTCAACCTCGGCGAGGGCATCGGCGTGCTGCGTTGCGTCAATATCGGCGAGAACCGCGAGCAGGCGATGCGGATGGCGCAGGACGGCGCGGTCGGCGTCGGCTTCCGGAAATTCTTCTACCATTTCGGGTTTTGGGAGGCGTGGCGTTTCCCCGAAGACGACGCGAAGTATGCGGGCCGGATGCTGCCGGTCGAGGAATGCACGCTCGAGCGCGTTGAAAAAGCGAAGTTCGCCTTTTTCGGCAACGTTGACGGCGTGCGCAAGGAGATGGACGCGCTCGCCGAAAACGTCAATCCGGAATGGTTCATGTGGCAGGGCGATCAGGGATTGTTGCCAGCGGAAGTGGTCAAGAATCAGATTCGCGCTTTCGGCGAGAAGATCATCCCGCGTTTCAAATAGAGCGATTCGCAGGCCGAAATTCGCGGAACACAAGGAGCGACGGGAACTCAGTAATGGCAGCATCGCCACAACAGCGTTTTTCACTTATCACGGACAAGAGCGTCGCCGATCTGCGCAAGCTGATCGGCGTGGCGATCGAGGACACGCTCGAACCGTGGTGCCATGAGGCGAGCCGCGACAATATCCGTCACTGGGCGCATGGAATCGGCGACGACAATCCCTTGTGGTGCGATCCGGCCTATGCGCGCGGCGCGGCGTATGGCCGGCTGGCCGCGCCGCCGTCCTTTATCTTCCCGCTCGACCGGGTTTTCAGCGGCTACGTGGGCGGATTGCCGGGCGTACATGCGATGTTCGCAGGGATCGACGTGACGTGGCGGCGGCCGATGCTGCACGGCGACGAGTTTCGGACGCGCGTCTGGCTGAAAGATCTGATCGAGCATGATACCCGCTTCGCCGGCCGCTCGATCCAGCAGATCTATCGCTGCGAATTCATCAATCAACGCGACGAGGTTGTCGCCGAGGGCGATAGCTGGTGCTTTCGCACCGAGCGCGACACCGCGCGCGAGCGCGGCACCAAATACACGGAAGTGAAGGCGAAAAAACCGGTCCATTACTCGCGCGACGATTTGACGAAAATCTTCGCGCTGTATGAGGCCGAGGAGGTCCGCGGCGCCACGCCCCGCTATATCGAGGACGTAAAAGCGGGCGAGAAGCTGCCGACGATGGTCAAAGGGCCGATGACCGCGACCGGATTTATCGCCTTCGCGCAGGGCTGGGGCGGACTGTATATACGGGCGAACAAGCTCGCCTGGCGGCAATTGCAGAAACATCCGGGACTCGGAATTCCGAACAAGTTCGGCATCCCCGACATACCGGAGCGCGTGCACTGGGAAGATGATCTGGCGTTACTGGTGGGCACGCCGGCGGCCTACGACTACGGGCCGGAGCGATGCTCCTGGATGACGCATCACGTGACCAACTGGATGGGCGACGCCGGCTTCCTGAGCCATATCGAGGTGCAGATCCGCCGGCACAATCCGGTCGGCGACACGCTGTACATCAACGGCGAAGTCAAGCGGACCTTCGCTCAGGACGGCCAGCATTACGCCGAGATCGAACAGGTCGCGGCGCAGCAGGACGGCGAATTGTCGGTGCGGGCGAAGGCGACAGTGCGGCTGCCGTCGCGCGGTTAGCGCAAGCGCCGGCATTACGCTTACGCATCATGAGAGCGAGACGGCCGGCGGGCCGCCTCGCTCAATTTTTTGGAAATTAACGGGAAAGCCGGCGCACTCGGCGCGCGCGCGCGTTTGGATTAATCAGTAGCCGCCAAGCCCGCGCAAGGAAGAATTATCGAGCGCGTCATTTATCTCTTGGGGCGGGACGTTATCCCCGGCCTCTAGTTCTATGATCAGCGCCTGTACTTCTTTCGCTTTTTCTTTGTAGCGGTTGTCGAGATCGGGGTTGCTCCAGGTGTAGGCTTGGGAGTTGCCCACGTCGGATTCCTCGGCTTGCTCCAGCTTGGCTATCAACGCGGTGCGAGCGGGAGACAAGCCGGGCGGAGGAGGATAGCCCTCGGCAGGAGATCCCGGCGCCGCGCAGGAGCAAAGTCCAAGCAGAGCCGCGGCCAAAATCGAGACGGATGCATGTAGTTTATTGGGCGTCACCGTTTTCTATCGTAGCAGGCGCCCGCGCGAAAAAACGCGGGCGCAAAAAAGGGCCGCCGAACGGGTCAATCCGTCCGACGGCCCAAGCGTTTAGTGGAGTACAGTGGCCTTATCGACCTTGCCGTTAGGCCCGAACTCGAACACGTAGTGGGGCTTGCCGGGCTTGGCGTAGACCATCAAGAGCCCGCCGGTTTCCTGCAGCATTTGCGAGGAAGTCGGTTCTCCGAGCTTCTTGCGCACCTGATGCGTGGTCATCCCAATCCACTTGCTCATATCGCCGGAGCTTCGCGTTTGCGCGGAGCCTTCGGAGGCGCCGGATTGCGCCCGGCAATTCGGCGCCGCGAATGCGAGCAGGGCGAGAGCGGCGAGGGCGGCCGCACCCGTCCGCACGGCGGACGAAAATCGCCCGCCGCGGCCGTTTGAGGCGCCGTCACGTCCGTAATTGCGTTTTATCGGCATTATAATTTTCTCTTTCTCCGAATGCGTTAGAACATATACTCGATGTTGACCATCGTCGTATGCATGTCGGGCAGTACTACGTTGGGTATGGTCTTGCCCTTGAAGCCCTTCGGCGCCACGAAGTTGAACTGCTTGGCGTACGAGACCGGGAAGTTGTACTGGTTTTGATAGTACAGAATCGCCTGTTCATCGATCGCGAAGCGCAGGTATTCATTGTACTGATAGGCTATGCCGACGACATACCGCTGCCAGTCGAACGGATTGTTATTCACGTCAGTATTGGTGTTGAACTGGTTGATCCATCCGAACAGCGTGAACTTCGTGTCGGGAATATGGTAATGGCCGAACAGGTTGAACGCCTGCTGCGTGGTGCGGCCGTTGTTGAGCAGTGCGCTCGCGAGATTCGCGAACGCTTCCTGGTTGAGCGTGGCGGCCGGCGGCAGGCTCGGCGTTTCTCCGAAGATCTCGGCCGGACCGGAACCCGAATACTGGTTGCCGGGCGTCCACGCATTTTTGCCCCAGTCGTACTCGAAGGCGAGGCCCCAATTGTCCGCCGTGTAGTGCACGATTTCCGCGAGGCGTTCGATTCGCGCGTTCGGGCCTTTCAGGTTCGACGGAATATCGAGGTTGTCGGGCGTGACGTTGCCGTATCCATAATCGTAAAACGTCGTCAAGCCAAGTCCGTCGAAACGCCAGCGCGCGCCAAACGGATAGAGCGATACGCGCGCCATGACCTCCTTGGTGTTGGTCTGCTCGAGCGCGTGAAAGCTGGCGTTGTTGAACGCGCCGATATTGTAATCGATGTACTGCAGATTCTCGGGACCGAAAGTGATTGGACCCTGGATGCTCACGCCGGGGAAGGTTGACGAGATGCTCATGTTCCAGGTGGTCAGGTTCACGAAACGATAGCCGTACAGATCTTCTTCCCAGGCCGTGAGCGGCTGGGGCTGCTGGCCGAGGACGATTACGTCCTTCTTGATCGGGTCGATGCCCAGATTTTCGAACGGAGTGTTCCACTGGACATAACCGTACTTCAGGCGGAAACCGAGATTGCCCTGCAAATCGCTGCCGATGCCGCCGGTCTTGCCGTAGCCCTGATTCGCCGTGGTGCCGGTGGTGCGATAGATGTTCGGCGTAAGCCGCATCGTCCAGTCAGAGGTCGGGTTGAAAAAGACGTTGATATACGCGCGCGTGATATCGAACGAGTTGTAAAGATTGTTTCCGGGACCCGGAGGATTGATCTGGGTCAGCAACTGAGGCGCCCAGCTCGTATGCGTGTACATCGACCAGTCGCCCCAGAACTGTCCGCCGATGCTGACCTTGTTCTTGAAACTGCCGAGAT
This sequence comes from Deltaproteobacteria bacterium, assembly GCA_021780225.1. Lineage (GTDB taxonomy): Bacteria > Desulfobacterota > Binatia > Binatales > Binataceae > JADMIL01. The sequence goes on along the minus strand of JAJXZF010000060.1, from coordinate 26,978 downwards.
AATCCTGCCAAGCCGGTTCGATCGTTTGAACCTGCTGTTCCAGCTCAGCGGTCTTTTGCTCCTGCTGCTGCAGCTTCTGCATCAGATCCTGCTGGCTTTGCGGACTCGCGACGGGCAGATTCAGCGGCGTGCGGCCGGGGCCCGGACGGGTGAAAACTTCGCCGGTCGCCGGATCCGTCCACAGCGTCATCCCGGAACTCGCGCTGATTGGCGAGAGTCCGCCGGACGAAACACTCATCCCCCCGGAAGCGTATGGCGAGGCTTGCGCGTAGGCGACGCCGCCCGTTCCGTTGAACGCCGCCAGGAACAGCGCGAGGCCTGCGGCAGCAATCGTCAAGCCAGTGGATAATTTCATTCGGTAGCTCCAAAAATATCGAATTATTTGGCCGGCAAACGCGCGCCGGCGGACGGACGCCCGAAGCGTCCGCTCGCCGCCGGCGACATCGCCACCGTGCGTCCGCGGCTGGTCTCCTCCCGCCGCTTCAAACCACCCGGAACGGTTCATCATTTATGCGCCGCCTCCCACTTTTCGCGAAGATGCTGCAGTTCGTAACTCGTATAGACCTTGCCGTTGCAGGCGTACTTCATGGGCGTCGAGACCGTGACGATCGCGCAATCCTCGGCTTTCGGCGGCGGCGCGTCGTTACGGGCCGAGACCTTCATTGGCGGATCGGCCGGTGCGCTGGCCATCACCGTCGGGTTGCCGGCGGTTTGCGCATACGACGTCACCGGACCGCTCGCCAACAAAAGCGCGGCGGCGCCGGCGGTGAGGCCGGCGAAGCGTCGAAATCGAACGTGCTTTTGAACATCCATTGCCTTCATCTCCTGTGATTGTTTGCCGGCCGCGTCAGTTCGCGGGAATCGACACTCCGGCAAGTTGCGCCAGTTCCTTTTTGACGACGGATTTCGGCAGCGGCGCATAATAGAGCGCTGGCGCGTACTTTTGACCGTCGGTCAGCGCCCATTTCAGAAAATTAACGACCTGCGTTCCGGCCGCCTTGCTCGCCTGGGTCTGGTAGATGAGCAGCCAGGTGAACGATGAAATCGGATAGGATTCGGCGCCGGGCGCGTCGGTGATCGACACGCGAAAATCAGCCGGCATATTCGCGGCGGCTCCGGCCGCGGCTTTAGTGACTCCGTGCAGGCTGGGAACGATCCATGCGCCGTCATGATTTTGTACGGTGGCGAAGGAGATTTTGTTCGCGAGGGCGTAGGTTAATTCGACGTAACCGAGCGCGCCCGGGGTTTGCTGAACCAAACCCGTAACGCCTTCGCTGCCTTTGCCGCCAAGCCCGGCCGGCCATCGGATTGATGTTCCTTTGCCGACCTGTTTGGCCCATTCCGGGCTCACTTTGGACAGGTAATCGGCAAAAATGTAGGTGGTGCCGCTGCCCTCGGAACGATGGACCACAAGGATAGGCTTGTCCGGAAAAGTCACGCCCGGATTCAGCTTGGCGATCTCAGGATCGTTCCATTTGGTCACCTTGCCGAGATAAATGTCGGCGATCGCAGGACCGGTGAGTTTGATGACGCTCTTAACTTCCGGAAGGTTGTAGGACATCACGACGGCGCCGAGGACGGAGGGAAAATGCAGCACCGGTCCGGGCATCTGCTTTTCCTGCGCGTCGCTCAACGGCGCGTCGCTCGCGCCAATCGCGACGGTCTGGTTGCGAAGCATCATGATTCCGCCGCCTGAGCCGATGGATTGGTAGTTGAACCGCACGCTCGGATCGACCTTGGTGTAAGCGTCAAACCATTTTGAATAGATGGGGTAGCCGAAGGTTGAGCCGGCTCCGTTGATCAGCATCTGGGCGTGGGCGATTTGCGGCCCCGCGAACGCCAAAAGCGCCAACAGACCGAGCGCAACAAAATTCCTGACCTTTACCATCGTTCCTCCTCTTGCACTGTTGAAAACTTGCTTCCCGTTGGAATCCATCAGACTTCGCTTGGGCGAGTTTAGGCAGCAATTGTTACATTTCGGTTAGGCCGCAATTAACGCGGGGCTAATTAAACACGCTTACACAGCGCATCGCCGGACATTAGCGCTTCTGCGGCCGGACACGCCTGGCCGAGCGCGGCCTATTCGTTCGCCGCGGCAAGCGTGGTAGTTGAAAAATCAGCGGGAGGGTTTGTGATGAGCGACGGTCTTCCGGTCCTGGCGATTCTGGTCGGCGGCGGTCCGGCGCCGGGAATCAACGGCGTGATCGCCTCCGCCGCCATCGAAGCGATCAATAACGGCCTGCGCGTCATCGGTTTGCGCGACGGGTACCGATGGCTGGTCGAGGGCGATACATCCCACACCGTCGATCTTCGCATCGCGGATGTCAGCCGGATTCATTTTACGGGCGGGTCGGTGTTGCGGACGTCGCGGACGAATCCGGCGCGAGACGAAGCCACTTTGCAGCGCGTGATCGATACGCTGATACGGCTGCGCGTGCGCTATCTGCTGTGCATCGGCGGCGACGACACCACCTTCGGCGCGGCGCAAATCGCGGAACGGGCGCGCGGACGCATCGGCGTGGCGACGGTTCCGAAAACGATCGACAATGACTTGCCGCTGCCGGAAAACGCGCCGACTTTTGGTTTCGAGACCGCGCGCGCGACCGGAACGGCGATTATCGAGTCGCTGATGGAAGACGCGCGAACCACCGGCCGCTGGTATCTGGCGGTGTCGATGGGGCGCAAGGCGGGCTTTCTCGCGCTCAGCATGTGCAAGTCCGCGGGCGCCACGCTCGCGGTGATTCCAGAGGAATTTCGCGGCGAGAAGTTCGATTTTTCGCTGGTCGTCGACACCATCGTGGGAGCGATCGTGAAGCGCGCTTCGATGGGCCATGACAACGGCGTCGCGATCGTCGCGGAGGGCATCGCCGAGCGGCTCGATCCCGAAACGTTGCCGGCTGCCTCCGGTTTGGAGCGCGATTCTTACGGCCACATCCATATCGCCGATATCCCGCTCGGCGCGCTGTTGCGAGAGCGCGTGCGCGATTGCCTCAAAGAGATCGGCGTGACGGCGAATGTGGTCGCGAAGGATATCGGTTACGAGCTGCGCTGCGCCAAGCCGGTTCCTTTCGACACGGAATACACGCGCACGCTGGGGTACGGCGCGGTCCGCTATCTCCTCGAAGGAGGGTCCGGCGCGTTGATTGCGATCACCGGCGGGCGTGTGGCGCCGGTCGAGTTGCCGCAATTGCTCGATCCTGAAACCGGACGCATCAAGGTGCGATTTGTTGACGTTTCGACCGAGTCCTATCGCGTCGCGCGCTCCTATATGATTCGCCTCGAGCCGCGCGATCTTAAGGAACCGGCCCTGTCGCGAATCGCCGTTTATACGGGGCTTGGAGCGGAGGATTTCCGCAATCGATTTCTCCCCGCGATTACGGCGACCGCGGTCTGAATTCGTCGAACCGGCCGGCCGGCGACGGCTTGGCGGCGGGAATCGCGCAAGCGCCGCGTTCCGTCCGAACGATCGCGGCGCGCCTGCCCTGATGCCCGGAGCGTTGCCACCGGCGCGGGTTTTTTGCGATTGTTCCGTTCGGGCGTTAAAGCATCGCCGACCAAGACTCCAGTTCCGGCTTCCCAGCGATGCGCATCGGTCGCGCCCAACGCCCGGAGGTTCGCATGATCGTTCGCGCCCGGAAAACCTGCAAAGTCGTGACGGAAAAGAACGTTCCGATGAAGACTCGGGACGGCGTTACCTTGTATGCGGACGTTATCCGGCCCGACGAACCGGGGCGCTTCCCGGTTCTTCTCAGCCGCACGCCATACAACAAGAAAGGCACCGACGATCCGAACGGCCCGAATTTTCTCTTTGCGCGTTACGGGTACGTCTCCGTCGTGCAGGATTGTCGAGGGCGATTTCAGTCCGAAGGCGAATACGACACGATTTTCCAGGAGATCGCGGACGGCTACGACGCGGTTGAGTGGTCGGCGCGCCTGCCGTGGTCGAACGGCCGCGTCGGCACGACGGGCCAGTCATATCTCGGGCTTACGCAATACATGATTGCGTGTAACGACCCGATGCCGCCTTCATTGCAGGTGATGGCTCCAGTATCCGCGTCATCGGATTACCACGCCAGTTGGATTTATCACACCGGCGGCGCGTCGCTGTGGGGATGGATAGTCCCGTATGCGATTTTCAAGGGCTTGAACACGCTCAAGCGCAAGCATCGCAACGATCTTTTCGAAAAGATGAAAGAATATGTCGAGGGCGGAGAATTTCCGCTGCTCCGCCAGACCCGCTTCGGCTTCAATGCGTTCACGCCCCTTACCGACAAATGGTACCGGCATCTGCCGATAAAAGACTGGATTGAATTGCTCAAGGAGACCGCTCCATACCTCGCCGATCACATCGCGCATGCCGACGACGGCGAATACTGGTATCGCGCGAACGTTAACCGGCACGCGGCGAGCGTCAGCGTGCCGATGCTGCACGTCACCTCCTGGTATGACATCTTCGGCGAAGGCGCGCAGAACGCGTATCGAAGCATCAAAACGCGGAGCGGATTTCAGAAGGCGCGCGACGGCCAGCGCCTGATAATCGGGCCTTGGGGCCACCTGTTGCCGTACACCGTTCCAAGTTCACGCGGAACCGGCGAAATCGATTTCGGATCCGAAGCGCTTATCGACCTCAGTGAAACGTTGGCGCGATGGTTTGATTACTGGCTCAAGGATGTCGAGAACGGCGTCATGGATGAGCCTCCGGTAACGATATTTACGCTCGGCGAGAACAAATGGCGCTCGTTGTCCGATTGGCCGCCGCCGAACGCTCGCCCAACGCCGTATTATCTGCATAGCAAGCGAGGAGCCAATTCGATTCGCGGCGACGGCGCGCTTTCGACCGTGCCCCCAGACCAGGAAAGCGCTGATAGCTTCGTTTACGATCCCGACGATCCGGTTCCGAGCCTCGGCGGCGGCAATCTCGCGATCGATATGGGCGTTCAGGATCAGCGGACGGTCGAGGATCGGGACGACGTTTTGGTCTATACCTCGGAACCCCTTGAGCAGCCGCTGGAAATCACCGGACCGGTAAGCGTGGTCCTGTGGGCGGCGTCTTCAGCGGTCGACACCGACTTCACCGCAAAACTGGTCGATGTGCATCCCGACGGATACGCGCAGAATCTCCTCGACGGGATCATCCGCGCCCGGTATCGCGAATCGGCGAGCCGCCCGCAGTTGATGGACGCCGGCAGGCCATACCAATTCACCATCGATCTTTGGGCGACCAGCAATCTTTTTCTGCGCGGCCATCGAATTCGGCTCGAAATCAGCTCCAGCAACTTTCCGCGCTTCGATCGCAATTTGAACACCGGCGAGGCCTTTGGCGAGGGCGTGAAAGGAATCGTCGCGAGGCAATCGGTGTACCATGAGCGTGCGATGGCCTCGTACGTTTCGTTGCCCGTCGTGCCGAGGTAACAGGTCTCAGAGGACGGAGAAATCACGGGTTTGATCGGCGCGACCGGCGCGAACAGGAGGGATTTGCAGCTTGACGCTACGCCGCCAGCGGCGATGAAGGCGTCCGGCGGAGCCGTTTCCTGACCTTGCAGCGTCCAATAATTCCGCAAGTGCAATAGGATTAGAATTTTTCTTAGATTTATTAAGCAATTCTAATAATCTGAAATAATTCTCCACCACTGGCTTGGCTCAATGGACCTGGAGCGTGAAATCGCCGCCCAAATCGCTGAACGGAGCGAACTTCGGCTCTGTCGCATGCTAATTTAAGCCTTGCTTTGCGAATTCGGATTGACTTTGCCGTTGTGCCCGCTGAGACTAAGATGGCGAGAAACGCGGGATAAAGTTGGTTAATTTTGCCGGTGGTCACCTTTCCGAGCGGAGCGTTCGATGACTGAGAGATACTCCGAACAGTTGATTGCAGTCGGCAAGGAATTGTATGCGCGCGGATTGGTTACGACGCGCGGCGGCAATCTGAGCGTTAAAATCGGCGACCGGTTTCTCATCACTCGAACCGGAAAGAATCTGGGCCGGCTTTCAGACGACGATCTGATTCTGGTCGAATTGAACGACGGGTTGGCGATTCCGGTCGAAGCGTCATGCGAAGCGCAGGTGCATCGCGCTCTGTATAATTCCACGGCGGCGCAAGCGATCGTTCATGTTCACGGCGTTCATGCGATCGCCGCCGCGATCAGCTCGAAGACCGATAGGATTCGACCGGTTCATAACGAAGCGATAATCGGTCTTCAATCGATTCCAATTATTGATACGAGCGTGCCCGGCGAAGAATCGGGCGAAGATCCGGCTGCGATCGTGGCAGCGTTAAAAAAATCGCCGTCGCTGCTGATTCGCGGCCATGGGTCATTCACCACCGGAAATTCGCTGGACCAGGCGCTTTATCGAACGCTGTTGCTCGAAGACTGCTGCCGTATTTTTCTGCTGCTGCGCGGCGCGAATTCGCAGGACGTAATCACCGAACGATCCGTCGAAGCTTATCTCCAGAACGACGCATAAAGGCCGCGAACCTCGTATTCAGCCGCCTCTTTTGGCCATTACGGTATCGAGCGGGAGAAAATCGACCGCCCGATCCGCCGCGGCTACTTGAGCCGCCGATCCTCGCTCTCCCGGCGGCCCATCTGGCATATTTCCGTTACTTCAGGTCGGCCAGGATTACCGCGCCTTGTATCGAAAGCCGCGATCGAGGGCGCGCGCCGACCGACGTACTTCCTGGGTCTTCGCTCACCGCCCCGTGTGCGCATTGTTCCCGGAACTTCCGCCGCGCTGAACCGGCTGCTCTTCGTTCATTCCGTTGCCGGCGCCGCAATGATCCTGCTGCTTTCAGCTTCTCTCAATTCCGTGTAACAGCACTCTGTCTATGTAATTATTTCCCTCCCCGCTCTATCAGGCAGGCATCTATTTTCCAGAGTCCTGTCTGTCAAAATTCGTCTATAGCGGCGCGTATCGCCAGGGCATGCATATTGCGTCGGAAACGGGCTGGCGAGGTGAACAATAACAGGCAGCCAGAACATCTAATAATCCAACAGGAGTGGTGTGGCTGACAACTCTATGTTTTGACTAGCTGACGGCACGCTCACGCCGAACTTGTGGTTGAAATATCTACAAGCTTTTGAAAAACCTGCACGCCGAAGCGATAACATTCACAGGTAATCAGATTGAGGATTCAACGTTTATGGTGGTCATCGAGCGAAAAATCGCCTGTATAATACCATACCGCATGGTGTTTTTCCCAACTACAGAAGACGTCCGCGCGATAATTGACACTTTGACGATTGGCTGGATGGCGCGACTCTTCTTTTTTTCCACACTCGACTCCTCCGCTGCGCGAAAAGTCTTGCGACAAGAAGCCGGCGCGACAATTTGTCTGGATTTAAACGAAGATCGCGATGCATTGTTTCGATCGATGCAGGCCAGCACGCGTAATAAGATCGGCAAAGCGGAGAGGCTCGGATCGCGAGTCGCTATAAAGCTCAATCACCCGGCTGCGGTCGATGAATTTCTCGATCTCTACGCAGGGCTTGCCGCGGTTAAAGCCGACAAAGTCGTGCCGGTTAATCGTGCGGTCCTCGATAGGTACTCGGGATGTTCTGACATCCTTGTAGCGCATTTCGACGGCAAGCCCATATGTGGCCACGTAAATCTGCGCGACGAACATGGCGGCCGCGTGCGTCTGCTTTTTTCGGCTAGCCGCCGCTTTGAAGACAGAGAGATGGCCCGCATCGCGGGAATTCTGAACTGCTATCTCCACTGGCATGAGATTCTGACATATAAGGAGCAAGGCTTTTCAGTCTATGACCTCGGAGGAATAGCCCACGGTGAAAACCCGTCTGCCGAGGGGATTGATCGCTTCAAAGCGGGCTTTGGTGGGCGAGTAGTCACTGAGCGCACGTGCCTGTGCGCGGGAGTTCCGCTCTTTGGCCACGCTCTCCTGCGCATATTCGATACTGGGAAAAACCGTTGAAGCGCCAACGCGCCGTTTCCCACTGCTGAAGGAAGAGATTTTGTTATGCACGCCGCAGAGGTAATTGATCGTTTCAATCGCGCCGCTTATGCCGACTAAAATGGTTAAATCCTGCGCGAAGTTTCCGGCCGGGCTTTTGCCGTCGAGCGCAGAATTATCGAGCGGCGTGCGCAGCGCACATCAATGCCGATTGGGCCGGAGCGTCCGCTCGATTGAGAATGTGAGTCGGTACTCATCGCGACCTTTGGCCACAAGCTCGGTGAACTGCACGGCGCGTCTCAGCGCCTGCCGGATCCGAGGTCGTCGGAATACCCGGCTTTAAGGCGCGACCACTGAGCGGTGGGACGTCCATTGGCTCGGAAATTCCGCTTGCCTTCAAACCGTTGCGGCCATCTGGGCGGCGAGTCTTCCCACGTCTCCTGCCGGCCATAGATTGTCAAATCGAGCAAATCGTAGCTGTTATCGATCGCCTCGGCGCCGCGCCCCGTCGTCCAGTAAGTCTCGAACACTTTGGATCCTTTTCGCAGATAGCAAACGAGATGAAACTTTCCCACCCGGCGTCCAACCAGGAGAGTGTCGAGTGAGTCTTTGGCCGAGTACCAGGGCATCTCCCATCCCATGAAGTCGCGATACCGGGCGCTCTCTTCATGGGGGCCTTGGCACAAGACGGCGTAGGTTACGTCGCGGGAATGAATATAGGACAGCTCACGGATCTGCGATGTAACCCACGTGCATCCCTCGCATTGCTCTGGCGCAGGACGGCCAGCATGCCACATGAAGTAGTATGCGATAAGCTGTCGGCGGCCCTCGAACACATCGAGAAGAGTTACCGGGCCGTGCGGGCCAATCAGCGATATGGCGGAGTCCACTTCCACCATCGGCAACCGTCGGCGGGCCGCCGCGATCGCGTCACCCTCGCGCGTGTGCGCCTTCTCCCTAATCCGCAGCGCGTCCAACTCGGCTTGGAAAGCGCTTCGATCGACGATCGCAGGTGCTGCGAATTTCTCATTTGTGGGGTCATTCATCGTTCCGCCTCTATCGGCCAGCGATGCGGGCCAATCATCATCGCTTGCTTCATCCAGTTTGAACGTTCAGCGCGGGTCGTACTCGTCATGCCGGCGCCACCATGGGCCGTTCGGTTCATTGCGCCCTTGCGGAGCCCGGTCGAGCCATTGATACATGCCCCAGAGGCCGTCCAACCCGCGCGCGTAAGTGGAATAGGTGTGATAGACGGCGCCGTCCTCGCGCACGAAGGCGCTCATTCCCGAGCGCTCCCGCCTGTAGGTGGGCGCGTCGGTTCCGCATGTGGCCGCGAACTGGGTAACCGGCTTCGGGATTTGTTCGGCGTCCAGCGGATGGCGGCCGCGCGCGTAGTTGTATTCAATGCCGCCCGCGCGCTGTTGTTCCTCGGTGATCGAAACGTTGAAATCGAAGTTAAAGTCGCTGCTCAGCGCCGACGCCCAATCGAAGGTCCAGCCCATCCGCCGCTGGTACGCGCGCAGCTTGGCGAGCGGCGCCCGCGAAACCGCCCAGAGCATCACGCCGTGATTCGCAAGGTGGACGGCGAAACCGTCGAAGCCGTCGGCGATCGACGAGCAGGAGGGGCATCCCGCGGCGTAGTCGGGACCGAACATGAAGTGATAGACGAGGAGCTGCGAGCGCCCCCGGAAGAGATCGGCGAGCGAGACGCCTCCCTCGTCGGTCTCGAATCGATAATCCTTGTCGATCCGGACCCACGGCAGTTCCTGCCGCCGCCGCGCCAGCTCGTCGCTCCGCCGCGTGATCTCTTTTTCCGCCTTCAGCAGCTCCAGCCGCTGGGCCAGCCATTCTTCGCGTGTGCCGATGGTGTGTTTCGTCATCGCCTTGCTCCCCTGTCGCAGGTGCGCTGCTGCGTTCGTTCTCGATCCGGCATGGTAAATTTAGCGCCGCGCGCCGGAAGGTGTGAGTTACAAGTGTGGCGGGATTCCAATGGAAGGAGTAACAAACGTGACGGGTTGCCGATGGACCCGCTGATCACGGCCGCGGCGCGCGCGCTCGCTCGCCACGGGCGATCCGCTCGGCGCATTGAACCGCGTCGCTTTGCGCGACGACGCGCCGGCGCTCGCGCTGCGCGACGACGCGATGGCGCAGATCGGCGATTTCGTTCGAGCAAAGGCCATCCTTCAGCGCGCCGTGCGCGCTTTCGATCCGAAAGAAGCCGTGGCCCGCGCGCGATGCGTTGTCGCCGACGCCGAGATTGCGCTCGTCTCGCGCGATCTTGGCAGGCCCGCGCAGGCGCTCGATGCGGCGCGGGCGACGCTCGAAGAGCACGGCGACCGCGTCAACGCCGCGTATGCCCGCTACCTTGAGGTGCGGCGGCTCCTGCTTATCGGGCGTCTCGACGAGGCCGAGCGCAGGCTCGCCGCGCTCGATCCCGCGCCATTCCCGCCCGCGTTGCGGACCGCCCACGAGTTGCTAATCGCGGGCATCGCGATCCGGCGTCTCAGAACGAAGGCCGCGCGCGCGGCTCTCGTTCGCGCCGAGCGGTCGGCGCGCCATGCCGGCATCCCCGCGCTGATGGCCGAGGTGGAAAGCGCGTCTCTCGTTCTGAACACGCCCGCGGCTCGCCTGATTGCGAGCGGCGCGGAGCGACTCTTGCGGCTTGAAGAGGTCGAGGCGTTGCATGCCTCGACAGCGTTTGTCGTGGACGCGTGCCGTCATGTCGTGCGTTACGCCGGCACATCGATCTCGCTCGCGAGGCGGCCCGTGTTGTTCGCGCTGGCGCGTGCGTTGGGCGAGGCGTGGCCGGGAGATGCGCCAAGAGAGATGCTCCTTGCGCGGGCGTTCGGAGCAAGGCGCGCCGACGAATCGCATCGTGCGCGGTTGCGGGTCGAAGTCGGGCGCCTGCGCGCGATACTTCGAGCGGCGGCCCGCGTGAGCGCGACGAGGCGTGGGTTTGTGCTGGCGCCGCGCCGTGGCCGCGAGGTTGTGGTGTTGGCGCCGCCGGTCGAAGACAAGCATGCGGCCGTGCTCGCCTTGCTCGCCGACGGCGAGGCTTGGTCGAGTTCGGCGCTGGCGCTTGGAGCAAGCCAGCGCACCGTTGAGCGGGGACTCGGCTCGCTGGCCGTGGCCGGCAAGGCGCAATCGTATGGCCGCGGGCGAGCGCGCCGATGGATAACGCCGCCGGCGCCGGGATTCACCACGACCCTGTTGTTCCACACGTCGCTGTCGAGCGGCCAGGATTGCGGCATGATTCGATCGCCGGCCGAAATACTTTGCGAGTATGGACCGTTTCCCGATGCCGACCATGTGCACGGGGTCACGTTTGACGGCCGGCGCGTCTGGATTGCGTGCGGAGCGAAGCTGAACGCCTTCGATCCTGCGAGCGGCAAAACGTTGCGCTCCATCGAGGTCGCCGCGCGCGCGGGAACGGCCTTCGACGGCGAGCACCTGCATCAACTCGCCGGCGATCGCATTCAGAAAATCGATCCGAAGACCGGCCGCGTGGTCGCCACAATCCCGGCGCCGGCCGGCGGCAACTCGGGGCTTGCATGGGCCGAAGGGACGCTCTGGGTCGGTCAGTATCGAAACCGGAAGATCCATCAAATCGATCCCGCGACCGGAGCTATTCTTCGGACTATCGAATCGAATCGCTTCGTCACCGGGGTCACCTGGGTCGACGGCGAGCTGTGGCACGGCGCCTGGGAAGATGAGATGAGCGAATTGCGGCGAGTAGATCCGCAAACCGGAGAAGTACTGGAGAAGCTCGAGATGCCGCCCGGACTGATGGTATCGGGGCTCGAGTCCGACGGCGGCGATCGATTCTTTTGCGGCGGGGGAAGCAGCGGCAAAGTGAGGAGCGTTCGCCGGCCCGGACGAACCAAGTGACGGGCGTCGGTTCCGTTGCGCTTCCGGCGGCGAGTTCGAGAAACGCGGGCCAGGGAACAGGGCAGGCGGGGCCTGCGTTCGGAATTTGAATTTTCAAATTGAGCGGCGCGAGCACGCGGCGAATCGAATCACCTGCGCGCTCGCGCCGAATTTAACTCATGGCAGGGGGCATAGCGTGGATGTGGTCGGTTGCTTTGTGTAGGTGCACTGCTGACCTGCGACCGAGCCGCTTGCGAGATTGAAGTTTGCGTTCCAGTAAGGGTCGGTGGTGAAATCAAATTCAGCCGCCGCCGGGCGATGATTTACATCGTTGGCGACGAAGCAGCCCTCGGTTTTACCATCAGCGCATTCGGAGGGGAATTTGATCTGAAAGGCCGGGCATCCCGCCGCCGGACAGTCGAGGTCCTTCACCGACCAGTCGCATACGGTCTTTCCTGCCGCGTTTAATTGCGCGCAGATGGAAGCGTAGGGGCCGCTTGAGTTGCACTGGCATTGGTTGGCGCTCCACGTGCACATCGTGGCGGGCTGGCAAACTTTAGCGCCGAGCGTCACCTGCGGCTTGCTGTTCCGAACCGCGGTGCTCAGACTGTACTGGGTGGCGATTTTCGACGCATCGAACTTCAACGTCAGGTAGCCCGTCGATGGACTGTAGCTGCTGCTCCACGCGCCGCTGCTCGCGTCGGCGCCGGCGCCGGAGAACTGGAAGTTCAGAGTCAGGCCCTCGTAGCCGGGATTCACATTTCCTGCCTGCTTGTCCCAATTCTCCGGCAATCCCTTTCCGACGAATAATATGTAGGTCTGGGACGTGTCTCTTTTCGTGAAGAGGAAAAACAAGTCATACAAACTTCCGCCAGTGAATGTATTGACGCTGATGAACTGGTGGTCTTGCTGCGTCTTTTTCGAGATCGTTGTGTCGATATAATAGATACCATGATTCGCGGTCAAGGCGCTGCGCTGGAAGTTGTTCTGGCCCATCATTCGTTTCATTTGTTTGATGGGATCCTGCTTTTCTCCCGAGACAAGCAGTTGCCGATAAATTGGTATGCCCATACATCCATTGTTCGGCGGGGATGAGGTGCAGTTACTGCCCCAATTATTGTCGGCGCAGAACCTAAGCGGAGCGTCGCTATCCGGCACGGCTTTGGCGCATTCCGGATAGACCACCGTACTGACATATTCGTAAGGGCTGGTCTTCGCTGTCGCAGGCAGGCATTTCGCATCGCCTTGCGCGTTGATCGGATAGTCGGAAGCGCATTCCCAAGCCTCGGTCGGCGCGTTGAAGAAGGTCTCTTTGTTGACCGAGATGGTTTCATTTATCGAAGGAGTTGGCGCAGGACTTGGCGCGGCGCTGATCGGGCTGCTCAGGCCGGTCAGCGAACCGTCGTCGTCGTTCAGCACGGTCTCGCGATCGATATCGGTAAAGCCCTGGAACATGCCATCATCCCAGTTGCAGTATTCCTTCTTGGCCGCCTCCACATCCGTCGCAAAGCTTAAGAGGTCGGGTTTAAACAGCGGCTCAGTGACAAAATGGCGGATGTCAACGCCGCCGAAGAAAAGATTGTACGAATGAAAGGCGGGAGCATAGTAGAATCCGTTGGGTTGCTTCCATCCAATCGCCGCGTTTGGCTCGAAACATAATTTCTTGCCGCCGAGGCGATAAGCGCGAATGCCCGAAACGCCGCCGCTGATGAAGCCTGCCCGATCGCAGGGTCTTCCGGCTTCTGGATTTGCCTCACAGGGGCCGGCGGCGGTTTTTATGATATTGCCGTTGATCGTTCCGTCGGAGGTCAGGAATGTGGGATGGATATTGAGATAAGCGTTGGTGTCCTGGAAAATCGGGCCGTCATATACGCTGAACAGCCGCTGAAAGCCGGCGAAGTTGGTGATTTGAAAGCTGACCTGGTCGTTCTGCGATAAGCAATAAAGGTTGTTAACTATGACGTTATTCGGAGGGATCGCGCATTTCAGGCCGCTAATCTCTTTGGTTCCGATCTTCACCGAAAACGGATTGAATGGACCCGCGTTCGATACGTAGGGATTGTTCGCGAGACCGTCGGTGTAATTCGGATTTTGCCATTGCGAACTGCCAATCATTGCGCTCTGGCGCACCAATCCCCAATAGCCGGGAAATACCGACGCGGTGTCGTAGCCGCCGCTGGTGACCATATTGATTCCCGCGTTCTGCGGATCGCTGACCACGTTGTTGACCGTCAGCGACCATAGCGATCTCAACCAGACCGCCGCAAAATTGGTATGCGCCCAATTGAACGAGGTCGTGAACTTGTTCAGCACGACCACGTCGCAATTGGATTCGTTGCCGGCGGAGCATACCTGAACCGTGGAACAGTCGGCATCGGCCGCGCCACTGTCAGCGGCGGTGCATCGCGTGGGGTACCGCAGCCCCGTGATTTGCGGGTAATAATTGGCTTCGGCGGCGCTCGGCGGGTCGCTTAGCGGCGGCGCGGAGGGCGAGGGCAACATCACCAGCGTGCTGCCTTTATGTAGCAATCGTGAAGTGTCTATCTGATTAACGCCGTTGCACGCGTTAATCGAGCCGACCTCCACGAAACCTTCCATGGCGCTGGTGCAGGTGTTGCCGATGAAAGTTTCAAGCGGAGTGGTTCCGGCCCGGCCGAGGGTCAATTGTTCGCTGGCGTAGCCGTACCACTTTTCGTATTGCGAGGGGCCGCTAATCGCGCCGGGCACGAACCAGTAGCATGCGCCGCATGTGCCGGCGCCCGCGGCCATGTTGTACTCGAAATCGTTCATGCCGTTCATGATCCAGAAGACCGACGGATTGTCCGAGTCCGAGTAGTGCGAAAGATTGTTGTACCCGCTTGGGCAGACGTCAACATTTTTTTTGCAGTTGTCATCCACAGGGGCTACAGCCGTCAGAATGCCGGGCGTCATGCGCGGATTCTGCGGATTCGCATCGGCCGCCGTTCCGCCGGACGCATTGGCCACCGCGGCGCGCGCGAAAACGCCGAGATTGGCGTAAAGCTGATTGTCGGTTTCGGTGCCGTCCTCAAGATAATAGCCGTGGCCTATAGACAAATAGCCAACGTTACGCGCGAGCAGGACGCCCTGCGTCGCATGCAGCACAATCCAGCGCGTCATCGAATCCCAGACGGAGCTGTCCTTTACGAACGTTGGCGAATTCGTGGGCGTTTTGCGGACCATGTGAAAATGGACCGGGTAGTGCATGATGCTGCCGCCCTGGCCAAGCTGGTAGAACTCAACTCCCTGAATTTGCACCGAGGCGAAGCCTTGGCGCACGATGGTATGACCGCCGAAGTAGTTGTCGGGGTTTCCCGGATTGACGGCAAAAGTCGCCCCCGGCGTGTCGCCGTCCGAGATTATGCGTATGTTGCGCGACAGCAGGCCGACGGCGGCGCGCAGGTCGCCGGACGCTGGAAAGTTCGTTCCGAGCTTCGAAATTCCGGGAAACGACGTATTCGACAGGTCGAATAATTTACCGTTGTGCGGGTACTGAACCGCGCTGACGAGGTTAATCGTCGTCGTATTGGAGCTTCCGTCGTAACTCGGCGCGCCGCTGATTTGCAGCAGCTCCGAATGACCAGGCAGATAATCCGTCGTGGAGAGGACAATTTGGCTTTCGTTCTGCCAATCCACCTGTCCAGCGACGACGATTTTCATGTCGCCGGGCAATGCGTCTTGGGCCAATCGAACCCAGCTTGTTCCCGTGCAAGACGCAGGTGTGTTCTTCGGATCAGCACATCCGCCAATCGACGCGTCGTTATAGGTCGCGCCGGTTTTTCCATAGAGTTGCAATGTGCCGCCGTAGGAGACGCCCAGGACCTTATGGCCGAAATAGGCGGGCGCGGTCCCGTCGGCCTTGTCCAACGTCATGTAGTTGTAAAAGCAGTCGCTCTGTCCGGTCGGAAACGTGAATGACTTGCAGGTTCCCGGGTTCAGCGTATCCATGGAATTGTCATTCCATGGAGAGCTCGGGATGCCGCAGTTGGTTGCGTTGCACAACGCACCGGGATCGGCGGGCGCGCCCCACAGATGGATCGTCACTTCGTTGCCGCTCGCCACCGTTCCGATCGGCGCGGCCAGCGTACCTGCGAGTAATTTGCCCTGATTTTCGATCAGAATGTTTTCCGCGTAAAAATCAGTATTGGCGTCAGCAAAGGTCACGCTTCCGCCGCTAACGATATTCACGTTGCGAAAGTAATACGTGGCGGGCGTGTCGGTGTTTGAGCCTTGCACCGTGCACGCCCCGGAGACGACGAGATCGTCGGGAGTCGCTCCGGTCGTGTACGTGTTTGGCTGGATGATGCCGCCGGTGCAAGTCGCGGCCATCGCAGGTTCTGAAAAAATGGCGCAACTTAGTAGCGATAGGCTCAAAATGACGACCAAAAGTTTTATAGATTTCATTGTGGGAGTCTCAATCTTCTCTTCAAGCGTCATTTATAAACATCCCTTTGAGTTGCGTCTGATTGATAAAACTAATATTAAAATCCATCAGTTTTCAAGGGAATTGCCGCCACGGGGAGTCGGGGAGTGAATAACGCGATTGTGAGCCACGCTTTAAGCAAGATCGATACTGGCGCCCGCTTGGTCTCCGTAGTCCTGCTGAGCTTGTGCGTGCTTTGCGGATGTGGCGGGAATTCGAGTTCCTCGGCGATCACGCCTACCCCCACGCCCACTCCGGGACCGGGGATTGCCGGTCACGTTTACGGCGGCTCTTTGGAGGTGGGCGAACCAATCAGCGGCGCCCAAATCACGCTTTATCAGGCGGGCGCGACCGGTTACGGCGCTGGCGAGTTTCAGCTTGCGCAGGCGACCTCGGATAGCAACGGCGCCTTCGACATCCCCGCCTTCACCTGCCAGACCAGCGGTTATTCGCAGCAGGTTTATCTGGTGGCGACGGGCGGCATGATCAAGGGTCAGAGCGGCGCCAATGCCGCGATTGGATTGATTTCAGCGGTCGGGACTTGCGGCAGTTTCTCGCACGAGGCGGTGGTTAACGAGGCTACGACGGTCGCGACGATATGGACGCTCGATCAGTTCCTCGATACATCCGGGCAGACGGTCGGGACCTCTTCGACCAATCAGACGAGCCTGCATAACGCGGCGGCGACGATCGCGGCGACGAGCTTCGTTGACCCCGCGACGGGGCTGGCGCCAATTACTTTTCCGGCAGGCGTTATTTCGCCGACGCAGACGCTTTATTCGCTGGCGAATATCCTTGCGAGTTGCGTGGATTCGTCGGGCGCGAATTCCACGGAATGTCAGAATCTGTTCAGCGCCGCCACGCCGCCGGGCGGCGCCGCGCCGACGACCACGTTGCAGGCGGCAGTGGATATCGCGCGCAATCCGGCCAACAACGTGGCTGATTTGTTCGCCTTGTCGCCGGCCAGCGAGCCCTTCGCACCCGCGCTCGCGGCCGCGCCCTTGAGTTGGGAACTGACGTTGCTCTATGCGCCGGCCGCCGCTGTCTTCAACTCGCCCTACTCGATTGAGGTTGATGGAGCCGGCAATGTCTGGGTGGCGAACGCGGCCGGCGACAGCGTGAGCGAACTGACCGCCGCGAGCGGCTATACCACGGGAGCAAACTTCGCCCCAGCCGGCGCCGGCCTGAAATCCCCGACCTGGTTGGCTATCGACACGGCGGGCAACATATGGGTGTCGAATTCCGCCGGCAACAGCGTTGGCGAACTGACCGCCGCCAGCGGCTACGCGAGCGGCTTCAATTTCACTCCGTCCGGCGCGGCTTTCAACGGCCCCAGTTCGATAGAAATAGACGCCGCGGGCAATCTGTGGATTACCAATTACCTTGGCAACAGCGTCAGCGAGCTGCAGGCCGGATGCTCCAGCGGAAGCTGTACCGGCGTCAACTTCAACAATTCCAACACCGGCTCTCCAGGCGCTGTCTTCAATGGTCCATTTTCCTCCGCGCCAGACGAACTCGGCAATTTGTGGGTGGTCAATTACCTTGGCAACAGCATCAGCGAGTTGCCGGTCGGATGCTCGAACACAAGCTGTACCGGTTTCAACTTCAACAATTCCAACACCGGCTCTCCCGGCGCTGGATTCGTCAGTCCGGTCGAGATAGCGGTTAACGGTGCGGGCGATATCTTCGCGATCAATTCGAACGACAACAGCGTCAGCGAATTGCCTGCCGGATGCACGACGTCGAGCTGCGCCGCCGCCAATTTCAACAATACGAATACGGGAACTCCCGGCGCGCAATTCAACAGTCCCAACTCGATCGCTATCGACGCCGGCGACAACGTTTGGGCCACCAACTACGTCGGCAACAGCGTGAGCGAGCTGACCGCGGCAAGTTCTTACAGTTTGGGATTCAATCTCGGACCGTGGCCGACGTTCCTGGGCGAATTCTCGATCGCGGTCGACGGCGGCGGCAACATCTGGATAGCGGACAATTACGACGACAGCGTGAATGAAATCGTCGGCGTCGCGGCCCCGACGCTGACGCCGCTGGTGGCCTGCCTGCGACAGGGGAAAAATGTCTGCACGCCATGAAGCGCCGAGGAAACGCGCATGGGGCGCAAGGAATCGTGCGGATTCGCCGCGCTTTCTGCAATAGCCAGTCCGGCGCGCGGCCGGTCTGATGTTTCAGCTCTGCAAACCGTCGGAGATGAGCGCGCGAGAATCGTCGCCCGCGCATTCCGTCTTGCTGGAATCAGGGCAAATACCAGTTTGATAAATCGCAGGAGTCGCGGAACGGAAGGGTCGATCCGGCGCCGAAACTACGATCCGCAGTGGTCGAATGAACAACGCGCCCTGAAGCGCTTTTGCGGACCGGATTGACTACAGTGCGGGGTTTGATTTCAATCCTATTCCGAGAACCTTTAGCAATTCCAGGATCAATAGTGGTATCAGCCCCAGCAAAGACCCGATAGCGCATTCGAGCGGCGTTAACCGTGCGGTCTGAAACATTTTTTCCATAACGGGACTGGTGGAAATCACGATTTGCAGAACCAAGGTCGCGGCTACGACGGCGATCAACCGCAGGTTGGTGAGCATTCCGATCCGCCAGAGCGGCTTGTTCGCGCTACGGGCGCCAAATGATCTCATCAACTCCTCGACGACCAGCACGAAGAACGCCGCGTTGCGCGCCCGCTCCAGCGACATCCCGCTATGAATCGCGTAGCCGAAAGCGGCCAGCGTAACGCCGGCTGAAAGACAGCCCACAAGCGTAACCCGTCCCATGAAACCCTGGCCGATGATTTCCGCCTTCGCCGGGCGCGGCGGGCGCCGCAGAACATCGTGGTCGATCGGATCGGTCGCCAGCGCGAGCGCGGGCAACCCGTCTGAAACCAAATTGATCCAAAGCAATTGAACCGGCAGAAGCGGCAGCGGCAAGCCGGCGAGCCCGGCGATCAGCATCACCATCAACTCGCCGAAATTCCCGCCCATCAGATACAGCAACGTCTTGACCACGTTGTCGTAGATTCCCCGGCCTTCCTCGACTGCCGCAACGATAGTCGCGAAGTTGTCGTCGGCGATAATGATATCCGCGGCTTCTTTGGTGACTTCGGTTCCGGCGATGCCCATCGCGACGCCGATCGATGCCTCTTTCAACGCTGGAGCATCGTTGACGCCGTCGCCCGTCATCGCAACCACGGCGCCGCGTGACTTCCAGGCGCGTACGATTCTGAGTTTGTGCTCGGCGGTCACGCGTCCGTAAACGGAAACGTCGACGACCCGTCGGCCCAATTCCTCGTCGCTAATGTTTTCGAGCTCCGCGCCGCTAAGCGCCAGATCGCCCGGACCGAGGATGCCGAGGTCGCGCGCGATAGCGGCGGCGGTTCGCGGATGGTCTCCGGTAATCATAACGGTGCGGATTCCCGCGAGTTTGCACTTGCGCACCGCTTCGCGCGCTTCGGCCCGTGGCGGATCCTGCATCGCGATCAATCCGAGGAACACCAGATCGTGTTCGATCCGGGTCGCATCGATCGGATCTTCCATGCCTTGGGCGGAAGGCGGGAATGATCGCTCCGCACAGGCGATGACCCGTAGCGCCTCGCTCGCCATCATAGCGTTCGCCTCGGCTATCCGTGCTACGTCGTCGGAACCCAACGGTTTAATTCCTTCACACGTTCTCACTTGCGAGCATCGCGCGAGCACAATTTCGGGCGCGCCCTTGGTGTATGCGATCCGGCCCTGGCTCGTCTCGACGACGACGGTCATCCGCTTTCGCTCGGACGTGAAGGGGATAGTTGCAACCCGGCGCGATTGCGTGGCGAGTTGTTCACGCATGATTCGCGCCTTTGCCGCGAGCACGAGCAGCGCGCCCTCGGTCGGATCGCCAACCACGATGTTGCGGTCGTTTTGTGACGCCAGATGCGAGTCGTTGCAGGCGATCGCAGCCGACAGGAGATCGCCAAGCGCACGATCCTGCGGTTCGGGAACATCGCCGTCCGTGAAGATCGCACCTTCAGTTGAGTAACCCTCGCCGGTAACTTCGAAAACGCGATCCAGCGTAACAATTTTGCGCGCGGTCATTTCGCCGACCGTCAGCGTGCCGGTCTTGTCGGTGCATATGACCTGGGCGCTGCCCAGCGTTTCGACCGATTGAAGCCGGCGAATCAGCGCATTTCTCCGCGCCATCCGTGATACGCCCAGAGCCAGGGCTACGGTTACGATAGCGGGCAAGCCCTCGGGAATTGCGGCGACCGCAAGACCGATCGCCGCAAGAAACATTTCGAAAATCGGTTCGGCTCGCAGCATACCCAGCGTGAAAATCAGCGTGACGATTCCCAAACAAAGCCAGAGCAGCCGTCGCGCGACTCGGTCCAACTGGCGCTGCAAGGGGGTCTGTTGGCCAGACGCGGTTTCGAGCAGCCGAGCGATCTTCCCGAACTCGGTATTCATGCCGGTGGCCACCACGAGCGCTCGGCCGCTGCCCCGCGTGACCGCGGCGCCGAGGTAAAGCATATTGCGGCGCTCGGGCAGCAGCGCATCGGACGCGCAAGCGGCGGGCGACTTGCCGACCGGCTCGGATTCGCCCGTCAATGTGGCTTCGTTCGTTTCAAGCCCGGCTTCTTCGATCAGGCGCGCATCGGCGGCCACCAGATCGCCTGCCTCGACCAACAGCACGTCGCCCGGGACCAGAATGGACGCCGGCACGATAGCGGCCGTTGCGTCGCGCAGCACCCGGCCTTTGGGCGCCGTCAGGCGCTTTAGTTCGGCGACCGCCTTTTCCGCGCGGTATTCCTGAACGAAGCCGATCGCCGCATTGAGGACAACTATCGCGATGATCGCGATCGCGTCAACGCGCTCGCCCATCGCCGCCGAAACGGAAGCGGCGAGAATTAGAATCCAGATCACCAGACTCGCAAATTGACGTGCGAAGATTGTGAACGCCGAGGTCGTCTCAAACTGCGCCAGCTCATTCGGGCCATGGACAGCGAGCCGGCGGAGCGCTTCATCCGTACTCAACCCCCGGACCGGATCGACTGCCAACTCGGCGGCGACCGTTTCGGATGGCAGCGCGTGCCAGTTTTTCATCCCGACTCTCGTTTCGGCGGCCGTATTATTCATAACTCAATCAGTCTTGGCATCGCCCAAATATCAGAATATTCATTATGAATCGATTTACTCTGGAAGATAAGGGATTGTTCGTCGGCCCGCGGGCGCTCCTTCTCGCGGCGTTGATGGCGCGGACCGCGCCGCGCGCCGGCAACGGAAAGTTCGAGCTGTACAAACCTGGCCACAGATTTGACGGCGCCTGGCGGAATTCGCAACGACTTGGTCAATCGACGTAATTGCGGACGA
This sequence comes from Deltaproteobacteria bacterium, assembly GCA_021780225.1. Lineage (GTDB taxonomy): Bacteria > Desulfobacterota > Binatia > Binatales > Binataceae > JADMIL01. The sequence goes on along the minus strand of JAJXZF010000060.1, from coordinate 5,413 downwards.
AATGAGCAGGTCAACTGGCAATTGCGATTGTGGCGCGAGCCCCGGCTTCTGGCGTGGCAATGAATTTGCCGCTCCGCGATTTAGATGTGAACAGTAACGATTACGCCGGGCTTAACGAGCTATTCATCGTGAAACCGCCGCGAAACGGAGCGCCCGCAGGATGCTGTCGATCACGTTTGTAACCGTGAGCCTCGAATCGAAGTCGCAGATCCGCGCAACCGGCGGGCATCCCGGAGGCGGTATGCACAGCGCGTTGACGCGGTCCAAATCCGTCGCGATCAGCAGCGTACCGTGAACAAGAGCGGCGTTGCGCAAGGCGCGCGCGGCGAGTCCTGACACCTTGCGTCCGGCCACGTCGATCCGATTGGGCGCGCCAAACGAAGCGTCGATGCCAAGCGCATTCAAGGCTTTGATCACGAAAGCCGCGCACGAGCGAAAGAGTCTCGCACAGCCCACGTATCCATCGGAGTGGCGGACATAAAAGCTCCAGTTGAGATTGCCGGGATCGTGATAGACGCATCCGCCGCCGGTCGTGCGCGTGTGGATGGGGACGTTGAACTTTCGCGCGCGCTCCTCGTAATACCAGCCTGAGCTGCGACTGCGATGAGGACCGCGCACCAGGCATTCCTCATTCACCCAGAGGCGCACGGTTTCCGGCCGCGTGCGTGCATCGACCTCGCGCAGAAGCCGCAGGTCAAGGGCGAGATTCGTGGCCGGATCGGTGATCTCGGTGACGAGGATCTCGAAGCGCGGACGGCCGGTGTTCGCCGGAGTCAACGACGCCTATCCTTGGGTTCCGTCGATACCCCAGTCGTCGATGACCGGCTTGTACTTCTCCGCCGCTTCCACTCCCGGGGAAAGCAGCGCGAGTTCCGCCGCGAGCTTCTCCGGTTTGAGACGCACGACCCAGTTTGCGTAAGCGTCGCCATTGATCAGCGCCGGCTTGTTCGCGACTTCCTGGTTGATCTCGGCGATCGTGCCCGCCACCGGCGAGCGCATCGGCCCCATGAACTTCGCGCTCTCCACCGTGGCGAGAATTCCGCCGCGTTCGACGCGCGCGCCGACCTTCTTGATGCCGATGTGGACGATCTCGCCGGCATAAGCCTGAGCGGGATCGGTGGCGCCGACCGCGACAAGCTCGCCCTCCGTCCGCAACCATACGTGGTAGCCGACATCGTAATGAAGATCGTCGGGAAGGCTGAACCCTCGATAGCTGGACATAACGGCTCCTAAAAATAGAGCACCGCGACGCTCGGATCGGCCGCCATCTCGAGCAGCGTGGCGGCGCCGGCAAACTCCATCCCTTCGGGCAGGTCCTGGTCCCCGAGGTTCCAGATAACCTTGGCCGAAACGCTGCAACAGAGAAATTTGACGCCGTTCCTGCGGCCGAGATCGATGACCTTCGTCAACGGCTCGCCTTCGTCTGTGGTGCGGATCGTTTCCGCGACTCCGGGCCGCAGCAGCGACGGCGATTCCGCGAGGAAAAACATGGTCGTGTCGAAATCCATCGATGCCGCCGCCGCGGCGTAATAAAAAGGGGTGAAGGCTTTCCTGGGCTCGTCGGCGCCCGTGCTCATCACGACGAGGAACTTCTTGCGCGTCGTCTCCGCTTCCATGGTTTTTCCTTTAGCCGATTACGCGCTCCCTGAAGCGCGAGAGATATTCGTCGGCCTCGGCGCTGTCCTCAAGCGCATGAAATAGCCGAAACTCGACTTTGCAGCCCACGCCTTGCTGTTCGCTCGCTGAAAGCCACAGTTCCATCCCTTCGCCGGCGGCAATCGCCGCAACCGCGTTGAACACCGTCGTCCCGTTTGCCTCTTCGATCGCATCCACTCGGCGCAGGCCGGCGTCGTCGAGATCCCGGCGGAGCCGCTCCGCCAGCTCCGGTACGCCTGCGCCGTCGAAATGCATCACGGCCCCTACATGTGGCCGCCCGCGCAGTCGCGCTTCGATTTCGCCCGCGAAACTCACGACCCCCGTTCGGCAATCAACGAGCGGTAGAGCACCCACGTCGGCCGCCACGCCGCGTGGACGAACTTCGTCCACGGCGCGGAGGCCAGAATCAGCACGATGAAAACGAGATGCGTCGGATAGAGCCATGTCGTACCGTGCGACGAGCCGGCGTCCGCGGCCCATTGCACGGCGAAGCCGGTCGCGCCGGTTCCTCATAATGAGACCAGGAACGTCCAGTCGCGCAGTTGGCTGGCGGCGCGGACCCGCGCAAGCAGGGCGCGACGCGCGATCGCCAGGGTCAGGCCGGTCATGAACGCAAGTCTGGTCAGGTTCCCAAGCAGCCGCACCGGATGCAGCAGCGGCAACGGAGCGGCTGTCGGATTCATCAGCGTGTCGAGCGAGGTCGTGGCGAACAGTCCCAGGAAGCCCCACATGATGAGCTGATGCGCAAACCATTGCTGAATGTCTTCGCATTCGCGCATCCCTCCGCCCAGGGCGATCTCCCTGGCCGCCGCGCCGGCGGCCTTGATTGATGAGTGGCGCGTCAGCGCCGCCGCCGCTTCCAGATTCTCCCGCACGAGGATCGGAGCGCTCCGCCGCCACGCGCGCCACAGAACGCCCAGCGCGAGAATGCCGAGCGCGCCGAAGCCAATTAACTCAACCCAGCTCTTCGCAATGATGGACCGGCGGTCTATCTGCACAACTATCGAATCCGCATGCAGCCGGTAGAGCGCTGCCCACTCGGCGATCAGAGCAATCGCGACCGCCGCCGCGACACTCCAAGACAGCAATTGATAGGCGCGGCCCTGTTTCATGACAACTTGCGCACCACGGTTCCGATCGCCGCCATCACGCCGCTCGGATCGACTTCGCGCGGGCAGGCCTCCGTGCAGCGCCCGCAACTCGCGCACAGATAGACATATTTGCGAACGTTCTCGAGCTCGGCGCTGTATCCCATGCGCACGACATGGATGAAGTAGCGCGGGTTGAACATCGGATGCTCTTCGGCCGTCGGGCAGGCAGCCGTACAGTTGCCGCACTGGAAGCAGCGGTGGATGAACTCGCCGCCAGATTCGCGCTGCACCTGGCGCATCAGAGTGTGATCGAATGTCGTGATCGTTCGTGGTTCGATCAGGACGCCCCAGCGCCCCGAAATGTCGATGCCTCCCGCATCGAGCTTCTTCGGCTCGTGAATCCGGCGATCGTCGACGTATTGGCGCTCGACGATGAAGCGGCCCGTCTCTTCAGCTTTCGCCCGCGCGTCCGCCATGATTAATCCGCCGCCCCCTGAAGCGCGGGCTCGCGCACAAATTTCGCCGCCTGCATCGCCGCGGCCGATCCCGCGAGAATCGCTTCTTCGATCGACATCGGCGCCACGCACGCGCCGGCGAGAAAGACGCCCTCCTTGCCGGAGTCGTAATGCACGTTGGGATGGCGCGGTTGGAGAAAACCGAAACTGTTGCAGTTGAGATCGAGGACCTTGGCCGCCTGCGCGGTGCCCTCGCCGGGCGCAATTCCGACCGCCAGAACCACCATGTCCATCAGAACCTCAAATGGCCCGCGCACCAACGTGTCTTCGCCCTTCACCAGAAGTTGCGTCCCGGTGTCATAGATCTGCGAAACACGCCCGCGGATGAAGTTGAGGCCGTATTCCTCCATGCTCGTCCAGTAGAGCTGCTCCCAGAGCCCGAAGGTGCGGATGTCGATATAGATGTTGTAGATCTCGACGTCGCCGAGCAGCCGCTTCAACTCGATGCCCTGCTTGATGCTGACGCCGCAGCACACCGTGCAACACCATGGGTTGGTGGCGCGATCGCGCGAGCCGACGCAAAAGATGAAGGCGATGCGCTTTGGCTTGCGGCCGTCTTTGCAGACCACCCGGCTTTCCTTGAGCATCCCCTCAAGCTCGTGGATTCCGATCACATTGGCGGCGCGTCCGTACTCGTAGCGCGGGTCGCGGCTCGCATCGAAGTGCTCGAAGCCAGTCGCCGCGACGATCGCGCGGACCGGGATTTCGCGCGCGCCGGCGCCATTGGTCCGCAGCGTTATGTGAAAATTTCCGGCGGCGCGGGAAACACGTTCGACCACGGAGTCGCGATACACCTTGACCAACGGATGCGATTCGACCGCGGCGATCATCGGATCCATCACTTCCTCGGTTGGACGCAACTCCGGCGCAAGCGTTTTGTACTTCCAGCGAATCGGCGCGCCGCCCAGCTCGTTCCGTCTCTCGACGAGAACGACGGACGTGCCGAGATCGGCGAGATCGGCCGCGGCGCGCAGGCCCGCAGGGCCTCCGCCGATCACCAGCACGGATTCATTCATGCGTGTACCCTCGGCGGCGACTGGATAAAGTACGGCTTCATCCCGCGTTTCACGTTCTCGACGTATTCTCGGTATTCATTCCAAGCCTGCTCCGCGTCGATACCCATCTTTTCGAGCAGCGGCCGCCAGTCCGAGACGTGCCAGTGCACCTGGCAGACGATAAACGGATGCGCGCCCATCGCCAGGGCCGCGAACTGAGCGTCGGAAAGCACCGGCACGGTTTCCTTGTACCCGTGCGCCAACGGTACAACCTGACTCTTGTCGAGCGTGGTGACGCAGCCCGTGTCCTGAGTGAGCAGGACGTCGGCCTGCGTCTCTCTCATGATTGGTTGGATTTTGCGGAAATAGGCGAACGACCTGCTCATTTCGCGCTCGGTCAGGATGTGGCGGAAGCCGAATCCGCAGCAGTCGTACCAGTTTGAATAGTCGGCGATTTGCGCGCCCAGCGCGAGCGCCACGCTGGTGGTCGGCGCCGGACGGCGGCCGTCGAGGATGCCGTCGTCGTAGGTGAAGTCCTCGGACATCAGTTTGTAACAGTGGCAGGCCGGATGGACGACGACTTTAATTTTCGAAACGTCGAATTTGCGCCGCTCGGCGAGCCGCTCGCGAATCACGTGCAGCCACTCGCTGTAGTGGACCAGCTCCTCGGGAATAACCAGCTCACGGCCAATCTTTTGCAGGATGGCGCGCACGCGATGGCGCATTTCGTCGTTGGTCACCAGCAGATAGCGGACTTCCTTGTAGTCGCCGTAGCTCGTTCCGCAGTGAATCAGCGGGTAAGCGTTTTTCTGCCAGGCGGAGTGCATGTTGCGCACAAACACCGCCGCGAGCGCGACCGGGTTCGAAGTCCCCGAGCCGTAGTAATTCCACGCCGTGCACGAGGTCTGATTGGTGTCGTCAACGAACGGCACGCCCAGTTCGGACATTATCCAGTAGAGCGCGGTCACGTAGCCCGGGATGTGGCCGCACTGGCCGCACGACTTGTGCTGCCAAAGATCGACGGTGGTGTGGACCTAACCCGTTTCAGTTGACGGTGTTGGGCTGCGGTAATCAGCCTCCGCTGAATGACGCCTCTCGTGGTTGATCGGCGACAGATAGTCGAGCGCGGAATGGCGACGGCGGGGGTTATACCACC
>JAJXZF010000072.1 GCA_021780225.1 Deltaproteobacteria bacterium | reverse complement strand
CCACATCCCCGCCGCGCTCGCCGCGGCGGGCGAACACCGCTGAACCCGGCAACTGAGCCGCCCATCATCACCACAGCGGCGATCAAACTGAGTATTCAAACCCCTTCCTCAACAGCCTGCTAGGAGATACGGGATATCCTAATCTAAATGGAGGAAACGAAACCCTGGATTGCAGGTTAACGTGGAACCCGGACGAAACCTCAATCGCGTTCACGGGAATCACGTATTATTCTCCAAATCCACCGAATAGCCGGTTCAACGTTTATACAATCAATGCGGTTGATGGCTCGACCCTTACCCAACTGACTGATTGCCATATAAATATGACTGAGGTAGACTCGGTGTGCAGTTCGCCCAATGGTCTCCAGACGGTACGCAGATCGTCTTTTCTGACGACGACGTTACTTGGGGCGACGCGCTAGGTGGCGCAGGCATCTACACAATAAACCCTTCCGATTTATCTATCTTCCAAATTTTCCCAGAATTAAGTTGGCACGACTGGTTTCCGCATTACTCTACCGACGGAAAGACGATCTTTTATAGTGCCGATCCGAATTACGGGCTCTGGTATATCTTTTCGAGGAATTCAGACGGAAGCGGAAGCCCGACGCAGATTGCCCCGACGAATAAAAAGTTTGAGCCAGGAGAATCATTCGATGTCAGCAAGTGTGGAGATTTCGGCCATTTGTGATGGTCACGTTCAGATTCCTACGCGTTCGACTTCATTCAGCGTCACCTCGTCGGAGCGGCGGTCGTAGAGCTGCATGGTGCGGGTGCTGGAGTGGTTGGCCATGCCGGCGGCTTCGTCCGGCAACATCGTGGCCGGTAGATCACAAATCGATTCGTCGATGCGAAGGACTCTCTATAGGAGCATCGTGGATGAGCATCAGTTGGCGGCGATGAAGTTCGATCGGAGCGAAAAAAAACGACCGGCGCCGATTCGAATCGGCGCCGGTCGGGGTAGGGCTGGTCAGTGATTGATGGTCAGGCGCGCGCGAGATCCTCGTCGTCCTGAGCCGCTTGCGCCGCCATCAGGCCGCGCGGCGGCGCAGCGCGCGCAGCGCGGCTTTTGGCTCATGCGCCAGAATACGCATGAGCGCGATGGTCGCGGGTTCCATCATTACCCGGTTCTGTTCCCAGTTCCGCAAGGTCGCGATCGGAATGCCAAGCGTATCGGCAAATTGTTGCTGGGACATGCCCAGCCGCTTGCGGATATACCAGGGCGAGATGATGTCTTCTTCGCGCAGTTCCGCGTCCGGATCTTCGCCGTCCTCAATCATGTGCCGGCGAATATCATCTTCGGTCGTCGCTTTGATCCTGGCGCGGTCACGTTTCGATGGACGCGCCTTGATCTCATCGAGCGTCATTCGCGTGATAGCCATGCCTTGGTTTCCTTTCGATTGGCCGGCCGCACCGGGACGATCCTTATCCTGTCGCCGCGCCACGTGAACGCGACGTGCAGAATGCCGCCTTCGCTTTCGCCGACGGCCCGGAACCGATTCTCTCCGTAGTTGCGGCGGATGTCTTGCCAGATTAGAACCGATCCCGCGAATATTCGCGCGCCGTCATCGAAACCCACGCCGCGTTCGCGCAGAGTCTTGGCGTGCTTGGCCTCATCCCACTCGAACTCCACTTCAAGATACTACGCTTAAAGCGTACTAAGAGACAAGGCGTACAGCTCTGTTCAGGCGCGGTTGCCCATGCCGGCGGACTCGTCTGGCAACATCGTGGCCGGTAGATCACAAATCGATTCGTCGAGGCGAAGACTCCCTATGGAGCATCGTGATGCGCATGAGTGGGCGGCAATGAAGTTCGATCGGAGCGTAAAGAAAAGAAACGGCCGGCGCCGATTTCGAATCGGCGCCGGCCGGGGTGAAGCTGATTGACAATCTACGGTCAGGCGCGCGCGAGATCCTCGTCGTCTTGCGCCGTTTGCGCCGCCATCAGGCCGCGCGTCTGTTCGTTGTAAAGCCGCGCATAGACGCCGTTGCGCCGCAGCAGTTCCGCATGCGTGCCGGTTTCCGCGACCTTGCCGTCTTCGAGCACGACAATCTGATCGGCGGTCAGCGCGCTGCGCAGGCGATGGGCGATCAGGAAGACCGTGCGATCGTCCATCAGCCGTTCCATCGCGTCATGGATGACGTTCTCGGCCTCGGAATCGACCGCGGAGGTCGCCTCGTCAAGGATCACGATGCGCGAATCCTTGAGGAAGGCGCGCGCGAGCGCGAGCCGCTGGCGCTGGCCGCCGGACACCTTGACGCCGCGCTCGCCGATAACGGTATCGAGCCGTTCGGGGAGTTTCGCGACGAAGCCGTCGAGGCTCGCCATCTTGAGCGCCTTCCACATCATCTCGTCGGTCGCGTCGGCGCGCGCATAGAGCAGGTTTTCGCGCACGCTGGCGCTGAAGAGCAGGGCGTCCTGGCTGACGAGGCTGATATTTTCGCGCAACGATTTCAGCGAGAAGTGGCGCACGTCGTGGCCGTCGATCGTCACGCGGCCGGCGCTGACGTCGTAGAAGCGCGGCACCAGGTTGGCGAGCGTGGTCTTGCCCGCGCCCGAAAGACCGACCAGCGCGACGCGCGATCCGCCCGCCACGCGCAGGTCGATGCCTTTGAGGACTTCGCGCGGCTCGGCGCCGTCGCGCGGCGTGTAGGCGAAACGCACGCCGTCGAATTCCACCGCGCCGCGTTTGACCGCGAACGGCCGGCTCAGCGGATGATCCGCGATTTCGGGTTTCATGTCGAGAAAGCTGTAGATGCGCTCGATCGCGGCGGTCGAGGCCGACACGATGATCGAAAGCTGCGCGAAACGCTCCAGCGGCAGATAGACGAACATCAGCAGCGTGAAGAAGGCCATCAGGGTGCCGAGCGTCATCTCGCCGCGCATGATCATCACGGCGCCGGCCCAAATCACGATCGCCGGGGCGCATCGCGTGAGCAACTGGATGAGCATCTCCTGCGCCGCCGCCAGCTTGACCTTGGCGATCGTGCGGTCGTAGAGAAATTCGCTGCGCGCGTTGAAGAGCGCGATCTCCTGCTCCTCGCGGCCGAAAGATTTGACGGTCGAAGCGCCGACGATCCGCTCGGCGACTTCGCCAGTCATCAGTTCCATCGCTTCCTGCATCCGATGGCTGACCTGTTTGATGCGCGGCGCGAAGTAGCGCATGAAGGTCACCCACAACGGCGCGATGCAGAGCGAAATCAGCGCGAGTTTCCAGTTGAGTTCGATCAGCGAAAAAATGACCAGACCGAGCGAAACCGCGTCCATCCAGACGTCGATCAGGGTCGAACTGACAAGCTCGTTGGCCTGCGCGACGTCGTTGAGGACGCGCGAGACGATCGCGCCGACGGTGTGCTGGTCGAAGTACGAATGCGACAGCCGCTGCATGTGGCCGAAAAGCTGGCTGCGCAGGTTGAAGATGAGGCGATTGCCGGCGACTCCGGCCCAATAATTGCGATAGTAGCTCGCGATAGATTGAACAATATACAACGCGAGCATCGCGATGCTCAGCACCGCGAGTTTGCCCTGCGCGGTCGCGCCGAGGCCGGCCAGAGTCGCGCCGTGCGCGGCCCAGCGGTCGATCAGGCGATCGATGTGGTCGGGCGTCGGATGCGCCGCCAGGAGCATATCGACGACGTATTTGAAGGCGAACGGAAAGGCCAAAGGCAGCGTAAACTTTCCGATACCCATCAGGGCGGCGCCGATCACCAGCCGCATCTGCGGCCGCACCGACGCCAGAAATCTGACCAGTGGTTGATTGCGAAAACCAGATGAGCGCGAATTCATTCTCGATACCTTTGGCTAAAACCGGGCGAACCCGGTCGAATGCCGTCGTTGGATTGATTGAGCAACCGCCGTGCCCGCGCTTTTGTATGGGAAATCGCTTGACTTTGCTGGATATTTTTATCAAACGCCGTATTAGTCGGGTTGGCGGACGGCTTCTCCGTTAACCCATTTCGGCAATACATACGATTTCGGACATCGCCGATTTAGGGTAACGACGCTGATCGTCATCGCTACACACCGACGGCCGGGACCGGCCCGTGATGTACAAACACGTCCCGCAGCGCCGATCGCCGCCGCCGGGGGATGAATTCCGTATCGAAACCGGGCATGATGCGGCTGGTTCGGTGCACGGCGAGTGGCGGTGAAGGCGGACACGGCGACCCATAGCTGGCGGCGGATGCCGGCGGATCGATCTCCCGCCGGTTCGCCGCATCTCGTAATCACCGCGATCGTTCTACTGCTCGTTTATCAGGGCTATACGCTTTCGGTCGCGGGGGTCGCGTCGCCATGGATCGCCCGCAGCTTCCATCTCAGCCCCTCCGCGCTCGCCCGATTGTTCGCTTGGATGGCGATTTCGTCGTTCGGCTCGATGGCGCTGGCGCGATTGGCGGACCAGATCGGCCGCCGCCGCATCATAATTGCAAGTCTGGTCCTGTCGCCGCTTTTCGCGCTTGCTTCGGCTTTGGCGCCCAAAGCATGGCAGTTCGCTGTCTTCCAAATCCTGCTTTCGGCCCTCTTGGGCGGCTCGGTATCGTCGGCCACAGTGATGCTGGCGGAGGAGTTGCCGGTCGAAAAGCGCGCCCGCGGCCAGGCGTTTGGCGCGGGAGCGAGCGCGGTGGGCGGGATGCTTGGCTATATCGTTATCCCGTTCCTTCTGAAATGGGGTTATCGATGGGAGTGGCTGCTCGCGCCGAGCGTCGCCGGGATCGGCTTGGTCGTGCCGGTCGCGCGGATGTTGCCGCTGGAGACGCGGTTCACGCTCGTCCGCAGCGCCAATCCGATGGTCGGCAGCCGCTTTTACGATGTTTTCCATCCGCTCTATCGGCGGCGCGCGCTGACCCTGCTCGTATGCTCCGGCCTGTCGACGCTGGCCGGCACGGCGGTGAACGGCTGGCTCTACTTTGAAGCGGTCTCGATTCTCGGACTCTCGCCATACAAGGCGAGCACGCTGGTCGTGCTCGGGATGGGCGTGGCGATGCTCGGCTTTCCGATCGGCGCATGGACGTCGGAAAAATTCGGCCGGGTGCCGTCGATGGCGTGGTTTGGCGGGGCGGCATGGCTCGGAGCGCTGGCTTTTTACTGGGAGCCGGCCTCGATCGCCTATCCGTTTCTTTGGCTTGCCGTGGCCTATTGCTGGTTTCGCGTGGCTACTAACGTCCTTACAGTCGCCTCGAACGCCGCGGCGACGGAGCTGTTTCCAGCGACGCTGCGCACCACGATGGCGGGATGGCAAATGTTGGCCGGCGCCATATTCACAATTATCGCGCAGGCGGGAATCTCCGCGCTGATCGGACCGCTCGGCGGACTGACCGTGGTTATCCGCTATTTCGCGACATTGGGATTGCCCTGTACCGTGATCTACCTGTTTTTCCTCGATGAAACCTGCGGATTGCCGCTCGACGTCGCGTCGCTGGAGCCGCAATGGGCCGCGCTCCACGGACGCAAATACGAGCCGCCGCCGGAAGCTGCGGATCGCCAGCCCGACGGCGCCTCCGCGATCGGATGCCCGCGATGAGCGCCCGGGCGGGACGGCGCGAACGCTTTGCGCAGGCCAAGCGGCCGGCCGGCGAGTCGCGCCGGAATGAGCCGCGGCGCCTGTCCGCGCGCGTGCTGCGGCTCGCGATGGCGCTTCTCGCGGCTATGTTCCTCACGGGACGGACGCGGATTGCCGCTGCGGAAGTCCACCATCCTCGTAACGCGCATCACGTCCGGCGGCATCGGCGCGCCACTCCCACGCCCACGCCAAAACCAACGCCGACCCCGACGCCCACGCCGGTCACGCGCCCGCTCGTGCTGCTGACCGGTGGAACCGGACTGGTCAGCGCTCCCACCGGCGCGAGTCCGGCGGTGCTCGACTCAACCGAAATATACGCCGCCGCGCGCGGCGGCTTTATGGAGAGCGGACGGTTGACCGCGCGCCGCGATCGTCATGAGGCGGTGCGCCTGCGCGACGGGCGCGTGCTGATTATCGGCGGCGTCGACAGCGTGATGGTGCCGCTGATCATGTTCTCCGGCCCGACGATGCCGTGGATTCTCTCCTCCACCGAAATTTTCGATCCGGCGACGGGCAAATTCAGCGCCGGCCCGCCGATGAAAACCGCGCGCGACGAACCCACCGCCACGCTGCTCGCGGACGGGCGCGTGCTGGTGACCGGCGGCGGCGTCGCCAGCGCGGAACTTTTCGATCCGGCGACGAACAAATTCGTCCCGACCGGCGATCTCAACGTCAGCCGCTACGGCGAAACCGCGACCGGTTTGCGCGACGGCCACGTGTTGATCGCGGGTGGCGGCGACGCCAGCGCCGAACTTTACGATCCCGCGAGCGGAAAATTCGCGCCGGCCGGCGCGATGAGCGGCAATCGGATCTACGACACCGCCACGCTGCTCCGGGACGGCCGCGTGTTGATCGCGGGCGGCAGTCCATACGCCCGCAGCAATCCGCTCGATACAACGGAGATTTTCGATCCGCATACGGGCCGTTTCTCGCCCGGACCGCAAATGGGTTTCACGCGCGCCGGTCATACCGCGACCCTGCTGCCCGACGGCCGCGTGCTGTTCGCCGGTGGACATGGCGATCGTTCCGCGGAGTTGTTCGATCCGGTCGCCAACGCCTTCACCCGCACCGGCGATATGACCGCGACTCGTTACGGCCATACTGCGACCCTGCTGTCCGACGGGCGGATTTTGATCGCCGGCGGATGGAACCGCGACTCGCAGCCGCTCGCCACCGCGGAAATTTACGATCCTGAAACCGGACATTTCACCCGCGCCAGTCCTATGATCGACGCGCGCGCCGGCCAGACCGCGACGACCGTTCAGGCGCCATGGCCGCCGCCGTGGGCGAAACCGACTCCCACGCCCACGCCAAGTCCGTCGCCAACGCCGACGGCCTCGCCAACGCCGAAGGCGACGCCGACCGCCACGGCCAAGCCCCCCACGAAGGCAACGCCGCGGCCTTCGCCAGCGCCGAAACCGGCGCCGGTCGCGCGGCCTGCCGAGGGTCAAAAGCGGCCTGAGCCGCATCCGGCCCGCAAAGTGGAACAATCCTCGCCAGCCGCGACGCCGCGGCGTGAGCGTCCGACTACGCCAACGCCCTCGGTGTCGGAGGCGCCGACGCCAATCGAAGAGATGCCTTCGACGCCCGCGCCGACGCATGAATCGCCGGCCATGTCCGCGCCTTCACCGTCGCCAACGCCGGTCGAAGCGGCGCCCAAGTCGTCGATCGCTCCTGCCGCGACTCCGGGCGCGGCGTCGTCACCGCAAAAAGCCGGTTCCGCGAGTCCGGCGGCGTCGCCGAAACCATAGCGATTCGCGGCCGAACGCCGCCGCTTCGCACAAGCGATGCGGGCGGCGATTCAGGAACGGGGCGCACCGTGCGCCATGTCGGCAAGCGCTGTGCGCGGCAGGCGCGGCGTATGCGCGAGAGCAGGAGCGCCGGAGTTCAGGGCCTGCGCAGCAGGAGCGCTCATGCATTTTCCGCTGGCGGCCAAATCCTGAACGAATTCCCCGTAAATCTGTTTGGTCATGTTCGGATAGTTGATATTCGGTTCAAGATAATACATGTCGATCCAGACATGATACGGCGTGGCTGAGTAGGTTTTCTGGAAGAGCGTTTGGCCGTTGCTGTTTTCGCAGGCGAGCTTGAGCGTCAGATCGTTGGTGACGTGGGCGACCGGCAGGCCGAGCATCCAGGTGAGGCCGGCGAAGATGCTGGTTCCGTAGCTGTAAAATTTCGATTTGAAATCCGTATTGATGATGTCGCCTTTGAAAATGAAATTGGCGCCGGCCGGGTTCTGCGCGAAGTAGGCCGCTTTGTAGAGATCGCTCGCGCGCAGTTCGTCGGCCAGCGCCTTGGCGAAATATTGCGGCGGATTCACCAGCAGTTGCATTCCGGGCGGCGTATGCTTGACCAGGCGGCCGTAAGGAACCAGCGGAATCAGGGCGTACGCGGTATGGTCATAGTTGAGATTTTCGCGCCGATCCTCGAATGGCAAGACCGCCGCGGTCGCGGTGGGCCGCGCCTGCGCGGCGGCGGGCGCGTGATAGGCGTTGGGCTGGTATGTCCATGCGACTGCGGTGGCGCATCCGGCGGCGAGAAAAGGAAAAATCAGACAGAGGAGAAAGCGGTGGTATCGTTTCATGCCGCGGCATCTTTCGGTTCAGGCTCGGAACGGAGAGCGGAGGCAGGTCTGGTTATATGGCTGGAATCGCGAACTGAATCGCTATTGAATCATTGGCTGGTCCTCACTAAAGCGATCATTTGTCTTCCTGATAGCTTATACGACGGCTGACTAATACGGTTTCGCTCAGCGGTGGCCGGCCGCGCGCTTCGCCGACCGGAAAATCGCTGAATGCATGCTCGGGTTCGACCAGCGGAACGTAATTCGAGTGGCTCGAAGATCCGGGCTGGATAGAAGTCGGGGAAACGAGGCGGCGTTCGCCGCGCGGCGCGACTGGTGTGGCGTTCCCCTGAATAAGTTTGCGCTCCGCGTCTATCTAGCGCTCCGCGTGGATGCCCGGATCAAGTCCGGGCATGACGTTGCGCTTCGTAGTCGCCCAGTTCTGCTCCCGAAAGCGAGGCTGACGCCCTTTTCGTCATTGCCAGGCCCAGACCCGGCAATCCATCTCTGATCGCCCCGCGCTGGGCGACCTGCGTATCGAGCTGATCAGGCGTCAGGTGCAAGTTATTTGCGGGACGCCGCACCAGGGTCGTGTCTCAGAAATATCCGCGTCAGCGGCAGCGCCCGCATTGTCATTCTGAGCGCAGCGAAGAATCCCGAGCGTCAGCGCGCCTGCGGCGCGAGATTCTTCGCTCCGGCAGCCTCCGCTCAGAATGACAACCAAAACGCCCCACCATGTCATTCTGAGCCGGTCCTGAGCGCAGCGAAGGACACGGCGAAGAATCTCGCTCCGCCGCCAAGCGCAAGCTTATTTGCGAGACGCTACACTAGAAATGCAGGCGGCTTTTTTCGAACGGATATTCCGCGGAAACCACAAGCGGCTATTCGCCCTTGCTGCCGTTGGTTCCGCTAATTGGCAATGTATTAAATAGACACTCTGATCGGTCGCTAAAGACGGCGCGTCTGACTATGAGCAAATCTCAACAGCTCAAGCATAAATTCTCTGAACCGGCTCGCGGAGTGCGATTCTCCAATCCTCCCCTCATGCGCGATTTCGTTTCTGCGCTCTTTTAGTTCTTGAAACCTTTTCTCAAAGTCGTTCCTTAGCGTGATTTTGTTGTTGATTTGTTCAATGGCGATGAAGCTCAGCAATATCGAAGCTGATGGGCTACCGCCCGCCACGAGGAAAGCTTCTTTGCCGACTGTGCGAATTTGGGTATTTATCGCGATTCGTTCGATTTCATCAATCGCCGCATTGATTGATTCATCGAGAACAGGCTGGCGATTTACATATCGTTCAGCTTCTTTGATTTTGCGGCTTGCCGCCTCTCTCCATTCTCGCATTGGCAGGAGCATTTGGGCTTGCCGGAAACTGTCTAGCGCGTCTCTGAAGCGCCCGCGATCAAAGAAGGCCTCCCCGCGCTTGAACCATACTATCCCGTCGCATTCGTGTTTCTTGATGAGATCCTTAAATGCTTCGGGGATTATGTTAAGCTTGACACTCAGCGTGGGTTGCGTTATGTTTGAGGCATGGACAGCAAGGTCGAAGCTGGAAAGCCGCTCACCACGCAACCGTCGATCACTCTCGCCGATCTGAAGCGCG
>JAJXZF010000074.1 GCA_021780225.1 Deltaproteobacteria bacterium | reverse complement strand
GCGGCAGCGCGACCGGCACGATGCCCTCCAGTTCGGCGCAGGACTATCGCGCCACGATCGTGGAGCGTTACGGCGAGGAGCGCGCCGCCGAAATCCTCAACGCCGGCGGCACGCATACGCTGGTCTTTCCCAACATGGCGCTGCTCGGCGTGCAGATTCGCGTAGTCTATCCGATCGCGGTCGATCAGACCGAAGTCGTGCTCTATCCCACCACGCTCAAGGACGCTCCCGCCAAGCTCAACCTGGCGCGACTCCGCGCGCATGAGGATTTTTACGGTCCGGCGGGCTTCGGCCAGCCCGACGACGGCGAACTCTTCGCGCGTGTGCAACAGGGCGTGCAGGCCGATCTCGACCCGTGGCTCATCCTGACCCGCGGACTCCATCGCGAGCGGCGCGACGCCGACGGCACGCTGGTCGGCCAGATGACCGACGAGGTTCCGCAGCGCGGCATCTGGGCGCAATGGAAAAAGGTCATGACCCAAGCTGAAGCGGCAAGCGAACAATCGGGCGCGGCGGGCCGTTCGCGCAACGGAGCGGCGCGGACCACGCGCGTCGCGCGTTCGCGCTAGGGCGGCCATCGCGATGGCGATCGATTACCGGCAAATCGAGCAATTCGTCTATCGGGAGGCGCGCCTGATGGACGAAAGCGCATACGACGAATGGCTTGCGATGTGGGCCGAAGAGGCGCTCTACTGGGTTCCGGCGAACATCGACAATCCCGACCCGGCTCATCACATTTCGACTATCTACGATAATCGCAGCCATCTCGAGGCGCGGATCAAGCGGCTCAAGTCCGGGATGGCGCATGCGCAGGCGCCGGTCTCGCGGATGCGCCGTATCGTCTCGAATATCGAAGTCGCGGAGCGGCCGGACGGAACCGTCGAGGTGCAATCGAATTTCGTGCTGGGCGAACTGCGCCGCAGCCATCAGGACGTCTTCTTCGGCCGCACGCTTCATCGCCTGTGTCCCGACGGCGCCGGCGGCTACCGCATCGCCGAGAAGAAAGTGCTCCTGCTCAACAACGACGGCTTCATCGACAACCTTACGTTTCTGGTCTGAACCGGATCGCCGCCAAAAATTGAGGGGTGGCGGCCGGTTGGACGACCGGCCGCTTCTTATGTACATTTGTGCATATGCGCGGGGCTGTGGTGTTCGAATGGGACGAGCGCAAGGCGCGAGCTAATATGCGCAAGCATGAGGTTGACTTCGCCGATGCGGCCACTGTCTTCGAGGACGCCCAAGCCGTGACCGTGGCCGACGACGAACCGGAGGAAGAGCGTTATGTCACGATCGGCATAGACGCGCTCGGCAGGATGCTGGTTGTGATTTACACCATTCGCGGCGAACGTATCAGGATTATTTCCGCGCGCCCGGCCACCCGGAATGAACGCGCGGCCTATGAGAAGCAAGGTCTATGAAGCGCGAATACGATTTCAGCAAGGGCAAACGCGGCGCGGTCGTACCGTCCGAGCCGGGCAAGACCAGGATCACGATCCGGCTGGACAATGAGATCCTCGATCACTTCCGCAAGCGCGTCCACGAGATGGGCGGGGGAAATTACCAGACACTTATCAACGAAGCGCTGCGCGAGCACCTTCGACGCGGCGGAATCGAGGCCGCCGTGCGCCGCGCCGTGCGTCAGGAATTGAAAGAGGCAGGCCTTAAACGCGTTGCGAGCGCCTGAGGGGGCAGACTGAGATAACGGAGAGATCTCGGGCATGGGCGTCGGCATCGGGGTCGGCGGGGGTCCATTAGACGGCTCGGAGGTCGCGACCACTGCCCCGGGTGGGATTACGCCAGTGGCCGAAGGAGGCGGCGGAGCCATATCCATACACACCTCGTCAGCGTGGACCTCGTTCAGCGTAAGGGGCTGATGCTTATAAACCTTCTGGCTTATGTGCAGGCAACCCGCTCGAAGTTTTCGCCACTGCTCAGCGCCCCAGCCGCGCGGCGGCTTGACCGGAATGGCTAATCCCGGCGGCGTCCACTCCGCCTCCGGCGTCGGCTGCTGTGCCCACGCCGAACCGGCCACTATCAGCCCAAGCGCCAAAAGCGCCATCAAGCCGCCAATGCTCGCTAAGGAATATGTCCGCGCTTTCATCAAATCCCCAACCTCGGCCGCCGAATCCAACGGTATCGGGCTCCATCAGTTGCGGGGCCGCAGTGGCCCGCCCGCGCTCAATCTGATCGATCTTGATTCTTGGGACGACGGCTTGCTGGTACGAACTGCAATGTGCTCCGGGGGGCTTTGCCGCGCGCGATTCCTTTAATCGAGCGCCTTCTCAAGCGTCGCGACTAGGGGCGGCAGGTCGTCGGTGACGATTTGCCATAGGATATCGAAGTCAACCGAATCGTAACCGTGAATCAGCCGATTGCGCAGGCCAACAATCTCCGGCCACGGAATGTCCGGATGAAGGCCGCGCTCTTCCGCCGGCACGCGGCTCGCCGCTTCGCCGACAATCTCCAGCAGCCGTACAAGGGAAAGGTTCAGTTGGCGGTCCGTGTCGAGGTCGCGCCGTCTCCTGCCGCGCG
>JAJXZF010000011.1 GCA_021780225.1 Deltaproteobacteria bacterium | reverse complement strand
TCGACCGACGGTTCGAACTCACGCGCCAACTCTTTCAGCGACCGTCCCGCGCGCACCCGTTCGACCATCCGCCGCCGATATTCGGCCGGGTATGGCGGATGTGATTTCGGCATCTGTTCCTCCTTGCATCTCCGCCAAACACACTCCACGAAACCGGGTCAACTCCAGGGTGGCGAGCCTGATCGAACTGCGCCGGCGCACCAGTGCTTGGAACCGATGGGCCAATCGCTCCAAAATCAAAATCGACTGGCGCTTCTCCACCGCAGACGCACGCCGTGTCTTTCACTACAAAACAATCGCTAACCCTGGGTCGAAGCACTAGTGTGGCGTCCCCTGGATAAGTTTGCGCTCAGCGTCGATCTTGCGCTCGGCGTGGATGCCCGGATCAAGTCAGGGCATGACCAACGCTGTTCGTCATTGCCGGGCCCAGACCCGGCAATCCATCCCAGGTCGCCCCGCGCTGGGCGACCTGCGCGCCGAGCCGATAAGGCATCAGGTCGAAGTTATTTGCGGGACACTTCACTAACCCCTTTGCCAGGCCATCGCGCCCGCCCGCCAGCATAAATTTTCGGGCGGCGATTGCCGCATTCCGCCCGACACCCTGAACGGATTCACCGCATCGACTGAATAGCATGGGCGCCGAAAACGGCCTTGAGCTTCTTCGCTGCCGCCCGTGATGCCGAACGTTGCGACCAGATCCATCGTGTCGAATTTGTGAATGTCGATTCGAATCGATTCAGGCAAAAAATCGATTTTGAGATTTTGGTCAAAAACACGGCGCTCGCTCACCAGCGCCTGATAACAGGCCTTGTTCGCGAGGCAGGCGTCGCGGAATTGCTTCAGTCCGACCGTCTCGAAACCCGCTGCGGCGGAGATTGACCCGAGTCCAAGCTTACTCAGCCATGCTTTGATTTCAGGCAGCGGCGCCGTCGTCGCTCCCGCACTGCCGACGCCAAGCAAGGTCCAAAGCCTCGCCTGCTCGTCGTCGTTGAGCTCGTGGCAGAGCGAGGTCTGAAGATAGAAACCGATGTGCGGTTCGCGCGTGGAAAAGTCTCCCAGCAGCGGAGAATTCGCCGGAATGAATTTTGAAGCCAGACTAAAGCGTCCGAATACTTCGCGATCCGAGATCGAATCCCATTCCGCGCCGGTGAAGCCGATCATCGGCATCACGACTGGCCGCCAGCCCGCGGACGGATTCGATTCATCGCGATATTCGCCGGCGACGGCGAAAACAAATTCGCTGTCGGCCAATCGTTCAAGCGGGTCGGTCGCGGCCGACGCGGCTCGAAATTGATTGGCGATCGCGAGCACGTAATCGGAGCTGGTCCGAAATTTATAATTCTCGTGATTCAGACAGGTTGCACAGAGGCTATCGAGAGTCGTGCGAGCGGCCGGCAGCGGCATCACCAGCATCTCGAAATTCGGAAACTTCACGGCTCCGCCGATCTCGGCGATCGCGCCTCCGCCCGACGTCACGTAATCGTCCGCGATCGGGCGCCGCTCGCCGGGATCGTCGGTGGTCGACCATTTGGTCGTCTTTGCGCGCCAGCATAGCTGTTCGGCTTTCCCATACGTCAGGTCGAGGTCCCACCAGAATGGAAAGAACGGCCGGAACTCATAAACCTTGCGCTGCTCGCCGGACGGGCCGGCGATCGTCGTGGCTTCGTGATTCAGCCCGAGCGCTTCGATCACCGGCTCCTGGTCGAAATGATGAAGCTTGATCGTGACGCCGCCGGCCGGGTCGCCGAGCATCGGGTTGAACAGAAACCCGCCGCCATGCACGCCCTGGACCGCCAGTTCGGATTTGACCAGCGCCTGATAGCAGGCCGATTTGAAATCATGCGCGTCGCGGAATTGCTTGAGCACTATATTGTTTTTCATAAACGGCGAAGGCGTGAATTGATGCGTTTCGCCGGTTTTGACCGAGCCGAACATGTTGAGGAGCTGCGGTCCCCACTGGCTGGCGTACTTAAGGCTCTCCCGCGCGGCGGCCGGAAAGGGTTCGGATCGGCCCCAGCCCGCGAGCCATTGCGCCACCCCGGCGCCGCGCGCGATATCGGTCAACGCCGCCATCGTGGACAGCGCGTCCGACGCCATTTTCGGCCATCGCGTCAACCACTCTCCCCAGCTTGCGAGAGGATAGAAGCCGGATGCCGCCTCGTCGATTTCGATAAACGGCCGGTATGGTTCCGGACGCTCCGGATTCCGCGCCGAACGGCCGCCGAGCCAGAACTCCACGCGGCCCTTCGGATCCGGGGGATTCACCAGCGGAAACAGCTTCGGAACGCGCATCGGCATCTTCGGCCATCCGTACATCTCGCGGCCGATCCAGATTGAAATCGGATGATCCAGGTAGATGAACGGATAGGTCATCGCCCAATCCACGAAGCGCCACTCCGAGCCTTTCCATTCGTACCATTCGATCGGGATGCTGAAGATCGCCTCGTGCTGCTTGAGCCACGCGAGCGGCTTGCGCGGTTGAGCGCCGGCGCCGGCGTCGATTTCGAGCCGGTCGTAATTGACGGTCTGGAGCAGCACGAAAGGCGCGGCCGCCTTGAACATATAAGGGGGCTGGTTCACGCGATCGCCGGCGAAATTCAGGTAGGAGTCGAGCAGCGCCTGCAGCCGGCCGAGATCGGCCCGCAGCGGATAAAAGCGCATCCCCACCTTGGGGAAATACATCTTGACGTCGGTGGTCGGCCAATCAAGCAGGTTCGCGATGCTTGCGTTGTATTCCGGCAATCGGGATTCGGCCATGTTTCGAGTCTCCTCGCAGGTTGCGACAACCGTTGTCCAAGCTTCCGCGTATCGTTGCGGCGATGAATGGAACTATTTCCGCGATCGCGCCTTTCATCCGCCGCGCATCAGGCGCGTTCGATTACCCATGTCGGCAGTTCCTCAAGAAACCGCTTGTCGCGGGAATCCGGCAGCTCCGCGAAATGCCGGGAAAATTCATGCAGCGCCGCTCCGGCAAGACCGTGCGCCATCCGGCGCGCGTACTCGATACATCCGTAACGATCGATCAAACCGCGCATCCAGCGGACGTCGGACTCCGACCGGCGCTCGCGGCTGGAGGCGAGAATCGCCGCGATCCGCTCCCGCTCCGCCGCCGCGGCCGACGCGAGCAGGCGAATGAGAATAAGCGTGCGTTTGCCTTCCCACAAATCGCCGTCGCGCTCTTTCCCGTAACTGTCGTTCCCAACCAGGTTGAGCAGGTCGTCCTGAATCTGGAACGCCGCGCCAACCAAGAAGCCGAAACGCACGTATGCGTCGGGATCGACGGCGCCGCGCGTCGCAATCAACACGCCCGCGCGCAGGGGATGGATGACCGCGAGCCAGCAGGTCTTCTTGAGCGCCATCTCAAGATAGTCGGCCGGCGCGAGGTCGAGCACGTTGCGATCGCGCCAGCCCAATTCCAGCGCCTGCCCGTCGGCGCATTCGGCCGCCGTCCGCGCCGTCTCTTCAAGCAGGCGCATCGTCAGCGCCATGCCGAGCCGGGCGCGATTTTCGAGCAGCGGCGCGAGGCTCATCAACGCGAGCGCGTCGCCGGCGTTGAGCGCGAGCGGCACGCCATGCAACCGATGGAGCGTCGGGCGGCCGCGCCGTTCGAGGCTCGCGTCCTCGATATCGTCGTGAACCAGCAGCGCGTTGTGCAGCAGTTCGATCGCCGCGGCCGTCGCCACGGCGTCTTCGGGATGGGCGCCGAAGGCGCGCGCCGCCGCGATACATATCGCCGGGCGCATCATCCGCCCGCCGCGCCGTGGATAATCCGAAGCCAACTCGCGCAGAAAATCGCAGCTTTCGCGCCGGTCGAGATATCGGTCGAGCGCGGCGCGCGCAAGCCCGCCATACTCGGCCATCAATGCCGGCGCCAGATGCGCGGAATCTCCCTGGACGGCGATCGCTTCCGCTCCGTTCATCGCGGCCGCCTATTCGCCCACCTTCACTGAAATCGTTCCCCGCGGCTCGCCATTCCCGCGATCGACGATCGCGCCGGCGTATATTCCGGGTGCGGCCGCCGCCGGCACGCGGATACTCAGCACCGGCCGCTCGCCCGCACCGCCCACGATGAACGCGACCTCGGCGATTGGCGGCCGACCCGCTTCAATCGCATGCAATCCGGCAACGGCAAGAGTCGCGGGATCGGCTCCAGGCGCAAGGTCGAGCGCAACTCGAGCGGGCCGCATCGACGCGACCTCGATCGCGAAATTCGGTCCCGGCGCCGCGTCCGGATTCCCGCGCGGCGCTGAAGCTCCATCCCAGCCGTTTGCGGCGGCGAGTCCCATGTAAGGCGGTCGTCCGAGCGCCTCCAGCATCGCGGAGAACGCCGGCATCATCCCGGCAAACGCGCGCGCCGCCTCGCCGATCAGCTCTTCAAGCCCCGTCCCGATGATCGCGAAGCCGGCGTTGCCGGCGCGATCGGCGGCCTCCTCCGCCGCGCGATCGGCGCCGGCCGATCCCCGGCCAAGCAAGCGCGCGGCCTCGCGGCCGGCCGACAGATGGCGCTCGACCACGCGATAGGCCGTGGCGACCGCATCCGCGATCTCGGTGTCTGGAGCAGCGGCTTCGGAAGCTCCCGCGCCGCCCGGCGATGCGTCCATCGCGCCACAGCCGTTTCCGGAATCGTCGTGCGGAGATTCCGGGGCGCTTCCCGGACGGACCAAAGCCGACCACGCGCGCAACGGCGCGATGCGAACCGGGTCCGGGCGTCGAAAGCGATCGTTTGCGCTCATGGTCTTCAAATAGCCGTTGATTCAGCGCCTGACAGCCCTTTTCTCCCAATCATGGATGGTCATAGCCAACGATCTCTTCCAGCTTTGGAGCGCCGCTCAGGGCGTGCGCCGCAAGCTGGCCCGAGATCACGGCCGCTTCGACGCATCCGACGTTCAAACCGCACGCGGTCCAATCGCCCGCGATCGTCAGATTGTCGTAGGTGTTGTCGAGCGGCGAAATCCGATAACGGGTCGAACCCGGCGGCGATTGCACATAGCGGTCGGAGGGATTGACGTTGGCGGTCCAGAACTGCGAGTCGAAGCATGCGGCGGTGGCGCCGGAGCCATTCGCGTCCCAATTACCGGACGGATCGGCGAGCAGTTCCCAGCGGAAACCGCCCGACGGAGCGACTGCGCGCGGCCAGAGCGCGGCGGCGTCGCGATCGAGAAAACCGACCGCGCTCTCGCGCACCTCTCGCCGCCGGCGATGCGCATAGTCCGGATCGGAAGCGAACGACGGTCCATGCGCGCGCTCGACCGGATTCGCATCCCGCGCCGGCGGCGGATCGGGCAGGGCGCTGCAAAAATAGCCCAGCGCGCGCGGCCGCATCGTCCAACTTTCCTGCGGAAGCAGATGGCCCATGTCGGCGAAAGTGTCGAACGGATGGATAAAGCCGGAGACGACGGCGCGCGGCTCGGTCCATCCGAGCGATGCGAAATCCTCGCGCAGCCAGATTTGAAACGCCTGCGTGGCCACGGTCGGAAGATTTTCGACCATCTCGCGCCAGCGCCGGTCGCGCGCGATCAACTCGCGCGCCACTTGCGGAAGCGCGCCCAATCCCACCGCCAGCACGACGGCGTCGAAATCGGTTCCGGCGCGCAAAGTGAGCGAATGCACGCGGCGGCGATCCGCGAACGATTCGAACTCGCGGCCTTCCTGCGCCATCCGCGCGCCGTCGGCAAGCTGACTGAAATCGGGCGCCGACGGCCAGCACGGCAAGCCGCGCACATCGATTAAGGGCTGATATTCGCCGCCGTTCGCGACGTCCGCCTGTACGTCGAAGTCGAGCGCGGCGACGTAGGAACGTTCGCCCGGCGCAAGCGTCGCAGGATCGGCCAGCCGGAGGTTTTCGAGGCGATGGAAAAAACAAAACCTTACGCCGCGGCGCTTGAGCGCCTGGTAAAACGGGGCGAATACAACGTCGCCCATGCCGGCGTGCATCCGCCAGAAAAAGGCGCCGCGCCAGGTGAAGAACATCCTGAGCGTGCCGCGCAGCGCCACACTCGCGGCCTGCCGCGGCCGCGCCGGATCGGCGCCGGCGTAGGCGAAGGCGAGATCGTACACGCCGTGCATCAAAGGCGAATCGAGCGCGCGCGCGCCGGCCCCGTTGAGTTTCAGCCAGTCGCGCAACTCATAATTGTCGAGCGCGTCGAATCCGCGCGGATCGGCCGCAAGTCCGAACCGGATTATTCCGGTCATCACGGCCAGGTTCAGATCGATGACGTCCCACAGCCGTCGCGAGTCGGAATCGCGATCGGCGAGCGGCTCCGCCAGCCGCCGGATCGCTCCGGCCGCCGCTTCCGTCAGATCGCGGAGAGCGCCCGACCAATCCGGCGCGGCGGCGCGAAACGCCGCTTCCAGCAGCGCCAGCGCCTGCAAGGCGCCGGCGAATGTCGCGAGCAGGCCGAATTTGAAGACCTTCGCGATCGCGGCCGCAAGCTCTTCGTTCGAATTAAAATCGAAGGGCCGGGCGGCGTTGTCCGGTTCCGACGACGCGCCGAATTGAAGATTCGCAAGCGCCGCCTGCAGCATCCCGGCGATCTCGACGAGGTAGCCGGCGATCGTGAAGCTATGACGCCCCGGCAACGGATCGCCGGGCATCCCCGCGCGCGGCGCGAACGCGGCCGTCCACGGCTCCCATCCGTCCGGCGTCTTGCGCGCCATCACGCCAACGCCCGGTTCGATCGAAAAGGCGTCGCGCCAGTCGGCGAAACGCCGGCCCGGCTGGTCGGACAATTCCGCATAACACTCGCGCAGCAGGCGAAACGCGTTTTCGTAAAAGCCCATCCAGATATGGAGGCCGTGCTCTTCGATCCGATCGGCCGGACCGCGGCCCGAAGCGCCTTTGCCGCCGAGCCGCCATCCGAGTTGATAGACGGTTACCTGAAACCGGCCTCGATGTTCAGGACGGGTCAGCTCGAACGCCGCCGCCATCGCGGCGCATCCGCCACCGACGATAGCGATTTTTACCGGCCCGTCCTTGCTCACGATATCTTAATTAAAGCCGCTGTTACGCAATTTCGCGTCATAAAATGAGCCATTCGACTCCACCGGTCAAGCCCATTTGCTTTACGATTCATCGCGCAAATTGCAAGCGGTCGCGCGATCGCGACGGCAGTCTCATCGTCAGGCCGCGTTCGGCTGGCCGGTTGGCGCTGTGACCGCGACTCGTCCTATTCTTGGCGCGAACAGTCCCGACCAACAGCATGCGGCGCGCGATAAATTGCGCCGCATCCGGAGGACGCCATGTCGATACGGCTTCGCCAGATTTGTCTGGTCGCCAACCAGCTCGCCCCGGTGATCGAAGATTTCAAGGCCGTGATGGGCCTCGAGGTTTGCTTCAAGGATCCCGAGGTCGCGGTGTTCGGATTGGAGAACTCGTTGATGCCGGTGGGATCGAATTTCATTGAAGTGGTGGCTCCCGTGAAGGACGACACCGCCGCCGGCCGCTATCTCAAGCGGCGCAACGGCGACGGCGGCTACATGGTCATCTGCCAGTGCGACAGCCACGCCGTGCAGCTCGGACGCAAGGAGCGGGCGAAGGCGCTGAATATCCGTGTGGCGTGGGAGCACGAAGCGAAAGCGTTCCACGCGATGCAGCTCCATCCGGCCGACACTGGCGGCGCGTTTTTCGAGATCGATTGGGACGCCAAAGGCGAGCCGGAGGGCAACTGGATGCCGGCGGGCGGGGCGGGATGGACGCCGGCGCGACGAACCGACGTGGTGAAAGCCTATGCCGCCGTCGAATTGCAATCGGCCGACCCGAAAGGATTGGCCGAACGCTGGAGCTCGATCGCCGAGATTCCGTTGCGCAAAGACGCGCGCGGCCGCTTCGAGATGCCGCTCGACAACGCCGCCGTGCGTTTCGTCGAAATGATCGACGGGCGCGGCGAAGGTCTCGGCGGAATCGATATCGTCGCGGCGGACAAGGCGCGCCTGATGGCGGCGGCGCGGCAGCGCGGATGCGCGGTCGGCGACGACGAAATCAAGCTTTGCGGCACACGATTTTACGTGGCGTAGCATGCCGGCGCGCGCGCATCGGCGACTCCGGACGGCGATGTTCAGGGGGCCGTTTACGCTTGTGTTTCGGCGCGCCGATGCTATACCAACAAATGAAACAGCATTAGCGAGACCATCGCGGCGCATAAGTTTGCCGGTGTCTCTACCATTCAGGAGGGAACGCTTTAATGGCCGATTACGATCTTCATATTAAAGGCGGCACGGTCGTCGACGGTACGCGCGTGCCGAAATTTCGCGGCGACGTCTGGATTCGCGACGGACGCATCGCGCAGATCGGCGGGCGCGCGCCCGGCTTCGCCAAGCGCACCATCGACGCCGACGGCCTGATCGTCGCGCCGGGCTTCATCGACTTGCATACCCATTACGACGCGCAAATCCGCTGGGATCCCTGGTGCACGATCTCGGGATGGCACGGCGTGACGTCGGTCGTGCTGGGCAATTGCGGCTTCGGCTTCGCGCCCGTGAAACCTGATTTCCGCGAGCGCTCGATGCTCACGATGACGCGCACGGAAGCGATCCCATACGACGCGATGAAGGTCGGAATGAAGTGGGATTGGGAAACGATTCCCGAGTACCTTGATTCGCTCGATCGCTCGCCCAAAGGCGTCAACTGCATCCAGTACATGCCGACCGCATCGCTGATGACCTACGTGATGGGTCTGGAGGCGGCCAAAACCCGTCCGGCGACCGGCAAAGAGCGCGAGGAAATGGCCCGGCTGCTCGACGAGGGCATGGACGCCGGTCTTTCCGGCTTCTCGATTCAGCGGCTCGGGCGCAATTCGACGCAGGCCGATTTCGACGGCTCGCCGATGGTCACCGATACGATGGTGGATGAGGACATCCTCAACCTCGCGCGCGTGCTGCGCAAGCGCGACGACGGCTTCATCCAGATCACGCAGGCGACCGGACATATCAAAGACGATCTGAATTTCCTCGAACTGCTCGCGGCCGAGGCGCAGCGTCCGATTCTTCACAACGCGATCGTGCCGACCCGCAAAGATCCGGAAATCCATCGCCGCAGCCTGCGCTGGCTGGAGCGATGCCGCGCCAAGGGCCTGCCGATTTTCGGCCAGACCGCGACCGTGCGCAGCGGCTTCGCCTTCACGCTGGAGCATTGGAACCTGTACGATGCGAGCAACGCGTGGCGCGCGATCACGACTGGCACGACCGAGGAGAAGATCCGCAAGATGCAGGACCCGGCGTTGCGCGAAGCGGTGAAGCGCGAGACCGACGCGGCCGACCGCAAGCTGCGCGCGATCCAGGCGGGCGTCGGCGGCGCGCCGCAGCATCTGATCGTTCAGTGGGTCAACGACCAGCCCGAAATCGAGCATTACGTTGGCAAGTCGCTCGGCCAGATCGCCCACGAAGAGAACAAGCATCCGATCGACGTGATGCTCGATCTTTCGATCGCGACCGGACTGAAGGCCGAATTCCTCGGTCCGAACCGCGGCTTCAACTCCGAATTCATGGCCGAGATGATTACGGCCTCGCCCTATACCTTCCCCGGCGTTTCCGACGGCGGCGCGCACACCAAATTCTTCACCGGCGGCGCGTTCACCACGGACCTGCTGCGATGGCTGGTGCGCGACGAGCAGAAGATGACGCTCGAAGAGGCGCATTACCGGCTGTCCGCGCTGCCGGCCCACGCGGCGGGCTTCAAGGATCGCGGGATGCTGCGCGAAGGCGCATGGGCCGACGTGGTTGTTTACGACCTCAAAGGCCTCGACGTCGAACCCGACTGGGTGGGCGAAATCGTTCACGACTTTCCGGGCGGCGAGTGGCGGCGCGTGCAGCGCGCCCGCGGCTATCGCGCGATCGTGGTGAATGGCGGGATCACTTTCGAGGAAGGCAAAGCGACCGGAGCGACTCCGGGCAAACTGCTGCGCAACGGTCACGCCTGATTACTTCCGAGTCGGCGCATCCAGCGGCCGCGGACGTGGATCGAAACGTCCGCGGCCGTTTTTTTTGCGCCGACCGCAATCGGCGGATGGCCTTCAAGATCGCGCGCAAGGCGCCGGCGTCGCCAAACTCGCCTCCGCAGGCGATGCGCCCGGCGACGACCAATTAATCCAAATCGATTCCACGCGTTCCCTGTTCAAGTCATTTCGCCCTGATGTCTCCGAATCGAGTCACAATTGCGTGAAGTCGGCTGTGGTCGCCAGCTACGCCGGACCGGCTTGAGCGCATCAGAAATTTCCGTTAGCCGTTATCCGAACGTCTCGATCGAAGACGGTGGCGCAGTGTTGGCGTGTGGTGGGTGGAGGAGCAAAGTGCTGTCGCTCGCGGATCGGTTCTATGTACAGTCACATCAGTAGTCAGTCTCAAATCAACTGAATAATTCTCACGCGCGCGAACGGCAAGGCCGTGCCGTTCGATCGATCGCGCAAGTTTGACGGCCCCCGCTTATCTCTTTGGAGGTTGTAATGGAGAGATACGCTATTTTCACCCGTGCGCTCGCGTTTGCGGGCGCGCTCGTTCTGACCATCGGCGGCAGCGCCTTCGCCTCGGGCTTTTACGTTGGAGTGCAAGGCGGAGCGACGCTGCTCGACGGCATCACCACCCATGTGGCGATTCCGGACGGCCCCACCGCGCAGGCGAAGACCAATACCGACACTGGCTGGCTGGCCGGCGCCTCGGGCGGTTACGAATGGCCGATCGGTCTCGCGCTCGAGGGCGAATTCACGTTTCGCCAGAACCATCTGAACAACATGAATTACGGGGGAGAGAATATCTTCACCGGCGGCGACGCGCACAGCTACGCCATGATGATGAATGGCTATTACCGCTGGCATAACCGCACGCGCTTCACGCCGTATATCGGCGGCGGCGCCGGTGAGGCGGTGGTCGCGCTGAACAATCTCCATCCCAACGCGCCAGGCGGAGATTTCGGCGGCGACACGGCGACTTTCGCATACCAGGCGATCGGCGGCGTCGCGTATGCAATCAACGAACACTGGAGCGTCGCGGCGGAGTACCGCTATTTCGCGACGATCAGCCCCGGAATCACCGGCAACACCGCCGGTCTGAAGAACGTCAAATTGAGTCCGGGCTACGGATCGCAGAACGCGTTGCTCAGGCTGATGTACAACTTCTGAAACCCAATCCGGCGCGGAGTTGCGCAACGCTCTTGGCTCCGCGCCGTCCGTCTCCTTCGCCATCCGCGGACGCTTCGCAATCCATCCGCTCGCATCATGCGGGCGGGGAGAAAACCGACTGCTCAAGAAGGCCGGCCGATTCGGACACTTACGAATTTGGAGATTATTTGCGCGCGGCAGCGGCGGCCCGGCGCGCGGCGCGCGTGCATCGTTCACGCCGCTAGTCAGGCGGACGGAATCGTCACCATAAACTTCGCGCCGGCGCCCTCCGCGCTCTCGGCGCTAATCGTTCCGCGATGAGCCTCGACTATCCGGCGGCAAATCGCCAGCCCCAGACCGGTGCTCGGCTCATTGGCGGTGCCGCGCCTCCCTTTGCCGGCAACCGGAGTGAACAGGCGCTCCAACTGCTCGTCCGGAATCCCCATGCCGCGATCGGCGACTTCGATCATGATGGCGTTTGCTCCGAACGCCAGCGTCACCTTCACTACGCCGCCCGGATAGGAGAATTTGATCGCGTTGCCGATCAGGTTGTTCAGCACCTGTTCGATTAGCCGCGCATCGAGCGCGACCCGCCGTTCGGCCCCCTCGATCCT
The DNA here is from genome assembly GCA_021780225.1 of Deltaproteobacteria bacterium. Taxonomy (GTDB): domain Bacteria; phylum Desulfobacterota; class Binatia; order Binatales; family Binataceae; genus JADMIL01. The sequence continues at coordinate 28,212 of JAJXZF010000011.1, read as the reverse complement.
GCCTTCCAGTCCGATGTTCTTGCGGCGGGCAAGCACGGCGTTCGTCTCAAGATTTTGCCGCACCAAAGCCGCAAGATCGGTTGACTTCCGATCGAGCTCGAGACGGCCAGATTCAATCCGCGAAAAATCGAGGAGTTCGTCGATCGCGCGCAACATCGATTCCGCTGAACGCTTGATCTGCTCGAGAAAACCGCGCTGTTCCAGACTGATCGAAGCGGCCAGTTCAACGTTCAGCAACTCGGCAAAACCCAGAATGACGCCCAGCGGATTACGCAGATCGTGCGCGATCATCCCGAGCAGATGATTCAGCTCGCGCAAGGCCGTTTCCAATTCGGCGCTCTTGCGCGCCAGATCGCGCTGGGCGCTGGCTAATTCATGATTGACGCGGGAAATCTCCGCCGGCGTCTCCGGGCCGGCCGGTTCCGGCGCCGCTTCGTCCAGCGTGGATGTGTCGGTACCGGTACCCGGTTTGAGCGCTGAATCCATGAACATTCCGCACGGAACCAAAACGTTCGGCTGAACCGCAATCGGCGCATCGCCGAGATTTGATTTTAGGGCACGCAATTCGCCACAACGCAATACAAAATCTAGCAAACCTCAACAATGATTTGTTTAGTCATGCTTTTTTAGGCAGAACCGTCAATTGGTTATCTTAATTTACGATTTTGCGCAAGAATGAATCTGACGAGCCGGCGCTTCAAATCGCCGCTGACGCGCGATTTGAACATCTCGAACGGAGTTGACGGAGCGCGCCCAGCGCGATGCGGCGCGAGAATCCGATTTCTAGCGATCGCGGATCGCGTTGTGCAGCGTGATCGCGATGAGCCGCGAACGCTCGAGCAGGGTTCGCGCCAATTCGACGGCGGAATGTTCTTCGGATGCGCGAGCGCGGGCTTCGATCGCCGCGCACAATGTTGAAATCCCCGAGGCGCCGACGATCGCCGACGCGCTGATCAACGGATGCGTCAGATCGGCGAGCGCTGAAAGGTCGCCGGCGTCGAGCGCGCGCTCGATCGCTTTAATTCGCGTCGCAAGATCATCCAGAAATGGTTCGATTACCTGGCGCCGGACATTTTCGCCGGCGGCCCCGGCAAGCCGGTCCAACGCGGCCAGCGCCGCGGGATCGAGCCGATCGTCTTCGGAGCGGTCTTTCACGGCGGCAGAATCGCCACACCCGGCCTCCGCCTCATCCCGGAGGTCGCGGCCGGTCAGCGCCATGAGCCGATCCCCCATCGCCGCGATCGACATCGGCTTGCTCCAAAATTCGTCCATCCCGGCTGCGAGGCATCGCGCGCGATGCGCCTCGCTGGGGCCGCCGCAAATCCCGATTACGAGCGGGCGCGGGCCGGACCTTCCACGCCGGCGAATCTCAGCCGCCAGCTCGGGGCCGCCCATGCCCGGCAACTGACAATCCAGCAGCAGGATATCGAATTTCCGCCGGGCGACGGCGTCGAGCGCCCGCTCCGCATCGCCAACGGCTTCGGCGCGGCATCCCAGCACAGTCAACTGTTTGCAGGTCAGAATCTGGTTCGCCGCGTCATCGTCGACGACCAGCACTTTTAATGGATGACTCATCCGAGGCAAGCGCGATCGGAGTCCTTCATATTTTCAACTTCGATTGTGGCCATGCGCTCATCGGTTGGCCATGATTCGCGAAAATGGAGCCCTTGACGGCAATTGCCTTCGCCGGCCCGCTCCGCCGCTATCTCAATTTGATGACGTTGTTCATCTTTTTGTTAAGCCCGTAACGTTTCGCCAACCGATAAACCGTGTAACGCGACACGCCCAGCGTGATGGCCGCGCGAACCGCGTTCCCGCCCGCCTCGCGCATCGCCGACAAAATCGCCTGCTTCATCGCCTCTTCGGTCGCCTGTCGGAGCGTACGAACGTTTCCGCCGGCGCGCTCAGTGGAATTCGTCACGCCGCCGCCAGGCAACGACTGCTCGTCGCCGATATGAGGCATGCCGTCGAAGCCCACGAACGCATCCTCATCGGCCGCGGCTTCGCCGGCGGCGCGGAATTGCAAATCGGCGAAGTGCGTCACGCAGAGGCAATCGCCGTCGGCGAGCAGCATCGCCGTGCGCAAGGCGTTGAAAAGCTCGCGCACGTTGCCGGGCCACGCGTGCGCTTCGATCAGCCTGAGCGCCGCCGACGAAATCGAATTGATCCGCCGTCCATGCAGCTCGTTGAGCCGCTCGATCAGGTAGCCCACCAGCGCGGCGATATTATCGCGGCGCGCGCGCAGCGGCGGAATTGTCACGCTGGTGGCGGCCAGCCGATAATACAGGTCGGCCCTGAATCCTCCTTGCTTGACCATCGCGGCAAGGTCGCGATTCGTCGCGGCGACCAGACGAACATTGGTTTTGAAAGTCCGCGGCGAGCCAACCGGCTGCAACTCTCCGGATTCGAGCACGCGCAGCAGTTTCGGCTGCACCGCCGGCGGCATCTCGCCGATTTCGTCCAGGAATAACGTGCCGCCGTCGGCGGAGCGGAAATAACCGAGCGACTCCTCCCGCGCGTCCGTATATGCGCCGCGAACGTGGCCGAAGAGTTGCGCGTCGGCAAGCGACTCGACCAGGTTGGAACAATTCAGGCTGACGAACGGCCCGCCGGAGGCCGGACCGTACAAATGCACCGCGCGCGCCAGCAACTCCTTGCCGGTGCCGGATTCGCCCTGGATAAGGACCGGCACGCGAAACGGCGCGACCCGCCGCACGCTATCGATGACTTTGCTCAATCCGGGCGAGTCCACGAGCATGCCGGCGAAAACCTGAGCGCCAGCCAACATGGCGGCCACCGCAATCGTCGCGCCGGATTCTCCGGACTCCGATTCGAAGCAGTGCGATTGCGGCGTGTCGGTTTCGTCCATCTCAAAATGCCTTTCCTCTTTCAGCCCAAAACTCCCGCGACTTCGGATACATCGCCGAAGCTCAATGGAACGTGATGCTCAGCTCCCGGAAAATTCCGTCGACGCGCGACAGCAATTCGCCGAAAGACGGATTGCCGGCGCTCGGTTTTTCGTAAACTTTGATCCGTCGCGCTGCGAAAAATTCGCGGACGTCCTCGCGCGATGCGAACGAGCTGAGCACCAGCAACACCGTCTCGGAATCTTCGTCGTCGATCAGCGTCGCCAACCGCATCGCGTCGATGCCTCGGTTGATTGGCATCAGCAAATCCAGAATCACCAGCGTCGGGCGCTCGCCGCGAAATACCGCCAGCCCATCGAATGCGTCTGCGGCTTCGAGCACCGCCCACCCCCGCGCCTCCAGATGAAGCTTCAAGGCCCGCCTGATGACGGGGTTATCATCGATAATCAACGCGCGAGGATTCATCGCCCAAGGTTCTTTGTCATCGCTGCCTGCGGCCTGCCGGATTCTCGAAACTGCCAGCTTAATCGACGCCCGACTCCGGCGGATGCTTATGGTTCTCCACGGAATTTCAAGCCGCAAATCCAATTTCATCATGTTATAACATAATATTTTTGATTATTTATCTGTATTATTAACTATATTAGTCAATTATTTTCGATTACTTGTTATTTATAAAATAGAAATTTTTTCGCAAGAAAATTTAAGATATAATTGGTTTTCAGCATGCAAAGAGTCTTGTGGATGATATGATGAGAATTTTTAGCATCTATTAAGCTGGAAATGAAGAAATTTTGTTGCATTTGCCGGATATTTGAAATTATCCGCTACGCTGGCCGAATTTGATTCTTGACGACCCGATCATCCTGAACTCAGGAACAATTCCGCCTTGAGGCGAATCTTAATCGAAAACGAAAAGCTTCGAGCCGGACCGAAGATATGGATCGTTGATTCGGCAGGTTTCCTGATTTCTTCGTCCGGCCCGCGGGCCGTACCGCTCTGACGCGAAACGCTTGCCGATTCGCGCCGCGCCCGGATCGTTCAATCTGGGCGAAGCGCACGATATCGTGGCGATGCGTGACCGCCGCATCCGGCCTTCGCGCGGCAGGAGTTGTTTTGATGGATGACGCTCAATCGGCAGGAAATCTTTACGGCTATACAATCCGGCGCAATGCCGCGAGCGGCCGCTGGGAAGTCTTCTGGAAGGACAAGAAAATCAACCAGGATTTCGCCAGCCAAGCCGATGCCGAGGAATGGATCGACGACCAGATGCCGCTGAATCGTTAGTTGCGGACGGTTGGCCGCCACGCTCGATTCGCGAGCGCGATTAGCGGTTCGAACTCGACGGCGCTGAGCGATCCGCGCGCGCCGCGACAATCGCGGCGGCCACCGCCAGATCGTCGGCCGTGGTGATCTTGAAGTTCAACGTGGCGCCCGCCACAACTTCCACGGTCGCACCGAGCCGTTGCACAAGGTCGGCGTCGTCGGTCGCGACGATTCCGGCCGCGAGCGCCCGCCGATGCGCCTCAATCAGCAGATCGCGCCTGAAGGCCTGCGGCGTCTGCGCCAGCCATAAGCCGGCCCGCGGCACGGTCCCGACAATTAGATTCGGCTCGCTTACCTGTTTAAGCGTGTCAGCTAGCGGAATCGCCGCGATCGCCGCGCCGGCGCGCGCCGCGGCCGCAATCACGCCGGCGAAATTGGCCGATGTGGCGAACGGCCGCGCCGCGTCGTGAACCACCACAATTTCCGCGAGCGCGCTAGTGAGCGCGAGTGCGATTCGCACGGAATCCTGACGTTCCGCGCCGCCGGGCGTCAGTTTCACCGGCAAATCGAGGCCGGCCCGGCGAATTTCAGTTCGCGCCGCGCTTTCCATCCCCGATGGAAGCGTAATGATCGCCTCGCCGATTCCATCGACGTGGGCGAGCGCTTCAAGCGAATAGCTCAGCAGCGGCGCGCCACCGAGCGGCACGAAGGCCTTTGGCGTCGAATGTCCGAGACGGACGCCGCTGCCCGCCGCAACGATGATTGCCGACGCCTTCATTTCAAACTCAAACCGCTTCTCAACTTAGACGCTGGCGATACCGATTCCAACCCATAGCGGCGGCGCCGCCACGCCTCGGCTCCCAGCGATTTTCGGCAACCAAAAGGGACCGGCGCTTGCGCCGATCCCTTATGCGAATGCGGAGGGAATCGAACTAAACGGGCCTATCGCTTAATTGGCGAAGATCGTCTTCAGTTCTTCCATGATTTTTTCTTCCGGATGGGCCTTGGCGATCGAGAGTTCCTTCACCAATAGGCTGCGCGCGGTGTCAAGCATCTTGCGTTCGCCGAAGGAAAGCTCCTTGTCGCCCTTGAGCACCAGCAAATCGCGCAGCACTCTCGCGATTTCGAGCGGAGAACCGGTCTTGATTTTTTCGGTATATTCGCGATAACGCCGATTCCAGGTCTGGGAGTCGCCTTCGACTTTGCGCTCGCGGAGGATTTTGTAAATTTTGGTGACCGTGTCTTTTCCGATCACTCGCCGCAGTCCGACCGCTTCCACGTTTTCGGTCGGAATCATGATAGTCATCTTTTCGGCGCCAAGGATGCGCAGCATGTAAAAACGGCGCTCGGTGCCGGAGATTACCCGGCTCTGAATATCCTCGATAACGGCGACACCATGCGCAGGGTAAACGACTTTTTCACCCTTCTTGAACGTCAAATTCATCTCTGATTGCGCGAGGCATCCGATTTCGGAGCGGCATCGGCCGGCGGCAGACCAAGGAGCTTCCGATTCGCCTGAACGCTCGCATGATTATTGCACAAAATTGCCGGTTAAGTAACCCCCGCTTAATCCAGATATAATCAAACGTTGTTTGATGGACCTTTTGGGGATCGTCTCAGAGCTTCAATTCCATCACGATCGCGTCCTCGCCTGGTCCGTAATAATTCTTTCGCAAACGCCGTTCTTCAAATTTGAATTTGCGATAAAGACCGCGCGCCGCAAGATTTGTCCGCCGCACCTCCAGCGTCGCCACCGACGCCTTTTTGGTCACCGCTTCAGTGATCGCTTCCTCCATCATCCGCTCCGCGATGCCCTGCCGCCGATGCCGCGGATGAACCGCAACGTTCAGGATATGGCACTCGTCAGCGACCAGCCATCGACAGAGGTAGCCGCTCAGCGCCGGCCGCGCGGACGGTCCGGTGAACGCGGCCAGCGTCAGCGAAAACGCCAACGACAGCTCGCGGACGAACGAATCGAAACTCCACGGATGGTCAAAGGCAAGCTGCTCAATCTCGAATATCGCGGGCAAGTCGCGCGCCGTCGCCGGCTTAATCGTCAACGAAGGCGAATGGCTGCGCGCGTTACTCGAAGTCTGACGGGAAATCGCCACGTTTGCTTTCAGGCCGGCGGCTCAGGCGCGATTGCGGCTGCGCGCCAGCCGCGCCGCGAATCTTCCGACTGGCCGGTCGGGCTTTCGAGTGAAGCGAGCGCTGCTCGGCCCGCGAAGTTCGATAAGCGTCATGGTTCGCGCCGCAATCCGCGCGATCAATGTTAACATACCGGGCGCATCATTTCGCCCACGCCGGACCAGGCCCCCGCCAGTCGATACATCCGGAAAATTTCACGTTCTGCTAATGTGGCGTCCCGCAAATAACTTCCGCCTGAGGCCTTGCCAGCTCGGCGCTCAGGTAGCCCAGCGCGGGGCGACAAGAGCCAGCGCGGGGCGACAAGAGATGGATTGCCGGGTCTGAGCCTGGCAATGACGCACAGTGTTGGCGTCATGCCCGGACTTGATCCGGGCATCCACGCGGAGCGCAAGACAGACGCGGAGTGCAAACTTATTTGCGCGACGTCACACGAAAAACGCGGCGAATAATCGGAGCGCTATGCAAAGCTTGGCTGTGTAGCGGTGGAAATAGCCAAACTAGCGCTATGGCGAAGATGGCGTTCCGCTTCCGATCGATGCGGCGGCGCACTTCCGGATTCAACTTGTCAGGCGCTTGCGAAATATACTTCAATAGCCCGTGCGGGCGGCCGGACAATCCCGTGAGCGCGGGCAGTTGCTTGCTTCAAAGGGATTGATTTGCCACTATTCTGGCGTTTATTTGGTGAGACTTGATATCGGATTTAATTTTATCGCAGCGGCAGCCGATCATCTGATCGGCGAGCGAGGAGGTGCGTTAGGATGAAGAAATTGGCGAAATATGTCGCGATCGGCTTGGTGGTTGCTTTTGCCGCCGGATGCTCGAACAGCGCGGAGATTGCAGCAGCCAAACAGAAGGCGCAATCGGACGCCAGCAGCGCCAACAGCGCCGCCACGAGCGCCGAAACCGCGGCCCAACAGGCGCAGGCGGCTGCGCAGCAGGCGGACGCGGGCGCGGCCCAGGCGGCCGATTCGGCGCGGCGTGCGGATGATGCGGTCGCCCGTCTGGAAGCGGCCTTCTCCAGCTCGGTTACGAAGTAAACCAGCGCACAACGCTGAGTCGGCGCGGCGGAATGGCCTCGAGCGTTCCGCCGCGCTTTTTTATTCAGCTAATGCGATTCAATGGTTTTTGATCGCGGCCGACCGCAATTCCCGGCGCGCCTGCTCGCGTGCGGCGTCGTCGCGCTCGATCTTGCTTTCGAGCGCGCGGAATTGATCGAGCGTAAGTCCTTGACGGGCCGCCGCGCGCTGAATCGACAACGATCGATCGCGTTGCATCGAGACGTACACCGCGACGTACTTTTCGACTTCGTCAGGCGCGACGCTGCCCGCGCCGCCGTCGGCGTCATCCTGCGCCCATCGGCGCAACCGATGTGGCGCGGAGATGCGCGTCCCGTTCGCCGGGTGGAGAAGAGTCGGCGGCGCGATCGCGGAGGCGCCGGCGCCGCGCCCGGCAATGGCGATCAGCGCCGCTCCGGCCGCGCCGACGAAAGCGCGGCGAAAATGATTTGCAAACCTGTTCGGCACGACTATAAACCCTGTAAGGTCAATCCTGACAGCTTGAGGATCGCGCGAAAAGAGCGGCAACGGCTTGCAACCGCGCGCGGGATGCTTAATTTGAAAGCGGTCGCATCCGCGCCGAGCGCGGGGTTGCGTCCAATTTGAGCCAAACGACACTACGACAAGAGATGGAGAAACGACTCGATGCCAGCCAAGGTAATTGAACTGCACGAACGCGCCCGCGCCGGAATCGTCCGCGGAGCTACCCTGGTGGCCGAAGCGGCCCGGGTGACGCTTGGGCCCAAAGGACGCAACGTCCTGATCGAAAAGAGTTTCGGCGCGCCGCAGGTGACCAAGGACGGCGTCACCGTGGTTCGGGAAATCGAACTCGAAGACAAATTCGAGAATATCGGCGCGAAGCTGATTCGCGAGGTCGCGCAGAAGACCAACGACGTCGCCGGCGACGGCACCACCACCGCGACGGTGCTGGCGCGCGCGATCGTGCGCGAAGGACTCAAGCTGCTCGCGGCAGGCATTCCGGCGATCGAGCTCAAGCGCGGCATCGACGCCGCCGTCGCCGCCGCGGTGCGCGAACTCAAGGAGATGGCGCGGCCGGTGCGCGATCACAACCGGATGAAGCAGGTCGCGACGATCGCCGCCAACGGCGACGGCACGATCGGCGGAATTATCGCCGACGCGATGGACAAGGTGGGCAAGGAAGGCGTGATCACGGTCGAAGAAGCGCGCGGCCTCGAAACCACGCTCGACCTCGTCGAAGGGATGCGTTTCGATCGCGGCTACCTGTCGCCGTACTTCATCACCAACGCCGATCGGATGACGGTCGAGATCGACGAGCCGCTGATTCTCTTTCACGAAAAGAAAATCTCGAACCTGCGCGAGATGCTGCCGCTGCTCGAAAAGGTGGTGCAGAACGGCCGCCCGCTGCTGATTATCGCCGAAGACGTCGACAGCGAAGCGCTGGCCACGCTGGTCGTCAACAAATTGCGCGGCACGCTCAAGATCGCGGCGGTTAAGGCGCCCGGTTTCGGCGATCGGCGCAAGGAAACCATGCAGGATATGGCGATCCTGACCGGCGGCCAGGTAATCGCCGAGGAGCTTGGCGGCAAGCTCGAAAACATACAGATCAACCAGCTCGGACGGTGCCGCCGCGTGCTGATCGACAAGGACAACACGACGATCGTCGGCGGCGCCGGAAAGAAATCGGAAATCAACGGCCGCATCGAACTGATTCGGCGCCAGATTGAAGAGACCACCTCCGATTACGATCGCGAAAAGCTGCAGGAACGGCTGGCCAAACTGACCGGCGGCGTCGGCGTGATTCGGGTTGGCGCGGCCACCGAAGTCGAGCTCAAGGAGAAAAAGGCCCGCGTTGACGACGCCGTGCACGCGCTGCGCGCCGCGGTCGAAGAAGGTATCGTGCCGGGCGGCGGCGTGGCGCTGGTGCGCGCGGTCAAAGCCGTAGCGGCGCTCAAGCTCAGCCGCGAACAGCGCGCGGGCGCCAGCGTGGTCGAACGCGCGATGAGCGAGCCGCTGCGTCAAATCGTTCAGAACGCCGGACTTGAACCCGCCGTGGTTCACGACCGCGTGGCGGAAGGCAAAGGCGATTTCGGCTACAACGCCGCATCCGGCGAATATGAAGATCTCGTCAAAGCGGGCGTGCTCGATCCGGCCAAGGTCGTGCGCACGGCTCTCGAAAATGCCGCAAGCGCTTCGTCGTTGCTGCTGACGACGGAAGCCGCTATCGCCGAAGCGCCCAAGAAAAAGGCTCTGGCGCCGGCGATGCCCGCCGGTGGTATGGGCGGAATGGGCGGAATGGGAGGTATGGGCGGTATGGGCGGTATGGGCGGTATGGGCGGTATGGGCGGAGACGATTTCGGCGGAGACGATTTCTGAGGCGCCGCGGCGGACGAAAAAGGCGTGGCTCACGGTTCGCACTGAGGCGTTCAATCAAGCATGCACAGAGCATTGCTCGATAATTGCGGCGTGACGTGCGCTACGATATGCTTGCAAGCCGAATAGAGTCCGTGACAGAACGTTGGATTGACGAATAAATGTTAGGTATCATTAGCGGATTCGCTGTTTGCCCGATAATATCAAGGAGGAACGGGATGGAAGGGCTAATCACAAAATCTTCTAAATGGCTGGGACTTGCGGGGGCGGTGTTGGCCCTTTCGCTGCTGGCGGGCTGCGGTCCGAACCAGGATGTCCAGCAGGCGCAGGCTGCGGCGCAGCAGGCCGATTCCGCGGCTCAGCGCGCTGAAGCCGCCAGCCAGACGGCTCAGCAAGCCGCGGCGTCCGCGCAAGCTTCCGCGAGCAAGGTCGAACAGTCCGCTGCTCAAGCAAAAGCGGATGCGGATCGCGCTGAGGCGATTGCGGCCAAGGTCGGCGGCGGCGGTATGCGTCATCGGCACGTGTGGCATCACCACGTTCATCATCACGTCGTCCATCACGTGCATCATGCGGCGGCGCCCAGCGCGGCTGCTCCGGCGCCGGCTCCCGCTGGGTCCTGATCGCTTAATCGCGTATTCAGGCGGAACCAAAAAGGGCATCCATACGTGGATGCCCTTTTTTATTACCAATGCTTGCCTGAAGTAATCTCTACAACCTCAGATAGCAATATCCTGTTCTCATCGCCGCAACTTAACTTTCTGTGCCGCCGCGATATGCTATTCTTGCGCGAACTAGTGTGATGTCTCACAAATAACTTCCACCTGACGCCTTATCAGCCCGGCGCGCAGGTCGCCCACCGCGGGGCGGCAAGAGATGGATTGCCGGGTCTGAGACCGGCAATGATGAACAGAGTTGGCCATGCCCGGACTTGATCCGGGCATCCACGCCGAGCGCAAGACAGACGCGGAGCGCGAACTTATTTGCGGGACGCCACACTAGATTAGCGATAGGCTGAAAACTCAAGTTCGCGCAAGCTTTCATCGCGCCGCCGAAATCGAGTCGGCGTCGATGCCGCGAAAGCGCCGGCGCTTAAAATGTCACCACTACCTTGAGCGAGTCCGGCCGCTGCGCCTGAGCATAGGCTTCGGTCACCTCGGCCAGCGGAAAGCTGTGCGTAACCAACTCGCGGGCGTCAATCACGCCTCTGCGCACCAGATCGAGCGCCTCGCGGGTATCGTCGGGACCGCATGAATAACTCGGAATCAGCCGGATTTCGTTGAAATAAAGGTCGTGCGGCCGCACCAGCATCTCCTCGTCCGGCGGCGTCGCGGTGAATTGCACGACGGTGGCGCCCTTGCCGGCCGCGGCAATTCCAGTGGTCAATGCGCGAGCGTTGCCCGGCCCGACGATAACCACATCGGCCATCGCGCCATTGGTCGCTTCGCGGACTTTTTCGACCAAATCGTCGCCCGATACGGTCAAGCCGTGGTCCGCGCCGAGGTCGCACGCTCGCGCCGCCCGGTTTTGGAAAAGATCCGCGCCGATAACGGTCGCGGCGCCCAGAAAGCGCGCGATCCGCACGTGCATCATGCCCATAATGCCCAGTCCGATAATCAGGATCGATTCGCCGGGCCGCAGTCCGGAACGGCGCAGCGATTTGACCACGCAGGCGGCGGGCTCGATCAACACGCCGTCGAGATCGCTCACGTCGTCGGGCAGCTTGAGCGTGTCGCGCCGGTTGGCGGCGCCGACCAGAAAATACTCGGCCATCCCGCCCGGCTTGAGATTGGTCGCGCGCCAGGTCGCACACTGGACGTATTCGCCGCGCCGACAGGCGGCGCATTGAAAGCATGGCGCATGATGATGGACGAAGACGCGTTCGCCCGGCCGGAAATCGCCGACCGCGGCCCCGACCTCTTCGATCACGCCGACCGGCTCGTGGCCAAGCACCAGCGGCGCCTTGCGCCGGATATACCAAGGCATGATATCGCCGGAACAGATGCCGCAGGCGCGGGCCCGCACCAGCATCTCGTCCGGCCCGATTTCCGGACGGGCCGATTGTTCCACGCGGATATCGCCAAAATCGTAAAGACGCGCGACTCGCATCATGATGCCAAGAACTTTGGGGAGCCGCGCCGCGGAAGTCAACGAGCGGCGGGGCCGCGGCGCGCCGCCCGGATGCGCGGCGGCGAAATGAATGGTAAGGTCGGCGGATGGCGCGTCCGCAATGTCCGCCGATCGCGGCGGATGTAATCGCCGAAGTTGGCGACCGAATCGTATTGATCGAGCGCAAGAATTTTCCGCCGGGATGGGCGCTGCCGGGCGGTTTTGTCGAATTCGGCGAGACCGTCGAAAGCGCCGCGATGCGCGAGGCATGGGAAGAAACTTCGCTTGCGGTCGAACTGCGCGCGCTGTTGGGGGTCTATTCGCGTCCCGACCGCGATCCGCGCGGGCAGACGGTCACGGTGGTCTATGTCGGGCGCGGCACGGGCGCGCCGCGCGCGCGCGACGACGCCAAGGCGCTCGCGCTGTTTCGTCCTGAGCAACCGCCGGCGCCTCTCGCCTTCGATCATGCCGAAGTGCTCGCCGACTATCGCCAGTGGCTGGAAACCGGCCTGTTTCCAACGCCTTGGCGAAAGTAGCCGCGCGATCCTTGCCGCCGTCGCAAATATGAGCGAAACTAATCGACCGCGAGTTCCGGAGGTTAAAGTCCTGAGATGAAGCGTGCTTGGAATTGGACTGCGCTCTGCGCGACGTTAGCCGCGATGGTGGCGATCGGCGGCTGCGAATGGCATCCGGTCGATGGCCGGGGCAACGGCGCCGCTTTGATGTTGATTGGCCTGCAGCGGGATTATCTGCAAGCCGACGGGCGCAAGCCGGTGGCGCAAGATGAAGTCGATCCGCTGATTCAGGCGGCCAATGCGATGATCGCGGCGGCGCGCGCCAACACCACGCTGGTGTTTTACGTGCGTGACGAAGCAAGCCCCTTCCAATTCATCAGCAATCATGACCGCAATTACGCCACACCGCGGCTGTGGGGCGGCTCGCAGATCGATCCGCGCGTGGACGCCTACGCCGGCCCCTATTTCAACAAAAGCGGGAGGGACGCTTTCTGCAACGATAAGCTCCAGACCTGGCTGGACGAGCAGAATATCGGCAGCCTCGTGATCGGCGGCGCCAACGCCAACCATGCGGTGGAAGCGACCGTGCGCACCGCGATCAAACGCGGCTACAAGGTCACCGTGATCAGCGACGCGCTTGCGGCCGGCAGCGACGAGCAGCGCGACGCCGCGATCAATGCGATGAAAAGCGCCGGCGCCACGATCGAGACCAGCCAGCAATATGTCGCCGAGCTCAAACCGTCGGATACCGTTGGCTTGCGCGGACCGCTGACCGGAGCGTGGTGGCTGTTGCGCGACAAGGCCTATACGCCGCCGAAATCGGAAAGCGGCCAGAACGACTGAGCCGGATTACAACCGCAATAAAAACTGAAACGCCGCGGCCGGGAATGCTGGACGCGGCGTTTCTTTTTTCCAGCGGCGGGAAGACCGCGGCGGCGAATCAGCGCTTGAGCCGGGCGACAACGCTCTCGATTCGATCAAAGGCCGCGTTGAGATTCTCGATCGACGTCGCGTAGGAGAGGCGCACATGATGGGGCGCGCCGAAATCGTTGCCGCCCACCGTCGCGACGTGCGCCGCGTCGAGGAGCAAGTCGGCGAACGAATTGCCGTCGGAGATTGCGCGGCCGTCGAGATTCATCCCGATCAGCTCGGCGATGTTCGGAAAAACGTAGAATGCGCCGCCGGGAACGTTGGGCAGGCTGAAGCCGGGGATTTTGCGCACGCGCTCAACCACCAATTGGCGGCGGCGGCGGAATTCTTCCATCATCGCGCGCGTCTCGCCCTGCGGTCCGGTCAACGCCTCGATCGCGGCGATCTGAGTGATCGAATTGGGATTGCCGCTGTTCTGGCCCTGCAGGCGCGAGGCGGCCGCGATCGCCTCGCGCGGTCCGGCGGCGAATCCGATCCGCCATCCGGTCATCGCATAGGCTTTCGAGAGCGAATTCAGCGCGAAGCCTTTGGCTTTCAGGCGCGGCTCGATCTGGAAGATGTGCGGCGCGCCGCCGTCGTAAATGATGTGCTCGTAGACGTCGTCGGAGAGCACCCACAGCTCCGCTTCAAGCAGGATTTTGGCGAGTTCGCCGAGTTGGCTGGCGCTATAAACGGCGCCGGTCGGATTCGACGGAGAATTCAGAATGATGCCGCGGGTGCGCGGCGTGATGGCGCGGCGCAGCCGATCCGGGTCGAGGAAAAAACCGTTTCCCTCCGGACAATCGGCCAGCGTCGCGGACGCGCCCGACAGATTCACCATCGCGACGAAACTCACCCACGCCGGCGTCGGGATAATCACCTCGTCGCCCTCGTCGAACAGCGCCGCGATAATGTTGGCTTCGGCCTGCTTGCCGCCGGCCGAGGCCATGATTTCCGCAATGTCGTAGTCGAGGCCGTTGTCGCGCTTGAGCTTGAGCTGGATCGCCTCCTTCAGCTCGCGCATCCCGGCCACCGGCGTGTACTTGGTGCGGCCTTCGGCCAAAGCGCGCCGGGCGGCGTCCTTGATTCGTTCGGGCGTGTCGAAGTCAGGCTCGCCGGCGGCGAGCGAAATAACGTCCACTCCGGCGGCCTTGAGTTCGGTGGCGCGAGTTTCCGCCGCCATCGTGGCGGACGGTTTGAGCGCGGCGATTCGTCGATTGAGCTTGATCATCTGTAACGATTCGTTGGCGCCGGAATTGGCAGTCGGGCGCGGAATTCAATTCTACCGGTCGCAACCCGGCGGCGAAACCGCGCCGGACGCGAAAAGGTCCGGCGCGGCGCAATTTGGGCGGGATTAGTCGAGCTTCAGCTTCTGCCGGAGCCGCGCCATCACGCTGTCGGGCACGAGTTCGGGCAGCCGTTTGCCGTAGCCGACGACTTCCTTGATCAGCCGCGACGCGGTGAAGAACAACTTCGGATTCGCGAACAGAAAAACCGTTTCGACGTTCGGCTTCATCTGCCGGTTCATCTGCGCCATCTGCAGCTCGTAATCGAAGTCGGTGACGGCGCGCAGGCTTCGGATGATCACGTTGGCGCCGATGCGCTCGGCATAATCGACCGACAGGCCGCTGAACTTGTCGACGCGCGCGCGCGGGTCGAGGTCGCGAATCGTCTCGCGGATCATCTCGACTCGTTCGTCGGGGGTGAAGAGCGCCGCGTCCTTGTGCGGATTGTACGCGACGGCGACGATAACCTCATCGAAAAAGTTGACCGCGCGCCGGATAACGTCGATATGACCGTTATGGATCGGATCGAAGCTGCCGGGGTAAATGGCGATTGACTGCGTGTGCTCCCTGGGTTTGTTATACATGCCAGACCATCGGGCTTAATTCGGCGACGCCTGAGGACGCCGGTAAAGGGCGATGCGATGATCGCCGACCGTTGCTTGATTGACCAGTTCCAGATGCGATGGCGCGAGCGCCGGCGCCCGCTTGTCCTGCCGCACGACGGCGATACCGCCCGCGGCAAATAAATTCGATGCGGTCAGCGCGGCGAGCACGCTCGCGCTGGTGTCGTTGGCGTAGGGCGCGTCGATAAAAACCAGGTCGAATTGATTGCGCTCGCCGGCCATCCGCTCGATTGCCCGCGGCGTTTCCATCGCCAGTATCCGCGCGCGCGCGGCGAAGCCGAATGTTTCGAGATTGCGCTCGATCGCGGCGGCGGCGGCCCGCGCCGAATCGACAAAGACGACCGACCGGGCGCCGCGCGAAAGCGCCTCGAGCCCCAGCGAGCCGCTGCCCGCGAAGAGATCAAGCACCCGCGCCCCTTCGAGATCGATGCGCGCCGCGAGCCGCGAAAATATCGACGATCGCACGCGGGCGGTCGCCGGGCGGGTCGTCAATCCCCGCGGCGCCGCGATTCGGCGTCCGTGCGCCGCTCCCGAAATTACGCGCATCGCAACCACTCGCGGCGCATCGGTCGTGCAATCCGCGAACCCGCCGATCGTCTCGCGGAACGGCTATGACAAATGGCGTTCATCAAATCGTAATTTTCATCTACGCGCTCTTAAGCCGCTCCCTGGGATGGACCGGACGGCGTATGCGTCCGGACAACCATCCACCGGCGAACAGCCCTTCTAATATCTACCTCAACCCGAACGGCGCGCCCAAGCGGCCCGGCGGACGATAACTTAGTCGGCTTCCGCGCCGCAAGTTTGACGCGAGTTCGATCGGAATTGCCGCAAAGACTGGCGCGGGTCTCGAAATTAAGCTACCTAACTAAGGATTTTGTGGCTCGGCGGAATCGCTGGACGCGGCTTCCCGAAACGATTCAAGCAAGCGCTCGGGAAGGTGCGGGCGATACGCGGGCCGTTCGCGAGATTAACCGCGCTTGCGGCCGATACGGCGGCGCGCGCATACCCAAAGCCTGCTGGCGAGCGATTCTGGCGTGACGATTGAACTGGTGATTGGGGCGATCAAGGCGGTGGTTATTGTCCTGCTGGTGTTGGGACTGACCACGCTGATGCTGTGGTTCGAACGCAAGGGCAGCGCGCTGATTCAGGATCGAATCGGCGCCAACCGCGCCGACGTGCTCGGCCTCGGCAAACGGTTCGGATTGCCGAATTTCGGAGTGATCAACACCGTCCTCGCCGACCCGATCAAAATGTTCACCAAGGAGGATTTCGTGCCGGACGGCGCGGACCGCTTCCTCCACGGACTGGCGCCGTTTCTGGCGCTGTTCCCGATAATCATCACCTTCGCGGTCGCGCCGATGGGCGATATCCTGCGCATCGGCAAATACGAGATCGACCTCCAGCCGGCGAATCTCGACGTCGCCGCGCTCTACGTGCTGGCGACCATCGGAATCGGCGTTTACGGAGTCGCGCTGGGCGGATGGGCCTCGAACAACCGCTGGGCGCTGCTGGGCGGAATCCGCGCCAGCGCGCAGATGATCTCTTATGAAATCGCGATGAGCCTCGCGATTATCGCGGTGGTCGTGACCTACGGCACGCTCGATTTGCAGCAGATGTGCCGCGCGCAGGGCGGCGTGTGGTTCGGTTTTCTGCCGCGCTGGGGAATCCTGCTGCAACCGGTCTCATTCCTGCTCCTGCTGATTTCCGGAATGGCCGAATCCAAACGCGTGCCGTTCGATCTGCCCGAAAGCGAATCGGAGCTGGTCGCGGGCTATTTCACCGAATATTCCGGCGGCAAACAGGCGGTCTTCATGATGACCGACTTCGCCGAGGTGCTGCTGGTCGCCGTG
Organism: Deltaproteobacteria bacterium; assembly: GCA_021780225.1. GTDB lineage: Bacteria > Desulfobacterota > Binatia > Binatales > Binataceae > JADMIL01. The sequence goes on along the minus strand of JAJXZF010000011.1, from coordinate 11,232 downwards.
CTGATCACGGTCTTTTTCTTCGGCGGATGGCAGGCGCCGTGGCTCTATCGCGACGGTTTTCATTTTCCCGGCGGCGCGAGCTGGCCGCTGCCGAATCTCGCGATCGCGATTCTGCAGTTCGCCGCCTTCTGGATCAAAGTGATCATCTTCAGTTGCCTGCAGATTCTGATTCGCTGGACGCTGCCGCGGCTGCGCTATGATCAACTGATGCGGCTGGGTTGGAAGGGTCTGGTGCCGCTCGGACTGCTCAACCTGGTGGCGACGGCGTTCGTGGTCGTCGCAGCGGGAGGAAAATAGAAAATGCCGCAGTGGCTGTTCGCGTTTCTGGCCGCGCTGGCGATTATCGGCGCGCTGGGAACGATTTTGCAACGCAACCTGATTCATTGCGTGCTCGGCTTTGCGCTGGTGCTGATCGATCTGGGCGTGCTTTTCATGGGCCTCGGGGCCGTGACCGTCGGCTTTCTGCAGATAATCGTTTATGTCGGCGCGATCATGGTGCTCTTTCTGTTCGTGATCTGGCTGCTGAATGTCCAGGCGGACACCGGCGTCCGCGGCGGCGCCAGCCTCGGCCTCAAGCTGCTCGGCGCGATCGCGGCGGCGGCGTTGGCCGCGGAACTGTTCGTGATTTTTTCTCACGCGCCGAAGTTGCGCGAGGTGCGCACGATCGCGCCCTCTTTCGGCTCGGTCGCGACGCTCGCCCACGTGCTGTTCTCGCGCTACCTGATCGCCTTCGAAACCACCTCGCTGCTGCTGCTCGCCTCGATCGTGGGTGCGGTCGCGCTGGCGCGCCGTCTCGCCGGCCAGTCCGCCGCGATCGCCGCGCTGCCGCCGCGGTCCAGCGCACGGGCGGCCGAAGCGCGCCGGGAGGTCGCCTGAACGTGACGCCGATTATCGATTACATGGCGCTCAGCGCGGTTCTGTTCGCGATCGGCGTGATTGGCGTTCTGATTCGCCGCAACGTGATCGTGATGTTCCTCGCGATCGAGCTGATGCTGAACGCGGTCAATCTCGCTTTCGTCGCGCTCGGCCGCAGAATCGGATCGATGGACGGCCAGGTGATCGTGTTTTTCGTGATGACCGTGGCCGCCGCCGAAGCCGCTGTCGGCCTGGCGATCATTATCTCGATGTTCCGCAATCGCGAGACCGTCAACGCCGACGAACTCAACCTGCTGCGCTGGTGAACCGCAGTCTATCGCTACTAAGCTCATGACGCAGAATTTCCCGGCCCTCGCGCTTATCCTGCTGTTTCCCGCGATCGGGGTGCTGTTCAATCTGTTCTACGGCGGACGCGCCGGACGCGGCGCGGTCAACTTCGCCGGCCCCGCCGTTATCGTGCTGGCCTTCGCCGTCGCGGTCTCGGCCTTCGTCGCGCTGCTCAGGATGCCGCCGGGTGCGGCCTTGACCTGCTCGCTCTGGCCCTGGATCGCCGCCGGCCCGTTTCACGCCGATTTGGGCCTCCGTTTCGACGCTCTGAGCGCTGTGATGACGCTGGTCGTCACCGGGGTCGGCGCCCTGATTCACATCTATTCCGCCGGCTACATGGCGGAGGACGACGACTACGCCCGCTACTTCACCTATCTCAACCTGTTCGCGCTCTCGATGCTGGTGCTGGTGCTGGCCGACAACCTGCTCCAGATGTTTATCGGATGGGAGGGCGTGGGCCTTTGTTCCTATCTGCTGATCGCCTTCTGGTTCGACAACCCGCAATACGCGTACAACGGCCGCAAGGCCTTCATCGTCAACCGGATCGGCGATCTCGGCTTCCTGCTCGGAATTCTGACGCTGGTCGGCGCCCTTGCCCGGCATAACGTATGGACGCTCGACTTCGCCGCGATGCGCGATCACGCCGCGCTGCTCGCGCCGGTCGCGACGCTCGCCGCGCTGCTCCTGTTCTTCGGGGCCACCGGCAAATCCGCGCAGATTCCGCTTTATGTCTGGCTGCCCGACGCGATGGTCGGTCCGACCCCGGTCAGCGCCCTGATCCACGCGGCGACGATGGTCACGGCCGGCGTCTATATGATCGCGCGGCTGAATTTCCTCTACCTGATGTCGCCGGAAGCGATGGAAGTGGTGGCCGTGGCCGGCGCCGTGACCGCGTTCTTCGCCGCGACGATCGCGATCGTCCAGGCCGATATCAAGCGCGTTCTCGCCTACTCGACCATCAGCCAGATCGGCTACATGATGCTCGGCGTGGGCGTCGGCGCGTTCTCGGCCGGCGTTTTCCATCTGATGACGCACGCCTTCTTCAAGGGCCTGCTCTTCCTGTGCTCAGGCTCCGTGATTCACGCCCTGCATGGCGAGCAGGACATGAACAAGATGGGCGGGCTCAGGAAAAAACTGCCGATTACGTTCGCCACGATGCTGATCGCGACGCTCGCGATCAGCGCGATTCCGCCTTTCGCCGGCTTTTTCTCGAAAGATCAGATTCTTGACGGGGCGTTCGGCTCCGGCCACGTCTGGCTTTGGCTGCTCGGCGTCGTTACGGCGGGACTCACCAGCTTCTACATGTTTCGCCTGATCTTCATGACCTTTTACGGCGATTCGCGGGTCGAACCCGAACGCGCGCATCATCTGCACGAATCGCCGCGCGTGATGACCGCGCCGCTGATCGCGCTCGCGGCCCTGTCGTCGGTCGGCGGATTCGTCGCCCTGCCGAAGGGAATCGCATGGGGCAACGCCTTCGGCCGTTTCCTTGCGCCGATCGTGAATCATCCGATCGCCGGCGTGGTCGCGCCGCCCGCGCTGGAAGTCGAATCCGGCGCGGCCTCGGCGCTGCTCGGCGCGGTCTCGCTGTCCGCGGCGCTGCTCGGAATTCTGACGGCGTGGTTGCTGTATCGCCGCAATCCCGGCCTGGCCGATCAGATCTCGGCGAGCCTCTCGTCGCTCTACGAGTTGCTCTGGCGCAAATACTATATCGACGAAATCTACGATGTTCTTGTTTCGCGCCCGCTGTTCTGGATCTCCGCGGTGCTGCTGAATCGCGGCGTCGATCGCGGCGTGATTGACGCGATGGTTGACGGGACCGGCCTCACGGTCGAGGAGGGCGGCGAAGCGGTCAGCAAAGCTGAATCCGGCAACGTCCAGCTTTACGCCTTCGTCTACCTGCTGGGCGCGCTCGCGATCGTCGCCTACTACCTGTACCGGGTGATGCGTTGATGGGCGGGTTCTGGCTGACCGCGTTGATCTTCGTGCCGGCGCTCGGCGCGCTCGGCGTCCTTTTGCAGAGCGACGACGATTCCGTCTGGCTTCCGGCGTTTATCTATTCGCTTATACCGCTGGCGATCAGCCTCTATCTGTTCGCGATCTTCGATCCGTCGCAGGCCGGCTACCAGTTCGTCGAGCGCTACGCGTGGATACCCCAGTTCGGCATCTCGTACCACCTCGGCGTGGACGGGATCAGCCTGTTCCTGGTGATTCTCACGACCCTGCTGACCACCCTCTCGATCCTCTATTCGGGCGGCGGCGATATCGAGATGCGGCCGCGCGAATTCTGCTTCATGATGCTGATCCTTGAAACCGGCCTGCTCGGCGCGCTGCTCGCGGTGGATCTTTTCCTCTTCTATGTTTTCTGGGAAGTGATGCTGGTGCCGATGTACCTGTTGATCGGCATCTGGGGCCACGGGCGCAAAATTTACGCGACCTTCAAATTCGTGCTCTTCACGATGCTGGGGTCGCTGCTGATGCTGGTCGCGATTCTTTATCTCGCCGGCGCCGCCCGCGCCCAGCTCGGCCATCTGACCTTCGACCTGCCGGATCTTTACCGCGTATCGCTCTCGCCCGCCGAGTCGCGCTGGCTGTTCGCCGGCTTCGCGCTCGCCTTCGCGATTAAAGTGCCGATGTGGCCGGTGCATACCTGGCTTCCCGACGCCCATACCGAAGCGCCCACCGCCGGTTCCGTGATATTGGCCGGCATCATGCTCAAGATGGGCGCCTACGGCTTTGTGCGCTTCGCGATTCCGCTCTTTCCGACCGTCGCGATCGAGGCCGCGCCGCTGTTCCTCGCGCTCGCCGTGGTCGGCATCGTGTACGGCGCGCTGGTCGCGATGGCGCAGCCGAACCTCAAGCGGCTTATCGCCTATTCCTCCGTCAGCCATCTGGGTTTCGTGATGCTTGGCGTCTTCGCCTTCGATCCGCAGGGCTTGCAGGGCGCGATCTACCAGATGCTCAACCACGGCGTCTCGACCGGCGCGCTGTTCCTCCTGGTAGGGATGATCTACGTCCGGCGCCATACCTTCGATATCTCGGAATTCGGCGGCCTGTGGAAAAGCATCCCGATCTATGGCGCCGTCTTCATGGTGGTGATGCTCTCGTCGATCGGACTGCCCGGACTCAACGGCTTCGTCGGCGAATTCCTGATTCTGCTTGGCACGTACCTCCATTCGGAGCGCGCCGCGTGGGTCGCCGTCACCGGAGTCGTGCTGGGCGCGCTCTACATGCTGTGGACTTATGAGCGCGTGATGTGGGGGCCGATCACGAAATCGATTAACTCGACGCTGAAAGACCTGACCGCGCGGGAAATCGCGGTGATGGTCCCGTTGATCGCGCTGATGCTGCTGATGGGCCTCTACCCGCGGCCGCTCCTCGACCGGATGGAGCCGTCGGTGAATCTGCTGCTCAATCGCGTCGCCGCCGCGCAGGTTCGCCTTGATCGTCCGCGATATAGCACCGTAGCCGCGCTCGCATCGCAAGCGCGTTCTGGCCGGATCCAATGAGCCACCTCACCCTGAGCGCTATTAATTTCTCCTGGCTGCCGATTCTGCCGCTCGCCACCGTCGCGGCGGGCGCGATGGCCATAATGCTGATCGGCGCCGGAGTCGATGACGAGGACAGCGCCAGCCTCGGCGTCCTCGCGCTGATTACGCTGCTCGCCGCGTTCGTCTTTACGATCTTTACGCTCGGCGAAAATTCGCTGGCCTTCGGCGGCTCGCTCGCCACCGACGATTACGCCGCGTTCTTCGAGATCGTCATCCTGATCGCGACCGCGCTGACGGTCGCGATGTCGCTCGATTACGTCGCCGACGAGGGCATGGCCGGCGCCGAATACTATTCGCTGATCCTGTTCGCCGCGTTCGGGATGATGCTGATGGCCGCGGCGGGCGACCTGATCATTATCTTCATCGGCCTCGAAACCATGTCGCTGGCCGTCTATGCGCTCGCCGGCTTTCTGCGCCGCGATCCGCGCTCCAACGAAGCCGCGCTCAAGTATTTCGTCCTCGGCGCGTTTTCCACCGGCTTTCTGCTATACGGAATCGCGTTGATCTACGGCGCCACGGGGACGATCGGCCTTCAACCGATTCGCGCCGCGCTGAATAACACCGCCGCCGCAAACCCGCTGCTGCTGCTCGGGCTGGGCATGATGCTGATCGGGTTCGGCTTCAAGGTCGCCGCCGTCCCCTTCCATATGTGGACGCCCGACGCTTACGAAGGCGCGCCCACTCCCGTCACCGCGTTCATGGCGGTCGGCGTGAAGCTGGCCGCTTTCGCCGGCTTCATGCGCGTCTTCATGGTGAATCTCGGCCCGGTCAGCGCACAGTGGACGATGGTGCTTTGGACGATCGCGGCGCTCACCATGACGGTCGGAAATTTCGCCGCGCTCGTGCAGCAGAGCCTCAAGCGGATGCTCGCGTATTCGGCGATCGCGCACGCCGGCTATCTGCTGGTCGCGATGGCCGCGGCGCCGCGGGGCATGGCGGGCGGCGCGATGCTCTACTACCTGATTGGCTATGCTTTCACGAATCTCGGCGCCTTCGCGATCGTGATTGCGCTGGAGCGCAAGGGCGCTGGCGGCGCGATGCTGAACGATTTCCGCGGACTCTCGCGTTCGCGGCCAGGCTTTGCGCTCGCGATGACGCTGTTCATGCTCTCCCTGATGGGCGTGCCGCCGCTGGCCGGCTTCGTCGGCAAGTTCTACGTCTTCTCAGCCGCGCTCTCGGCGCATCTCGTGTGGCTGGTGATAATCGCCGCGCTCAACAGCGCCGTTTCGGTTTACTACTACGCGCGGGTGATCGTCGTGATGTACGCGCAGGAAGAGGCCGCGCCGGCGCCGCGCCTGGCCGCCCGCCCCGGCCTGCTCGTGAGCGTGATCGTCGCGGTCGCCGGTACGGTGCTCGTCGGCCTCTTTCCGCAGCCTTGGCTGGCCGCCGCCAACTCCGCTTACGCGTCGGCCGTTGGCCGTTCCGCGACGCGGGTGGCCGCCCTTCGTTAGACCTGTCCCGCTAAAAAATGCGGCGCTAGCTGGCGCCGCCCGCGCGCTTGCCGGATGCAACCGGATTGCGCCGCGCTTGAGCCGCGGACCTCGTTCGACCGGCCGGCGCCGCCTCCGCGCTCGGCGCGTCAGCATAGGCGTCGGCTTCGATCTCAATCAGCATGTCCGGATGGATTAGCCGGGTCACCTCGACGATCGTCGCCGCCGGCGGATTCGCGCTGAACGCTTCGCGATGCGCCCGCGCCACTTCCGCGAATCGCGCAACATCGGTGACGAACATCCGCGTGCGCACCACGTTGGCGAGCGACATGCCAGCGCGTTCCAGCGCCGACGCGATGTTCGCGATCGCCTGGCGCGCCTGCACGTACATCTGGCCCTGTCCGACGATCAGGCCGCGCTCGTCGAAAGACGTCGTGCCCGACACAGCGAGCCATCCGCCCGCCCGCACCGCGCGCGAATAACCGAAGATCGGCTCCCATGGCGCACCGCTGGCGAAGCGGCTGATTTCGTTATTCATCCGCGCTCCACTCTCCGAGGGCTTGGCGCAACGCCGAATCCGCAGGCACGGACTTCAGGTCTGACGATTTCCGGACGGCCAGCGATCTTCCAGATCGCGATCGACCGAGCGCATCGGCGCACCCACCAAAGCCCCGCTCGGCTTGAGTCCGCGCAGCATCCGCATGAGACTGTTCGGCGTAATCGATTTTCCGGGCGGCATTCTTAGCATGTCCAGTTCATGATCGATGATTCTGCCGCGCCCGTTGGACCGCCCCCGCATCCATCCGCTCATCAACCCCACTTCAGCAATCCTCCCCGCCAGGATTTACCAATTAGTTAGCAAGCGTACACTAAAAGTGAGCATCGCGCAAAATTCGCCGGCATCCGCGGATTAAACGGCAAACAACCGCTCCCGACGAGCCTTCGCGCACCGCATTTCAAACTTGTGTTGACGCGCCAGCTAAAGTATTGTTGCCTTGAACAAATGTCCGTGCGAAACGCCTGCGCGGAACGTTGAGCGAAGGAGGAAGCGATGCGAAAAGTCCTGTTTCTTGCCCTGCTCTCGATGATGTTTGCGACCGCCGCTTGCACCAAGACCGAAGAAACTCCGGCGCCCGCGTCTTCGCCGGCGGCCTCGGAAGAGGCGAGTCCGGCCATGTCGCCGGAAGCGAGCACTGCGGCCAGTCCTGCCGAAAGCGCTTCGCCGATGGCGTCGCCAATGGCTTCGCCGGCTGGTTCCTAAACTTCGGCGGCGGATTTATGACGTGGCGTTAGCGCGCCGGTCGCTCCGGCGCGCGCGCCACGTCGCCTTAAGCCATTCCCTTCCGCAATTTCAGGCCTCGTCAGAAATCCCCAAAGGTCCGCTTTCCGTTTTGCTTTTGAGGAAGATCGACGCCGCGGCCAACCGCGCCGGAATTGGATCGACGCCGTCTCGCGAGCGCCCGCGACGCATGCGGCGAGTCGAGTAAGCGGTGATGGAATCCACGCAGTTCCAGCCGCGCCTTCGGCTCTTCGACTCCGCCGCGATCGTCGCCGGGTCGATGGTCGGCTCGGGCATCTTTATCGTTTCGGCGGATATCGCGCGCCAGCTTGAATCGCCGTTCGGCTTGCTCGCCGTGTGGCTCCTCAGCGGCTTGATGACGATTGCGGGCGCGCTGGCCTATGGCGAGCTTGCCGCGATGATGCCGCAGGCCGGCGGCCAATACGTATTTATCCGTGAAGCCTACGGCGGCGCACCGGCCTTCGCCTACGGCTGGACGATGCTGCTGGTCATCCAAACCGGCACGATCGCCGCCGTCGCGGTCGCGTTTGCGCGCTTTGGCGGCGTATTCTGGCCGGCGCTCGGCTCGCGCGTGTGGCTCGGCTATGGCGGCGTCGGCCTGTCGGGCGAGCGGCTGGGGGCGATCGCGGTAATCGTGGCGCTGACCGCGGTCAATCTGCAGGGTCTCGATCTCGGCCGGCGCGTGCAGAATTCATTCACCGTCGCCAAGATTGGCGCGCTTCTTCTGATCATCGTCGCGGGATGCTGGCTTGCGCCGAATGTGCTGGCGATCAAGCTCAACTTTGAAGGCAACCGGATCTTCGGCGTGCGCTCGATGTCGTGGCCGCTGATGGCCTCGTTCGGCGCCGCGATGGTCGGCGGACTCTTCTCGGCCGACGCCTGGGCGGGCATCACCTTTGCCGCCGCCGAGGTTCGCGATCCCCATCGCAACCTGCCGCGCGCGCTCGCGCTTGGCGCCGGGACGGTCGTCATTCTTTATCTGTTGGTGAATATCGCCTATTTGCGCGTCCTGCCCGTCAATGGCGCGGCGGATGCGGCCGGCGTTTTCGGCCGCGGGATCGCGCACGCACAGAACGATCGGGTGGCGTCGGCCATGATGCAGGCGGTTTGGGGCGCCAAGGGCGCCGCGCTCACGGCGCTGCTGGTGATGGTCTCGACCTTCGGATGCGCCAACGGCTTGATTCTGACGGGCGCCCGCGTGGTGTACGCGATGGCGCGCGACGGCGTCTTTTTTTCCTCGGCGGGCGAGCTCAACGCCAACGCCGTTCCGGCCAAAGCGCTGCTGATGCAAGGCGGATGGGCGGCGCTATTGACCCTTTCCGGCACCTATTCGGAACTGCTTGACTACGTAATTTTCGCGCAATTGCTGTTCTACGTACTCACGGTCGCGGCGGTGTTCGTGATGCGCTGGCGGCGGCCCGACGCGCCCCGGCCCTATCGGGCGTATGGCTATCCGCTCGTTCCATTCGCATATATCGCCGCCGCACTGGCCCTGATGGGAGACCTATTGCGCGTCAAGCCCGCCTATACCTGGCCGGGCTTGCTGATCGCGTTGAGCGGATTGCCGATCTACTGGTCGCGGATGCGCTGGGGACGGCGCGGAACCACACGCGCATCGCGCCGCCGCGCGTCCTGATACGCGACTTCGCGGCTTACGACAGCAGCGTCTCTTTCACCGTCAGCATATCGACGTATTCGCGGATCCGCCGAATCTTGCCGCCTTCGATCTCGAAGACGAAACAGTACTCGTTCTTATAGTCTTTTCCGTTCCATGCCTTGCCGGTATTGACAGTCTCCATCACGACGACGTTGTCGCCGGCGGCGTGCACCTTGCGCACGTCGCAGTTGAGGCCGTTCGGAAATGACTTGCCGATACCGGCGGCGAACTTGCGCACGGCGTCTTTGCCGCGCAGCAAGCCGGAAATTCCTTGCAGGTCGCCCGGAATCACCCAGCTAATTTCGTCGGAGAGATGCGCCAGAAAGGAGTCGAGTTTTCCTCCGATCAGTTCTTTCCACGCGGCCGTCACGAGCTGCGCGTTGGCTTCTGCGCTCATCGGTGAGTCTTCCTCCAATCGCGGATTTGACTTTTTAGCTAGCGCAATTTGTCCTCGCCCACCACCCGGCGCGATTCACTTGCGCCGCCGCCTCGAATAGGCTGGCGTGAATCGGCTGAACCTGAAAATCGGCGGCGCATCCTGTGAGAAATGAAAAATGACCGAGATCGTCGCGAATCTGTTCGTCGGCGATATGGTTGACGCCAAATCGGGTTTCGACGGCCTGATTGTCTGCGTACTCGAAGAGAAACCCTTCGACGAGCCGGCCAACGCCACGTGGGTTCCGTTTCTTGCGGAAGGCTTGCGCAGCCTCGAAATCACCGCCGAAATTATCGAACAGGCGCTTGCGGGCGGCCGTGCGGTTTTGGTGCATTGTGGGGCAGGCAGCGAACGCGCGCCGCTGGCGGTCGCATGGTATCTGAGCCGCCGCCGCGAGATGACGCTCGACGAGGCTTACGATTTGCTGAAAAGCCGCCGCCCGGTGGTGCAAGACCGCCGCTTCTGGCTGCGCCCGTACCTGAACGACTGAACCGGCCGTGAATCGCCGGCGCGCCCGAGCGGCGAGGAGCGGACAAGCTCCCCGCCCCCCAAGCGGCTCAGGCGCGATCGCGTGGTTGCTGGGCTACGTCCCGGAACTCAATACGGCCGAGCACCTCTGGGAATATTGGAAACAGCATAACTGCCCAACTTCTGCCCGCGCGATTTCACCCAGCTTAGCTACCAGGCCACCGCGCGCCGCGCCGCATGCGCCGGCGCCCGCCACTTATCCAATCCTTCTGGCGGCAGCCGATTTGTCACTACAATATGCGGGTCTCAATAGGAGGAAAATTTCAGATGCTCACTATGTGGGGAGTTTCACATGCTGACCGACAGCATGTCATCCTCATGTTCGGGGGCATATCGGAATGTCAGAGATTGACCTAACGAGTGACCAGCGAAAAGCAGTGCGCCACCGCCGCGGACCTGCCTGTGTCATCGCAGGCGCCGGCACCGGCAAAACGACCGCGCTGGTCGAGCGAGTGGTCTTCCTCGTCCAAGAGCGGAAATTGCCTTGCGACCGCATTCTCGTCACGACCTTTACGCGGAAGGCCACCGCGGAGATCTACGGCCGATTGCGCTCGCGCCTTGGCGGCGATGCGCAACAAATCCACATCTCCACGATCGACGCCGTGGCGCTCGACTTGGCGCAAGAGCTAGCGCGTGAAGGTCTGCTTCCTCATAGGACCCTAATTGGCGAGGCCGAACAAACTCTACTTCTGATGCATAGCGCCGGCGCCAATGGGCTCATATACCCAAGTCTGTTCAATAGTCCGTTCATCTACCGGCGAATTTGGCCACGGGTAGTCGAATTTTTGAAACGGTCAACCTCGGCCGGAGAGATCTCGGAGGAGCGGTATGATCATTTCAAGCGCGATTGGCATTTTCTCTCCGGGCCACCGCCACGCGAACGCTTTGAGGCTTCGCTAAACTACTATCTCGCGATGCTGGAGAGCCGCCGATTGGTCGACTACCAGTCGCTCACGCGGGACGTGCTGGTTTGGCTTAAAACAAATCGCCGAAAAGCCGCCGCCTTTTGCTTTGATGCGGTCGTAGTTGATGAATTTCAGGACACGAACCGCGCGCAGGCGGAGTTGCTCCTGCTGCTCTCTGGAACGAAGAATAACATCTGGCGGTCGGCGATCCGGGTGGTGTCT
>JAJXZF010000029.1 GCA_021780225.1 Deltaproteobacteria bacterium | reverse complement strand
TATCCCACGCAGAAGCCGGTCGCCCTGCTCGAGCGCATCATCGGCGCGTCCTCGAACGAAGGCGACCTCGTGCTCGATCCGTTCTGCGGATGCGGCACCACGATCCACGCGGCGCAGAAGCTCAATCGGCGCTGGATCGGCATCGACATTACGCATCTCGCGATCTCGTTGATCGAAAAGCGCCTCAACGACGCCTTTCCGGGCATCGAATATGACGTGCACGGCACGCCGCGCGACCTCGAAGGAGCGCGCGATCTCGCCGCGCGCGACAAATATCAGTTCCAATGGTGGGCCGGCTCTCTGGTCGGCGCCGTTCCCGCCGGCGGGCGCAAGAAAGGAGCCGACAAAGGCGTCGATGGAATAATCTATTTCAAAGATTTCAAAGCCGACCCAAAAGACCGCGCGATGCAAACCACGACCGAGAAGATCATCGTGTCGGTCAAGGGCGGCGACAACGTCGGCGTGGCGATGATTCGCGATTTGGCGCACGTCGTCGAACGGGAACGGGCGCGGATGGGATTATTCATCACGCTCGCCGAGCCGACCGATCCGATGCGCAAGGAAGCGCTTGCCGAAGGTTATTACGAGACCAGCAGCGGCGGAAAATACCTCAAGCTGCAAATCGTCACAGTGGCGGAGCTTCTGGACAAGAAGCTGCCCGATTTGCCGCCCGCCGATCCCACTGCTTTCGCCAAACCGAAACAGGAGTCGCGCCGGCAGAGCAGGCTTCTGTAGCGCCAGTCACTTCGACGCGACAGCGCAAAAAAACGGCCGCCCTTGCGGGCGGCCGTCATCGTTTCAGGATTGCGATCGGGAACGGCGGTTCAGACCGTCATCAGCAGCCAGACGGTGAAAACCGTGCCGACCAACGCGCCGCCGTAGCACAGAAAGGCGATAACCGTGTTCAGATGGCGCAGGTTGAGCACGTCCAACATCGTCGAGCGCATCCGATGCGCCGCGTGGAAAAAGCAAAACGTCAGCAGCGCGAAGAGATAGACGCGCGCCAGCGGATGGCGCACCAGCGCGAGCGTTTGCTGATAGCTCGGCGCATGCACCATCCCGGCGGGAAAGAGCAATCCGTAAAACAGCACGTGGACGGGCAGGAAAAACGCCACCAGGAAACCGCCCATGCCGAACAAAATCCAGACGATCGGTTCATTGGAACGCTTGCCCGCCGACATCTTAAAGCACCCCCGTGATGAAAAGCGCGAGGATAATCGTCGCGCCGAACCAGACCAGATAGTTGGGCGCCGAAGAAATGATGTCCGGCGTCGGCCGCGCCAGTATCTGACGCATCATCACGCGCGGCACCAGATTGAACCAGGTGATCGCGTGGAGCAGAAAAAAGGCGAGCGCGATCGCGTTGACGATAATCATCGCCGGATGCGCCATGAACGCCTCGAAGCGCGCGTACCGCGTCGCGTTGGTTCCGAGCGCGGCGAGCTGCACGAGCGTGAGCACGCAAAAATAGGCGACGAAAAAGCTCGACGACTCGCGCAGCGCATAGCGCAGATAGTGCCAGTTATCGAGGTACCAGTAGGCCGACATCTTCGGCCGGTGCTCTTTGGGCTGGTATTGCGTGTACTGTGGCATCGCGCTCAGTGCTTTCCTCGCGGCAACAGGAACGATTTGAACCATTCCTTGGTCGCCGTCAGCTTGAATTGCTGGATCGCCAGCGACGGATCGACGTGCTTGGGACAGACCACGCTGCATTCGCCGACCACCGTGCAATCCCAGATGCCCTCGTGCTGCGAAACGATATCGAGCCGGTCCTCGATACCCTGGTCGCGCGAGTCGAGATTGTAGCGATGCGCCAGCGCGATCGCGGCCGGCCCGATGAAGTCAGGATCAAGCCCCGACACCGGGCAGGCGGCGTAGCACAAGGTGCAGTTGATGCAGAGGCTGAACTGATGGAACGCTTCGAGCTGCGCCGGGCTTTGCATGAATTCGCGCGCGGGCTTGAAGTCGTCCTTGCGCACCACCCACGGCCGCACCTTCTGCAGCTTCGCGAGAAAGTCGTCGAGATCGACGACCAGGTCCTTGACCACCGGAAAATGATCGAGCGGCGCGACCCGCACCGGTCCCGGCGCGTAGTTCATCAGCAGGGTTTCGCAGGTCAGCGTCGGCACGCCGTTGACCATCATGCCGCAACTGCCGCAAATGCCCATCCGGCAGGACCATCGGAACGCCAGCGAGCCGTCAAGCTGGTCCTTGATGTGGTTGAGGCCGTCCAGCACCATCCAGTCCGGACGCAGCGGAACCTCGAAGCTCTGGTACGAAGGTTCGCCGCCGTCCTCAGGATTGAAGCGTGCGACCTCGAGGATGATCGTATCGGACATGGCTTAAGGCCTACCTTCCGTAAACGCGCTCGCCGGGCGGCCAGCGGGTTATCACGACTGGGAGATATTCGATGCGCGGCGGACCATCGGCGGAGCGATGCGCGACCGAATGCGCGAGATATTTCTGGTCGTCGCGCTTGGCGAAATCGCGCCGCTGATGCGCCCCGCGCGATTCCTCACGATCGAGCGCGCTGTGCACAATCGCTTCGGCGACGTCGAGCATGTAACCCAACTCGAGCGCTGAGGTGAGTTGCGTATTGAAGGTTCGCGAATGGTCGTCGAGCGCGAGATTGCCGGCGCGCTCGCGCAGTTCTCCGATCTTGTTCGCCGACTCGGCCAGCGAATCGCGTTCGCGGTAAATACCGCAACCCTTTTCCATCGCGCGCTGCATCTCTTCGCGCAGCTTCGTAATTTTTTCAGTCCCGTCGGTCCGGCGCAGAAAGCGCTCCTCGACCCGCCGCTCTTCATCGCGCGCCTGCGCCAGAATCGCGGTTTCGTTCGCCGCCGACGCATTGCGCGCCGACTCGACCGCCGAGCGGCCCGCACGCGCGCCAAACACGAGAATCTCGCCCAGCGAATTCGAGCCCAGACGGTTCGCGCCGTTGATGCTCACGCAGGCCGCTTCGCCCGCCGCGAACAGCCCTGGCAGCGGCGTCCGGGCGTCGATGTCGGTATGCACGCCGCCCATCATGTAGTGCTGCACCGGACGTATCGGAATCGGCTCGCGCACCGGATCGATGTTCTCGTATTTGAGACACAATTCGCGCACCATCGGCAGGCGCGATTCAATCTTGTGCTCGCCCAGATGGCGCAGGTCGAGGTGCACATAGTCGCCGTATGGGCCGTGGAACGCCCTGCCCTTTTCAAACTCGCCGAAAATCGCCTGCGAAACGCGGTCGCGCGGCCCCAGCTCCATGCTGCGAAAGACCGGCGCCGGCGTCGGCTTGCCGAGATCGTAATCCTGCAGGAACCGGTAGCCGTCCTTGTTGAGCAGCCAACCGCCCTCGGCGCGCGCCGCCTCGGTGATCAGGATGCCGGTGAAGGGCAGCCCCGTCGGATGGTACTGGACCATCTCCATGTCTTTGAGCGGCGCGCCGGCCCGATAGGCCAGCGCCATCCCGTCGCCGGTGCAAATGTTCGCGTTGGTGGTGAACGGAAATACGCGGCCGCATCCGCCGGTCGCGATAATCACCGCTTTGGCTTGAATCGCGCGGATTTTGCCGGTGCGCAGCTCGATCGCGACCACTCCGCGCACGGCGCCGTCCTCGACCAGCAGCCGCGTCACGAACGTTTCGTCGTAACGGACGATCGTGTTGAATTTGAGCGAGGTCTGGAACAGCGTGTGCAGCATATGGAAGCCGGTTTTGTCGGCGGCGAACCAGGTGCGCATCTTCTTCATGCCGCCGAAGGGCCGCACCGCGATGCGCCCGTCGGGCTCGCGGCTCCACGGGCATCCCCAATGCTCCAGCCGCAGCAGTTCCTTGGGAATTTCGTTGCAAAAGAACTCGATCGCGTCCTGATCGCCCAGCCAGTCGCTGCCCGAAATCGTGTCGTAGCAATGCTCGTCGATGGTGTCGTCTTTGCCCGCCACACCAGCGGCGCCGCCCTCGGCCGAGACCGTATGGCTGCGCATCGGGTACACCTTGGAAACCATCGCGACGTCGATCCCGGGATCTTGTTCGGCGATTTCGATTGCCGCGCGCAATCCGGCGCCGCCACCGCCGATTATCAGAATGTCGTGCGAAGACGTTTCCACCGTTTTCTCCGATTCGCCCGTTCAGTCCGGCCCCAGCGCCGAATTCAGCATTAAATACGCTAACCGGCAGCCATTCACAATATCAGTATAGCTTGCATGCCGGTGAAAATCGCAAGGACTATAGCGCAGCTCTTTTCGGAATCCAACGGTTGACGGTTTTTTACCGCGCCGCGCGCTGTGCGAAACTCTCGGCGCAGCCCAAGCGCGCGCCCCGGCGCCGGCGGCAAGCTCAAAAGAGGTTACAGACCATGGCTGAACGCATTCTGACTCAAGGCGAAATCGCCGAAATGGAAAAGCAAACCGCCGATCGCGTGGTCGAAGCGATCGAAGCCGGCGATCGCGAAAACGCGAAAAAGCTCGCGCGCCGGATGTACAACGAATTTCTAAGCATGCACGACCTCTACCGCGATTGGACCGTCGCCACCCTTTCTTACGTCGGCCGGCGCTTCGGCGATCAGGCGCTCGAAGAAGCGATGGAGGCGGGCGTCAAGGCGTGGTGGCTGCCCAATCTCGACAAGATGCCGGCCGACGCCGCCGCGCTGCGCGCCCGCGTCAAGATGTTCGTCGCGGGCCTGCGCGGCCATCTGCAGCCGCTCAGCATCGTCGAGGACGACGAAAAAATCGTCATCCAGATGCATCCGTGCGGCAGCGGCGGCCGCCTCGTCCTCGAAGGCAAGTACGAGGGGCCGGACGCGATGCTCACGATCAAAGGCAAACAATTTCTCACCTACGGGCGGGACAGTTTTCCGGTCTATTGCGCGCACGAACCGGTGATGGAACGGCAGGATATCGCCGCGCACGGGGCGCCCTTCGTCGTCGTCGAACCGGCGCACGAACTCGGCAAACAGCACTGCGATTTCATCATTTACAAGGACCGCTCCAAGGTGCCGGCGAAATATTACGAGCGGGTGGGAATGAAAAAACCGGAGCCGTAATTGAGCGGTTCGCGCGCGCGGCGGATTTCCGCATTCGCTCGAATCTCCACAGCTTTGCGTGCGATTCGGGTGTAGAATTGAAGGCATGGGAAGGAGCGACGCCCATGGCTGTTTCGATTCGATTCGCCACCCCCGCCGACGCCGGCTTGATCCTGCGCTTCATCCGCGGACTTGCGGAATATGAACGTGCGCCCAACGCCGTGCGCGCGACTGTCGCGGAATTGCGCGCGCAGATGGAGAGCGCGGCGCCGCCGTTCGAATGCCTGATCGCGGAAATCAACGCCGAACCGGCCGGTTTCGCGCTTTTCTACCGCAGTTATTCGACGTGGCTCGGCCAGCCTCTGATTTTTCTCGAAGACCTGTTCGTCGAACCGGCCCATCGCGGCGCCGGCGCCGGAATCGCCCTGTTCAAGGAACTTGCGCGGATCGCGGCCGGCCGCGGCTATTCGCGAATCGAATGGCGCGTGCTGGACTGGAACGCGCCCGCGCAGCGTTTCTACAAAGCGGCTGGCGCGGCGCCGCTCGACGGATGGACGGTATGGCGTCTGGAGCGCGACGCGCTTGCGGAGTTAACGCGACCGGCGGGAACGGCCGGCGCGGCGGAATCGACGCCAGCGAAATAAAGGGGCCGCGGAAATCGACGCGCGCGGCGATCAGGCGTCGATTCGGGCGACGCGGCGCTTGCCGACTTCGAGCACGTGATGCGCGCCGGGGACGAAGCGGAAGTTCATGTCGTTCACGGTTTCGCCATCGACCCGCACGGCGCCCTGGCTGAGCAGGCGGCGCGCCTCGCTGGTCGAGCTCGCGAACTTAAGCTGCTTCATCAGCTCGCCGATCCAGAGCGCCTCGGCGATGCGATAGACCGGCACGTCGCGCGGAACTTCGCGCCGTTGGAATTTGGTTTCGAAATAGCCGCGCGCGCCTTCGGCCGCCGGCCCGCCGTGATATTCCTCGACGATCAGCGCCGCCAACCGTTTCTTGGCTTCCATCGGGTGAATCGATCCGGCGCGGATCGCCGCCAACTCGTCGATTCCAACGTCGGTCAGCAACTCGAAATAACGCGGCATCAGCGCGTCCGGAATTGACATCAGCTTGCCGAACATCTCTTCCGGCGTATCCGTCAGGCCGACGTAATTGCCGTAGGACTTCGACATCTTGCGCACGCCGTCGAGTCCTTCGAGCAGCGGCATCGTAAAGACGATCTGCGGCGGCTGGCCGAACGCGCGCTGCAGCTCGCGGCCGACCAGCATGTTGAATTTCTGATCGGTGCCGCCCAATTCGACGTCGGCCTTGAGCGCGACCGAGTCGTAGCCCTGAATCAGCGGATAGAGCAATTCGTGAAGAAACAGCGGCTCCTGTTTTTCGAGGCGGCGCTCGAAATCGTCGCGCTCGAGCATCCGCGCCACGCTCAGCTTGGCCGCGATCTCGATCAGCCGGCGCATGTCCACGCCGTTCATCCATTCGGAATTGAAGCGCACTTCGGTGAGCGCCGGATCGAGCACTTTCGAGACCTGATTTCGATACGTCTGCGCGTTGGCTTCGATCTGTTCGCGCGTGAGCGGCTTGCGCGTTTCCGAGCGGCCAGTGGGATCGCCGATCATCGCGGTGAAATCGCCGACGAGGAAAACCACGGTATGGCCCGCGCGCTGGAAATCGCGCAGTTTCTTGAGCGTAATCGAATGGCCCAGATGAAGATCCGGCGCGGTCGGATCCATCCCGAGCTTGATCCTCAGCGGGCGGCCTTGCGCGAGCCGCGCTGCAAGCTCCTGGCTGGAGATTACTTCAACGGCGTTGCGGCCGAAGCGTTCCGCCTCATCCTTCGCCCGATTCTCGTCTCGCGCCAACGCAGGTCCTCCGGCGGCGCATCCTAAGCGCCGTCCGCAGGCCAGATTAACGAAAACCCCGTGCCGACGAAACGCGCGGCCCGGCGCGGTGCCCGGCCGGAGGGCGTCGATCGCGGCGCGCGGCGTTACAACAGGTTTTCGGCCGCGCGCAGCATCGCGCCCGCGATTTGAAATCGAACGATTATGATCAAGACGGCGCGGGAGGCGGAACGCCTCCCGCGCGCCTGCCAGCCAACCGGCTATCGCATCAACTGCGCCAGACCCGCCGGCGTCGAATACTTGACCACGTCGTTGTACTGCGGCTTGACCATCACGCCGGTCACGTAGGGCTTGCCCTCGCGTCCGGCGCTGGTCACGTAACTCACGTGATCGTTCTGCACGTCCCAGTAAACCTCGATAATTCCGCCCGCGCCAAACTCTTTCCACTTGCCGTCGAGCATGCCTTCATCGAGGCCCATCCACACGACCTTCCACAATTTCATATTCGAATCGTAGAGGTCCTCGGACATGGTCTGGTAGAACTGCTTGTCGATATACATCCGGCGCTTGCCGTAGCAGTAGCCCGCCTGCAGCGAAGGCACGCGCTGAACGTCGATGACATAAACCGGCCGCACCTCCCAATCGCCCCACGACGGTTTCGGCCATCCCAAGGCGCCGTCATAGGAGCCGGGAAAATTTCCCGCCTTCTTCAAGTTCATCACGGTCAGCTCGAGCAGATTCTGATCCCTGATGAACTTTCCATTGAATTTTCCGACGCCGCCATTCCATCCGACGCGTTGATCGTCGTGAGTCATGTCGCTGCCCAGAAGCGGAGCGCAGCGGGCCGACGTCGCAAGGCGCAAAGTGCGGCGCAGAGCCGGAATGAATACGTAGTTGGATTCGTCTTTCAGGTTGTCCTGCCAGAAAATCGTGAGGTCCGCCGTGTAGCGCGACTGCTCCGGCGTTTCAACCATCAGCCATTCGGTGTACCACGCCCCCGCCGCCTTGGGATCGATGCGCGGCACTGCGGAGTCCCAGTTGTAGGCCAACTGGCGATAGTCGAAATCGACAGTCTCGGCGTTCCAGTTGTTGAAGCGGTCCTTGGTATAGAACGGCGCCGCCGAACCGTTGTCAGGAAACCCGGCGTAAAGGAAACTCTGCAAGCGATAGGTTACGTCCGCCGCGATTTCGGTGCCCTTTTCCGGTCCGCTCGGGTCGGGAAAGGGAAAGCCGGCGACGTAATTCTCGAGCTGGTATTCGCCGCTGGGCTGCTGAACCAGTCGCGCCTGGCCGCCGTATTTTTCGTTAGCCTCTGTGAACTCCTTGGGATAGATCCAATGATGCTGCGGACCGAGGTGAATTTCGACGTCGTCGGGCATCTTCCAGAAGCCCGATCCCTCCCAAAAATATTGCACGCCTTCCGAGAAGCAATCCTTGTACTGCATCCAATTCTGCCTGGTGATAACCGTGCCCGGCTTGGCGTCACAATCCGCTGACGCCAGCGCCGGGAGCGCGATTGCCGCTCCAAGCACCATCGCCAAAACCCCCCATCTCCGTGACCTGTTCATGGATTACCGCGCCTCCTTCTGGCTGAATCGCCGCATCTCCGCTTTTTCGGCGAAGTGCGGTTGTCCCCTGTGATTCCGGCATGAAGAAACTCGCCGTGTCGATGAATCCGGTCTGTCCTTTATGAAACAGTTAATTTATTTCTTAATCTCTCCTTATGCCGCGATAAGACGCAGATCATTGAAAATCGCCCAAACCTCTTTTGAATTCCCCCAACTTCGCGAAATCGAACGCTGGCTGAAGCAATTCTTCTAACATTTAGAACAATTTCTAATATGTAGCGCTACTCCCGATTGACACGGCATGTCAACTCGGGATTTTAACGGGCGGCGCGGACGAATACGGCGAGTTTGGCGGCCGCCGCCGCCGATCGATGCGAAAGCATGAAGCGACGGCGATCTCCAAAGGCGCGGCGGCCGGCGCTGAACTAATGCGCCGGCCGCCTGGTTTGAAGCTGAGATTCAGCCTAATTGAAACGCTAGCGCATGATCTGCATCAAGCCGCCCGGCGTCGAATAGCGCGTGATGTTGTTGTACTCGGGCGGCGCGCTCGAATTGAAGGTCAAGCCGTCGCTCTTGCCGTCCGGATTGGCCGTGAAAACGTCGCTTTTGTGATCGTTCTGAACGTCCCAGTAGCTCTCGATCAGCGATCCGCTAAGCGTAATCTTCCCTTCGCCGGGATCGACTTCCCCCGGATGCGGATGGACGCGGACGATCTTCCACAGCTTCATATTGCCGTCATAGATCTCCTCCCAGAGCTGATGCATAAACTGCTGGTCGACGTACATAACCCTGCTGCCGTAGCAGTAGCCCTGCGCCTGCGAGGGCACGCGGCGCACGTCGAGCACGTACACGTTGCGCAAGCTCCACGGCCCCCACGAGGGTTCGGACCAACCGAGATCGCCGTCATAATTGCCGGGGTAAACGCCGTCAGCCGTCGTCAGATCGGTAATCGCCAGGATTTTGCGTTCGCCAAGCATTTTCGCGTCAAATAGCGAAAGTCCGCCGTTGTAGCCGCCGCGCTGATCGTCGTGAATCATGTCGCTGCCCAACAGCGGCGAACATCGCGCGGTCGCCGACAGGCGCAGCGAACGACGCAACGCCGGCACGAAAACGTAGTTGTCCTCGGTCTTGGTCAAATCCTGCCAAAAGATCGTCAGGTCGGCGGTGTAGCGCGACTGCTCCGGCTCCTCGACCATCAGCCATTCCGTGTACCAGGCGCCGGCCGCCTGCGGCTCGGTCCGCGGGATGCCGGGGTGGCTGTTGTAGGCTAGCTGGCGATATACGAGCGAGGTTTTGGTGCAGGCGCGGTTGCCAAAACGGTCCGAGGTGCAAAAGCTCGCGTATCCGCTCGTTGGCGACAGCACCAACAGATATGGTTCGTTGGGAAACCAGACGTTGGCGAGTACCTTGTAGCCCATGTCAGGTTCCTGCGGATTCGGAAACGGCATCCCGGCGACGTAGTTGGCCACGTCCATCGTGCCGTCCGGGCGATGGACCACGCGGGTTTGCGAGCCATATTTTTCCGTCGCGTCGAGATAAGACTTGGACAACGGATGAATCACCGTCGGCCCGACCTGCATCTGCGCATCCGACGGCATCTTCCAGTAATACGTCCCTTGGAAGAAATCGATCATCCCGACCGGCATAAATTGTTTGTACTGCTGCCAGTTCTGCATCGTGATCGTCGTGCCCGGTGCGATCGTGCCCTGATGGGCGGTATCGGCCAGCCACTGACGCATTGTGTCCTGAACGGGATCGGCGTGCGCGGTCCCGATCAGTGAGCCTGCCGCCAGAATCAACAGCAGGGCCCCAATACCTCTGAAAATTCTGCTCATCTTCGCGATCTCCCTCCGCATGATGCGGACTTTCCCCATTTGACTTCCGCCGCAAGGCCTGGCGCTCTGGTCCTCCCCCGAATGGGTGCGCCGGCGTAACCGTGCCATTAAGCGATATTAATCAAGCTGTCAATGTTTTTGGTTGGCGATCGGTTCCCGAAAATTAACGGAGAGAAATTTTCCGCGCGGAGCGGAATGCGCGGAAGCGGCGCCACTTGCGCTCAAGGCACGATCTGCATCAAGCCGCCCGGCGCTGTCGCGTGGCCAGATTCGCCAGCGCGAGCGCTTGCTGGTCGCGGATCAAAGATCGCGTCGAAGACCGCGATTCCGCCGTTGAATCGCACGCCAGCCAATCGCGATTCCGGGCCGGGGATGCGAACTCCTCAGATGGGAGAATTCGACAATTTAAGCGAAAATATCGGCCGCGCCAGCGCTCAAACCTTGTCGAGCACCATCACCAGCAGCACCATCGGCAGATAGATCAACGAAACCAGCATCACGCGGCGCGCGTCGGCCGCGACCGTCGGACGGCGCAGCAGCTTGAGCGCGTGGAAGAGCATGAGCAGGCCCAGCCCGATCGCGATCGGCAGATAGATTCGTCCCGCGAAGCCCATCAGAGTCGGCAGCGTTCCAAACGCCACCAGCACGATCGTCGCGACGATCATCGCGAGGTTCGCCGGATTGCCCCACTCCCGTTCGGCCGGCAGCAATTTATAGCCGGCGCGATCGTAGTCCTGCTGGTAGAGCCGCGCGATCGAGAGCGCGTGCGGCAACTGCCACAGAAACATGATGCCGAACAGCACCATCGGCTCGGCCGCCAAGCTGTTTCGCGCCGCGGCCCATCCGATAACCGGCGGCAGCGCGCCTGGCGCCGCGCCGACGATCTGGCAAAGCCAGGTGTAACGCTTCATCGGCGTGTAGGCGCCGAGATAGAGCGCGGTAATCGCGCCGGTGACGCACGCCGCGAGCGGATTCACCGCGACCCAGATGTACGCGAGGCCGGCGATCGTGGCGCCGAGACCGAAGAGCAACGCCTCGATCGGCTTGAGCCGGCCTGAAGGCAGCGGCCGATGGCGCGTGCGGTTCATCCGCGCGTCGAAGGCCCGCTCGAAATATTGATTGAGCGCGAGCGTGCCGCCGGCCGCCAGACCGGTTCCGAACAGGGCCTTGATCGCGACCGCGACGTCGAAGCGTGCGCCGTCGCCCATGTAAAAGCCGGCCAGCGTAGTGATCAGCACCATCAGCAGCACGCGTGGCTTGGTCAGTTCGACATAGGCCGCCGCGCGGCCATAAAGCGAGGACATTCCGGTATCGATGGCGGCGGCTTCTGAATTCACGCAGTCACCTTGTTCTTCATTGCGGCGGTTTCGCGCGAACGGAGATTAGCCGCTTCCGCCGGCGCGGCCAAGCCGCCCAGCGCCCAGACGCGAATCGACAACGCGACGCTGGTGGCCAGCACGCCCGCGCCGCACAGCACATGCGCGGTCGTGGGGATGACCGCGCGGCCGCTCCAGATCGTCAATGCGCCCAGCGTAATCTGCGTCGCCAGCAGCGCGAGCAGCAACAGCGCCGGACGGGTCAACTGCCGCACTCCGCGATAGCCGCGGAAAATCCGCGCGACCATCCAGACGATAAACAGCGTCACCACGATCGCGCCGCATCGATGCGCGAAGTTTACGTCGATTCCAATGGAGTCGAAAGGCGGTATGAGTCCGCCAAACGAAGTCGGAAAATCAGGAATCGCCAGTCCCGCCCCAAGATGGCGCATCACCGCGCCGATCAGGATTTGCAGATAAATCGCGCACGACGTCGCGATCGCCAGCGCGCCCAGCCGCGGCCGGCGGCCGTCATCGGCGATCGGCGCGCTCGCGCCGAACTCCGGATTGATGAACAGCGCGATCGCAACCATCACGCAAACCAGCGCCTGCGCGGTGCCGGCGTGCGCGACCGCGACCGGCAACGGCAGCAGGTAAAGGACCGTGATGCCGCCAAGGATCGCCTGAACGATGATAATCGCGATTGCGGCCAGCGCGGCCCGCCGCACCCAGCGGCGCGGCTCAACCATCCAGGTCCATGCCGCCAGCACCGCCGTCAGGCAGACGACAATGCCCGCAGCCACCCGATGGCCGTACTCGAAACGCACGCCGCCCACCAGCTTGGGCACCAGATGGCCGAAAGCGAGCGGCCAATCCGGCACCGCCAGGGCAGAGCCGGTGGAAGTTACCAGGCCGCCGACGAAAATCAGCGCAAAGGTCGCCGCCGCGGTCAGAATCGCAAAGCGATGGAGACCCGGAGCGGGCCTCGACGAAGCGAGAGAACTCTCAGAGAAAGGCATCAGCGTAAAGCGGGCGCGCGCCGCGCCGGGTCGCGGCCATCATTAGAATTTTGCAATCGACCGCCTGTTGAAATTAACCAAATCTAAAGGAAGATAGCAGGCCTGACCGTTCCCCGCCAGCGTCCGGCGAAGCTTCCTCGCGCTTTCAGGCCGACGCTGCCGCCCGCGCCTCCCGCGGCGTGAACTTGACCGGCATCCGCTTGATGCCCGCGACGAAATTGGAACGCAGCCGCTCGACCGGCCCCGCCAACTCGATATCGGGCAGCCGCCGCGAAACCTCCTCGAAGATTACGCGCATCTCGAGCCGCGCGAGGTTCGCGCCAAGACAAAAATGCTCTCCGTGCCCGAACGCGACGTGATCGTTTGGCGTGCGCGCCACGTCAAAGCGGTCGGGGTTGGCGAACTGCTCGGGATCGCGATTCGCCGCGACGTTCCAGAGCAGCACGCGCTCGCCGGCGCGGATTTTCTTGCCGCGGATTTCGAGCTCGCGAGTCGCGGTGCGCATGATATGCGTGATGGGCGACGTCCAGCGCAAAAACTCCTCGATCGCTTGCGGCGCGGCGGGATGCGCGAGGAACTTCTCGCGCTCGGCCGGATGCTGAATCAACGCGAGCATCCCGCCCGAGGTGGCGTTGCGAGTGGTCTCCTGACCGCCGATGACCAGCAAAATCGCGTTGAACGAAATCTCGTCTTGCGAAAGCGGCTCGCCGCCCGCCGCGCCGTGGACGAGAGCGCTGATCAGATCGTCGGTCGGATGCGCGCGGCGCCGGTCCGCTTCTTTGGCGAAGAATTCGTGCGCCTGCGCCTGCGCGGCATAAACCGCATCCTGACCGGAACGGCCGCGCGCATATTCCTGATCGTGGCGGCCGACGGTTTCGTTCGCGATCGCGAACATCAGCCCCCGATGCTCGCGCCCGATGCCCATCATCTCGCAAATCGCCGCGGTGGGCAGGCGCGCGGCGATATCGGCGACAAAATCGCATTCCCCGCGCTCGATCACGTCGTCCACGATTTCTTTCGCGAGCCGCCGGATCATCGGCTCGTGCACCTTGACCGCGTGCGGCGTGAACCGGCGGCTTACGACCTGGCGCATCTTGGAATGCCGCGGCGGATCGGTCGTGATGATCATTTTGCCGAATCCGCTCAGTTCCGGCGCCGCCGGCGGTTTGCCGAAAAACAGGCTGATGCCACGTTCGGAGCTTAACGCCTCGGGATCGCGATAGGCCGCCAGCACGTCGTCATAGCGGGTCAGCGACCAGAAGCCGCGGCCGGGCTGCCGTTCCTGCCAATGGACGGGAGCCTGTTCGCGCAGCGTGCGGAACATCGCATGGATATCGGCGGTCGTAAAAAGATCGATGTCGGCAAGATCAATCTGGTCGATCGTCAACATTCCAGGCAAGCTCCTCGGACCGGTTCCGTATCTCCACCGGCCGGCCAGATAATAGAACAATCGCCGCGCGGTGTGGAAACGTTTTCGGACGCCGTGTTGGCGCAGCGCCGCGGTTTGGCTAGAAATGCTTGCGCCAGTCGCCGACGCCGAAGGAAGCCTCATGCCGCTGCCAGCCGACACCATTCCCCGCGTTTTCGAAAGCCAGGCGCGCCGCCTCGACGGCAAAGCGTTCCTCAAAGACAAGCACGACAAAGTTTGGCGCGACCATTCGTGGGCCGAACTCGACAACCAGATTCGCAAACTGCGCGGCGGACTCGCGAAGCTTGGAATCGGAGCCGGAGATCGCGTCGCGATTCTGGCCGAAAACGGCCCGCATTGGATCGTGATGGATCAGGCGATTCTCGGCCTCGGCGGAGTCGTCGTGCCGCTCTACACCACCAGCGGCGCGGAGGAGATGCGCCACGTGCTCGACGACTCGGGCGCGCGGCTGGCCGCGGTGTTCGGCGACGCGATGGTCAAGAAGGTCCGCGATCTCGGCAAGCTGCCCAACCTCGAAGGCGCAATCGCGATGCATCCGGGAGCGGCGGCGAGCGACGACGAGACGCTTGAAGTCGTCACCGCCGATCAAATCAGCCAGTTCGACGCGACCGGATCGATTAGCGGCGGCGGCGAGGACCTGGCGACTTTGATCTACACGTCCGGCACCACCGGGATGCCGAAGGGCGTGATGCTCACGCATCGCAACATCCTCTCGAATTGCGAGGCCAACCTCGAAGCGCTCGGACTGGGCGAGAACGACATGACGCTCTCGTTCCTGCCCATCGCCCACGCCTTCGAACGAACCGCCGGTTATTACACGGTGATGGCGGCGGGCGCGACGATCGCGTTCGCCGAAGGTCTCGCGCAAATCCCGCAAAACCTGCTGGAAGTCCAGCCGACCGTGGTGCTGACGGTGCCGCGCCTGCTCGAAGCCATATTCCAGCGGGTGATGCGATCGATTGACGGCGCCACGCTCGCGCGGCGGATCATCTTCCATCGGGCTCTGGCCGCCGGGATTAGGGCGGCCTTTTACCGCCATCGTGGAGCGCACATCCCGCCCCTGCTGCAAATGCGAATGGCGCTTTACCGCAAGCTGGTGTTCCGCCGGATTCGGGCGATTTTCGGCGCGCGCATCCGCTATCTGATTTCGGGCGGCGCGCCTCTTCCGGTCGAAGTCAACCGCCTGCTCGCCGCCGCCGAAGTGCCTATCGTGGAGGGTTACGGCCTGACCGAAGCGGCCCCGGTCGTGTCGGTCAATCTGCATAGCCATACCCGCGTCGGTTCGGTCGGCCGCCCGCTGCGCGGCGTTCAAGTAAAAACGCTGGAAGACGGCGAACTGCTGGTGCGCGGGCCGAACGTGATGAAGGGTTACTTCGGGCTTGAAGAGGAAACCAGGGAGGTCCTCGACGGGCAGGGCTGGCTGCACACCGGCGACGTCGTGAAAATCGACGCCGACGGCTACATCCGCATCACCGACCGCAAGAAGGAGATCATCGTGCTCTCGGGCGGCAAGAACGTTTCTCCGGCGCATCTTGAAACCCGCCTTGCGGCCGATCCGCTCATCGCTCAGGCCTGCGTGATCGGCGATCGCCGCAAGCATCTTGCGGCGTTGATCGTGCCGAACTTCGACAACCTCGACGAACCGCTGGCGAAGCTCGGCTTGAACGGCCGGCCGCCCGAAGAAGCAATCGCCGATCCGCGTCTGCGCGAGCTAATTCATGGCCGGATTCACGAAATCAACAAGTCGCTTTCCGACGTCGAGGCGATCGCCGACTTCCGCCTGCTCGCGCATCCGTTCACGCAGGAAAACGGCGAGTTGACGCCGACCTTGAAACTCCGCCGGCGCATCGTGCAACAGCATTACCACGACGATATCGAAGCGCTTTACCGCCACGGCGGGCAGAGCTGAATCCGCACTGTGAAATGCGAACGGGCGGCGGATCGAAATCCGCCGCCCGTTTTTTTGCAACCTGTTTTAGCCGCCGTTCAGCGTCAGGCGCCGACGCCGTGGCGCAGCAGCCGGCCCGGAGTCGCGCCGGTGCAGCGATCGTTCTCGAAAGTGGGCTCGCCGTTGACGATGATCCACTTGTAGCCCTGCGCCCGCTGCACGCGCCGCCATTCGTTGCCCGGCAGGTCGTGCAGGATTTCGATCGGCATCACGTTGAGCTTGTCGAAATCGTAAATCACCATGTCGGCCGGCGCGCCCTCGCGCAAAAAGCCGCGATCCTTGAAGCCCGCGCAGAAGGCGGGCAGCGCGCTCAGGCGCCAGTGAATCTGCTCCAGCGTCAGCCACTGCTTCTCGCGGCAGTATTTCACGATACCCTCGGTCGGGTAGCGTCCCGCCGTAAGAAACTTGGTATGCGCGCCGCCGTCGGACACGCCGAACGGGATATGCGGATACTCGATGATCTCTTTCATCAGCTCCATGTTCTGATTGACCGCCGGAGCGAAGAACTCGGTCTTGAGCTCTTCCGACACCGCCAAATCGAGCATCACGTCCACCGGATGCTTGCCGGTCTGCGCGGCGGCCTTGCGCAGGGTCAGCCCTTCGAGATTCTTGTTTTCGGGCTTGGCGCAATCGGTGATGATGATTTCGTCGAAGTAGCTGGTGATCAGGCTCTCGCGCGGCAACTGGTTCTTCAGCGCCTCGCGCCGGCGCGGATCGCCGAGTTTCTCCTGCCGCTCCTTGACCGTGCCGGTGGTCGCGTCGCGCCATGCGTCGGAGTCGTCGAAGAGGTTCCAGTCCTCGAAGGTGAAGCTCAGGCCGGCGTCGGTCGTGACGCCCTGGCCGTAAACGCGCAAGCCCTTCTGGCGGCAGCGCTCCAGCCACTTCATCGTGTTGCGATGGCGATGCGGGTAGCGATCCTGGGTGGAGACCACCTCGAACATAATCGGCCGGCCGCTGATCTCCGCCAGCAGCTCGAAGTGCTTGGCGTCGGCCTTCGGATCCCAGCTCGACAGCGTAAGTTCCTGGAAGCCCTCGCCGCGTTCGCCGAGCACACGCGCCATCTCGATGCAGGTTTCGTCGTGCATCAGGTCGGTGTTCATCGGCGAGCCGTCATAGTCGCGCTGCACCGAGGCCGGTCCGTTCGGCACCAGCCGCTGCGCCGACCATCCGCAGGCGCCGGCGTCCATCGCCTCGTTCAGCAGGCGACGCATCTCGGCGTGTTCCTTATCGGTCGGCAAACGGCCGGTCTTCGACTCGTCGATGCCCATCACATAGCCCATCAGCGGATTCATCGGCACATAGGGCAGCAGGTTGACGCCCTTGGGCTGGCGATCCAGCGCGTCCATGAACTGCGGATAGGTTTCCCAATCGAATTTCAGCGCGGTCTGCATCGAGGCCAGCGGAATCGCTTCCGTGCGGACCATCGTGAGCATCGCGCGCTCGACATCCTTTGGCTTCACTGGCGCGAAACCGAAGCCGCAGTTGCCGAGCACCACCGAGGTCACGCCGTGCCATCCCGAGATGGTCAGGTACGGGTCCCAGAAAACCTGGGCGTCGTAGTGGGTATGCAGGTCGATAAAACCGGGCGCGACGATCAGTCCGTCGGCCTCGATCACCTTGGCCGCCTCGTGCGGCATGATCCGGCCGATTTTCGCGATACGTCCGTCTTTGATTCCGATGTCGTCGCGGAAACGCGGCGCAAGCGTTCCGTCCACGATCATCCCGTTTTTAATCACTAAGTCGAATTCTGGCATTGCAGATCTCCGCGTTAGATTTTAGATAAGGGCACCCCTGCACGTTACTCGCACTTTCCACCTAAAGAAGTCAACCATTTCAGGGTCCGCCGCCGAAGATTCCTGTAAATCGAGGCGCGCAAGTTGCGGATATTTCGGCAAAAACCGCTAATCAAGCGAGCGTTCGCGTATTAGTCCTTTTTCGCGCCAGGCTCCAGTTCGACGCCCATCGGCACAAGTATCCGCACGACCGCGTTGTAGAACGCGACGTTCATCGCCAGCTCCATGATTTTCCGATTGTCGAGAAAGCCGCGCAGCGCGTTGAAAGCCGCGTCGCCCACCTTGATGTTGGTCGTGGCCTCGGCCGCGTAACGCATCACCGCCCGCTCCTGCTCGTTGAACAGCGGCGAGGTCTCGAAATCCGCCAGATGCTCGAGCTGCTCGCGGCGCACGCCGACCCGCAGCGAGATATTCCAATGATGGGTGAATTCGTATTCGGCCTGCGCGATCCGTCCGACCGTCATCAGGGCAAGCTCGCGCAGGCGCGGATCGAGTTGGGTGCCGTTGCGCAGTTCGTTGGCCAATCCGAGGAAGCGGCGCAAGAGATTGGGCGCGTTGGCGACGATCCGATGGACGTGGCCGGGCTGGCTGCCCCGCTCCCGCACGAAACGGTCGTAAATTTCGCGATCGGCCTCGGGCAGATCGTCGCGGGTAAGATAGGGCAATCGGGCCATGATCGGCGCCTCCGCTCGGGATGCTCCGCACGCGCGGGCATGCGGCATTTTCCCGGCCACCCTACCCCGCTCCGCCTCATAAAACCAAATGCCGGGCGGCGCTGATTCAGGGCTTTTACGTCAATGTTTCAAAATACTCCTCTCTTTTTGTGGGATCGTTATAAAGGCAATAAAGCCGATCGGTTAGAATTTTTTTCATGCACTCGGAAACGACGAACTCCAGCTCGTGGGCCACGGCAAGATTCTCATTGGCGTCAGAGGCCAATCTGCGGCCATGCACGAGTTCTGAACGTATCTGGTAAAGCTTTTCGATTTCCGGATAAGTGCATCGCTCACGCCGCTCAAGGAACGCACTCACCCTCTCACATATCGTTTTCGTAGCGCTCCCGCCTTGATCCTTCGAGAACAGTGCTTCCAAAACGATAAAAAGTAGCGCGAAAAAACTCAATGCGTGGGCTGTATTGAAATACGCGGCGTATAGAAAAAAGATTGCGTTATGCGTCCTATTTGAATCGGAATTTGTGCCGTATATTTCGAGGAGTCGATCGAATCCGATCGCGACTTCCTGAAGCTGTTTCCGCGTTATGAGTTTCGTACTTGCATTCGATGGAATATAACCCATCCTGTCTTTAATTATTCGGCATAAGGAAGTGTCGGTATCACAAATCCTGAATTTTATGAACAGCTTACCAAGTGTGAAAATCTTAAAAGAAAGTAGGAGCAGATTCACTTCTTCCGCGTAACGGTTCAAATCGGGATCTTGCGCGACCAGCGCCCATTGTTCGTTGGAAATAAATTTGCGATCCACTTGCGAAATGCCGGGTAAGTCGATCCGAGGATCGTTTTCGGTCAAATCGTTCCTCCGGACCGCATACGCGCCATTTAAAAACTGAACCTCCTCTTCGCTTTCATTTGCGAAATCGAACAACGGCATCACAATACGCATAGCATTGGCTCCAGATTGCGCTGATTTCAGCGCGAGGAAATTCGCTCTTTTTGTAGGACGACTGACAGATTGAAGCTACTCACCGCAAAAGCCGAAGCGGCAACGGCGGATCAAGGATTTCAGCTTTGACGGAAGTTATGGGCTTCTAGTGTGGTGTCCCGCAAACAACTTCCATCTGATGCCTTGTCAGCTCGGCGCGCAAATCGCCCTCCGCGGGGCGGCAAGGGATGGATTGCCGGGTCTGGGCCCGGCAATGACGCACAGAGCTGGTCATGCCCGGACTTGATCCGGGCATCCATGCGGAGCGCAAGATCGACGCGGAGGGCAAACTTATTTGCGGGACGCCACACTAGACGCAGGCGCCGTCAGAAGCTCGCGCGGGAGGACCGTTCGCTCAAACGTTAACGTTCATCGGACGGGTTGTGCGACCGCGATCGTCTCGACCGCACTTGCGTTCATGCAAAGCGAATGCGATAGCGACCACGAAAACAGCGGTCCCCAAAATCACCAAAGCGATTGCCGGCATCAATAGATGGCTCATTCGGGCGCCCTATCTTAGTTTTTCCACCACCACGCCCAACGCGAGCAGGCCGGCGGCAACTCCAACCGTAATCCAAAGCCAATCCCAGGTAAAATCCGCACGTTGGGCCACGACCCGATCCATCGGCAGGAAAACCGCCGTCAGAACCGCCGCCTCTCTCAGAAATTCGCCCAGCATCTCCGCAACCGTTTTGCGAATTTGGCCATCCTGACTCATAAGCTGCGCGATCTAGCAATGAATGGCGCAGACGAGCAAGCTTTTCTACACTTTCGGCTGTGGGTGAAGGATTTCATCCTTATCGCGGATGCAGAGGCGCGCGATAGTGCACGCGCCCGGAGGACTGCGCCGCGCATCATGCGGCCGCTCCGGGCTTTGCGCTTGGACCGAAACTGGAAAATCGCCGCGCGCGGATTACGCGAACAGCATCTCGGACATCGAACCGCCCGGCGGTATCATCGGCATCACCGCCTCTTCCTTCGGTATCACGATATCGATCAGCACCGGACCGGGCGTGGCGAACGCCTCTTTCATCGTCGCCGCCAGCTCTTTCGATTTCTCGATGCGGAAGCCCTTCGCGCCGTATGCGTCCGCCAGCTTGACGAAATTCGGCACCGACATCGCGGAGTACGAATAGCGCTCCTGATAAAAGCGCTCCTGCCACTGCCGAACCATCCCGAGGAAATAGTTGTTCAGGATCACGACTTTGACGTCGACGCCGTACTGCACGGCCGTGCCGAGCTCCTGAATGTTCATCTGGATCGAGCCGTCGCCCGTGACCACGACGACCTTGCGATCGGGCGCGGCGAATTTCGCGCCGATTCCGGCCGGCAATCCGTAGCCCATCGTGCCCAGCCCGCCCGAGGTCAGCAGCGAGCGCGGCCGCTCGAACGGAAAGAGCTGCGCGATCCACATCTGATGCTGTCCGACGTCGGTCGCGATAATGCAGTCGCCCTTGGTCAGGCGATGCATCTCCTCGATCACGTGCAGCGGCGAAACCGAGTCGCGCTCCTTATGATTGCCGTTCTCGTAAAGCGGCCGCTCGCGCTTCCATTCGAGAATCTGCTGATGCCATTTCGCCCAGACCGCTTTGCGTTTGCCGATACTTTCTCGCGAGCGCACGGCGTCGAGCATGTCGGTCAGCACGGCCTTGATATCGCCGACGATCGGCACGTCTACCTTGACGTTTTTGGAGATCGACGACGGGTCGATATCGACATGAATGATCGATTTGGCTTTGGGCGCGAAGTCGGCGATCCGGCCGGTCACGCGATCGTCGAAGCGCGCGCCGATCGCGATCAGGCAATCGGTGTTGCAAACCGCC
The DNA here is from genome assembly GCA_021780225.1 of Deltaproteobacteria bacterium. GTDB lineage: Bacteria > Desulfobacterota > Binatia > Binatales > Binataceae > JADMIL01. The sequence continues at coordinate 109,098 of JAJXZF010000029.1, read as the reverse complement.
GTGTTGGTTCCGTACGAACCGTGCATCCCAAGCATCCCGAGACACAACGGATCGGACGCCGGCACCGAGCCAAGGCCCATCAAGGTCTCGGTCACCGGGATGCCGAGGCCCCGCGCGAGCGCCGTAAGCTCGGCCGCCGCGCCCGACCATTGCACGCCGCCGCCCACGTAAAACAGGGGCTTTTCGCTCTGCTCGATCGCCTCGACCGCGCGTTCGATCTGCCGCGGATTGCCGCGGATGGTCGGTTTGAAGCCGCGCAGATCGACCTTGTTCGGATAGCTGAACGAATGCTCGGCCTGCTGCACGTCTTTGGGCATGTCGATAACAACCGGACCGGGACGGCCGGCGCCGGCGATATAGAACGCCTCCTTGACGATGCGGGCGACGTCGCGAACGTCCTTCACAAGATAATTGTGCTTCGTGCAGGGGCGCGTGATGCCGACGAAATCGACCTCCTGAAAAGCGTCGTTGCCAATCAGCGAGGTGCCGACCTGCCCCGAGACGACGACCATCGGGGTCGAGTCCATGTAGGCGTCGGCGATTCCGGTCACGGCGTTGGTCGCCCCCGGTCCCGACGTCACCATCACCACGCCCGGCCGGCCGCTGACGCGCGCATAGCCCTCCGCCATGTGGGTCGCGCCCTGTTCGTGACGGACGAGGACGTGGCGGATTTTGGAATCGAGCAGCGCGTCGTAGGTGGGCAAAATCGCGCCGCCGGGATAGCCGAAGATTACGTCGACCCCCTCGGCGAGCAGACTTTCGATGACAATTTGGGCTCCGGTCAGCTTTTTCATGGAACGTGGCTGTCTGGACATGGCGCAAGCCGCAAAAAGGCCATAAGTCGTATAAAAGTACACCAGCCGACGGGGCCGGCACAACGCGGCTCGGCGAATTGCCGCCGCGCAGCGTCGTTCCGCGTCAAAAACTCGATGGATTCGCGATCGCGATCCGGCTTGGCCCGTCCGATCCGACAAGGCGCGCCGCGTTATCGCGCAGGCTGTGCCCGCCGATGCGGCGTCCGCTTCGCGGCCATTCAAAAGCGCAGGATAAAACTGATATCGCCGAAACGCACTTCGCTGCCGTTCGCGACGGCGACGCTGCCGCGCACCTGCTGTCCGTTGACGAAACTGCCGTTGGTCGAATTGAGATCGCGCAACTCGAAGGCGCCGTTGTGGCGGGTCAGGCGCGCGTGCGCGCGCGAAACGCTGGCGTGCGGAATCACGACGTCGTTGTCCTCGCCCCGGCCGAGCGAAACCTCTTCCTTGAACAGCGCATATTCGGACGGCACGGGATCGATCGGGTTGATGGTCGTAAGGCGCGCCTCGCCGCTCGGAATCGGCGCGGCCGGCGCCGCGCGAACCTGCGTGGCCGCCGCACTTCGGGATTGCGCGGCCGCTGCGTGCTGGCCGCGGTCGCGCAGATAATCGCGCGCGCTCGATACGATATTGCCGGCCGCGACGGGCGCCGCGGCGCTCTGCGCGTCGACGATCGATTTGAGCTCGTCGGCCGAGACGCCGAACCGCATCCGCGAAAGCGCGAACAGCGCCGCGATCGCAATCAGCGGCACCGCTCCATTCCACCACTTGAACGATATCGCGCCGAGGCCCTCGCCCACCGCTGGTCCCGTTCCCGCCGCACCTCCGGCCGGTATGTTGATCGCGGCGCCGCCCACGCCGCGCACCTGATAGGACGTGTCGGCGCTGCCGGCCGCGCCATTGTAGTCAATCTGGAGTTCGACGGCGCGATTGGTGCCGTCCTCGACCGGCCGCGGCGTCTGATAGGTCAGCGAATATTCGGTCGCGATCGAATGGCCGATCTCACGCACCAGATCCGGAAAGCGATTCGCCTCTGAAATGATGTTGTAGAGCCTGCCGTGCGTGGACTGCACGATCTGCGCGTACTGCGGCGCGATGAACGGCGGCGGCGCGACCGCATAGAGCGTGAGGCCGGCATTCTGCAATTTTGCCGCTACCGTCGCCGCGGTCTCTTCGGTGACGCCGGCGTTGGGGTCCGGGTGATGCGCCTGGTAGGCGGCGTCGCCCGACCGATCGGGACCGTCGCCTTTCACATGCGGCGGCGCGTCGGTGATCATGATCACGATGCCCTGCGCGTTGGGCCGGTAGGGAAACGTTGACGCATAGGCGAGCGCGTCGAGTTGATCCTCGGGAATGTCGCCGCCGCCGCCCGCGTGCAGCCCGCCAACCCATTGGATGAACTGCTGGACGTTCGAGGTCATCGTTTTGCGGTACGCGCAATTGCAGTCCGGATAGGCGGATACCACGTAGTCCTCGAACGTCACGAGTCCAAGCCGGTAGTCGCGATTGTTGGCCGCAAGGTCCTGCACGAATTGGATTATGTTCTGCTTGATCGCATCGATGTACGGCTGCATCGATTCCGTGATGTCCATGACGAAAACGATATCGACCGGGCGGCCCTGGCCGACGCCGCGGAAGTCGAGAATTTTGGCCGGCGCGCCGTCTTCCAACACCTTGAGGTTCTCGACCCGCAAATTACCGACGGGCTGGCCGTTCTGGTCGGTCAGGCCAAAATCGAGCTGCACCGCGCCGTCGGTGTCGAAATGCTCGAGGCCCGGATTGCCGACGGTAATTTGCAGCGAGGCGCGCGCGGTGGTCGCGGCGGCGGCGAGCGTCAACGCGACCGTCAGAAGAATGAGGCTGAATGGCGCGCCGATAGGCCGGCGACCCGGAAATTTGCGCATGAGTGATTTTCCAGAGCGCCGCCGACCACAGTCAAGCCCTTTGAATTCAGGCCGCCGCATCCGGCTACGCATTATAAAACGCCGCTAAGTGATGCGCGAGAAGACCCTTACTTGCCTTCGCCTCATCGTTAGGTTATCCCAACCCGTAATCCAGATTCGGCGGATGGTCGGGATCGAGTGAAAAATTTATCGTCGCGATGGACGGTGTTGGCGCTGATCGTTCCGCTTTTGGCGGTGTTGGGGCTGGTCTTGGCCGACGGCTGTGGCGGAGGCGGAAGCAGTTCCGGCACGGCGGCGGCGGGGCGCGTGCCAACCAACGGCGGATTTGCCGCGATTGGTTTCAACACCGCCAATTTGTCGGCGCCTGGTTATAAGAACGTTTTCCTGAACATCGTCCAAGTACGGATGAATCCGTCAACCAATCCGGACGTCAGCGAATTTGATCCGCACTGGATCACAATCACGGCGCCGCAGGCGACCGGCGTGAATCTCCCCGCCACTTTTATCAGCACCGGCAACGGATTCGGCGGATTGCTCTACGGCGGCACCACCAACGCGCTGATCGGTCAGGGCCGGGCTGAAATGCAAATCGACATGAATGCTCTGCAGAACACGTCAGAGCTATTCAATGTCGCCAACGTCCCGCCGAAAGCCTATTACCAATTCGAGGTCTTTCTCGATCCTATCGTTCCCGGCAACGTAATTCCGACCTGCAGCGGGGTTCTCGGCGAGGGCTGCATCAACTACCAGGCCGTGCTGGATTCGTCTATTACAACCAAATTTCTAAAGTTCTCGCTGCCGTCGTCGGGCGCGGGATTTCTGGTCTCGAAGCAACTGCTTGCGCCGATAATCTACAGTCTGAACGTCGCGGTTGGCCCGCCGCCGCTTGGTTCGACCGGCGCGGTCACTATCACGCCCGCCATCGCCAGTATGATCCAACCCGGCTCGGGCGGCGTTTTCCCGGCTGGCGCACTGACCGGCACAATCTCAGGCACGGTTGAGTATCCGCCGGGAAAAGGGGCCTTCGACGCGACCAGCCATCCCGTGAACGTCACCGCCGAACTCGCCGGAACCAATCAAATAATCGAGAGCGTGCCGCTGCCTGCCTCGTGCAACCAAAAATCGACATGCGGTTTCTCGCTGTTTTTGCCGGCGACCAGCGTCGGCACCGCGTATGATATTTACGCCTCGGGAAAATCCAACAGTTTCGCCGTCGCCGGCAACCTCCTGCTCGTCGCCAGCCAGTCGCTGGTCGCGCCCACTTTGGAGACCGAACAACGCACGACGTCTTCGTTTTCCGGCAAGGTCGCGGATCAATGCGGCGCCGGCGCTCCGATTCCTGCGGCTACCCTGCAGCTTCTGGTTCCCGACCCCGCCGTCAGCGGCGCCGACTGCGGAACGTCGCCGGTCGGATGCGTGTCGGTGGCGACGGCGAGCACCGATGAGGCCGGAAACTTTCCGCTCCCCGGCAACGGTTTCCAAAAAACGCCCTTCAGCCAACTGCCTTACGAGCCGAACGAAACCAATTACGGACTTTCGGTGAAAGCCGCGGGCTTTGATTCGTTTCTGGATCAGATTGTTCCCGCGCAGACCAACTACAAATGCCCGTCGCTTGCGACCCATGTGAACAAGGTCTGCACGATCAGCCTGCCGCACGGAACGCTGACGGGTCATCTCGCGGTCCAGATACCGGCCAACGCGTCGCCGACGCTGCCGCAGCTAAATGTGCTCGTCACGGCGGAGGACCACGGCACGAACAATATCGAAAACGTGCAGTTGGTCACGATTCCCGCCGGCGGAACGGCCAGCACGCAAATCCCGTTTTCGATGAACGTGCCGCTGTCGGGTTCCGTGAGCAGTTTCGACGTTTTCGCGGCCGCCGAGGATATCTTCAACGGAACGCCCCAAGTCACCACCGGCCATACCTACGGCGTGGCGGCGAATATCCAGAACGTAACCGACGCATGCACATCCTCGCCCACGGCCATTTCGCCGCCGCAAGATCCGCTGACGATCGAATGCGTCGGACACGGCAGCCTGTTCGGACCGCAATCGGTCGCGAACGTCGGCCCCGATACGAGCCTGGTTCTGTCGAAGCAGGACTCGACGAACGGCGAATACGTCGATGTGCAGACGGTTGGCGTGGCTCCGCCGCCTTCGTCAAGCTCCGCAACCTACGCGATTTGTGCGCCCCCTGACGCATATCAACTCACCGCGTTCAGTTCCGGCGTGGCCGGCACGCCGGTCGCGGCGACGGTCTCGGCGCCGACGCCGTTGCCTTCCCCGACGCCGTCGCCCTGCCCGCAAGTCTGCGATTCCGGTCAAGGGTCGCAGTGCCTCGTATGCAGTCAGACGATCGGCCCGGTTGTGGTCGCTCCAAATCCGTAAGCGCGGATGGAACGAACTATTATCATGAGGATCGCCGCATCAATCGTCCGGGCCACGGCCGGAGTATTCGTATTGGCGCTCATCACGCTTGGAGCGGCCGGATGCAACGGTTTCGGCACGACCGACATCACGCTTCCCGGCAACACCCCGAATATTCCCCCGCAAAACTCCTTTCGGTTCGTGGGCCGGTTGGGCACGCCGTTCGTGGCGAAAATCGCCGATACGCGCTCGTCGTGGACCATTACCGGCGTCGTGCCGCTCAATGTCGTTATCGTCAATAATTCGCCGCCGGTAAGAATCGCGATCCACAAACTGACCAACGACGATTCGCTCCTGAGCGTCGAGGTCATCACCGGCCTGACCGTCAAACAACTGGGATCCACGGTGGATCGCTTCGGCCTGTCGGTCGGGAATTGGGGCTCCGCGCCGGATTTTCCCCCCAAAGCGAGTCCCGACGTAAGATTTTTCATAAAGGGACCCGCGCAACAGATTGTCGATGCTATGGTCGAGGACGAGCAAAACGCCTACATCGTCGAAGCGACCGCTCCGGCTCTCATTCTGTTCGATTCGCCCGCGGGCGGAACCGGCACGCGCGTCGATGCGACGTTCACCGAAGTCGGCTTTCTGGGCGGACTCAGCATCGACCTGATCTACAACAATGTGGTGGTGCAAAGCGTTTTTACCGGCACGGAGGCCACGCTCAAGTTCCCCTGAGAGAGGATACGCGAGCCGCCGCCGCCCGCAGCCGATTCTTGCAATTGGCGGGACCGGAGAGTTCCGCATTTGACAGCAAGAGCTTAAAATCATATTTAGCGTCACGTGAATTTGGACAGACATGAAATGGGAATGACAGAAGCATTCACCAGCGGCGAGCCCGCACAGGCTGCGCATACATGAAGCCGGCTATGCGCAAAATCGTTTTGGTGCTGGTGGCGATTGTCGTAATCGCCCTGCTGGTTCCGGGCTGGCATTACTACCAATATCTCGAAAGCCACGTCTCGACCGACGACGCCTATATTGACGGCACGGTGGCGCTGGTTTCGTCGCGGATTCCGGGAACCGTCGCAAAGCTTTTCATCGAAGAAAACTGGCGCGTGAAAGCGGGCGACATTCTGCTCGAACTCGATCCGCGGGATTATGAAGTACGGCTCGATCAGGCCGAGGCGCAGCTGGAACGCGCGCGGCAGTCGGTCGATCAGCTCTACGCTCAGCTCGCCGCCGCGCAGGCCGGCTACAGGCTCGCGGATTCGCAGCTCCGGCAGGCGGAAATCGACTATCAGCGCGGCAAGGCGCTGCGCGAGCAAGGCGTGGTTTCGCGCGAGTATTACGATCAAGCCACGACCGCCTATCGGGTCGCGATGGCCGATCGCGCGCTCGCCGAGCATCAGGTGCAGCAGGCGCAGGCGGCGCTCGGCGGCGAAAGCGAAGTGGGTTTGGATCATTCCCGCTACGACCGGCCGATCGTTCAGCAGGCCAACGCCGCAGTCGAAGCGGCTAAGCTCGATCTGAGCTACGCCACAATCCGCGCGCCGCTGCCCGGCATCGTCACGCGCAAAAGCGTGCACGTCGGCAACCGAATTCAGCCGGGCGAGCCGCTGATGGCGATCGTGCCAGTCGATCGGCTTTATGTGACCGCGAATTACAAGGAGACCCAGCTTACCGACGTTCGCGTCGGCCAGCCTGCGGAAGTCGAAGCCGACATCTATCCGGGATACATTTACCAAGCCCACGTCGATTCGATCAGCGTCGGCACGGGCGCCGCGTTTGCTCTATTGCCGCCCGAAAATGCGACTGGAAACTGGGTCAAAGTGGTCCAGCGCGTCCCGGTGAAAATCGTGTTGAACGAACCTCCACCGGCGGACAAACCGCTCAGGATGGGCCTGTCGGTCGAGGTCACGATCGACGTGAGCAAGACGAACGGGCCGCTGCTCACCTCGACCTTGCAGCAGCAATATCATGAGGGCAAGGGAAATCCGGATTACGCGCCCGAAAAGCTGCAAGTGCCGTTGCAACTGCCACCCGGTTTGATCGGAGCGACGTCCAATCAGCCAGCAATTCAGCACTGAGCGCGCGCCCCTTCCGCGCTGCGGACGCCCATCGGCATCGCCGGATTGAGCGGCGCCGCCGTCACGCGAGATGGAATCGGCGATTGAAGCCGGCGGCTCAAAGCGCACGGATCCGATCGGCGAACGGCTATGCGAATGGCTCGGCGCCCCGCTGAGCCTTTTCCGCGCGCTCGATTCCGGATGGGAAACGACCATCTTTGAGTTCGAACTTGCCTCTCGCGCACGATGCGAAGCGGATCTTCCGGTCGGCGCGCGATTGGTGCTGCGCTGTTACCAGGGGTTGGAAGCCGACGCCAAAGCGGCGCATGAAAGCCGCGTGATGTTCAACCTGGCGAAAGCCGGCTATCCGACGCCGCGTCCGTTCGCCTACGAACCAAACCGAGCAGCGCTAGGCGTTCCGTTCATGATCATGGAACGGGCGGCGGGCGGACCGCTCTTTGCCATCAAGAATTTCCCCCAGGCGTTCCGAACCTTCTCGCTGGGATTTGCCGCTTTCGTACACGCCCAGGCCCGGCTCCATCGATTGCCGGCCGAACTAATTCCAGTGGATGACGCCGGCGGGGCGAACGCGCAAAGCCGCAATGGCGATCACGCGCAAACCGCGACGACGCTGCTCGATCGCGCGCTGGCCGCGATCGGCGGCCGGGTCGAGCGCGGCCCTTTGCCCGGCCTGAAAGACGCGCTCGTCAAGCTGCGGCAGGAGGCTCCGCGTTTTCGCTTCGCGCCCGACGTTCCGGTGCATCTGGATTACCATCCGCAGAACGTTATCGTCAGCGGGATCAGGGTGACCGGCGTGATCGATTGGGTGAAAGCGGACCGGGGCGACCGCCATCTGGACGCCGCGACCACCGCGGCGATTCTCGCAACCAGCGCGATGGATCGGCCGCGCTGGATGCGGGACAACGCGGCGGGCAACAGCTTGCGCCGCCTCTTCGCGGCGCTCTACATCCCGGCCTACCAGGCGCTCGCGCCGATGGATCTCAAGCGTTTTCGATACTGCCAGGCGGTCGCCGGATTGTTCCGGCTCTCGACGTTCGGCATGATGCGGGCGCGCGGGCCGGAGGCGGTCGGTTACCGGCCCGAAGCGATCGGCCACGTCATCCCCGACGTGGTCAGGCTCCTCACCCGCTACACGGCGCGCAAATGCGGCGTGTCCGTCGCGATTCCGCCGCCGCGCGCCTAGCCGGGCGATCGCGGCCTGCGCTTCAAGCCCGCAACGACGCTTCCAACCGGGCGCCCTCGCGATTGCGGAAGGCCGCCGCGACCGCCAGCCGCTCGAGGTGCTGATCGATCAGCTTGCCGCCCAACCGGATTTTGTGTTTGGCGAAAAATTCCTCGACCTCGGTTTGCCGATCGAGCAGGCCGTTGATCGCTTCGCACATCCGGGGCAGCGCGCTGTCCGGATAACGATCGACGATCGTTTCCCAATGAGCCTTCACAAAATCCCACGCGGCGTAGCGGGAGACGTTGTTGTAGAGCAGCGAATGCATCAGGTACGGAGCGTTCTGCGTGCGCACCTCGCCGTTGAGCGTCATCTCCATCGTTTCCGCGAGCAGCGCCGGATCGCGGAAGTTGGCCAGCGAAAACAGGTAGCGCTGCTCCTCCTGCGGCGTGCGCGCCGACTTAAACCGCCGCTTGAAATCCTGGTAGCGCGCGGCGTCGCCGCAATGCGCGAGAATCGCGACCAACGCGGGCATCAAGTCGCGGTCGGCGCGCGCAAGATTGGCGTCCCACTCGGCGTATAGTTCGCCGGCGCGAGCCTGAACCGCCGGATCGTCGCCAAGCGTGCCGAGCGCGCTTATCAGCGTCGCGCGGAGCTGGCTGCGCAGTTCGTCCTCGCCCGGCGCCGGCGTCCATCCGAGCCGGCTCGCCGCGGGTCCGACGATCGCGCGCACCGCGGCGGCTACGGCGGGCCGCTGCGCGGGCGACGCGATCATGTCGAGGTAATTGAACGCGGCGATTAGCGCCCGCCATACGTTGAGATTGGTTTCACCGCGAAACAGGGCGGCCATCCGCATGAATTCGGCGAGCGAAGTGAGTCCGGCGACGGTCGCGGCCCAGGTGTCGCTGACCAGTCCGAAACGTTCGATCGGCTGAAGCGCGTCCAGATTGGCGGTGAGCGCCGCCAGCAAATCCGCCGAATAACGCACCCGGAAAAAGCCGTGTCCGCCTTCATTGAGCAGCGCCCATTGCGGTTTCCCCGGCAATTCGAGCGTGGCTTCAGCGGTCGTAAGCAGCAGCTTGCGCGAGACCACGCCCGTCGCGGTCGCCGCGCGAACCATGATCGGCACATGCCACGACTGCGGCTCGGGATGCGCGGGCGGCGCGTAAAAAAACCGCCGTTGACTGAGATGCAGCGAGCGGCCGTCGGGCGCCAACTCGGCGCTGACGACCGGAAAGCCTTGCTGGAAAATCCACGTGTCCATCATCGCGCGCGCCGGCTGGCCGGTCGATTCCTCCAGCGCATCCCAGAGGTCGCCGGTCTCGGCGTTGGCGTACTGATGCTTCTTCAAGTAGCGCGAGATGCCCTTGCGGAATTCCTCGGCGCCGAGGAACTGTTCGAGCATCCGCAGCACCGACGCGCCCTTCTCATAAGTCAGCACGTCGAACATCGAGCGGCAGTCTTCCGGACTGAGCACGGTGTACTCGATCGAACGGGTGCTCTTGAGCGCGTCGATCGCCATCGCGGCCCCGCGCGATACGCCGAAGCTTTCCCAGCGCTTCCACTGCGGCTTCCACGCATCGACCGCGAGCATCTCCATGAAGGTGGCGAAGGCCTCGTTCAGCCAGATTCCATTCCACCAGCGCATCGTGACCAGGTCGCCAAACCACATATGCGCGTTTTCGTGCGAAACCACGTCGGCGACCCGCTCGAGTTCGGCGCGCGAGGCGGTCTTGTCGTCGGCGAGCAGCGCGGTTTCGCGGAACGTGATCGCGCCCAGATTTTCCATCGCCCCGGCGGCGAAATCCGGTATCGCAATCAAGTCGAGCTTGTCGCCGGGATAGGGAATGCCGTAGTAATCGGCGAAAAATTTCAGCGAATACGAACCGATCTGTTTGGCCCACTCGGTGAGTCCGCTCTTGCCGGGAGCATGCACGACCCGCAGCGGCGTGCCCGCATCGACGGCTTCGGTCGCCTCGAACTCGCCGACGATGAAGGCGAGCAGATAGGTGGACATCCGAATCGTGTCTTTGAAAACGACTTCTTTTTTGCCGTTGCCCAGCGGGCGCGTCGATTTCACGCCGGCGTTGGAAAGCGCGGTGAGATTTTCGTCAACCACCAGCGTTACGCCGAAAACCGCCTTGAGCGCGGGTTCGTCCCAACACGGCAGCGCGCGCCGCGCGTCGGTCGCTTCGAACTGAGTGGTCGCCAAAAGATGGGTTTTGCCGGCGGAATCGACATACTGGCTGCGATAGAAGCCGTGCAGCTTGTCGTTGAGCACGCCGCGGAAACGGATTGTCAACTTCCATTCGCCCGGCTCCAGCGGCTGCGGAAAAATGAAACGGGCGCGCTCGCGCGCGGGTTCCATTTCGATGCGCGCCGGAAGAGTTTTGCCGTCCCGTTGGGCGGTTACGGAATCGATTTGCAGTTCCAGCGCGTTCAGCGCGACCTCGGCGGTCGCCTGATGGACCGTGACGGCGACCGTCTCTTCGCCATCGAAAGCGAAGGCCTGCAGATCCGGCGTGAGGCGCACGTCGTATCGTTCGGGAGTCACGTTGGCGGGCAGACGGTATTCGAGCGCCTTGTCGGCAGCAAGCGAAGTTTCCTGATCGAACATCTGACGGTCTTCTCCGGGTTGGATAACCGGAAGCGCATTCCGCCGCGCTCCCGAACGATGCATTCTAAACGCAAAGACCGGTCCGAGGCGAGTTCCGAGGCGCGCCCGGAGGCCGCCTCAGAACCGAACCAGCTCGGCGAAATTCGTGAGCCGCGCGCCCGCGCGTTCGAGCGCCGCGCGGACCGTGGAATCGGTCAATATTTCAACTTCGCGCTGCGCGGCGATGGGTGGCGAAGCGCCGCCGGCATCCGCCGCCGGATGGAAATACAGCTCGGTCACGCCTGCGGGCAGGCGGCGAATCACGCCGAGCAGATAGGCCGCGCTCAGATTCCCCGTTTGATGCAGCCCGAACAGCCAATCGGTCGTGCGGATGCCGTGCGCGGACAGCATCCTGCGGGTTCGCCGCGAAAGCGATCGGAAAATGACCGCCTCGACCAACTTGCGCGAGAGATGATCGCGCGCGAGCCGCAGCGTCGTCAAAACCCGCTCGCGCGGAATTCGCATCGCAGGCACCCGGTATTCCGCGCAAAGCTCCACCAGCATATCAGCGATCGCCGGATGGACATGAAAATTGAGATGGCCGTCGATATGGCTGAGCCGGCCGATCAGGCGGAGATGAGTCTCGATTTGCGCGCGAATTTCGTCGCGCAGCAGCATCCGCGCGCGGCGGCTGAAAAAGTAGCGCATCCCGCAAGCGACCGGGTTGTCGCCGAAATGTCCCGCGCTGTCGACGATGCCGCGAAGCCGCTCCGCGCCCATCACGCTCGCGCCCATGCACACGACCAGATGCAAGCCAACGTCGAGATTGGGACAATCGCGCGCGATTTCCACGGCCTCGTCGCGCGCCGCGCCGGCGACCATAAGGCTGGTAGCCGTGAGGATGCCATCCCGATGGGCGCGCAGGATGCCAGCGTTGGTTTCAAGCGAGGCCCCGAAATCGTCGGCGGTGACGATCACGGCGCGGCCGATTGCGCGCGATGCTTTCGCGGCGCCGCCGTATGCAACGTAATCGCCGCTCGAATTCGGCAGCGCCGAACCGGCGGTGGCGCCGGAAAGCGTCACTCCTCGCGGCTCCCCATCGGTGCAAGGCTCGCTGCTTGATCGATCCGACCCATCGGCGCAATTCTGCTGGCCAATGAAACATTCCACAAGCGGCCGGAAAAACTTTTATTGGCCGCGCCCATCGCGATGATTCTTATCCTCTGCGCGTTTCGAGCCGAATTCACGCCGCTCCATGCCCGTCTCCAGGCGGTGAAAGAGGCCCGCTTGCAATCCGTGAAAGGCTGCTACGGCACGCTCGCCGGCGTGCCGGTGCTGCTCGCCGAAAGCGGCATCGGGATGCGGCGGGCGCGTGCGACCGCGCGCCGCATTTTCGACAATGTGCGCGATATCGATTTCGCGGTGCTGACCGGCGTGGCCGGAGCGCTCTCCAGCCGGCTTAAAATCGGCGACCTGGTGCTGGCGGACCGCGTGATGACGCGCTCGGACGACAGTTTCCGTCCCGAAATCGCACTCGACGCGCCGAGCGATTATCTCGATCGCGCGGCGGCCGCGCTGACCCGCCGCAATATCGCGTACGTTCGCGGCGCGATTCTGACCAGCAAACTGCCGATCGCCACCGCCGAGGAGAAGCGGCTTGCGGGCGCGCAATCCGGCGCGGTCGCGGTCGATATGGAAACCGCGGCGATCGCGCTCGAAGCGCAGGAGCGCGGTCATCCGTATATCGCGATGCGCACGATCATGGACACCGTCGATCACGATCTGGCCGCGGCCAGGTTCGCGAACGCCGACGGAACCGTCCAATTTGGCAAAGCCGCCGCGGCCCTGCTGACGCATCCCACGATGGTTATAGGAGTGATCAAGCTGGTAAGGAATCTCCGGCGCGCCGCGGACGCGATGGCGACAGCGGTCACGCGAAGCGTGCCCTACCTCGATTGAATCCGCGATCGGCGCGGTCGTTCACGCCCGACCGCCACACGGCGTCACGACGCTCTCGACTGGCGCTCATTGATAATCCGTGCGTGCTCGGGAAATGACGGCGCGTCGTGCGGAAAATCATTCAGATGGCGCTCGATCGCGCCCGCGTCGCCATAACTCTCCGGCCGCGTGACAATATGCAGCATCAGCGCGAGCAGCGGCAGATAAAGAAACACGCTCGCCCAGGCGATTTCATCCGCGCCGATCGAAAACAGCATCGTGACGCCAAACCCCACGATGCCGAGGTACAGCGCCGGGCCGAGCAGCGCGCGCGACGGAAACGACGGGCAGGCCCCGAACGGCCGTCTTCCGCCCTGATTCATCCATCCGTCCAGCGTCTGAAAAATCGCGACCGCGATCGCCGCGACGAAGAACCACCCCAGATAATTGCTGATTGGAACGCCGAAATGCGGTCCGGGCGAATCGTACCAGAAGATCCGTCCGAGGAACCATCGATCGCCGCGCACGCTCAGCGGATCGACGGCCATATCGACCATCACCATGAACAGCGCGGCCATCAGCCAGACGCGCGGCGAGCGGCGGATTTTCCGGGTGTCGAGAATCCGCAAATCGGCGCCGCGCCGATACAGCGGCGACGCCGCCAGCAAGGCGACTGTATAGCTGGCGAATCCCAGAAATGTGAAAGACAGCGAATCCATGAAAGGAACGCCGGCGATCCAAAGTTCCCGTCCGCGCGTCGCCTGTATGTAATGATAAAGGCCGAACGGAAACCCGTTATGGACTGAACTCCATTCGCACGCGAGCGAAACCGAATATGTCAGCGCGGTGAATAGTATAGTCGTGCCGGCGCCATAATTGACTATTGAGATGAAGAGGAACGCCGCGAGAAATATAAAAACGTACGGGCGAAGCTCGATCGTGGCCAGCAGCAGGTTCATCGGCGATTACGCGGCGGCCGGCGCCGCTCCGATTTCGCGAAAGAAATTTATCGCGCGCGCCAGCCCCTCATCAACCGGCGCGGACGCATATCCGAGTTCGGCGCGCGCCTTGCCCGAATCGAAAAACATCTTCTTGCGCGCCATCCTGACCTCGACCAGGCTTGCGCGCGGCGCGCGATGGGTAATAGTGCGGGCGACCGCCTCGCCGGCGAGCGCAAACCCATACGCGGCGAACCATGGCGCGCGGATTTTGGGCGCGGGCAGTCCAGCTATTTTACCAAGCCGCGCGAGCATCTGCTTAAGAGTTAGATTTTCGCCGCCAAGAATATATTTTTCTCCCGCCCTTCCGCGCTCGGCGGCCAGCAGATGGCCGCGCGCGACATCCTCGACGCAGACGAGATTCAGACCCGTATCGATATAGGCCGGCATCCGCCGGTTCAGGAAGTCCACGATGATCCGGCCGGTCGGGGTCGGTTTATAATCGAGCGGACCGATCGGCGTTGAAGGATTCACGATTACCACCGGGGCTCCCGCGCGGGCCGCTTCCAAAGCCGCCTTCTCGGCCAGAAACTTCGACCGCTTGTAGGGTCCGATCATCTCCGATAACGAGACGGGCGTATCCTCGCGGCCGACGCCGTCCGCGCCAATGCCCAGCGCGCCGACGGTGCTGGTGTAAACGATACGGCTGACGCGGGCCCGCATCGACGCCGCGATTATATTGCGCGTTCCGTCCACGTTCGCGGCATACATCGGCGCCGCATCAGGCGCCCACAAGCGATAGTCCGCGGCCACGTGAAAAACTTCGTCGCAGCCCGCGACGGCGCGTTCGACCGAATCCGGATCGCGCAGATCGGCCACCACCGTTTCGCATTCGAGCCCCTCCAGCGCCCGCATATCCGAGGCGCCGCGCGCCATCGCACGAACGTCGCGGCCGCTTTGCAGCAGCGCGCGCGCCACATGAGCGCCAACGAAGCCGGTGGCGCCGGTAACGAGCGCTCGGCCCTTCATCGGCCCGCTAGGCGCCCACCCGCGCGGCCAACGCCGCGGCCGCGGCGTGGCCGGAAGCGACCGCGCTTTCGATCGTCGCCGGCAGGCCGGTTTGAATCCAATCGCCGGCCAGAAAGAGATTGCCGATCGGCGTTATGGCCGCCGGCCGGCTGCGATCTGAAAGCGGATCCGGAGCGATGGTGGCTTGCTTTTCCTTGATTACGATCGCCTTGAGCACGCGCGCGTCGCGCGCCGCGGGAATCATGGCGCGCAGATCTTTAACCACAACTTCCGCCAATTCGTCATTCGCGCGATCGACGAATTTGCGCGCGCCGCTGATGACGAAACTCAAGTAGCCGGGCGCGCGTTCGCCGTGGCGCTCGAAGATGCGCCGCTTGTTGAACAGCCATTGCGTGGGCGTACCGATGAATCCGACGAACGCCGAATCCGTCACTTCCCGGTCAAGCCACAGATGAACGCACACGATCGGCGAACTCTGGAGCGCGCAGACGCGCGAGAAAAAAGGATCGGCCATCGCCGTTTCGGGCAGCAGCTTCAGGAGGTTGCGCGGCGGCACGGCGACGATGAAATTCGCGGCGCCGAGCCGCCCGCCATCGCGCAGCCGAACCGCGGCGATGCGCCCCGACTCGTCGAAATCGAAGCCGTCCGCGATCGATCGAGTCGCGACCACCCCGCCCGAGCGATCGATCAATTTGCCGGCCGCGCCGCAATAAAGGTCGCTCAGGCCGACCCGCGAATACACGAACGCCGAATCCGCGCGGCGCGAGAAGAAGGCGCGCTTCAGCACTTCGGCCAGCAATGCGGCAGAAGACAATTCCGGGTCGTCATTCAACGTCGCGATCGCCAGCGGATACCAGAAACACTGGCGTGCGCGCTCGCCCTGCCCCAGCGTATCCATCAATTCCGCTACGCTCATGCGCGCAAGTCCGTCGCGATCGCGCCGCCTGAGCGCCATCATCCGCATCCCGCCCGCGATCAGGCGAACGCGCTCGCCCGCCGTCAAATGTCCGTAGCGCAGCAGCGCGCCGCTCATATGAAACGGGCCTGGCAGGCGCGAGGTGCGCAACGACGCCCGCCGTCCCGGCCCGTCGAGCATCTCGATTTCGAGGTCGCGATGGAAAATCAGCCGATCGCGCGCGCCAATTCGATCGAGGAATCTGAGCGTCTCGTGGTAGCAGCCCATCAAGACGTGTTGCCCATTGTCGACGAAGTCGCCGGTATCGTCGTCGGCGAAAGAATAGGCGCGGCCGCCCAGGGCCGGCTTGCTCTCAAGCACAGCGACTCGGAAACCCTGCTCGGCCAAGGCGGCTCCGGCGGACAATCCGGCGAAGCCGCCGCCGATTACGACGACGTCCTTTGCTTCGACCGCCATCTGGTCCAGTTCGCGCCGCCGCCCAGCCGGGCGCGGCCCCATACGCGTGCGACGAGCGCTAGCTTGCGCGCGCTCGACAAACTGATCCGCCGCTCGAAGATGCGATAATCCGCGCGCACGATCTCGTCGAGGATCGCGGAGTAGATCACGCGCATGCCCTCGGCCGCGAGCATCGCCGGCCGGTCGGCGTCCGACAGCGCCGCTTCCGCTTCGCGATAGAGCGCGCGCGCCCGACCGGCCTCGAACGCCATCAGCGCGCGGAACTCCGGCGTGCGCAGGGAGGCCAGGATGTCCGATTCCTTGACGCCAAAGCGGCGCAGATCTTCGAGCGGCAGATAAATCCGTTCGCGGGCGGCGTCCTCGCGCACGTCGCGCAGGATATTGGTGAGTTGAAACGCGAGCCCGAGCTTCTCGGCGTATATCTGGGTCGACGGCTCCCGATAGCCGAAGATTTCGATGCATATCAGCCCGACCGCCGACGCGACATGATGGCAGTAGCGCTCGAGCTCGGTGAAAGTTTCATAGCGCCGCCGCGTCAGATCCATCTCGACGCCGTCGATAATCTCATCGAAATGGCGGCGCGGGATGTTGTAGCGGCGCACATTGTCGGCCAGCGCGCGCGAAATCGGGCGGGTCGGAAACCCCGCGTAAACGTTGCCCAACTCTTCGCGCCAACGCTCGAGCATCGCGGACGGATTGGCGACCGATTCGTCATCGGCGATATCGTCGATAAACCGGCAAAACGCATAAACCGCATGCAGCGCGCGGCGTTTCCCGCGCGGCAGCAACATGAACGCGTAATAGAAATTCGACGACGCGCGCCGCGTCACTTCCGCGCAGCGCGCATAATCGCGCTCCAGCGCCGCGGACGCATCGTCCCCCCGCGCGGCTATTTTTTCACTCCGCAATGCGCCCACGAAATGCGTTCCATCCGACGGCCAGATAATCGCGCTTGCCGAGTTTGGGGCGAGCGCGAAAAACATCGTAACCGATCTCTTCAAGCGCTCGAAGAATCCGCAATCCGCCGCCCGCGAACATCAACACGTCGCGCCGCAACCGCCGGTCCACCACCCGCGCAAGCTCCGCACCGTCGCGCAACATCGAACGCGCCACGCCGATCTCATGGCGCATCAGCGCGATAAATTGCCCATTCGCTTCCGCTCTCCCGATCGCTTCGGGAGTAACGCCGAAGCGCGCCATATCCGCGCGCGGAAAATAGATGCGGCCTTTGCCGAAATCGATTGCTACATCCTGCCAGAAATTCGCGAGCTGAAGGCCCGAGCATACCAGGTCGGAAAGCCGCTGGCGCTCCGCGTCGCGATAACCGAACAAATACAGCACCAGCCGGCCGACCGGATTCGCCGAATATCGCGCGTAGCCGAGCAGCTCTTCGAGCGTTTCGAATCCGGCGAAATTCACGTCGGAGCGAAACGCGCGCAACAGGTCTGCGAACGGCTGGCGCGGAATATCGAACTTCCGAACCGTGTCGGCCAGCGCGACGAACACCGGATGTTCGGGCGCGCCGGCGTATGCCGCGTCAAGCTGCCGCTCCCATTCGTCCAACCGGGCCAGACTGCGCTCTTCATCCGCGAAATCGTCGGCCATCCGCGCATACGCGTAAATCGCGTGCATATGCGGACGCATCGCGCGCGGCATCAGCCACGACGCCACGGTGAAGTTTTCATAGTGCGATCGCGCGAGCCGCCCGCACCAGGCGTAAGCCTCGGCGACGCCAACCGGCGCCGCGGATGCAGCCGTGCGATACGGCGGCGCGATACGCAAACTGTCGCCGCCGGCGTGTGCGCCCGCTTCCGCCATCACGCCCGCGCCGCGCAGGCGCTGTCGCCGCCAATTAATTCGCGCGCCATCGCCCGCGCCCAGCCATCGACTTCAAGCGCATCCTCAAGCGTTCGCGCGGGGCCGTTGCGATGCCGCCCCATCACCGTTTCGAGATGCCGCGGGATTTCGGCGAAACCCACGCGCGCGGCGAGAAACGCGGCCACCAGTTCTTCGTTCGCGGCGTTGAGGCACGCCGGCATTGTGCCGCCGGCCCGCAGCGCCTCGTACGCCAGGCCGAGGCAGGGAAATTTCGCCGCATCTGGCGCTTCGAAGGTCAGATTCGCGCAGCGCGCGAACTCCAGCCGATCGAGATGCTCCAGCGGCAGGCGATCGGGATAGGCGAGCGCGAACGCCACGGGAATCGCCATGTCCGGCACCGCCATCTCCGCCAGCACAGATCCGTCGACCAGTTCGACCATCGAATGAATCACGCTCTGCGGATGAATCACCACATCGATTCGCTCCGGCGGAAGGTCGAACAGCCAGCGCGCTTCGATAACCTCGAGACCCTTGTTCATCAGGGTCGCCGAATCGATCGTGATCTTCGCGCCCATCTTCCACGTCGGATGGTTGAGCGCGTCGGCGATCGTAATCGAACCGAAACGATCGATCGCCCAGGCGCGGAACGGTCCGCCCGAGGCGGTCAGGATGATCCGCTTGACGGTTTCTCGCGGCCGGCCCTCGAGGCACTGAAAGACCGCGTTATGCTCGCTGTCGACGGGCAGCAACCGCACGCCGTGCTCGCGCGCCGCGCGCGTCACTATTTCGCCGGCGACGACCATCACTTCCTTGTTGGCGAACGCGATATCCTTGCCCGCGCGAATCGCCGCGAGCGTCGGGCCCAGCCCGATCGCGCCCACCATCGCCGACATCACCAGTTGCGCCCGCGGACAGGTGGCGACGGCGATCGCGCCCTCGGCGCCGTGAACGATGCGCGGCTTGAGCGGCGCGATGCGTTCCGCCAACTCTTCCGCAAGCTTCGGCGTGGCGACCGAAACCAGCTCCGGCTCGAAGCGCCGCACCTGTTCCGCGAGCAACGCGGCGTTGCGTCCGGCCGCCATCGCGGCGACGCGGAAGCGATCGCGAAACCGGCCGACCACGTCGAGCGTCGTCACGCCGACCGACCCGGTCGATCCCAGTATGGCGATTTCCTTCATCGCGTCAGCCGTGGCCTCAGCGCGCGGCGCCGTCCGCCAGCCGCCGCCTGAGACGCCCCAGCGCCATCAGCGGAAAATAGTGCGCATACATGTGATAGCGCAGATAAAAATGGTTGGGGAATCCCGTGCCGGTGAACTCTAGATCCTCCCACCTGCCCTCGCCGTTCTGTTCCGCGAACAGCCACAACGCCGCCCGCATCAGATTGTCGCTCAGCGCGTCCTCGGCCGCGAGCAGGCCGATCATGCCCCATGCGGTTTGCGACGGAGTGCTCGCGCCCTTGCCTTTGCATGACGGATCGCGATCGGCCTTGCAGGTCTCGCCCCATCCGCCGTCCGCGTTCTGCACCGATTTCAGCCACACGGCCGCGCGTTTGATCCACGGTTCGCTCATATCGACGCCAATCGCGCGCAGGCCCGAGAGCGCCGAGAAAGTTCCGTAAATATAGCTGACGCCCCATCGGCCCCACCACGATCCGTCGGCTTTCTGATCGCGCTTCAGCCACGCGATCGCGCGCTGGGCGACCGGATGGTCCGCGCGATAGCCGACCGCGGCCATCATTTCGAGCACGCGGCCGGTCAGGTCCGCGCAGGCCGGATCGGTCGAGGCTTCGACATCGGCGAACGGCGCATGATTGAGCCACCGGGAATCGTTGTCGGCGTCGAACGCGGCGAATCCGCCGTCGCGCCATTGCATTCCCATCACCCAGTTCGCGCCGCGCCGGATCGCGCGCTCGCGCACGGCCGCGTCATCGTGCGCCGCCTCGGCCAGCACCATCAGAATAACCGCCGAATCGTCAACATCCGGAAACCAGTCATTGTAAAACTCGAACGCCCATCCGCCCGGCTCCAGATCGGGCCGCTTCACCGACCAGTCGCCCCGCTTGAAAATCTGATGGTCGATCAGCCAGCGCGCCGCATTCCGAAGCGCATCATGATCGCCGGGCGTGCCGGAGTCGAGCAGCGCTTTCGCCGCCAGCGCGGTGTCCCAATTCGGCGACACGCAGGGCTGGTAGAGAATCCGATCGCCCATGTCCCAGATCAATTCGCGCGCCGCCTCCAGCGCCTTGACGATCACCGGATGGTCGTTGCGATAGCCCAACCCCTTGAGCGCCATCGGCGTCAGCAGATAGCACGGCTGAATTCCGCCCCACGAGCCGTTGGCGTCCTGATGTTCAAGCAGCCAGTTTTCGGCGTGGCGAAGCGCGCGCGCGCGCAGCCGGCGCGGATGGACCCGCTCGTAGCCGCGCAGCGCTTTGTCGGCCGCCAGCAGCGCATTGCGCAACGAGAACAGGCGCCGGCTGCGCGGCATCTTGAATTTCGTGAAGTGCGGCGGCTGGATATAGAGTTCCAGCACGCCTTCCCGCCAATCGACGACGCGCACCGGCCGCGCCGCCTGCAGCGTCATCAGCGCGAACAGCGTTCCGCGCGCCCACGACGAAAGCTCGTACATGTTGACGGGAAACCAGCTCGGCAGCAGCGCGATTTCGATCGGCAGCGCCGGCGTCGCGCTCCACGGCGCCTGGTTCATCGCGGCAAGATAAAAGCGCGCCAGCGTGCCGGCGTTCGCGATTCCGCCTTGCGAGAGCACGAAGCGCCGCGCCTGGATCAGCGCCTCGTCGTTCGGACGCATCCCGGTCAGTTTCAGCGCGAAATAGGTTTCGATCGTGGTCGAAAGATGGCTCTCGGCGCCCGGAAACAACGACCATCCGCCGTCCGCCTGCTGCGTGTCGAGCAACAGCCGCTTGAGTTTCGTCTCCAGTTCGGGATCGCGCTCGACCTCCATGAAGCGGTTGAAAATGAGATACTCCGCGTTCATTTCGGCGTTCGCTTCGAGCGCCGCCTGCCAGTATCCTTCCGGCCGCTGCTGGCGAATCAAAGCATCGCGCGCCTGCGCGATCGTGAAGTCGAGACGCGCCGAGAATTCGTCGCGCGCCGGCGCCGCCGCGCCGTGTCCGTTAGATATTTGCGAAACCTGATCCATACTCCGATGCTTCAGCGCTCCCGCCCGATGAAACGGCGGCGCGCCCTCCTGCCTCGCGCGCTCAGGGAATCACCGCGCATTTGAGCGCGGCGCTCCGCTCGAGCATCGCGAATACTTCCGTCAATTGGTCGAGCCGCCGGCGCGCATTGATCAAGCGGCCCGCGCCGAGCCGCCGCGCGCTCAACATCGCGAATGCGGCCTTGACGTCGCGCGGCCGAAAATGAAAAGGCGCCAGCAGCGTCAGATTGTCATAGTGCATCCGGCGGGTATCCACGCTGAGCGCCGTTCCGGCCGCGCATCCGCCGAAAAACACCACACGGCCGCCGCGGCGCACGCGCCGGAACGCGTCCTCCCATCCCGTGACCTGGCCGGTGCATTCGATCGCGAGGTCCGGGCCATAGCCGCCGTTGAGCGCGCCGATCGCGCGCGCGGCGTCCTCGCGCGCCACATCGATCACGCGGTCCGCGCCCAACTCGCCGGCCCATTGCAGCCGCTTGCGGCCGCGTCCGGCGATCGCGATCTGGCGCACCCCGGCCGCCCTCAGCGCCATCGCGTGCATGATTCCAAAGGCGCCGGCGCCGATTATCAGCACGCTTTCGGCCGGCTCCGGCCGGGCCATTTCCTGCGCGTGAACCACGCAAGACAGCGGCTCCAGCAACGCCGCCTCTTCGAACGGCAAATCCGCCGGCTTGTGAAAGGCGTTGCGGGCCACGATATGCGCCGGCAACAGCAGGTAGTCCGCATACGCGCCCATCACCATGCGATCCATCGCCTGCGCGCACAAATTCTCCTGCCCGCGCACGCAATAGAAGCAGTGGCCGCACGGCGCCGTCGGCGCCGCCATAACCGCGTCGCCCGCTTTGAACCGATCGACTCCCAGTCCCGCGGCGGCGACCACGCCGGCGAACTCATGGCCGAACGGCGCGGGCAGTTTCCACACCGGATGGCCCCGGCGCCAGGTCTTCAAATCGGTGCCGCAACTCAACGCGCACTCGATTTTGAGCAGCAACTCGCCCGGACCGGGCGTGGGCGGCTCAAACTCCCGCAGCTCCAGCCGGCCCGGCTCCAGCAGCATCGCCTGCCGCGCGTGCATACGGTCGGGATAGAGATGCGCCGCCTCGTTCATAGCTTGCGCTCCACCGCGTAGGCCGCCAGCGCCCGCAGCGGGTCCGCGCGGCCGTCGAATTCCCGCAGCGCATCGGCCGCCTGCGCGATCAGTTGGTTCGCCAGCTCGCGCGCCCGCGCGACGCCCATCAGCGCCGGATAGGTCGATTTGCCGCGCGCGCCGTCTTTGTTGGTGCGCTTGCCCATCGCTTCGGTCGATGCTTCGACGTCCAGCAAATCGTCGATCACCTGAAATGCAAGCCCGAGCGCCCGGGCGTACTCGCGCAAAGCCGCGAGCCGGGACGCATTCGCGCCGCCAAGCCGCGCGCCGCCGCACACCGCGGCCACGAACAGCGCGCCGGTTTTCCGCCGATGCATCGTTTCGAGCTCCGCCAGGCCGAGTTCGCGTCCTTCGCCCAGCAGATCGATTACCTGGCCGCCGACCATCCCGGCCGATCCCGCCGCTTCCGCCAGTTCCGCGATCGCTTCAAGCGCTGCGGCCGGCGCCGCGGCGTTGGCGCCGGCGCGCGCGAGCACCTTGAACGCGTCGGTCAACAGGCCGTCGCCCGCCAACGTCGCGATCGCCTCGCCGTAAACCTTATGATTCGTCGGCCGGCCGCGGCGCAGATCGTCGTCGTCCATGCACGGCAGGTCGTCGTGTATCAGCGAGTAGGTGTGAATCATTTCCATCGCGCAGGCGTATGGAAGCGCCGCGTCGAGCGCGCCGCCAACCGCCTCGCACGCCGCGAGCGCCAAGATCGGACGCAGGCGCTTGCCGCCCGCGAGCAGGCTGTAGCGCATCGCTTCGAGCAGCCGCGTCGCGGCGCCGTCGGACTCGGCGACCACTCCGGCCAGCGCGCGTTCAATGATCGGGTTGCGCGATTTCAGGTAGCCGTCCAGGTCGAACGTCCGCGGCGAACCGTCCGCGACGCCGTATGGCTTCGGTTCCGCCATGCTCAATGATCCGCCCTCCGCCACTCCGCCTCGAAATCCGGATACGCCGCCATCAACGCCAGTCCGCGCCAAATTCCGCGCGCGGGCTCAATCGAAATCATCGATTCATTCTGGCGGCGCTCACGAAATGACGCGCCGCTCAAATCATCGCCGGCCGCACGCGGCCGGCCTTACGCCAGGTAATGGCGCATTACCCGCCAGGAATCCTTCAGGTTCTTGCCGAAATCGAGCGCGACCGTTCCTTCAAAACCCGAATGCAGCCGGCAATCCTTGCAGCGAATATCCTGTTTGGTCCGGTAATATTCCCAGTCCGTCGAGGCGTGAAGTTCCTTGAAAGTCCCGTAATGCCCGTTCGTGATCAGATAGCACGGGCCTTTCCAGCCGCGCGGGTTGCGCGTGACCGTGGTCCACGGACTGCACAGGAGATCCCGTTCGCCGACCAGGAAATCGAGGTAAAGCGGCGTATTGATCAATTTGTAGTCGTCGGCGAGCTTGCGTACGCGCTCGAATTTGTACGGCATCTCGTCGGATTTCATATAAAGATCATCGTTGGTCAGCACCTGGTAGTGATAACCGGGCGTGACCAGCATGCCGTCCACCCCAAGCCCGCCGAGGAAACGGATCAGCTCCTCGATCTCCTCGGCGCTGGTTTCGCGGTAGATCGTCGAGTTGGTCTGCACCCGGTAGCCGCGCTCCTTGAGCAGCTTGATCATTTTGACGACGATATCGAAATGACCCTTGCGCGCGAGCACGCGGTCGTTGGTCTCGCGCATGCCGTCGATATGCAGATTGAAGCTGAGATAAGGGCTGGGCGCGACCTGCTTGACGAATCGTTCGAGCAGAATCGCGTTGGTGCAGATCATCACGTGGCGGCGCTGCTCGCCGATCAGCCGCTGGGTGAGCGGCGCGATATGCTTGTACATCAGCGGTTCGCCGCCGCAAATCGAAACGATCGGCGCGTCCGCTTCCTGAGCCGAGCCCAGCGCTTCCTCAAGCGGCAGCTGGTCGCGGATGGTGTCTTTATATTCGACAATCCTGCCGCATCCGATACAGGCGAGATTACACGCATGCAGCGGCTCGAGCATCAAAACCAGCGGAAAATACTTATCGCCAGCCCGCTTTTTGCGGCGCATGTGGCGGCCAAGATCGATCATCTGTTTGAGCGGAACGCGCATCGGTTCGAAGCTCCTCGCAATCCTCGCAAAAAATCGGTTAAAGCCCGGGCGGCGCGTCTTTCGCGACGCCCGCGCGGCCGCCGAACAGCCACTGCCGGATCATCGCGATCGCGCTCGCGACATCGGCGTGGTCGGTCTCGGCGAACAACATCTCAATCAAAGTTCCATTCAGCATCGACAGCAGCATCCGCGCCACCGCCGCGGCCGGAAAATCCTTGAGGCACAGGGCTTTGGCCTGAGCGCGCCCGATCAAATCCACCAACAGGCCGCGGTAGCCGTCGTAAAGCCGCATCACCGGACCGGTCAGCGCGTCCGACGCCAGTTCTCCGCGCATCAACTGCGCCACGAAAAAACGTATCGAGCTCGCGTTGTCCCGCACGAACATCAGGTAGAGCTCAACCAACTGCATGATCTGCGCGATTTCATCAAGCGCGCCCGCTTCCTCCGCGAAGTCTATTACATACGGCTCGAGCAGGCGGTTCAGCACCGCCATGAACAGATCTTCCTTGGTTTTGAAGTGCCAGAAGATCAGCGCTTTGCTGACGTTGGCGGCGCGCGCGACTTCGGCCATCGAGGTCTCGTGGAAACCTCGATTGGCGAAAAGTTTGATCGCGGCTTTCAGAATTTCGTCGCGGGATTCCGGCGCGCGCAACTCCGACGAGCCGGCGCCCTGTTCCGCCGAGTTCATCTTGTTTGCAGCCGCCACCGCTTCGCCGAACCTCCGCGCCAGGGAGGAATCGCCATCGTATCCGAGGTTTTTAAGCCGTCCCCGAAGTTTTGACCGAACCAACCGAATTGAGCGACGGCGTCAAATAACTCCCAAGAACGCGATGATAAATCCCTAACCATCCGGTCAATGAACCATCGTAACTCCCATCGGATGAAAGTCAATAGGGCTGGCTGACCAGCCAGTCCGAGCGGTCAGGCGCACTCTGGTTGATTGGCCGCTAACGATCGCTGCGGCGGAACTAAAACAGGCGAGTCGGGGCGCCTTCCGCCGCCGCGGAGCGGCGCGCGGCTGCGATCGCGCATACGGCGGCTTTCGCCTCGGCAAGATTGCTCGCCGCGATCGCACCGCCGCCCCCTTGCGCGATCGCATCGACGAACTCAGCGGCCATCCCGGCGAACCATGCCGCATGGTAGGAATCGTCCGGCTGATCGGCGCCGCTATGATCCTCAATTTTACCCGACCGATCGGTTAGGACTACCCGGTCTCCGTCAATCTCCAAGGCGCCGTCAGCCCCGAATAGCGCCGCCGAGGTGCGGCGGACGATCGCGCGCCACGACAGGTTAACCGATGCGAGACGGCGGTCGGGATATTCCAATCGCAAATCGGCAAAATCTTCGACCGCGGCGCCATCCGGCCGGTCCAGCCAGGCCGAGACCGTCATTGGCGCCGCGCCGCCCATCAGCCATTGAGCTAGATAAAGTGCGTGCCAGCCATGATCGATGAGAATTCCGCCACCGGAGTTCAGATCGGTCCGCCAGCGTTCGCCGTTGATCGCGGTTCCGCCAGCTCCGGCCGGTCCGGAGCGCCATCGGGTTAGCGCCAGATGGAAAATACGGCCGAGCCGGCCCGACGAGATCAACTGATGGGCCTTCCGGTAGGGCGGCGCGTGCTTCCAGTTATGCACGCACATCAGGACGCGGTGATTCGCGGCCGCCGCCTTTTCCAGATCGTCAAGCTCGGCCGGATCGAGACAGAGGGGCTTCTCGACCAGCACGTGCGCACCAGCCGCCAACGCTTTGCGCGCCGCGGCGCCATGAAATGCGGGCGGACTCGCGATATCGACGAAATCGGGCGCTTCGCCTTCGAGCATCAGGTCGAGGTCGTCGTAAATTCTGACGTTTTTAAGCAGCTTGTGCGCTTGATGGCGCCGTTCGGGCGAAGGCTCGTGGATTGCGGCAAGCACCACGTCCGGCCGCAATCGCCATCCCGGCAGATGCGCCTGCGAGGCAACCGCGCCGAAGCCCGACAACGCGCCGCGCAACACCGTCAGCGGTGCTCCGCGGGCGCGGCGAGCGTCAGCACGGCTTCGCGAGCGATCGGGGTCAATTCAGCGCCGCCGGCCGCCGCATAGGCGATTATCTCGCGACGCATCCGCGGCTCCCAAAAGCTCTTCAGATGCTGCGCGATCGCGGCGACGGCCTCGTCATGAGTGGTCGCCGACGCGAAAAATTCGCCTATTTCATTGGCCATCGTCGCCAGATGATGCCGGTCCATATCGCGCTCTTCGTCCCGCCACGCCTTCCCGGCGCGGCTCTCCGGATGCATCATCCTAGGAACAACCAAGGAACGAAAGACCCGCGGCGAGGCCGAAAATCGGCTCATTTTCGCGGACATGCGCAGCGAGGCGGAAAATTCCCATTGTGCGGGATTAAGCGCCATCGACAATTACGGCCCGCGCGATTTCATGGGATTCACTGAATAGCCGAGCGATCAATTCGGCGGGAACCCTTCGGGACGCGCCGGCGCGGCGCCGTTCGCCGCCGCGGACGATCCCGGCGCGCGTTGCGGAACCGCCGCAAGCGTATGTTCAAGCCGCACCATCTGCTGCTGGCTAACCTCGATCGAACCGCTGCGTGGAGCGTCGAGATCCGCGATCAAACCCAAGACCACCGCGACTGTTATCGGTATCGCCAAATTTAATGGAGAAAAGCGCTTGCGCTCGAAATATCCCGTTAAAAAGGTCGCAAGAAGTGAAACGACTCCCAGCGTGATCCATACCGGAGCCGGAATCCGATCATCGAGCGCGTCGCGGCGCTTGGCGTCGAAATCGATTACCTCGTTAAGCGACTGCACGAACAGCGAAGTCGCAACCGTCGGCCGCGCTTTGACCGCCGCAACCGCATCGGACCATAGCCGCGCTTGGAGACGCGACGTTTGATCCAATGCGGCCGCCATCCGCTGCGAATCATAGCCCGCTTGATAGAACTCCAGCCGTGCCGTGGCGTAGGCCCGCAATGCGTTCCGAATATCGGCGCGATACGGTTCGGGCGCGAGCGATGAGCGCAGAAAGGCCGTTCCGATCGCGTTGGATTCGTCCAGCACCAGCGTGCGCCGGGTTTCGTACCGCGATAACGCCATCGCGAAGGTGAATCCCAACAGCAGTCCCAATAAAGCGAGGATAGCGCCCTGAACCGTGCTTGAAATTTCGAGTTCGCCCGCACATGTTCGAGCGCCGATCGAGCCGCCGACTTTGGCGCCCAACGCCAGAACGATGAACGCAACGAGAGCAATCAGGCCGGGATGATTCAAGCTATCGCTTATCACCCGGCAATCTTATCCGACACGCGATTTATAATGCAGAGAATTAGTTAATCGTTCTCTCTTTATCCTTGCTGGAAACCATATCGCCGGTAGCTGGCGCTCCAGCAAATCAAATCAGGGCAACCGGGCGAGCCGAATCAGCGCTTAGGACGCGGCCGTGTGAATTACGCGATCGGCGGGTAAACGCTCCGGCCGGCGTGGCGTCGGCATCACCTGAACGGCGGTGACCTTGTATTCGGGGCAATTGGTAGCCCAGTCCGAATTTTCGGTCGTCACGACGTTCGCACCCGTCTCAGGATGATGAAACGTGGTATAGACGACGCCCGGCGCGACCCGATCGGTGATCGTAGCGCGCAGCACGATCGCGCCGGCGCGGCTGGCGACTTCGACCCAATCGCCGTCGCGAACGCCGCGCTGCTCGGCGTCATGCGGATGGATTTCCAGACGGTCCTCGGGATGCCACGCGACGTTGCCGGTGCGGCGCGTCTGGGTGCCGACATTGTACTGCGTCAAAATTCGGCCGGTGGTCAGGATCAACGGAAAGCGCGGCCCGGTCTTTTCAGGCGTGGGAACATACGCGGTCGGCAAAAACCGTCCGCGGCCGCGGACAAACTCGCCAACGTGCATCACCGGCGTGCCCGCCGGCGCCGCTTCGTTGCACGGCCATTGAACCGATCCCAGCCGGTCGAGCTTTTCATAGCTGACGCCGGCGAAAGTGGGAGTCAGGCGCGCAATCTCGTCCATGATTTCCGACGGATGGCGATATCGCATCGGATAGCCCAGCGCCTCCGCCAGCGCGCAGGTTACCTCCCAATCCTCCTTGCCGGCCAACGGCGCCATCGCTTTGCGCACCGGCGAAATGCGCCGCTCGGCATTGGTGAACGTGCCATTTTTCTCAAGGAAGGATGAACCCGGCAAAAAGACATGGGCGTATTTCGAGGTCTCATTCAGGAAGATGTCCTGAACGATCACGATCTCCATCGCTGAAAGCGCCGCCGCGACATGTTGGGAATTCGGATCCGACTGGGCGATATCCTCGCCTTCGACATACAGGCCCTTGAAACTGCCGTCGAGCGCGGCGTCGAACATGTTGGGAATACGAAGCCCCGGCTCCGGATCGAGCGTGACGCCCCACGCCTTTTCAAATTGCGCGCGCAGCGCGGGATCGGAAACGTGGCGATAGCCCGTCAGCTCATGCGGAAAGGAGCCAACGTCGTTGGATCCCTGCACGTTGTTCTGGCCGCGCAGCGGATTCACGCCGACGCCCTCGCGGCCGAGCATCCCGGCCGCCATCGCGAGGTTCGCCATCGCGAGCACCGCCGTGCTGCCCTGCGCATGCTCGGTCACGCCGAGGCCATAGTAGATCGCGGAGTTCGGGCCCTTGGCGTAGAGCCGCGCCGCGCCGCGAATCTGGTCCGCCGGCACGCCCGTGATCGATTCGGCCGCCTCGGGCGAATTGCGCTCCGCGAGAATGAATTCGCGCCAGCGGGCGTACTCATGCGGCTCGCCGCGCGCGGCGACAAACGCCTCGTTCACGAGGCCTTCCGCGACGATCGTGTGCGCCAGCGCATTAAGGACCGCAACGTTGGTTCCCGGCGTGAGTTGCAGGAAATAATCGGCCGCGACATGCGGCATCCGCACCAGCTCGATCGCGCGCGGGTCGATCACAATCAGCCGCGCGCCCGCGCGCAGCCGCCGCTTCATGAGCGACGCGAACACCGGATGGCCCTCGGTGGGATTCGCGCCGATCACCATGACGACGTCGGCCTGATTGATCGAATCGAAATCCTGCGTGCCTGCCGGCGTGCCAAACGCCGTCTTGAGGCCGTAGCCGGTCGGCGAATGGCAGACCCGCGCGCAGGTGTCGACGTTGTTGTTGCCGAAGCCCGCGCGCACCAGTTTCTGCACGAGGTACGCTTCTTCGTTGGTGCAGCGCGACGACGTGATTCCGCCCACCGCGCCGCGTCCGTATTGTTTTTGCACGCGTTTCAGTTCGGCCGCGGCGTAAGCGAGCGCTTCGTTCCACGAAACCTCGCGCCACGGATCGGCAATGCGCCTGCGGATCATCGGCCGCCGCACGCGGTCGGGATGCGTCGCGTAGCCCCAGGCGAAACGGCCTTTGACGCACGAATGGCCGTGATTCGGCAATCCGTTCTTGTTCGGAACCATCCGCACGATACGGTCGCCGCGCAGTTCCGCCTTGAACGAGCATCCCACGCCGCAATAGCCGCAGGTGGTCACGATTGCGCGGTCGGCCGAGCCGCCTTCGAGCACGGTCTTTTCCATCAGCGCGTCAGTCGGACAGGCCTGCACGCAGGCGCCGCACGAAACGCATTCCGAATCGAGATAATGCTCGTGCTGTCCGGGCGTCATCTGCGACGCGAAGCCCCGGCCCTCGATCGTCAGAGCGAACGTGCCCTGGATATCGTCGCACGCGCGCACGCATCGTGAGCACAAGATGCAGCGCGTCGGATCGAAGGTGAAATATGGATTGGAATCGTCGGCTTGCAAATCCAGATGGTTGGCGCCGCCGCGCGGATAACGCACTTCGCGCAATCCGGCCTCGGCCGCCATCCGATGCAACTCGCAGGCGCCGCCGGCCTTGCACTCGAACGGATCGAGCGGATGGTCCGTCAGGTAAAGCTCCATCACGTTCCGGCGGAGCTTGCCGAGCGCCTCGGATTGCGTGCGGACCTTCATGCCGGATTCGGCCGGCGTGGTGCACGACGCGGGATAACCCTTGCGTCCGTCGATCTCGACCAGGCAGAGCCGGCACGAGCCGAACGGTTCGAGCGAGTCGGTGGCGCAGAGTTTAGGAATCGAGACGCCGGCCAGCGCAGCCGCGCGGATCAGCGCCGTGCCGGCGGGAACGGTAATTTCCCTGCCGTCGATCGCCAGCGTTGCAGACTGCGCCGACTCGCGCGCCGGAGCGCCGAAATCCCGATCGTCGATTGCGTGCACGTCGATTCTCCAGTTCCAGAAAACGTCAGGGCCGCGCCGCCGGCGCGGGCAGTCCGAAATCCTCGGGGAAATGCCTGAGCGCGCTCATCACCGGCATCGGCGTAAGTCCGCCCAGGGCGCAAAGCGAGCCGGCCGCCAGCGTGTCGCAAAGCTCGCGCAAAAGGTCCAGATCAGCGCCGGCCGCGGCACGGTCGCGCAATACGCGGTCGAGCAATTCGACGCCGCGGGTCGAGCCGATTCTGCAGGGCGTGCATTTCCCGCACGATTCGATGGCGCAAAACTCCATCGCGTAACGCGCCATCGCGGCCAGATCGACCGTGTCGTCGAAAACCACGACGCCGCCGTGGCCGAGCAAGCCGCCCGCCTCCGCGAGCGCCTCGTAGTCGATCTTCAAGTCGAGCATCGCGGCGGGGAAATAGGCGCCAAGCGGTCCGCCGACCTGAACGGCGCGCAACGGACGGCCGCTGCGCGTCCCGCCGCCGAAGTCGTAAATCAGTTCGCGCAGACTCAGGCCGAAAGGAACCTCGATCAAACCGGGACGCGCGACATTGCCGGCCAGTTGCAGCGGAATCGTGCCGCGCGAACGTCCGGCGCCAAGCTGGTTGTAGGCGTCGCCGCCGTGCTCGACAATCGCCGGGACCGAAGCGAAAGTCAGCACGTTGTTGACCACGGTCGGACGGCCGAACAGGCCCGCGACCGCGGGCACCGGCGGCTTGTAGCGAACCATCCCGCGCTTGCCTTCGAGACTCTCGAGCATCGCGGTCTCTTCGCCGCAGATGTAGGCGCCGGCGCCAACCACAACGTCGAGCGCGAAGCCGCGGCCCGTACCGCGGACGTTTTTACCGAGATAACCGCGCGATTCAGCCGCGGCGATCGCGGCGGTCAAGACGCGCAATGCGTGCGGGTACTCCGAACGCAGGTAGATAAAGCCTTGCGCGGCGCCGACCGCGAGGCCGGCGATCGTCATTCCCTCGATCAGCAGGAGCGGATCGCCCTCCATCAGCATCCGGTCCGCGAAGGTTCCCGAATCGCCTTCATCCGCGTTGCAGACGACGTATTTTGTCTGATCGGGCTGATCGAGCGTGGTCTTCCATTTGACGCCGGCCGGAAACGCGGCGCCGCCGCGGCCGCGCAGGTTCGCGCGAACGACTTCATCGACGATCGCGGCGCCCGGCATCTCGAGCGCGCGCTTGAGGCCGTGAAAGCCGCCATGGGCGAGATAGTCATCGACGGAGAGCGGATCCGTCACGCCGGCGCGGGCGAAGACAATCCGATGCTGGCGCGCGAGATAGGGAATTTTCCCCGCCGCTCCGAGGGCCAGCGGATGGCCGCCCGGAGCGGCCGAAAGAAATCCGGCTTCGAACAACGAGGGAACGTCCGCCGACCCCACCGGGCCGTATGCGAGCCGCTCGCCCGCTATTTCCACCTCGATCATCGGCTCCAGCCAATAGAGTCCGCGCGAGCCGTTGCGCACCAGTTTCACGGCCACGCCGCGGCGCGCCGCCTCCGCCGCGATCGCCGCGGCGACGCTGTCGGCGCCGAGCGAAAGCGCCCCCGAATCGCGCGGCACGAAGATCGCCGCGGACGCGCCGGCGCTCATCGGCGCACCAGGCTTTCCAGCGCGTCGTCGAACGCCTCCGGCGTCAAGCGGCCCAGCAGATGGCCGTTGATCACGCCGGCGGGCGAGCAGGCGCAGTTGCCGAGACAATAGACGGCTTCAAGCGCGAAGCTGCGGTCGGCGGTCGTCCCGCCAAAGCCCACGCCGAGCCGGCTGCGGACATGCCGGGCGAGCGCTTCGGCTCCCAGCGCCTGACATGATTCGGCCCGGCACAGGCGGATGACATTGCGCGCCGGCGGAGTGTGGCGAAAATCGTGGTAAAACGAGGCTACGCCGTGAACTTCCGCGCGCGACAGATTGAGTCCGTGCGCGATCATCGGCAGCGCCGGCGGCGGAACCCATCCCAGATCATCCTGCACGCGGCGCAGAATTCGCAGCAGCGCCCCCGGCGCATCTTTAAGCGCAGCGACTATCGCCGCGACTGCATCTTTATTCCAGGTTTCAGCAGAATCCATCACAATTTCACAATCTTCGGCGGACGGCCGCACTCGTGTCCAGCAGCTAACGCGGCGCGCCAGCGGCCTGATCCGAGCGTCATCCATGCGAAGATTTCCGTCAAGAGGCGGCGGCCGCATCCGCGAAGCGGGCGCTGATGCTAAACTGAAGGCGGCCGGGCGGCGACAGCTTAAATCAACAATAACCGCCCGCGACGAGGTTGAATCATGATTCGCCGCTTCGGATTCGAGGATGAAATGCATCAGAGTCTCGCCTGTGTGCCGATGGCGGTGCGGCGCAAGCTCGATCGGGCGGGAGTCAAAATCAGCCTCAAGCAATGGCAGGCCCTGGCGCATCATGAACGCGCCGCGGTATGCCATCTGCCGGCGAGCGCCGACGAGGAGCGCGCGGCCCTGTGCGAATTTCTCGCCGGCGCGATCGCCGCGCGCGACGCCGGCGCGACCAAGCCGTTGCCGGCCGAAGAAATCCGGGCAGCGGACCCGCCCGCCGACCCGCCCGCCCGTCTCATCGAGAACGCGCGCGCGGCGGGCGTGACGATCGGCGCCGGCGAATGGTCGCGGCTCGACGCCGACGAGCGTTACGCGCTGATCAAGCTCGGCGGCGGCGCCGAGCGCAGCCACAATTTCCGCGCCGCCTTGAAAGAGTTGATTGAGTAGTCTGCAAATTATCAAGCGCTTGAAATCACGAACGCACGAGATGGTCGAGCAGCGGCCGGCAGGCAGGGGACAAGCGATAGGCCGCGCGCAAGGCGCGGGCGAGATAGCGCTGTGCGGCGCGAACCGCTTCGTCGAGCGCCAGCCCGCGGGCGAGATGCGCGGCGATCGCGGCGGAAAAGGCGCATCCTGTGCCATGGGCGCCGCCGCCTGGAATGCGGCGCACGGCATATTCGGTAAAACCGCGGCCGTCGAAAAACAGATCGACGAGTTTGGCCGCCGGCGCGGAATTTCGCGGCGGATGGCCGCCCTTGATCAGCACCGCGCGCGGCCCCATGCGATAAATCGCGCGGGCGGCGGCGCGCGCCGCTTCGGGACCGTCGATCTCGATTCCGGACAACGCTTCGGCCTCGTGCAGATTCGGCGTCACGATTCGCGCGAGCGGCAGCAAACTTCTTGTGAGCGCGCGTTGGCCGGCCAAATCGAGCAGGCGCACGCCGCTACTGGAAACGATCACGGGATCGACGACCGGCGCGGGCAGCTTGCAGCGGACGATCGCGCGGGCGACTGCTCGGACGATCGCGGCGCCGGCAAGCGCGCCGGTTTTGAGCGCATCCGGACGGCGCTCGGCGGCCAGAGTTTCGATTTGACGCGATATCATTCGGGGCGCCACCGGATCGATCGCATCGACCACGCCGCTGTTCTGCGCGATCACCGCCGTAATCACGGAAAAGCCATGGACGCGAAAGGCCGCGAAGGTCTTGAGATCGGCCTGAAAACCGGCGCCGCCGCCGGGATCGCTGCCGGCTATCGTCATCGCGACGGGAGGCGCGCCGCCGTCATTTTTGGAGAGAATCTTCATCGCAACGCGAGCTTATCATCGCAACGCACGGCCAACTCCATGCGGCGGACGACCGCCTTGATTGTCGCTTTGGACGAACGGTATCTTTCGCGGCAAGGCGCGCCGCGCGCGAAGGAAGTAGATGCCTGATTCGAGGCAGGAAGAATTTTTGCATTTGCCCTTCCAGGAGAAACTCGAGTTTCTCTATGGATTGCCGGCGCGTCAGAAGCGCGACCTGATTTTATCGGCGCCGGAGGCCGAACGATTGGTGCAATCGTTCGCGCCCGAAACGCTCTTCTACACGCTGAAAGAGATTGGCTCGGCCGACGCCGGCGATCTGCTCGGCCTTTCCGCGCCGGAGCAGGTCCGATGGCTCTTCGATCTCGATTGCTGGGACAAGGACCGGCCGAACCTCGGGCGGATGCGCGAGTGGATCGAGGCGATGGCCGACGCGGGCCGCAAGCGGCTGGCCGACGGCCTGATGGAGCTGGATCTGGAGCTGGTTTCGCTGCTGCTGCGGCAATATATCCGCGTCCATCGCCTGACCGATCCGCAGGATTCGCCCGACTCGCCGTCGGACCGCTTCGTGCAATTCGACGAGCATTACCTGATCGAATTCATCCGCCACGATTCGATTCACGCCCATCTGCTGGAATTTATCGAAGAGTCGTTCGAGCGCGACTACAATTATTTCACCGCATTGATGGATGAGATTTACTGGGGCGTCGAGGCGGAACTGGAAGAGCAGGCGTATCAATTCCGCAGCGCGCGCCTGGCCGACCGGGGTTTTCCGGATTATTTCGACGCGCAGGGCGTGTTCGCCTACTTGAATCCCCAGAATTTCACGGCGTTGCGGGCGCAGTACGCGCCGCCGATTCGCGAGGCGCTTGAAGAAACGGACCTGATTTCGCCGGACCTGGCGCCCGCCCTGCCCGACTCCGAAAATTCGCTCTTCAACGCCGCGCTGACGGCGGGATTCGCGGCGCAGGGACGGCGCCAACTGCGCAGCGAGATGGCGATCGTGACGAATCAGGTGCTGGTCGCGCGCTCGGTGGATTTCGGCGACCTTGAAGCGGTGCGCCTCGCCGTCGAGATGACGCACAACTATCTGAATCTCGGCCTTGAGCATCTGGCGGGCGGCGACCTGAAAACCGCGATCGAGCATCTGCGCGCCACGCATCTGCAGTTGCTGTTCCGGCTCGGCGTAAGCTTGACGATCGATTTGCGCACGCGCGCCGAATCGATCGTGCGGCGTTTCGGATTAACGCCCGAGTCCGGACGCGAGATTCCGTATCTGGATTCGCCTTATCGCGAAGCGCTGGGGGGATTCCTCGAACGCCAGCCGCGATTCCATGGCGCTCTCGATCGCAAGGGCGCGGTCGCGATGCGCGATTTCCGGTCGATGCGCGACATCCATCTCGGCTACGCGATGCTCGAACAACTTGACGCGGCTCCCGACCTTTTCCGCGCACTGTTCGGCCTGGATATCGCGGGAGCGGCGTTTCGCGCGCAGATCGCCGGCTACGAGATTCGCTTGAGCCAGATTTTGCTGACCGCGTTCGCGCGCGCCCTAATCGACGGCCGGATGGCGATCGAGCCGTTGGAGGCGGACCGGCTCGAAGAGGCGCGCCGTGCGATGTTGTCGCTGGAATCCCGCCCGGCGCGCCTGAGCGACGCTTTCCGCATACGGATCGACGGAATGATGAAGGAGCGGCTTGGCGAAGATCTGCGGCGGCGCTCCGCGGACTATGTGAATTCATGCCTTAACCTGCTGGAGGAGGATTTGGGCGATATCGATCCCGCACGCCCGATCGATCCGCGATTCATCCGGAGCCTACTGATTCGCCGCGCAGCGGCGCATTGAAAGCGCCGCCGAGCGATTTGAAGCGGGATTCTTAGTGCGCCGAGGCGGCGGTCGCCGCGGGCGCAAGCGTGATCGATATTGCACGGCCGCCGCGACGGACGCTCAACACCAGCGGGCGTTTGGCGCTCGCAGCCGCCTCGACAAAGCCGGTCGTGGAAGTGATCGCGCGCCCGTCAACCGCCGTGACAATATCGCCGCGCCGCAAGCCGGATTGCGCTTGTCCGGCGTCGAAATCGGCGACGACCACGCCGCTTCCGGGCGATACCGAAAAGTATTCCGCCAGATTCGGAGTAAGTTCCTGCACGGCAATGCCGGCCGCGCGCGCCACCGCCGGACTCATATTTGAAGCGCCGGCTTTCGCGCTCATCAGCGACGCTTCGACGTAAATCGGAGCGCCCACGCCAAGCGCGAGCGCGATCGCGTCGCTCGGACGGCTGTCGATCGGCCGGCGTTGGCCATCGAGATCGATCGCCGCGTAGTAGGTCTGATCGCGCAGACCTGTGATTTCGACGCGCTCGACATGAACGCCGCTGCGCTCGACGAACGTGCGCAGGAGATCGCTGGCAAGCGGCCGTTCCGGCTTCAAGCCATGAAGCTCGAAGACAATCTCCCGCGCCTCTTCAGGACCGATGACGATATCGAGGCCGCGATTCCCGCGCCGATCGATCAAGGTCACATAATGCGATCCCGAATCTTGATCGAAGCCGACGCGCGCCACATGCACCGTCACCGCGCCGCTAGCCGAAGGGCGCGCACCTTGGCCGTCGCGAACGCATGAAATCAACGAACACGAAGCGAGCAGACCAGCCGCGCTGATCAAAGCCAGGGTCTTTATCAACCGGGTCGGCATCGCGTTCTCGTCCGGAGCTTATGCGCGGTTAGGCGATATTGCCAATTCTATCACGCTTGGGCCGGATGGGGGTCAGGCTTAAATCCGGTCGCGACCAGATAGATCTCGGCTGAACCGGGACGGCTCGCGCGAGGCCGCGTAAGTTCAACGCGCGCGAACGCCCGGCGGAATTCCGCCGCGATTTCGTCGAACGCGGCGCCCATAAACGCCTTCGCCACCATCGCGCCGCCCGGCCTGAGCGCCGTCCGGGCGAATTCGAGCGCGACATACAGCAATTCGGCCGAGCGCGCCTGATCGCGATCGGCGATTCCGGTTAATTTAGGCGAAAGGTCGGAGGTGATGAGATCGGCTTGACCGGCGAGACGCGCGAGCGCTTCGGCGCGGATCGCCGGATCGTTGAGATCGCCGGTCAGCGCAATCACGTTGGGCGACGCGACTCGCGACGGCGCAAGGTCGATTCCGATCACGCGGCCGCGGGCGCCCACCGCTTCGGCAAGCACCGCCAACCATCCTCCGGGCGCGCATCCCAAATCGATAACGCGCGCGCCGGAACGGATCAGGCGATGGCGCGCGAGCAATTCGTCGAGCTTGAACGCGGCGCGCGACGGCAATCCGCGCTCGCGCGCGCGCCAGTAATAGGCGTCGTGCGGTTGATAGCGCGCCATCAGCGGGCCGCTCCGAACACGCCCACGACGAGGTTTGCACCCGCTCCGCGACGGCCGATCGGGCCGAAGACTTTGCGCGGCCGCGTGAAGCCGGTATCCTTCGTTCGTCCAGCACGTTTCATTCGCCTTCCAGTTTATCTCAATGTCAGTCTTGAAGCTCGACAACCTTAATTCCGTCCAGCGCGGCGCGGTGCTGGCGCCGGATGGTCCGATTCTGATTCTCGCGGGCGCAGGCTCCGGCAAGACCCGCGTCCTGACCTGCCGGATCGCGCATTTGATCGCGGAGCGCGGGATCGCGCCCGACCGTATCATGGCGGTCACCTTCACCAACAAGGCCGCCGGCGAGATGCGCGAGCGGGTCGCGGCGCTGACTGGAGCGGGATCGCGAATGCCGTTCGTGAGCACGTTCCATTCCGCGTGCGCCCGCATCCTGCGCAGCGAGGCGGATTCGCTCGGCAAGGGCTTCGACCGCAATTTCACGATCCTCGACGACGGCGACACGATGGCGGCGATCCGGCGCGTGCTAGAGGAGGCCCAGCTTGCCGATTCGCCGCCGCCCGAGTTGATGCGCGCGCGCATCGATCAGGCGAAAAACGAGGCGATCGCGCCGGCCGAGATGGCCGAGAATGCGGCCGACGGCCGCGAGCGCACAATCGCCCAGGTTTACGCCCTTTACGAAGAGCGGCTCGCCGCGATGAACGCGATCGATTTCGGCGGCCTGCTGCTGCGCGCGTATCAGGTGCTGCGCGACAATCCCGCCGCGCTCGAACGATGGCGCGGCCGGGCCGAGCAGCTGCTGGTTGACGAATATCAGGACACCAACCGCGTCCAATATCTGCTGGTCGGATTGTTGGCCGCCGCGACCGGAAATCTGTGCGTGGTCGGCGACGAAGACCAATCGATCTACCGATGGCGCGGCGCGGACATCCGCAACATCCTGGATTTCGAGCGCGACTATCCGAACGCGCAAATCTTCAAGCTGGAACAGAATTACCGCTCGACCAAAACGATTCTCGCCGCGGCCGACACGGTGATTCAGAACAATCGCGAGCGCAAGGCCAAGCGTCTCTGGACCGAAAACGCCGCCGGCGAACCGGTGACCTATTACACCGGCCTGACCGAGCGCGACGAGGCGGACTTCATCGCGCGCGAGATTGCGCGGCTCACCGGCGCGGGCGCGGCGCGGCCGTCCGAAATCGTGGTTTTCTACCGAGTGAACGCGCAATCGCGAGTTGTCGAAGAGGCGCTGGTGCGCCGCCGGATTCCCTACTACATCGTTGGCGGCCTGCGTTTTTACGACCATCGGGAAATCAAGGATTTGCTGTCTTACCTGCGCGTAATCCTCAATCCGGCGGACGCGATCAGCCTGGAACGGATGGTTGGCGCGCCGACGCGCGGCATCGGCGCGAAATCGATCGACGCGATCAATGCGATCGCGGCGCGCGAATCGATTCCGGCGTTTGAAGCGCTCGGCCGGCTCGAGAGCCAGTCCAACGTCGCGCTGCGCATCGCGAAAGCCGCCGGCGAGCTTTACTCGTGGATGCGCGAATTAAGCGGCAACGCCGCGGCCAGCGGCGTTCGCACGCTGCTGGAGCGGGTGATTGAGCGCAGCGGCTTCGCCGCGCACCTTGACGGCATGATCGACGGCGCTTCGCGACGGCAGAACGTGGCGGAACTGCTCTCGGCGGCCGGCGCTTTCGACGCCGAGCGCGGACCGGGCGGACTCGGCGAATTCCTCGAACGAATCGCGCTCGTGAACGATTCCGATCAGATTCAAGGCGCGGGCGGACGCGCCGCTCTGATGACGCTGCATACGTCCAAAGGCCTTGAGTATCCGGTCGTCTTCATCGCGGGAATGGAAGAAGGGTTGTTTCCGCACATGCGTTCCCAGGAAACCGAACGCGAAATCGAAGAGGAACGGCGGCTTTGCTACGTCGGCATGACGCGCGCGCAACGCCTGCTCTATTTGAGCAATACGCTTTCGCGCGAATTGTACGGCAACCGGCAGGAGGCGCGGCCGTCGCGCTTCCTGGCCGAAATCGATTCCGGCCTGTTGCGGCGAATCGCGCCCGAGAACGGAGCGCAGCCGGTGCTGCGGATGCCCACGCGCGAGCCGTATGTCGACTACACCGACACTCAGATCGCGAACGACGACGGCGCGGCCGGGGATCAAATCGCGGTCGGCGCCCGCGTGCAGCATCAGACCTTCGGGCGGGGCGTTATCCGCCGGCGTGAAGGACGCGGCGACGGGGCCAAAGTCTGGGTCAATTTCGACCGGGTCGGATTAAAGCTGCTGGTGTTGAAATTCGCGAATTTGCGGCCCGTTGCCGACTAACCGCGCATCCCTTAGAATTTCCGCAGCGGCGGACGTTCCACCGCGGGGCCGCGCCTGTGCGCGCAACAAGTTCAGCGTGAAATTCATGGTCAAAAAACCGTTCGTCTGGCTGGCGGCGTTGATCGTGGTGGTGGCAACGGTTTATGCGGTTCCGGTTTCAGCCCACAACTGGAAAGATACCGACTTCGCCAACCGGCCGCTTTACGCCTATCCGCTACCCGGGGGGCGCGACGATATCATCGGCACGCTTACGACTTACAAAATCCAACCGGGCGATACGCTGCTCGACGTCGGCCGTTGGTTTGGATTGAGCGCCAAGGAAATCTCGGACGCCAATCATCATATGGATTGGTGGCTGCCGCCGCCTGGCGCGACGGTAATTTTGCCGACCGAGCATATTCTGCCCGTCGCGGCGTACAATGGAATTGTCCTCAATATTCCTGAGATGCGGCTGTATTATTACTATCCGTCGTCAGTTTACCGCCGTCATCACGGAAAGACCGAAATCGTCCCCGCATCGTTTCGCAGCGCGCGCGTTGTCTATACGTTTCCGGTCGGACTCGGCCGCTACGATTGGAAAACGCCGATCGGAAAATGGACCGTCACGGCGAAAGTCAAAGATCCGGCATGGGTGCTTCCGGAAGATATCTACGAAGAGCACCTTGAGCGCGACGGCGAGGCCGACCATATGATCCCGGGCGGCGATCCCGACAATCCGCTCGGTCATTTCAAACTCGACCTCAGCATCCCGGAGTACGGCTTGCACGGCACGAATGTGCCATGGGGCGTCGGAATGACAGTCAGCCACGGATGCGTTCGTTTGTACCCCGAAGATATCGACCGGCTGTTTCACAAAGTGCCGGTCGGCACGCCCGGCCAATTTGTCTATGAGCCGGTAAAATTCGGATGGCGCGGCGGGGCCATTTATGCCGAGGTGCACGAAGATCTTTACGGAAAATATCCGGCGCTGTGGAGTTACGCCCAGCAACTCGCGCGCGCCCGCGGCCTGACCGCCGATATCGATATGGACAAGCTGGAAAAGGTCGTTGAGGCGAAGACCGGCATCCCGACCTACGTCGGTTTGGGTTCCGAGCCGTCGCCGTCCGCGATCAGCGCGCCGCCCGTGGCGACCGGCGGAGAATCCGCCAGCGCACCTGCCGCCGTTCCGCCGGCCGTGTCGAAAACCGGAAGCGAATCAGCCAGCGCAGGCGCGGGATACGCGCCCGATCCAGCTGATACCGATGGCGGCGCGTGGACGCGCTCGAGCGCTCCATGACCGCTCCAATGCGCAGATGCGCCGGCATTCGAACGGTTCCCACCGCTATTCGGCCATCCCCAGGCGACGATCGCGGCGGACTCTCAACCCGGCTGATTCCGGCCCGTTTGGATTGAGGTTATGCGGCAAGTTCCCTTTCACCGCCCCGCGATCGGCCCTGACGAAGAGCGCGAAGTAATCGCGGCGCTGCGCTCCGGATGGATTACCACCGGACCGCGCACCAAGCAGTTCGAGCGCGACTTCGCGCAGTACGTCGGCGCGCGCAACGCGCTTGCCGTCGCGCATTGCACGGGCGCATTGCACCTCGCGCTTTTCGCGATCGGGATCGCCCCGGGCGACGCCGTAATCACGACCCCATTCACCTTCACGGCAACCGCCGAAGTGATGGGCTATCTCGGCGCGCGGCCGGTCTTTGTCGATATCGAACCCGACACTTTCAATATCGATCCGGAAAAAATCGAACAGGCGTTGAACGGCGCGGGCGCGGACAACGTGCGCGCCATCATGCCGGTGCATTTCGCGGGACAGGCCTGCGACATGGACCGGATTCTCGCAATCGCGCGCCGTCGCCGCCTGCGCGTCATCGAA
This sequence comes from Deltaproteobacteria bacterium, assembly GCA_021780225.1. Classification (GTDB taxonomy): domain Bacteria; phylum Desulfobacterota; class Binatia; order Binatales; family Binataceae; genus JADMIL01. The sequence continues at coordinate 67,302 of JAJXZF010000029.1, read as the reverse complement.
GACGCCGCGCACGCCGTCGGCTCGGCCCGGATGCTCGACGGACGGGGCATGACGCGGGTCGGCACGATCGGCGATCTGAGTTGCTTCAGCTTCTATGCGACCAAGAACATCACCAGCGCCGAAGGCGGAATGATCACGACCGAAGACGACGAGCTCGCGGCCAGGATCGCCGTAGCCAGCCTGCACGGGATGGATCGCGACGCGTGGAAACGCTACGACTCCAGCGGATCGTGGTTTTACGAGATTCACGACGTCGGTTTCAAATACAATCTCTCCGACGTTCATTCCGCCATCGGTCTCGCCCAGTTGCGCCGCGTCGATGAGCTTACCCGCCGCCGGCAGGCGATCGCCGCACGATACAACGCGGCGTTCAGCGACGATCCGGGCCTGCAGATTCCCGTCGTGGAACCGGGCGTCGAGCATGCGTGGCATCTTTACGTGATGCGCCTGCGGCCCGAGGCGCTCAAAATCGACCGCAGCCGCTTCATCGAAGCGCTGCGCGAACGGGGCGTCGGCGTCTCGGTTCACTGCATCCCGTTAAATACGATGCATTACTATCAACAGCGCTACGGCTATCGAGCGGGACAATTCCCGGTCGCGGAAGACGTGTACAGCCGATGCCTGTCGCTGCCGATCTTTCCGGCGATGAGCGACGAGGATGTCGCGTACGTGATCGAAACGGTGCGCGACATCGCGCGTGAAAACCGGCGCTGACGCGTGACGCGGCTCGCATCATGATTTCGCGGAGCCGCCTTCCGCGCCAAAACGAGATCGCCTAGAATCGCGCGAAAGGACACGTAACGTGCGAACGTTGGTCACCGGCGGCGCGGGATTTCTCGGCTCGCATCTCTGCGAGCGTCTGCTCAACGACGGTCACGAAGTCATCTGCCTCGACAATTTTTTCAGCGGCAGGCGCGCCAACGTCCGCCATCTGATCGGCAATTCGAATTTCGAGATCGTCCGCCACGATATCGTCGAGCCGATCCTGCTCGAAGTCGATCGCATCTACCATCTGGCGTGCCCGGCGTCGCCGGTGCATTACCAGTACAATCCGGTCAAAACCATAAAGACCAGCGTGATGGGCTCCATCAACATGCTTGGTCTCGCCAAGCGGGTCCACGCGCGTATCCTGCTGACCTCGACCAGCGAAGTGTACGGCGATCCCGAGCAGCATCCGCAGACCGAAAGCTACTGGGGCCACGTCAATCCGATCGGCGTGCGATCATGCTACGACGAGGGCAAGCGCGTGGCGGAATGCCTGATGATGGACTATCACCGTCAGAACAACGTCGACGTCAAGATCGTCCGGATTTTCAATACCTACGGTCCGAGGATGGCGATTAGCGACGGCCGGGTCGTCTCGAACTTTTGCGTCGCCGCGCTGAAGGGCGAAAAGCTTCCGATTTACGGCGACGGCCAGCAGACGCGCTCCTTCGCGTTCGTCTCAGACATCATCGATGCGATCATGCGCATGATGGACAGCGAGGAGGGTTTCACGGGACCCGTGAATATCGGCAATCCGGACGAGTTCACGATACTCGACCTGGCGAAACTTGCCATGGAATTCGCCGGCGCCGCCGCGGATATCGAGTTTCTCCCCCCGCGTCCCGACGATCCAATTCGTCGCCGTCCCGATATCGCGCTGGCGCGGCGGGTCCTCGGATGGGAGCCGCGGACCAAGCTTCGCGAAGGACTCAAAATCACGATGGACCATTTCCGGCGCGAGCTGGGCCTCGCCGGCCGCTGAACGGCCGCTCGGCGCATCCAAACCGGCAGTTTCAATCGGCTGGCGGAGAAAAAGGGGAGCCAAACCAACATGCCTACTGCGTTGATCACAGGAGCATCGAGCGGTTTGGGCGAGCAGTTCGCATACGCGCTGGCGCGCCGCCGTTATGGATTGGTGCTGACGGCGCGGCGCGCCGACCGGCTGAAAGCGATAGCGGAAACCGCGCGCAAACTCGGCGCGGAAATCACCGAAACGATTCCTCTCGATCTGGCGCATCGCGACGCGCCCCGGGAAATTTTCCGGCGCACACAGGAAGCCAAAACCCATATCGATTATCTGGTCAACAACGCCGGTTTCGGCACCAACGGACGATTCCATGAGCTGCCCGTCGAGCGCGAACTCGAAGAGATCGATCTCAATGTGACCGCGCTGGCCGCGATGACGCGCCTGTTCCTGCCCGCGATGGTCGAGCGGCGCGCCGGAACGATCATCAACGTCGCATCGACCGCCGCGTTTCAGGCCGTGCCGTACATGGCGACATACGCCGCGACCAAAGCTTTCGTGCTGAATTTCACCGAAGCGCTGGCGGGCGAATTGGCCGGAACCGGAGTACGAGTGTCGGCGCTATGCCCGGGGCCGGTGCGCACGGAATTCCAGGCGGTCGCCGGCCAAACATCGGAACGGATGCCGTCGTTCGTTTATCTGGACGCTGAAACCGTGGTCGCCCAGGGAATCGCGGCCGCCGACAGCGGCCGATCCGTCCATATCGCGGGTGTTGCGAACTTCATCGCCGCGCAGTCGAATCGTTTCGTCCCACGCGCGCTCGTCAGCTTGATCGCGCGGCGCATCTATCGCCCGCCCGCGTGACCGCGGCGGGGCGGCGTCACTCTTTCAACAGATCCCGCGCGATTACCATCCGCTGGATTTGCGACGTTCCTTCGTAGATCTGCAGCAGCTTCGCGTCGCGCATCAGTTTTTCAACCGGATATTCCTTCATGTAGCCGTAGCCGCCGAAGATTTGCACGGCGTCGATAGTTATCCGCATGCAGGCTTCGGAGCTGAACAGTTTCGCCTGGCTCGAGACCGCGTTCGGCAGCTCGCCGCGATCGACCATCCACGCCGCCTTGTACGTGAGCAGGCGCATCGCCTCGAGATTCGCGGCCATGTCGGCCATCATGAACTGGATCGCCTGAAAATTCGCGATCGGCTGGCCGAAAGCCACCCGTTGCCGCGAGTATTTCACGCATTCGTCGAGCGCGCGTTGCGACACTCCGATCGCGATTGCGCCGATTTCGGGGCGGCTGCGATCGAACGTGCCCATCGCGTATTTGAAGCCCTCGCCTTCGCGTCCCACCAGCGCGTCCTGCGGGATGCGCAATTCGTCGTAAACGATTTCTCCGGTGTCGGCGGCGCGCTGGCCGAGCTTGCCGTGCATGCGATTGCGGGTGACGCCGGGCAGGCTCGACGGAAAAACGAAGCACGATATTCCTTTATGCTTGAGCCGCCGATCGCTCGTCGCGAACGTCACGATCCAGTCGGCCACGGAGCCGTTCGAGATGAAGTGCTTCGTCCCGTTCAGGACGAAACTGTCGCCGTCGCGCCGGTACGTCGCCGCCATCGAGGCCACGTCCGATCCCGCGCCCGGCTCGGTAATCGCGAAGGCGCAAAAGGAAAGTTTTTCGACGAGCATGCCCAGGTATTCGCGTTGCTGCGCGGGATTGCCGGCGATCAGAATCGGTAGCGTGCCAAGATCGTTGGCGCTGATCGCGTTGGACATCCCGGCGCATCCGTAATTCAGTTCCTCCTGGATTAGACAGGTGTCGAGCACGCCCATCCCGGCGCCGCCCAGCTCGCGCGGCACGGCGAAGTTCATCAGGCCGGCGCGATGCGCTTTCTCGCATACGTCGCGCGGAAAAATTTCCTTCTCGTCATATTCCCGGGCGCGCGGAATCATCTCCTGCTCCGCGAAGCGCCGCGCCAGAGCCTTCAGTTCGCGTTGTTCGTCGGTAAGATCGAAGCCGATCATCGAAGTTCCCCATCTTGGCCAATTTAATCGAGCAGACTAACAGCCGCCGCGCGCGCTGTTAACGGTTGAGCGGCTCCCCGGTTCTCTCCAATCGGCCGGCATTTGGCCGCTAACCAAGGCCGGCCGTTTCATGCTAGGAATCGGATGGACTGGGAGCCGCGAGCAAAACCAAGGGGACCGGCCGCGATGAACAGGGATTCCGAATTCAGGCGGATTCTTCGCGGCCGCCGCGCCGGAATCATTTCCGAGGACACTTTCGCGCTCGCGGCCGCCGCGCTGAACGGAAACGCGCAAAACCCCCGTCTCGCGCGACAATTCCGCCTCGACGTTCGTATAATCATGCGGCCGCGCGGGCGTTTGGCTTGAATTGCCGCGCCCGCGCGATTATGACTGCGAACGAAACCGCCGCGTCCGCGGCGAACTCAACTATCGAACAGGGAGATTTGCCATGTCCGTCACGCTGATCGCCAAAATCAAAGCCAAAGCGGGAAGCGAAGGCCAGCTCGAAGCGGCCTTCCGCGATATGATCAAAAAGGTGCGCGCCGCCGAACCCGGATGCCAAGCCTACATCCTGCACCGCGCCAACAACGACGCCACCCAGTTCGTATGGTACGAAACCTACGCCGACCAGGCCGCCTTCGACGCCCATCGCAAGACCGAGCACATGCGCGAGATGGGTGGCAGGATCAAGGACCTGCTCGACGGCGCGCCGCAAATCGAACTCCTGACCGAGCTGGACCGCAAATAATTTCCGCCGCAAATGCCGGCGGCGCGCTCTCGCGATCGCGCCGCCGGTATTCAGCTGTTTCGCTCCGCCGTCATCGAACGCCGGCGATGGCGGACGCCTAGCGTTCGATTATTCCGTCGCCGGAAATATCCAGCGCGAATCCGCGCCAGACGATTTCGCCGGTCATGGCGCCGGCGCGGGCCGCGCCAGCCATCGCCGCTATGATCGTTGCCGCCGGCGCCGCCGAAAATCCGCGCCGGAGGAGCCAGCCGCCCGCCAGTTCCTCCGCGATCGCATAGAGCCGCCGCGCGCCCCGCGTATGCGCCGCAAGACGCGCCGCCGCCAGCAGCGCCGTTCCGATTCCGCGCCCGCGCAGCGGTGCGCGCACCCACAGCGCCGTCATCATCGCAACATCGACCTTGCACTCGACGCCGGCCAGTCCAACCGCCTCGTCGCCGAGATACGCGACGACAAAGCAGGCTCCAGGCGCGTCGGGCGCCGGCGCGATCGCCGCCTCATTGAGCATCCGCGCAATCAATTCGCGGTCGGCGGTCTGCTCGATCGCAAGCGCGCCGGGCGCGCGTGTCCGGCGGATTTTTTTCGCCGCTACCCGCATCCCTCAGCGCCGCCGCAAGCTCATTTTTTGATCGGGAATAGCTGCGCTCCCGTCTCGGCGTCGACCACCGTGATCGCCTTCGCGGGACAGGCGCGCGCCGCCGCGACGATTACGTTGCCGGCCGCGCCCGCCGGATTGTACACCTCGGACTTCTCGTCCGCGTCAAGCCTGAACACTCCCGGCGCCGTCTCGACGCAATCGCCGCTCGCGATACATTTTCCCTTATTCACCGTGACCGTGAGCTTCGCCATGCCGGCCTCCCGTTTGTTTAAAAGAATAATGTCGCGGGCGGCGGCACGGCAAGCGGCGCCGCCGCTTGCGCGCGCGCCGATTTCATACTTTGCTGCGATCCGCGATGGCTCGTATTGCGGGAACCGGAATCGACGTAATCGAAGTGGACCGCGTCAGGCAGGCGCTCGAGCGAGCCGCCACCGGGGCGCGCTTTCGCGTCCGTGTCTATACCCCCGGAGAGATCGCCTACTGCGAATCGCGCGGCCGCGCGCGTTATCAGAGCTATGCCGCCCGCTTCGCCGCCAAAGAGGCGGCGATGAAGGCGCTGGGCACCGGATGGAACCGCAACGTCGGCTGGAACGAGATCGAAGTCTATCGCGAGCGCGGCCGCGCGCCGACCATCCGTCTCAGCGGCAAGGCCGCGGAATTTTCCGCGCGCCGCGGCATCGCGCGCTTCCATCTGAGCATCACGCACACCGCCGATTCGGCGATCGCCCACGTGATCGCCGAACGCGACGATTGATTATTTCGCGGCCGGAGTCGCGGAGCCTTCGGGTTTCGCCGGCGGCGCGCCCGGACTCGGCGCCGGCTCGGCGTCGCTATGCAGGCGCGTCGCCGTGGTCTCCAAATCCCTGATGGCCGCCGTCGGAATTTCGTAGACCGCCTGGCCGGCGCTCGAAATCGCGTAGCCTTTGTTCAGCGTCATCGGCTTGGCGGAGGGATTCGGCGACGGCGCCGTTTCCTCGACCTGCGACGCATGAATCACGCCGATCGTCTTGCCCGCGGCGTCGTACAGCGTGAAATTCAGCGTCGGCTCGGCCATCCCGAAGCGCGCCGGGTCGGTCATAGGATCTTCGACGATGCTGCTGCCCTTCAATTGGCGCAATTGGTCGAGCAGGCTCGCGACCACCGGAGTTTCGGCCGGAACCGTATGGCCGGCGCCGGTCACCGTCCATTTGTCTTTGCCCGCGCTCTCGATCACGATTTGCACCGGCCCGCCGGCGATTAGAATTCGCGCGACGTCCTTTGGATCGAAGCGCAGCACGGTTCTGTCGCGCAGATCGTCGAAGCCCTTGCTCAACTCCTTGACCACGTATTCAGCCACCGTGCAGACCGGCTGATCGCCTTCGCCGCGGCGGACATAAACCGCATTGGCGTAAGCTTTGGACTGCTCGAAACCGAACAGCAACGACTCCTCGGCGTTGTCCTTGCCCCCGAAGACCTGCAGCTTGAGCGACGGCGCCGCCAGGCCGAAGCGGCTCAAATCTTCCGGATGGTCGTCGACGAACTGAGCGATGCGCGCCGCGGCGATCGTATCGAGCAGCTGGTTCACCGCTCCGGGATCCGCGGGGTATGCTTGCGGCTTCACGATCGACCAGGTCTTGTCCTTGCGCGCCAGTTCGAGCGTCGAACCGTCGGACTTGGTCAACACCACTCGATTCATCTGGTCCGCGGTAAAGCCGAGCAAAACTTTGGAGCGCAAGTCGTCCAGCGACTTCAGCGCTTCCGCCGAAAAACCCGCGTCGGCCAACATCACGGCGGGCGCGTCAGTCATTTTGAGATAGGTGCTCGCGCCGACCGGCGTGTCCTTGCCGATCATCACGCCCGGCAGCTTCCTGCCGTCTTTGGTCGTAATAAAGATGGTCGCTGAAGGGTCGGCGAGGCCGAAATTGCCCAGGTCCTGCGGGTTGGCATCGACGGTATCGGTGGTCTGCAGGTCCGCAAGCGCGCTCGCCAGCGCATCGACCGACGTATTGTCGGCGTCCGCCTCGACCGGTTTGACGATTCGCCAAAGCCCCGGCTTGCCGCGCTCGATTACGACGTCGTGCGCCGGGCCTTTCAGTTCGATTTGTTCGATCTGATCGGGCTTGAGCTCAAAAACCTTGCGGTTTTTTGAAGGCTCAGGCCGCAGGCTCGAGTAATAGGCATAGCCGCCGATAATCGCCAGCGCCAGCAGCGCCAGCCACGTCTTGCGCGTGTTCATTCCCGACTTCCAACCGTACGCCCCGGACTCAACTCCGGCGCTCCCACCACACCGCGATACCGACGATTAAAAGCAGTTCCGGCAGCAGCAGCACCGACAGCACGAAAACGACGTCGAATTGCGCGACCGTCAGGCTGAACCGCGAGGCGCGCAGGCCGCGCGGCCGGATCGTGATCGACGACGTTTCGCCCGCGAGCCAGTCAATCGTGTTCATCACGAAGTCGCGGTTGAAAAAATTCCCGATATAGCTGTTGTTGGCGATATCCGTGTCGCCGTACACCACCAGCCGCGCCTCGCCATGGCCCAGTTTCAGCGCGTCGAGATTCGCCGTCACGGCGGCCGCGACGCTGACCGGACCCTTTTGATCGTTCGAATCGAACTTGGCTTCCTGGCGCTTGAAGATGCCCGCGAGGTCGGTCTCGGCCCACGACGTGTCGCTGGTCTTCGCCAAAGCGATCGCTTCGATCCCCGGCACCGGCGGCTCGCTCGGCGCCACCGTGCGCACCATCGGGAAAACCGTCTGCTGGTTGAAGCCGGCGGTGATCGGACTCGATCCATAGCTGTTGACGAGCGGATTCAAGCCCAGCGCCGGACCGGCGAACAGGCGCACCACCTGATCGACGACCACGTTGTCGCCGGCGGCCACGCCCCAATCCTTGAGCCAACCGACCAGCGCCGTTTCGTCGATCGATTGATCGGGCCGCGGCGGCCGCAGCATGATCAGCGCGCGCCCGCCCTTTTTCATAAAGTCGGTCAGCTCATCGAGCACGTGCGGCGCCAAGGGCCGCGTCGGTCCCGCCACGACCATCACCGAACACTCGCCGGGCACGTCATTTTCGGTCACCAGATTGACCTTCTTGATGACGTAGCTTTCGCCCTGCAGCGACTCCTTGAACTGCCCCATTCCGGTTCCGGCCGTCGCCTCGCTGGGATCGTCTTCGCCCTCGCCGGTCAGGAAGCAGATTGTCGCCTGGCTGGTTTTGGTGACCTTCACGATTCCGTTGGTGATCGCCTGCTCGGTCATGTCGGTCACGTTGGTGCCCGCCCCGCTATCCCCGTCGTACTGGATATGGGTGGTGTTCATCACGGTGACCTTGTACTTTTCGGCAAGCTCCGGATGGCGCGTCGGATCGATCAGCCGATAGCTGACCAGCGGCGACGCGTAGCTGTATTCCTCGAACAGCGCGTCGGCGCGCGGATCGCGGCCGCCCTCGACAAAACCGTAAAGCTTGACCGGCCGCTTGAGGCTCCTGAGCACCTTGAGCGATTGCGGCGAAAGGCTGAACGCTCCTTCGCCGGTCATGTCGAATTGCCGGTGATGTTTGGCGGCGAGATAGTTGACCGCGACCAGCACGCCCAGAAACGCGGCCGTGTAGATCGCCGCGTTGGCGCCGTAACGCGTGCGGCGCGCGCCCGCCATTTCGCCGATCGAGCTGCCGCTCGACGCCAGCCATCCGATCAGCGCGATCGCGCCGCCGACCAGGTTGATTCCGCTGAAAAGCCGCGCGAATCCGCCGGCCGTCAGCAGATAGCCAAGCAATCCGAATGAAAACAGGACGAGTCCGATTACTCCCGACAGCGCCGAAGACCGCTTCATGCCACGCTTCGCCCTTCTAGCGCCACCGCGCCGATTCAACCGAACGTTGGGTCAGGAACAACGCCGTTCCAACCACGCTGAGAAAGAACACGACATCGCTGGTGTCGATCACGCCGCGCACCATCGTCGAAAAATGCTCCGGCAGCGACAGATACTTGAGCAGCGCCCACACCACTCCGCCGCCGGCCTCGGCCGGCCACGAAATCACGAACAGCAGGATCAGGATTCCGAACGAACTGATCGCCGCGATAATCTGATTCTGCGTCAGCGAGCTGGTGAACAATCCGACCGAGACGAACGACAGCGCGAGCAGGAACAGGCCCAGATAGCCGGCGAACATCACGCCGACTTCGGGATTGCCGAAGACGATCAGAATGAGCGGGAAGATCCACGCCAGCGCCACCATCACCAGCGTGAACGCACCGGCGGCGAGGAACTTGCCCGCCACGATTTCGCCGGTGCGAATCGGCGCGGTCAGCAGCAACTCGTAGGTCCCGGAGCGTTTCTCCTCCGCGAACACCCGCATCGTCAGCGCCGGCATCACGATCACCAGCACCACCGACAGGTCGTGCAGCAGCGGATCGATAACCCGCGTGTTCAGATTCATCTGGCGCAGCGTGTCCGGCTGCCCCATCATCTGCACCAACTGCACCATCTCGTCGAACTGCCGCAGCATCGCGAAGAAAAACCATCCGCCGAGCAGGACGAAAACGGTCAGCACGACGTAGGCTACCGGCTGCACGAAGTAGCCGGCCAGCTCCTTGCCCGCAATCGTAATTGTGTTACGCATCTGTTCCGATTTTTCCGGGCCGTCCCCGCACCGGTCAGGCGCTGTGGCCGGCCCCCACTTCCTCCAGCGTCTCTTCGGCGCCGGCTTCCGCGGCGTGTCCCTCGCGCGCAATCGCGTGCAGGAAAACCTCTTCGAGCGAAGTTCCCTCCGGGATATCTTTGATCATCTCTTCCAGCGCGACCCGGCCGTCGTTGATAATTACGACCTTGTCGCAGATTTGCGAGACCTCGGGCAGGATATGCGTCGAGAGCACGATCGTGCGATCGCCCGCCAGCCCGCGGATCAGCTCGCGGATTTCATGAATCTGGCGCGGATCGAGGCCGATCGTCGGCTCGTCCAGCACCAGCACCGGCGGATTGTGCACCAGCGCCTGCGCCAGGCCCACCCGTTGCCGATAGCCTTTTGAAAGCTGTCCGCAAATCCGGCCGGTCATGTCGCTCAAGCCGGTCACCTGCACGACATGGTCCACCGCGCCGTCGATTTCCGCGCGCTTCACCCCCCGCAGCTTGGCGACGAAACGCAAATAGCCTTCCACCCGCATGTCCACGTAGAGCGGAGGATTTTCCGGCAGGTAGCCGATTCGCCGGCGCGCCTCGAGCGAATTGTTGAAAATGTCGAGGCCGTCGATTTCCACGGTGCCCGCGGTCGCCGGCATGAAGCCGGTAATGATCCGCATCGTGGTGGTCTTGCCGGCTCCGTTGGGTCCAAGGAAGCCAAGAATCTGGCCTTTTTCGGCCTTGAACGAAACATCCTTGACCGCGACAAAACTGCCGTATGCTTTGGTTAAATGCTTGACGTCTATCATCCGCCCGTCCGCTCTGCCGTCGCCGCGGGTCGCCCGCGGCGTGGCAGCGTCAACCGAAATGACGTTACAGCCTGGGTTTGATTCACATGCGATGGCTGGTCGAAACGATCAGTTAAGACACGGAAGACCAAACTGTCAATATTGGTTGATTAAATGAGTTCTACTTTTGCATTGCCCGCAGGTTTCGTTACGCTGGTTGGACGCATCTATGGCTGACCCGGATCGCACGCTCTATCTGGTCGACGGCACGTGGATAATTTTCCGCGCGTTTCACGTCCTGCCGCCGCTCAGCAACTCCAAAGGCACGCCGACCGGCGCAACCTACGGATTTATCCGGATGCTCCTTAAGCTGCTCAAGGATGTCCGTCCGACGCATATCGGCGTGGTCTTCGACGCGGCCGGCAAAACCTTCCGCGACGATTTGTTTGAACCGTACAAAGCCAACCGCGCCGCGACGCCGCCCGATCTCTCCCCGCAGATTCCGTATATCCATCGCGCGGTCGAGGCGATGCGCATCCGGCCAATCGTGATTCCGGGCGTTGAAGCCGACGACGTTATAGGCACGCTCGCAACCCGCGCCGCGCGCGCCGGAATGAACGCCGTCATCGTCACTGGCGACAAGGACTTCAAGCAACTGGTCACGCCCGCGATCACGCTCTGGGACACGATGAACGACCGGCGCGTCGGCGTCCCCGAAGTGCGCGAACAGTTCGGCGTCGAGCCGCCCGCCGTGGTCGATATCATGGCGCTCACCGGCGACGCGATCGACAACGTCAAGGGCTTGCCCGGCGTCGGCCCAAAGACCGCCTCCGCCTTGATTCAGCATTTCGGCAGCCTCGCCAGCCTGCTCGCGGGCCTCGACCGGCTTGGCGAAGTGAAGGGGCGGATTCCGAAAGATCTGGCGGCGCGCATCGCCGCCCATCGCGGCGACGTTGAACTCGCGCGCAAGCTGGTGCGGATCGAAACCGACGTTCCGCTCGAATTCGGTCCCGGCGAACTGGCCTGGCCGGGAATCGATGTCGCCGCGATGCGCGCGCTGCTCGCGGAACTTGAGTTCCATACGATGCTCGCCGAACTCGGCGGTGGCGCGGCGGCGCCGGAACCGGCCGCGGCGAACCATCATCCGGTGCGTCAGGTAACGCGCGACGGCGTCGCGGACGCGCTCCGGACACTGCGAGGCGCCAAAAGGCTGGCCGTGCATCTTGCGGATGCGGTCGAAACGGCCGGAGCGTCGCTCGCAGTCAAAGCTGAGGACGACGACCATATCTGGGTTTTTTCAGGCGCGGCGCTCACTGAGGTTGGGCCATTGCTGGCCGCGCCAAGCCCGCCGAAAGCCTGCCACGACCTGAAACGTCACATCAAGGTCGCGCAAAAGCTCGGGAGCGAGCTAAACGGCGTCGATTTCGACACGATGCTCGCGGGGTTTCTCGTCAATCCGGCCAAACCTGAACCATCACTTGAAGATTTGGCGCGGCTCGGATCGATCCCGGCGGGCGCGGTCGAACCGGGGGCCGAAGCGGCTGCGGTCGAGGCGGCGCGGCTTGCGCTCGCGCCGCGTCTGCACGAGCAGGAGCTTGAACGCCTGTTCAACGAGATCGAGATTCCGGTCGCACGGGTGCTGGCCAGGATGGAAGCCGCCGGCATCGCGGTGGACGCGGCCGCGCTGGGCGCCATTTCGGCGGAATTTGGCGGCCATCTGGAGCGTCTGGAACGCCAGTGCCACGAAATGGCGGGCGGCCCGTTCAATCTGAATTCGCCAAATCAACTGCGGGAGGTTCTGTTCGATCGGCTCAAGCTGACGGCAAAAGGGCTGAAGAAGACCAAAAGCGGCTATTCCACCGACGCCGACGCGCTCGAAAAGCTCGCCGCGGTCCATCCGCTGCCGCGATTGATCATGGAGTATCGCGCGCTGGCGAAGCTTAAATCGACCTATTCCGACGCTCTGCCGGCGCTGATCGATCCCGCCGACGGCCGGCTGCATACCAGTTTTCATCAAGCGTTGACCGCCACCGGCCGGCTTAGCTCGACCGAGCCCAATTTGCAGAATATCCCGACCCGTACCGAGGAGGGCCGGCGTATCCGGCGCGCCTTCATCGCCCCGCCCGGCTATTATCTGCTATCCGCCGATTATTCGCAGATTGATTTGCGGATTCTCGCGCATCTTTCGGCCGATGCGACCCTGCTCGACGCCTTCGCCCGCGGCGAAGACATCCATGCGCGCACCGCCAGCGAACTGCTCGGCGTGGCGCCCGAGCGGCTCGATCCGGAATCGCGCCGGCTGGCCAAGGTGATCAATTTCGGCATCATTTACGGGATGGGTCCGCAGCGCCTGGCGGGCGAGCTTGGCATTTCGCAAAATGAGGCGGCGGATTACATCAAGCGTTATTTCGAGCGGCTGCCCGGCGTCCGCGACTGGTTCGAGAAAACGCTGGCCGAAGCTCGCGAACGGGGTTTCGTCGCCACGATGTACGGACGGCGGCGCTATCTGCCGGATTTGAATGGTCCGCAGGGCGGTGCGCGCGCGCAGGCCGAGCGAATCGCGATCAATACGCCGATCCAGGGCGGTGCGGCCGATCTGATCAAGCTCGCAATGGTGCGGCTCGATGCGGTAATTTGCGATCGCAAGCTACCGGCGCGAATTTTGCTGCAAGTGCATGACGAACTGCTGTTGGAGATCGCCGCCGACGGTCTCGCGCAGGCCGGCGCCGCGGTGCGGCGCGAGATGGAAGGCGCGGCCGAATTGCGCGTGCCGCTCCGCGTCGAATTGAAATCGGGACCGAATTGGGCGGAGTTGAAGTCCGAATAAAATCAACCAGCCATTTCCCGTGAATTTCCGCGCAAAACTACCGTCTAAACCTCTTGAGTAAACCAACGCCCGCGGAGGCCAACGAAACCGAACTGATCCGGCGTGCCCAACAGGGCGACACGCAGGCTTTTGGCGCGTTGGTCGAACGATATCAGCGGCGGGTGGTGGGCGTCGCGCAAGCGGTGGTGCATAACCCCGATGACGCAGTGGAGTTGGCTCAGGAGACCTTCGTTCGCGCCTATGAGAATATCGGCAAGTTCGAATCGCGCTCGAGCTTCTCGACCTGGCTCTATCGGATTGCGGCGAACCTCGCGATCGATTTCCGCCGTCGCGAGGGACGCCATGTTGTATTGCGCGGCGATGATGCGGAAAGTGAAATTGAACGGATACCGAGCGGCCGGGGCGATTCTTTTCAGGAGACCGCTCGCGGCGAATTGCATCAACGGCTCACAGAAGCTTTGGGACAGTTGACGGCGGAACATCGCGCCGTGATACTGCTACGAGAAGTGGAAGGCCTGTCTTACGACGAAATAAGCGAAACGCTTGATGTTCCGCGCGGAACCGTGATGAGCCGGCTGCATTATGCGCGCGGCCGCCTGCGCTCCATCCTCAAGGACCTCAACGGGGATTGAACCGCAATGGCACGATGCGAGGAGATCGGTTTGCTGCTTGGCGCCTTTGATGACGGCGAGCTTGAGCCGCACGAGATGCAGGAAGTGGCGCGTCATGTGGTTCAGTGTCTCGCCTGCGAAGCCGAACTTAACGATTACCGTCAGTTCGGCGTGGCCCTGCGGGGCGCTTCGCCGCTGCCGAATCTGAACGGCTTCGCCGCTAAAATCGTCGCGCGAATCGATCGGTTGCCGACGCCTTTCTTTGCACGAATCAGGAATTATCTCGGCTCTATGACCGAGAATCTGGGCGGCGCGATTATGGGCGGTCTCGCGGGTGCGGCCGTCGCGATCGTCACTGCGGTATTGATCACTCCGTACGCCCGACAGTTCATTGCCGATCGCCATCAGGCGCCGCAAGCTCAGCAGGTCGCGATGCGTGCTCCGGCCGCCGCCCCAGCCAAGGCGGCGCCAACGCAAATCGCGAGCGCGGCGCCGAGCAATTCCGCCCCTTCGTCCGGAGCGGCGCAAGTCTTTTTGGGCAATCAGAGCGTTTCGGGACGCCCGAGCGCGGTCATTTCTCGGCTTGAGGCCGACAGTCCTTCGGTTGCGGTCTGGAGCGAGCCTGAAAATGACACAACTGTGATCTGGGTGCCTGATCAATCGCGTTAGCTATGAATGTTCGCCGCGCTGTCGGACGCCTGTTTCCGCTCTACTCGCTGATGCTCGTTGGCGCCTTCGCCGCCACCGCTTTTGCCCACGACGCAAGGCGCGCGGTGCGCATCAAAGTCGAATCGGTGCTCGCGGCAAACACCGCCGAAGGGATGGATCAGCGGATCGCGCGCACGCCGATGGCTGAGCGGCTGCAGTCGCTTTTCGAATTCAGCACCTACCGGCTGATCGCCAAGCAGGAGCAGAACACGGTATGCGGCCGGATGGTCGCGTTCACGCTGCCGGGCGGACGGATCCTGCATATCGCGCCGCGCGCGATCGAGGATGGCATGATCGCGATGGAGCTGATTCTCTTCGACGGAGCGCGGCCAATCATGTCGACCGATTTGAAGCTGATGAACCACGGGATGTTGATCGTGGGCGGACCGCGCTATCAGCAGGGGATGCTGATCACCACCGTCACGACCGACGCGCCGGACGAAAACGGAAAATTGAACGCGCCGCCGGTTGCGCCGGCCGCGCCCGAAGAGGCGGCCCAGCCCAGCGTCGCGCAACCCGCGTCAGCTTCGGCCCCCTCCCCGCTTCCCTCTCATTAAAAACGAAACGGCCTTCGCTCATCGATGAGCGAAGGCCGCCGCTTGATCGATTGCGCCGCGGAGCACGCCGTCAGCGCGGGGCCATGCGGAGCGCGCCGTCGAGCCGGATCGTCTCGCCGTTCAGCATCGCATTGCGCACGATCTCCTGCGCGAGCGACGCGTATTCCTCCGGACGGCCGAGCCGCGACGGAAACGGAATCTGCGCGCCGAGCGCCTTGCGCGCCGGCTCCGGCAGCAGCGCCAGCATCGGCGTATCGAACGTTCCGGGCGCGATCGTGCAGACGCGGACGCCGAACGACGCGAGGTCGCGGGCGATCGGCAGCGTCATCCCAACCACGCCCGCTTTCGACGCCGAATAGGCGGCCTGTCCGATTTGACCGTCGAACGCGGCGATCGAGGCGGTATTGATAATCACGCCGCGCTCGCCTTCGCTGTTCGGCGAATTCTTCGCCATCTGGTTCGCCGCCAACCGGATTACGTTGAAGGTTCCAATCAGGTTGATCTGTATCACCTTGGCGAAGAGGTCGAGCGAATGCGGCGCTTCGCGCGTGATCGTGCGCATCGCGCGGCCCACTCCGGCGCAATTCACCGCGATATGCAGCGTGCCGAATTGCTTGACCGCCGCGGCGATCGCCGCTTCAACCTCTTCGCCCGATACGACATCGGCCGGAGTAAAAAGTCCGCGCTCGCCGAAGCTTTCCGCAACCTTTGCGCCGGGCGAATTGGGTAAATCGATAATGGCGACCTTGGCGCCCGCGTCGGCAAACGCGCGCGCCGTCGCTCCGCCCAGACCCGAGCCGCCGCCAGTAACGATCGCAACCGCATCTTTCAGATTCATCGCATCCTCATCGCAAACCAAGATCGAACGTTATCATGCTTCGCGACGGCCGCCGCGTAAAGGAATTGAGAGTTTGCCGCCCGCCGCGTGGCGCGGCTTGCGTCGTCAGGCGCGCATCAACTAATAAGAAATTGCCCACAGGTGCGTTAGTCAGCATTTTTGAAGTTGCTTGAGTCGCACGTCAAGCAAAACAGGGGGGGATATGGCGGAATCGCTCGCGGCCCATCTCAAGGGTCTGATCGATAACATCTCGCAGATTGCCAACACGGTCGATACCGGCAGCCGAACCAATCTGCTTAACGCGCTGCGCCAAGCCGAACAGGAGGCGGCCGCCGGCGGCGTGAATGTGTCCGACGGCGCCGGCGAGGCCGAAATCGCGGCGGCGCTCGGCAATCTGCGCGCGGGCGACGCCGTCGCCGAAGCGATCGGCATCCGCGAGATCGCCGGCGGCGCGCCGTACGAGGAATTCGATCCGCACTGGGCGGAGAGCCTGCTGAATTACTACCGCACCGGCAAAAATCGCACGCCCTTCAGACTGCACAGCGATTCCACGCCGGCGATCGATCCGGAGCGCCGACTGATCGCCGCGTCTTCGATCAGAATCGCGATCGCCGGCGATTGGGGCACCGGCGAACCGGCGGCGCGGGCGGTCGCCGCTCAGATGGAGAAGCTCGAACCGCACTACACCATCCATCTCGGCGACGTTTACTACTCCGGCCTGCCGAATGAGGAACAGCGGAAGTTCCTGGCGGCGTGGCCGCACGGCAGCGAAGGCGGCTACACGCTCAACTCCAATCACGAGATGTATTGCGGCGGCAAGGGCTATTTCGAAACTCTGCTCGACGATCCGCGTTTCCGGAAGTTGCAGCAAGGCCTCAGCTACTTCGCGCTGAGCAACGAGCATTGGCTGATCGTCGGACTGGATACGGCCTATTTCGCCTACTACCAGAGCCTGCTTTACGAAAACGGATCGCTGTTCGAACCGGACCCGCGGCGCGAACTGAACGGAATGGCGCAGTTGGAATGGTTCGTCAGCCTGCTCGCGCGCCATCCGGGCAAACGCGTCATCTTGCTGACCCATCACGACGGTTTCGACGTCCATCCCGTCACCGGCGCGGTCACGCCGAAGCCGCTCTATGGTCAAGTGACCGGCGCGATGAGCGCGGCGCACGACTGGTGGTGGTACTGGGGCCACGTGCACGCGGGCATCGCTTACGAACGGATCTTCTTCGCCAACAACGCGGCGATGACGGCGCGATGCGTCGGACACGGCGCGATTCCCTATCTGCCGTGGATGCGCAATCTGGAGAAGCTCGGCAACGGCACGGTGCGCGTGGCGTGGGCGGAGACCGATCTCGCGCGCCACGGCGGCGACGCGCGGCGCGCGCCCAACGGCTTCGTGATGCTGACGCTGAGCGGCGCCGAGCTGCACGAACAATTCTACGACGAACTCGGCCGGCTGCGCTGGTCGAACTTCTAGTGTGGTGTCCCGCAAATAACTTCCGCCCGATGCCTGATCGGCTCGGCGCGCAGGCCGCCCGCCGCGGGGCGACCTGGGATGGATTGCCGGGTCCGGGCCCGGCAATGACGAACAGCGTTGGTCATGCCCGGACTTGATCCGGGCATCCACACCGGAGCGCAAGATCGACGCGGAGTGCAAACTTATTCAGGGGACGCCACCCTAAGCGGCGGCGCGCCACGCGCAAAGCGCGAGGAGAAAACGGAAAATGGTCACGACGCAAAATCGCGACTCTTACGCGGTGGTCGCGATGATCCAGGAAGCGATCGCAGGCGGATTCGCGGGACGGATGCCGCTGGCGGCGATCAAGGCGGCCGACGGAACTTCGCTCAAGCACAATCTTGACTCAGGCCAGCCGCTGCCGCGCAACCTCACGATCGATTTTTCGCCGCTGCTCGACCTGATCCATCTGCCGCGCCTCGGCGACGCGGGGTTCGGCTTGTCGTCGGCGCTCAACGCCATCGCCGATCCGGCCGGCGCCTTGCGGCGCATCTTCATGGCCAACGATCCGGCCGGCGCCACACCCGATCCGGCGGCGATCTTCGCGCGGCTGATGGAGTTTTTCACGATCGATCCGGGCCGCGCCGATCTGGCGAAAACGCTCGGTTCGTTCCTTGAAGGACAGTTCGGAATCGCGCTGTCGCTGGCCACGACGCTGCGCAATCTCGCCGATCCGGCGCTGCCGCGCGCGATTGGCGACGCCTGCCTGGAATATTTTTTCGCCGCCGGCGGCTACACGACGATCGACGCGATTCATCTGCGTCCGCCAGTCGCCTCCGGCGCCGATCCGGCCGGCGGATTATTGAGCCAACGCAACGCCGACCGCTATGTGCGCGATCTGATTGCCGTGATCGTCGAGGCGGCGGGCAACATCCAATATGGCCTGCGCGATCGATTGGCGCGCGCGCTGGCGCTCTTCGCGCCGGCCCGCCATGACGCCGTGATGCGATGGTTCGGCGGCTTCGGCGCGATGGCCGAGGCGGGCGTGATGTCGGCGGTCGAGGAGACCCTGCGCGGCATCGGGCAGTTCCAGGGCAATGCGATCGTCACGGCCGCCGCCGGCGCGTATGCCGGAACCGCGGCGCGCAAGGCGACCCAGCACGTCTTTCTGAGCGAGCTGGGGGTTTAGTGTGGCGTCCCCTGAATAAGTTTTCGCTCCGCGTCAATCTTGCGCTCGGCGTGGATGCCCGGATCAAGTCCGGGCATGACACACTCTGTTCGTCATTGCCGGGCCCAGACCCGGCAATCCATCCCTGGCCGCCCCGCGGCGGGCGACCTGCGCGCCGCGCTGATAAGGCATCAGATGGAAGTTATTTACGAGCCGCCACACCAGGCGCGCCGCGGCGATCTCTCGGGACTACGCGGCGACGCGCGGCACGACCTTGGTCCAGAACTGCTCGAGGATCTTGAGGTTGCGCTCGTGCGGAATCAGCCCGTTGTACATCCACGCGAATATCCACTTGAGCGGCAGCCGCTTCTGCAAACGCTCAAGCTGGCGCGTGACCGTATCGATCGATCCGACCAGCGCGAGGCTGTTCTCGAAGATATCGGGGGTTTCGCCGGTCTTGGGATCCTGCATCGCTTTGGAGAAGCCGAACGGCTCGAACCATTCGTGCCCGCAGAAGTAGCCGCTCTGGCGCCACATGTCGCGCGCCTCGTCGTCGGTGTCCGCGATAATCACGTCGCGCAGCACGCCGAAGCCCTCGCCCACCGGTTTGTGCGAGACCGAGGCGTAAAGTTCCGCCAGATGCTTTTCGTAGTCGGGAAACAGCGGCGGGATGACGGCGGTCACGCCCTCTTCTCCGCACCAGCGGATGCTCCGCTCCGATGATGCGAAGGGCTGAAAGATCGGCGGATGCGGTTTCTGCACCGGTTTCGGCACCACGCTGACCGCCTTCACGATTCCGTTTTCAACGCCCCGGCCCCATTTCTGAGTCGCCTCGATATTCCACGGCGTTTCGCCGGGCGGCACGCGCCAGTAGCGGCCCTCGTATGACAGCATCTCCTCGGTCCACGCCTGCTTGATAATCCGGTAGCACTCCTCGAACGCCGCCCGATTCGCGTCGTCGATCGCGTCGTGCTGATGGGGCTGCGCGCCGTGGATGCCGTGGGTCTGCTGCGCCATGATATCGACCCATCGCCGCTGATAGCCGCGCGCGAAGCCGGCGTTGGCGCGTCCGCCCGTCATGTGGTCGAGCATCGCGATATCCTCGGCCACCCGGATCGGGTTGTTGGCCGGCAGCACGATTCCGAGCTGGCCGACGCGCAAACGCTTGGTCTGCATCCCGATATACAGATCGAGCATCACCGGATTGTTCGACATCTCGAATCCTTCGGCGTGGAAATGATGCTCGGTAAAGCTGATCGAGTCGTAACCCAGATCGTCGGCCAACTGCGCCTGCTCGGTGACCTCGCGCAGCATCCGGTCGTAAACCTCGCCGCGCAACCCAACCATCCCGCGCTCGATTTCCGCACGGCTGCCCACCGAAGGAAGGTAAAAAAGCGAAACTTTCATTGCTGAATTCTCCTGAAGACTTTCCGGCAACTGAGCCGGCGCGCCGAGCGAAATTCGCCCGGGCTCTCCGGCAACGCTAATGAACAGGCCGATTGATGGCAACCGATCGCGGGGCGCGAGGCTGGCGCGGCGCCAATGCGAAGCGGGCGATCGCCAACGCGACCGCCCGCTCAATCCGCCCGATGCTCAGGCGCGATTAGCTGTTCGGCGCGTTGTTGCCGCGCGTGATTCCGATCCGCGCACCCATCGTCGCGGCGTTGATCGAGTCCGAACCGCCGCTCACGCTCACTCCCGTCGCGACGCATCGATACGTGCCGGCGTCAAGCTCGCTCGCCAGGTTCTCATGCAGCAGCGTGCGATTGCACAGCAGCGCCATGCTGGTCGTGCCCGACGGAAAACAATAGGCGCCGGAATTGCCGCCCGGGGTGAAGGTCAGATTGGCCGTGAACGAACCCGCGCCGGAACCGAAATTTCCGCTCGGCGGCGTGATCGATCCCGAAACCGAACCGCTGCAGACATTTTCGGTCTGGCTGTCGGAATTCACCGCCGTGAAGGTCTCGGCGCCGCTCAAATTGCCTTGTTTGTCGGCGATTAGCTGGCCAAGGCCGTCAATCTGGATGGTGGTCGCTTCGGACGAGACCAGGGCGTATTCCGAACCCTGAAACTTAAGGTTCATATTGCCGCTCGGCGTCGGCTTCGACGGCCGCGCCAACGCCGAACCGCTCCCCATGCCCGCGATCGCAAGACCCGCGATCGCCGCTCCGATTACATACCTCCGCATTCCCATATGGCTCCTTTCCTCTTTGCCCTTTGGGTTAAACCATCAAATGCCGCTTTGAAGCGGCGGCTTGCGCCTGATTAACGCTTGATGCCCCAGATCAAGAAGCCGGTGCCGCCGGCCAGCGTGCCGACGCTCGATACGACCGAGGCCGTGGTCCGCCATGCCGCGTTGTCCTGGTTCGCAAGATGGTCTTCAAGCTGCATCTTCTGCTGCGGCGTCAACTGGCTGTATTGCTCATTGTAATAGCTGGGCGCCGCCTGCTCGGCCGCGCCTTGCGGATTCATCGCCGTGCATCCGGCGATCGACGCGGCGAATGCCGCGGCAAGCATCATGGCCAGAATTCGCGCTCCCCGCCGCCTCGATTCGCTCGCAATAATTGCGGTTTTCATCGAAGTCCGCCTCTCTGGCTTATTAGACGCGCCAGCGTACAGATCCGTTTACGTCCGCCCGCGAAAATTCGTTTCGCCGCGGCGATGATAAAGATCCGCGCGCCGGCCGGAAATTTTCCGACGCCGGTAAACGTTTGAGCGCTTAGCTTCGTACATAGGTTCAGCTAGCATCGGGTAACGGCCCATGCGCCGCCATTCCGGGCGACGTACGCGAACATAGTGGCCAATTCCGAACGGAGCAGACCGTAGCCTGGTGGAGCCTTCAGATGAGGAGTTGTGCGCAAGGGTCGCCGCGAACGATCGAGCCGCGTTTGAGTTGCTGCTCGACCGGCATCAGGAGCGCGCATGGCGCGTCGCGGCGGCGATTCTCGGCAACGACGCCGAAGCGCGCGACGTTTCGCAGGAGGCGTTCATGCGCCTCCTGCAGTTCGCCCATCGTTTCGACCGGCGGGCGCGCTTCACCACCTGGTTCCATCGGATTCTGGTCAATCTATGTATTGACCACCAACGCCGCTCGCGATGGTGGCGGAAATTTGTGCCGCTGGCCGGACCCGGCGCCGACCCGGACGATGAGGAAGCGATCGATCCGCCGGCTGAAGACGACGGCCCGGAAGAACAAACCATGCGCGGCGAAGAGCATCGCCGCGTCCGCGCCGCGCTGGCCCAGCTCGCGCCGAAACAGCGCATCGCGGTGGTGATGCAGGTGCAGGAGGGATTAAGCAGCCGGGAGATCGCCGCGGTGCTTGGATGCAAGGAGAGCACGGCGCGCGTCCATGTCCATCGCGGACTGATTGAACTGCGCAAACTGATGGCGAGGGAGGCTTAAGATGAAATTTTCACGTCATCCTGAAACCGCCCTTGCGCCGCTGCTGCGAGGCGAACTGGAGGGCGAAGAACACGCCCGCGTCGCCGCGCATCTGGAAGGCTGCGCGCGCTGCCGCGCGACCGCATCCGGACTGACGGAAACCGCCGCTTCGCTGCGCGCCGGATTGAGCCCCGCGCCCGCGCCCGACTGGACCGCTTATCGGGCGCAGTTGCGGCGGCGTATCGCAAAAGCCCAGGCGCCCGGGCAGGACGATGATCGCGAGCTCGAAGTTCCCTGGAGCGTGTGGATCATGATGGCGCCGTTGGGGGCGTTCGCGATCGTCGCAATCGTCGCGATGGGCGTGATGCTGCGCAATTCGATGATTGGCGAAATTCCCGCGCCGCCGCCCGATCAGCTCGCCGCGGCCGGCGAATTGACCGACGTCAATCTCGATCTGATGCGCAACTATCCGCTCGTCGCCCATCTCGATATGTTCGAAAATTACGATGTCATCGAGCATCTTGACCAATTGCCGTCATCCGCGCCCGACGGCGGCGGACCGACGTCGTCGTAGGATGCTGGCCTCGGCTACGCTCGCAAGCGTCCTGCTCCTGTCCGCAATTGCGCGCGCGCTCGCGCAGGAACCGCCGCCGGACCCGCGGATGCTGCTGAATCTCGACCTGTTCGCCGCGTCGGGCCGCGATTCCGGCGCCGAACCGTCCGATCGACAGCCGGAATCTCTGGTCGATCAAATTCGCACGCTCCGCTCCCTGGGCTTTTTAGGCGGACAGCGGAAGTCCGGCGCCGGTTCGGATCGGAATCAGCCCGCGCCAAATCCTTATTCCTCTCCCGCGCCGCCCTCCGGCGACGAATCGGAGCCGGTAGAGTGACCACGCCGCGTACATCAAATGGCGCCGCAAGGCGCGCATCGGCGGCTTGGACGGGTCGCGCACTGGCGGGATTTTTCGCGCTGTCGCTGGCGCTCGCCGCGACTCCGGCGCGGAGCCATGCGCAGGCGGGACCGCCTTATCAGAACCCTGACTTTCGCGCCTTTATCCAGCGCTATCCGGATCAATGGTCGCGGTTGAATCCCGAGCAGCGTCAGCGTTTGCAGGAAAACTATCGGGCGTGGCGGCAAATGACGCCCGAACAGCGCCAGGCCGCGCGCCGGAATTTTCAGCAATTCCGCAATCTTCCCCCCGACCAGCGCCGGCAGGTGCTGGAAGGGATGCGGCAATGGCGCGACTTGCCGCCCGAGCAACGCGAGCGGATGCGCGCCCAGTACGATCATTTCCGCCAAATGCCGCCGGACCAGCGCCGCGAACTGATGCAGCGCTATCAACATTTTCAGCAACTGCCCCCGGAGCAGCGCGAGCACATGATGCGCAATTATCAGCGTTGGCAGCACATGACGCCCGATCAACGCAATCAGGCGCGCCAGCGATGGGGCTTCTTCCGGCGCTGGCCGGGCCGAGGCCGCGGCCCGCACCCAGCGCCGTAACGCGCGCGCTGGTTAAAGGTTGTCTTCGGGTTTCAAGGTACGGAACAGCCGCATCAGAATGCCGTGGAGCTGCTTTTCCTCTTCGCTGATCACGGAGAAATATTCTTCGTACGCGCGTTCCACCAACGGAATACAGCGCAGGATGATCTCGACGCCCTCGTCCGTCAACGTGAGCAGCTTGCTCCGGGTGTCGCGCGGATCGGGAGCGCGGCGGATGGCGTGCTTGCGCTCCAGCGCGCGCACCACCTTCGATATCAGCATCGGATCCATCGCGCAGAACTGAGCCAGCTTGGCCTGCGACGGCGGCTTCTCGTTGCGCGTGATCCATAGCGCGGAGCCGAGCACGATATATTGAAGATGCGTCATCCCGGCTTCGAGCAGCGCGCTGTTGAGACGGCGCATCCATCCGTGCGCGGTCTGCCAGAGCAGATAGCCGAGGCTGTCCTCGGGCTGTTTGAAGAGCGATACGGAATCCCAATCGACCGCTTCCACGGACGATGGCTCGATAGTTTCCATGGCTATCTGTGTGTCGCTATTGGATGATATTGACGTTTTGATGGCCAAGCGACTGTTCTCTCCCCTTTTTGTCCCGGCCACTTTCTAAACAAGTTTGGAATTGGCCGGTTTTGATGTCCCTATAAAATCCGTGACGCAGAACAAGCAGTTTGTAAAGAGTTCTATCGCGCTCCCGAGAACAAGTCACCCCAGTACGGAACCGCCGAATTTGTCGCTTCATAGGTGCATCAGGGTGCAATGAGCGATACTAGAGCCGTCCGTTTTTTGCGACGCGCTGACCATTCCTCGGCCAAGTCCCTATACTGGTCGGGATTATACGCGCCTGATGCGCGTGGATCAGGGAGAGCGAACGAAATGGATCGCGGCGAATTTGGCGCAAATCGGCAAGCTGTATGGTTTCCCAATCCGGGCTACGTGCGCGGCAGCCATTTGGAAAACCTTGCGGTGGCGCTGGGAATCGCGATCGATCCCGCCGCGCCCGAAGCCGGTTATGCGGAGCTCTATAAACTCAGCATCGGCGATCCCGAAAAATTCTGGCGTGCGACGCTGGACCTGCTGGGCGTCGAATGGTTCACGCCTTACACACGAGTGGTCGATACGTCCAAAGGCGTGCAATGGCCGTCCTGGTTCGTCGATGGGCGGCTCAACCTGACCCACAACGCCGTCCATCGCCATGCCCGCAATGCGCGCGCGCACGATCCGGCGATCATCTGGGAGGGCGAAGACGGCGCCGTCGTCGCGCTCTCTTATAAGGACCTTTCGCAAGCTGTTGGACGCGCCGCCAACGCGATCGGCCGGCTCGGCGTGAGCGCGGGCGACCGCGTCGGCGTGTTTATGCCGATGCTTGCGGAGACGGCGGTAGCCGCGCTTGCAATCGCACAGATCGGCGCAATCCTGATTCCGATCTTCTCCGGCTATGGAGCCGAAGCCGCTGCGGTTCGCCTGCGCGACGCCGACGCGAAACTGCTCATCACCGCCGACGGCTTCTGGCGCCGCGGCCAGCCCGTCAATCTGCTCGCCACGGCGCGCGCCGCCGCCGAACTGGCAGGATGCGTGGAGAAGATCGTCGCGGTGCGCCGGATGGCGCCCGGCCAGCCGCTCACCGGCGCGCTGGCGTGGGACGAAATCGTCGGCGCGGAAAGCGCCACGGCGCCCGTCGCCGCGATGGCAAGCATGGATCCGTTCATGATCATCTACACCTCCGGCACTACCGGACGGCCGAAGGGCACCGTGCATTATCACGCCGGCTTTCCGCTCAAAGGCGCCCAAGACATGGCGCATCTCTTCGACGTCCGGCCCGGCGAGCGGATTTTCTGGTTCACCGACATGGGCTGGATGATGGGCCCGTGGCTGATCGTCGGCGCGTTAACGCTCGGCGCGACCGCGTTCCTCTATGAAGGCGCGCCGGACTTTCCGGCGCCGGACCGCATTTGGGGCATAATCGCGCGCCATCGCATCACCCACCTCGGCATCTCGCCGACTCTGGTGCGCGCGCTTATTCCAAGCGGCGCGGAACATATCAAGCGGCACGATTTGTCGTCGCTGCGAATCCTTGGCTCGACCGGCGAAGTCTGGAACCCCGAGGCCTGGAATTGGCTGTTCGAACATGCCGGCGACAAACGCATTCCCATCATTAATTATTCCGGCGGCACCGAAATCGCTGGCGGACTGCTCGGATGCGTCGTCATGCGGCCAATCAAGGCCTGCGGCTTCAACAGCGCCGTTCCCGGAATCGATGCCGCCGCGCTTGATGAAAGCGGCCGGCCGGTTACCGGTTCGGTCGGAGAATTGGCGGCGCTGAATGTCTGGCCGGGGATGACCAAAGGTTTCTGGAACGATCCGGAACGCTATCTCGACGCGTACTGGCGGCGCTTCGACGGCGTCTGGGTGCACGGCGACTGGGCCATGATCGACGAGGACGGCGACTGGATGCTGCTCGGCCGTTCGGACGATACCCTGAAGATTGCGGGCAAGCGGCTCGGGCCGGCGGAAGTTGAATCCGCGGCGGGAGAAATTCCCGAAGTCAAGGAATCTGCCGCGATTGGCGTGCCGCACGCGACCAAAGGCGAAGCTCCGGTGTTGTTCGTGGTGCTCAAACCGGACGCGGCCGCGTCCGCCCGGCTCGCGGGCCGGATCGCTGACAAAGTCGCCGAGGCGCTGGGCAAACCCTTGCGTCCGCAGGCAGTCCATTTCGTCGCCGATTTGCCGCGCACGCGCAACGCGAAAATCATGCGGCGCGTGGTGCGCGCGGTCCATCTGGGCAAGGATCCCGGCGATCTCTCCGCGCTGGAAAACGCCAACGCGCTCGCCGGCATCCCGCGGCTGGAAGAATAATTCGCCCGGCGGCGATCGGATTGGCGCGCGCGGAATTGCGGCGCCTGGCGCATGCGGCGCCGCGCGATCGGATAAACTGCGATCATGCAACGCTCAAGCGATCGCGGACCGATGGTTCACGACCGTTTCGATAATTTCGCGCAGCGCATCGGAGCGCTCATTCTGCTGGCCCTGATCGCCGGCTCGCCCGCGTTGGTGCAGGCGTCCGAACCGCGGAGCGCGATCGCCGGCGCGAGCGCGGATTCGGCGCAACCCGAGGCTCAAGATCCGATGGCGCGCGTGCGGATGGGCGTCGCGGACGTGATCGCGGTTTTTCGCGATCAAGCGATGCCGCTCGGGGAGCGCCGGAAAAAACTCGGCGCGCTGGCCGACCGATATTTCGACTTCACCGCGATGGCGCGATCGGTGATGGGCTATAACTGGCGCAACCTGACGCCGGCGCAACGCGCGGAATTCGCGCCGCTGTTCACCGGCTTCATCAAGGACGTCTATCTAACCAAGATGCAGGATTACGTGGTGAAAAAGGTGCAGGCGGAATTACCGGCGGTACGCTTCAACTACACCCGCGAGGCGTTCGACGGCGCCGACTACGCGACGGTCTACAGCAATATTTTCCTGCCCGAGCAAAAGGACCCGATTCCGGTCAACTATCTGATGCATCGCGTGAATGGCGAATGGCGCGTGTATGATTTGACGATCGCTTCGATCGACGTGATTGCAAACTATCGAAATCAATTCAATCACGCGATGAACGCCGAAGGGTTCGACAAGCTCGTCGCCACTCTGCGCGAAAAACGGCGGGCGCTGCGCCAGCAATTGGCCGGACCGGATTCCGCGCCCGCCGCCTGACCCGGTTTACGCCGCACTCCGCTAGCGTGGTGTCCCGCAAATAACTTCCGCCTGACGCCTGATCAGCTCGGCGCGCAGGTCGCCCAGCGCGGGGCGACTTGGGATGGATTGCCGGGTCCGGGCCCGGCAATGACGCACAGCGTTGGTCAGGCCCGGAC
Organism: Deltaproteobacteria bacterium; assembly: GCA_021780225.1. Classification (GTDB taxonomy): domain Bacteria; phylum Desulfobacterota; class Binatia; order Binatales; family Binataceae; genus JADMIL01. The sequence continues at coordinate 39,913 of JAJXZF010000029.1, read as the reverse complement.
TTGATCCGGACATCCACGCCGAGCGCAAGATAAACGCAAAGTGCAAACTTATTCAGGGGGCGCCACACTACCGGCGCGGGAGATTGCGCAGGAAATCGAGTTTCAAATCGAGCTTGCGCCCCATCCAAAGCGCATGCTCGGCGTGGTCGGCGTAGTCGTCGCCGGTTTCGGGATGAACCAGGACGACGAGGCCATCGCGATTCAACATCAGCCATGGAACAATCCGCGCAAACTCGGCCGGCGCGAACGCGATCTGATACATCGCCTGCGGATGCGGCCCGACCGGCTGATCCCGCCAGCGGCCCATCACGACATTGAAGTTACCCTCGATCCGTTCGCGCAACCCGGCGGCGCGGCCGCGCGATTCGCCGTCATAGTAAATGTGGGCGTGGAAACCCCGGATTGCTTCGTATGATTCAGATTTTTCCATGGTTAGTCCCTCGCTCGCAGCCGGCGGCCGCAAGGCGGACGAATCCTTATCGAATCAATTTCACTCCTCACCGCGGAGCGAATTGCGAACACGATCATATCCGAACCTGATTGGGATCAAAAAATGAAAGAATTGACATATTACGATGGTTTCGGCAGAAATAGGCGCTATCGCGCATTGGCGCAAAGTCGTTTCGCCGGCCGGCAAGGTAGTTGCGCCGCCGACGGAAGAGGCGCTGGCATGACCATTTCGACGCTTGCAGCACGGCAACCGCACCGGAACCGGCGCGGTCAAACCATGGCCGAATACGTTCTGATCGTTGGAACCATTGCGATTGTCGCGGTCGCCGCCTATGCGCTGTTGGGGCGCAACCTTACCAGCAACGTGAACCAGACCAACAGTAGTATTGTCGCTTCCTGAAGTCCCGAATCCCGCCCGGTTCCCGCGCCGGCCGCGGATCGCCCGCACAACCACGCCGCGGTCGAGTTCCGGGTTGGTGGTTGGCGCAAGATCATCGGCGGCGGCGAGTTGCCGAAAGCGTCCACTGGCAGGCGATGGCGATGCCGTTTTCGCGCGCTCTTTCCCAATTTGAGCGGTCACCGCCGCACAAGAATCGCCAAAGCGAACGATGCGCGCCGGCGTGCGCGACAATCGCGGATTCGCATCGCGAAACCATCGCCGGCCTCGAACGGGGGGTGTCAATCTGACGCACACTTCTCGCCGATCGCCAAAATCGAGCAAAACTTCGCGCTCCGCCATCCTGACGGCGACAAAATGCGCCGGAAAATAGGATTTGAATTGACTATCGCCTCTAATTGACTGAGAATCCAACAAGCGCAAAGACGATTACTGCGCCGCTCCCATCGATCGCGGACGGCTCTCGCAATCGGCGCGGTTCGATTGATCAGACCGCTAGTGGAAATGTCTCCTGGCGTTACCGATACCCGGCCAATCAATGAGCCGCGCGAACCGATCGGCACGGCGATGCCGGCGGCGAGCGCGGCCGGCGACGAGCGTCAGCGGCTTCGGCTAATTCGGGGCGGCATAATCGCTGTATTTATATATCAAACGCTGAACTGGCTTTTCGTTGTCTATTTCACTCCTGATCTGAGTAAGCCGCTCGCGCCAATTTTTGAATTTCTGTCCGCCGTCACGGCCGCCGCGCTCTGGAGCACGTGGCGCGGATGGTATCGGCGCCGCTGGCGACTTATGATGTTCGCATACAATGCGATTCTGGTCGCCATGGCGTGCGCCAGCGCAATCATTTCTCATGGGCAGATCATCTTTTTCATCGCGTTGCTGCTCTTGTGCCTGGGCTCCGCGATCGTGGTACAATGGGGCCCCTATTTTCAATGCGGATTTTCCACGCTTTGCCTTGCGGCGATCGGCGTAATCTCGATCGTGATTCCCGATCAGGGCGTCATGTTGCTCTTTCAATGGGTCGCGCTCGGCATAGCGGCGGCGCTGGCCCAATTCGCCGTAACGCTGAACGAAGGAGACCGCAGGCGCCGTGAAGCGCTGATGCGCGCGATCCGCGATAACGAAGCGGAACTTGTCGCGGCACGTCAAGCGGCGGAGGCGGCCTCGCGGGCCAAGTCTGAGTTTCTGTCGCAAATGTCGCATGACATCCGCACGCCGATGAATTCGATACTCGGCATGGCGGAATTGCTGAACGAAACCCAGCTCGCGCGCGAGCAGCGCGAATATCTCAGCGTCATGATGAACAACGGCGCGGATCTGCTCGAACTAATCAACAAAATTCTCGACCTCGCCCGGATCGAGAGCGGTCGCCTGACGCTTGAAGCCGCGAACTTCAATCTGGCGGAACTGGCGCAAAACGCGGTTGAAACGATCGCGGCCAAAGCCCGCCAGAAGGGCTTGAAGCTGACGCTTCGAATCGCGCCGGATGTGCCCGCCATCGTCAACGGCGACTCTTTGCGCGTGCGGCAGATTCTGATCAATCTGCTGGGCAACGCGCTCAAGTTCACCGAACGCGGCGAAATCGCGCTCGATATATCGCGCGCCGGGAACGACCCCCGATCCTTGCATCTCCGCGTCGCCGATACGGGCATTGGCGTTCCCGCTGATCAGCAAGGTTTGATCTTTAACAGCTACTCCCAGGCTCAATCGTCGACCGCGCGGCAATATGGCGGCTCGGGCCTTGGGCTCGCAATCGTGAAGCAACTGACGGAACTGATGGGCGGCGGAATCCGGCTGGAAAGCGAGGTCGGCCACGGCAGCGCGTTCCATCTGACCGTTCCGCTCGACGCCGCATCGCCGGAAGCGCATCCGATGCGCGAGCCAGATCCGGCGCCGGCCGCGCTCGGGCCTGAAAGCGGCGCCGCGCCGGGAACAGGCCGGCGGATTCTCATCGTCGACGACTCGGCGGACAATCGCATGCTGCTGGACGCATTTCTGCGCCGTTCGGGTTATACGCTCGAATTCGCCGAGAACGGCGACATCGCCTACCAGAAATTTGTCGGCAGTCAATTCGACGCGGTGCTGATGGACATCCAGATGCCGGTCAGAGACGGCTATGAAACCACGCGAATGATTCGCGCGTGGGAGAATGAACAGCGCCGCCGGCGCACGCCGATAATTGCGCTGACAGCTTCGGTGTTCGGAGACGCGGTGCGGAAAAGCCTGGAGGCCGGTTGCGACGCACATGTAAGCAAACCGGTCAAACGTTCAACGCTTCTGCAAGCGTTGCAGAACATCCTTTCCGACGTACCCGCCCGGCGCGACCATTCGGAAGAACAGGAATCGGACCAATCCGCGGCGGCTGTGTTCGGCGAAGGGTTGTGACGCTTCAAGTCAATCTGGATGCGCGCGGCGGGACATCGGCCGTCAAATCGCAAATTAGACCGGGCGGCGAGCCGCGGCGATCGGGCGGATCGCGAAGTTTCGCCCACCGTCGCATAAATACGACATTTTGTAGCACGACAGGACACGGTCTTGATGGCGCCATGGTTGCTGACTTGATTAAATCCGTTTGCGCCGCGAGTGGAATTTCGCGCGAAGGTGCGTGAAGCGTGAGAGCTTCGAAGCGCTTGCGCCGCCATGCGGCAAAAAATTGGCGCCGGAAAATTGGCGCGCGCTTCAGTACAGTCGGTAGCAACTGATGTCGGCATCAGCTAAAAACGGCAATCTGCCGATCGTCAAAGATCAGGAATCTCCGCGTTCTCAGGAATCACTCGACGACCTGTCCAATATCGATCCGTTCGAAGCCGTCTTCCGTCACAGCACCGACGTTTTGACGCTGATGGATACGTCAGAGGGACGTTATATCGACGTCAACGATGAATTCCTGCGCGTTACCAGCTATTCGCGCACCGAAGTTCTCGGTCGCAGGCCGGCGGACTTGGGACTCGAATTCGACCAGGACACGCTCGCGCGCATCGCGGAGGCGCTCAAATCAACGGGCGCGATTCGCAATGTCGAAATACCGATGAAACTCCGCAACGGCCGCACGCTTACGGTGCTGTGGTCCGCGGTGAAATTGCGGCTGGGAGATCGGCGCTGCCGGTTGTCGATCGCCCGCGATATCACCGATCTGCGGCGTGCGGAATTCACGCTGCGCGAAACGGAAAGCCGTCTGCGCGAAATTATCAATCATGTGCCGTTGATAATCAGCGCGATCGATCGCGACGGCAAATACATTCTCATGCAGGGTCGCGGCGCGAAGCTGATTTCCGCCAATCCCGGCGCGATCGTCGGACGCTCGGCGTATGCCGTTCATCGCGATCGGCCGCGCTTAATCGAAGGGATGCAAGCGGCGCTGGCCGGCGAAGAGAGCGTTGCCGAGACCGAAATCAATGGTCATTACCTTGAAGTCTGGCGCGGCCCGATTCGCAACGCGGACGGAGAAATCACGGGCGCCTTCGGCGTCAATACCGACATCACCGCACGCATCAGCGCGGAGAACGAACTGCTGGTGCGGATGCGCCAGCATGAAGCGACGGCCCATCTCGCGGCGCGCGCACTGGAGGGCGCAAGCCTCGGCGAGCTGCTGGCCGAAGCCGCCGAGAGCGCGCGGGCGGGCTTGCAGGCGGATTTCGCATCAGTGCTCGAATACGACGAAGCCAGCCGCGGCATGCGGTTGAGCGCGACCACCGGCGACGACGCCTCCGAATATTTGAACCTTCTCAGCGGAGAGCAAGAAAGCACGCTCTGGAAGCTCGTGCTGAACGGCGGGGAGCCGGTGATTTCGCAGGATATCTCGGCGGATGCGCGGTTTCGGGCGCATCGCCGTTTGCTCGAGCGCGGCGCGCGCAGCGTGGTTTCGGCGCCGATCCACTCGCGCAACGCCAATTTCGGAGCGCTCTCGGCCTATTCGCGCTCGCCTCGAAGCTACACGCGCGAGGACGCTGGCTTCGTCCGCTCGCTCGCCAATGTGCTCGCTGTCGCAATCGAGCGGTCGCGCGGCGAAAGCCGCTTGCGCGAAAATGAAAGTTACCTGCGCACGCTGATCGAAAATTCAACCGACGTCATAGTGGTTTTGGACGACGAAAATCGAATCCGTTTTATCAATGAACCCGGCGCGCGGATGTTCGGCCAGTCATCCGAAAGCATGGTCGGCCGAGTCGGCGGCGACTTCGTGCATCCGCAGGACCTTCCGCTCCGCGATCAAAATTTCACCTTCGCGCGGGCGCATCCGGGCGTGCCGGCGCGATGCGAATTGCGGCTGCTCGGCGGCGACGGCGGCTGGCGCGTGTGCGAAATCGTGACCCGCACGATCGACCAAATCGGCGGGGCGCCAGCGCTGTTGGTGAATCTTCGCGATATCACCGATCGCCGCGCGGCCGAACGCGATTACGCCTTGTTTGCATCGATCGTCGCCGCTTCCGACGATGCGATAATGAGCTTCACCTTTGACGGAATGGTCACGAGCTGGAACGGCGGCGCCGAGCGCCTTTACGGCCATCCGGCAAGTCGCATACTTGGCCGCAACATCGAATCCCTGCTTTCATACGACGAAGTTGCGGACTTGCAGCGAAGATTCGCGCGGTTCCGGGCCGGTGCGACCGAGGATCATTACGAAACCAAGCGGCTGCGCGGCGATTACACGACGATCGTCGTTTCCGTCGCGCTGTCGCCGATTCGCGATTCCGACGGCGCTGTAATCGGCGTCGCCGCGATCGCTCGCGACATCACCGAACACAAGCGGGCCGAAGCCGAATTGAAACGGGCGCGCGACGCCGCGGTGGAGGCCACACGCCTCAAATCCGCGTTTCTGGCGAACATGAGCCACGAAATCCGCACCCCGATCAATATCATCCTTGGGTATGGCGATTTGATCGGCAGCTACCTGCTCGAGCGCGGCGACACGAGCCAAACCGAGTATCTGGACGCGATTTCGCGAGCGTCGCGCCGGCTGCTCCATACGATCAGCAACATCCTGGACTATTCGCGGCTCGAGTCGGGAAATTTCCAGCTCGACCGAAGGCCGTTGCGGCTCGCCGAAATCGTCGCGCGCGAGGTCGAAGACGCCCGCGAACCCGCGGCCGAGAAAGGCCTTGCGCTCAAGCTTGAGATCGGCGCGCCCGATCTGACCGCCGAAGCCGACGAATACAGCGTCGCTCAGGCGGTGCGCCAGGTGCTCGACAACGCCATCAAATTCACCCATCGCGGCGGCGTGGCGGTGCGCGTCGAACGCCCCGCGCCCAACCAGGGAGCGCGGGTGATCGTGGCCGATACCGGCGTCGGCATCGACCCGAAATTCCTTTCGCGGCTGCTCGAACCTTTCTCGCAGGAAGATTCCGGCTACACCCGGAAGTTCGAGGGCGCCGGTCTGGGATTGGCGCTCGCCCGCCGATTTCTGGATTTGAATAACGCCAGCCTGAAAATCGAAAGCCGCAAAGGCGAAGGTTCGACCGTCACGCTTCAGTTTCCGCACGCCGGCCACGATAATCCCGCGCTCGCGACGGACGGCGTCCGGCTCCGCTAACGTGAACGCCGGCGCGGCCGGCGGCTTTTGCGGCGCGCCGAATTCCGCTATTCAATCGAGCGGGAGCCGCGATGGACGCCGTCGAAGAAATTCGTTTCTACTACGATTTTAAAAGCCCCTTCAGCTATCTGGCGCTGGAGCCGGCCGGCGCGCTCGAACGGACCCATCGGGTTCGGCTGCGCTTTATTCCGCGCGATTTCGAACCGCGGCTTGCTTATGGCGGGGAACTCGAGAAGCGGAGTCAGCGCGATTGGGACAAGGTGCGCTACCTGTACGCCGATGCGCGCCGCTTCGCCAACGAGCGCGGCATGATCATCCGGGGACCGCAAAAACTGTTCGATTCGCGGCTCGCGATGATGAGCGGAATATACGCGGAGAAACACGAACGGTTTCGCGAATATGCTCCGCTCGTCTTCGCGCGGTTCTTCAAACGCGAATTGAATATCGAGGAGCCCGCCGCGCTGGCCGGCGTGCTGCATGAGGCGGGACTCGACGCCGACGATTTTGCGCGCTACGCCGCTTTCGAAGGCCGCGACGATCTCGCCCGCGCCTACGAGCAAGCCGAGCGGGACGGCGTGTTCGGCGTGCCGACTCTGATCGTCGCCGGCGAACCGTTCTGGGGCAACGATAGAATCGAGTGGGCAATCAAAAAACTGGACGCGATGGGACTGCGGCGGGAAGCCGCGGCCGCGCGCTGAAACAACGGAGATACTCAATGCGTCAGCCGCCGATCGGAACCAAAGGCGCTTACGAATTCGTGGTCGGACGCGACCAACTCGCGGGAACTCTCGAACCATCGTTGCCGCCCGTGCTGGCGACTTGCTTCATGAGCCTTGCGATGGAAATGGCGGCGATGGACGCGCTCAAGCCCTACATGGAGCCGGGCGAAATGACCGTCGGCGCGATTGTCAACGTGAATCACATCGCGGCGACGCCCGTGGGATGGCGCGTGAGGGCCGAGGCTGAAGTCGTCGGCGCGGACGCGCGCAAAGTCGAATTCAAGGTGCGCGCTTTCGACGAAAAGGACGAAATCGGCAACGGCACGCATGTGCGGGCGATGGCGCCGCGGGCGAAGTTCGACGAACGCCTCGCGGCGAAAGCGGCCGCCAAACCATAGGATAACGGGCGCGAAGATATACGGAGGGCGGCGCAATGGGCTCGGGAATCTTTGACGCGAAGGAAGTTTACGTCGGACGCGATTTTGGCGGCGAGGAATTCGCCATCTCGCCCGACGCGGTCGAGAACTATATCGCGGCGACTGGCGACGACAATCCATGGTATCGCGGCGCCACTCCGCTCGGCGGCCCGATCGCGCCCGCGCTGATCCTGCATTCGGTCGTCTTCCGCACGCGCGATTGGTATCTGCCGAAAATCTTCGGCAACTTGCACGCGCGCCAGGAATGGGAAGGTTTCGCTCCGATCCGCGTTGGCGAGACGATTCGCTCCCGCGCGGTCGTGGTCGATCGCTATATCAAGCGCGACCGCGAATATGTAGTGAACGAGGTTCTGCTGTTCGGCTCGGACGGAAAGATCGCCCAACGCAGCCGGACGCATCAGAGCTTCCTGCTTGACGCCGATCGCGCGGCGGCGGGCGCAAGCTTCGCGGTCGATCGCGAGCGCGAAAAATCCGCCGGACGCAGCTTTCACGTCGGCGAGCGCGGCGGCGAGCCGATCGAAGCGCCGATGCGGCCGATTTCGCAGGCCATGTGCATGGCGTTCTCGGGGCCCGGCCGCAACTATCACACCGACGCCGAAGAGGCGCGCAAGCTCGGTTTTCCCGAAATAGTGGTGCAAGGGATGTGGTCGGCATGCCTGATCGGCGAAATGATGACGCGGCGGTTCGGACTCGGCTTTATGGTCGGCGGAAAACTCGATCTGAGGTTGGTTAACGTCTTGTGGGCCGAAGAGGCTTCCGGGCCGCGCGGGCGGATCATCGAACGGCGGCCTGAGGGCGATCGCACGCGAGCGACCGTGGAAGTCTGGACCGAGAAAGCCGACGGAACGAAAACGATCGTCGGCACGGCGAGCGCGATCGAGTTCTAACCCGGACCGGCCGGCGGCGCGCGCATCTACGCGGAAGCGGTCAACGCTTCGATATCCGCGACGCTTTTCGGCACGGCCGCGGTCATCACTTCGCGACCTTCGGGCGTGACCAACACATCGTCTTCAATCCGGATGCCGATTCCGCGAAACCGCTCCGGCGCGCGATCGTCATGCGGCGCGACGTATAGTCCCGGCTCGACCGTCAAAACCATCCCCGGCTCAAGCGTGCGCGATTCGCCGCCGAGCCGGTACAAGCCGACGTCGTGCACGTCCATCCCGAGCCAGTGGCTGGTGCGATGCATGTAGTAGCGGCGCCACGAACCTTCCTTCATCGCCTGTTCGGGCGAATCGTTCAGCAGGCCGATGCGGCACATCCCTTCCACCAGGATTCCGACCGCGGCGTCGTGAGGATCGTCGAACTTGACGCCCGGCCGGATCGCCTCGATCGCCGCGCGCTGCGCCGCGAGCACGATCTCGTATAAATCCCGCTGCAACGCGGAGAATCTCGCGCCGACTGGAAATGTGCGGGTAACGTCGGAGGCGTAAAATTGATATTCGCATCCCGCGTCGATCAACAGCAGTTCGCCCGCCTCCATCCGGCGATCGTTGTTGATGTAGTGCAAGGTCGCGGCGTTCGGCCCGGAGGCGATAATCGACGGATAACTGGGACCGGCCGCGCCCCGCGAGCGGAATTCGTAATCGACCAGCGCTTCGATCTCCCATTCCATCATCGCGCCGCGCGCCCGCGCCATCGCCGCACGATGCGCTTGGGCGGAAATCGCGATCGCGCGGCGCATCGCCTCGAGCTCTTCGGGCCGCTTGCGCACGCGCTCTTCGTGGATAATCGCGCGCGGATCCAGAATCGCATTCGGACCGCTGCCGAGCCGCGGCCGCATCGCCTGGGCATGACGGACCAGTTCCAGCACGCGCACGCTCATTCGTTCGTTAACTGCGAGCGGAAAGTAGACGCGCTCGGCTTTTTCCAGATAACGGCGCAATACGGGGTCGACGTCGTCGATCGGAAAGGCGCGGTTCGCGCGAAAATCCGCGACGGCGCCTTCAAGTCCGGCGCGCCGGCCCGTCCAGGTTTCGCGCTCCGGATCGCGCGGACGAACCAGGAGGATGAACTCCTCTTTCTCGCCGGGAGCGAACACCGCGACCGCTTCCGGTTCGGTTAATCCGGTCAGATAATAAAAATCGTTGTCCTGGCGAAAAATATATTCAACGTCGCCGGAACGCAGCGCGACTGGCGCCGAAGGCAAAATCGCGACTCCGCCCTCCCCGATCGCTTGAAGGAAACGGCGGCGCCGCTCGGCGAAAATTTCAGGATTCGATGTAGCGTTCACAAGTTTGAGTATACCGGCTCGGCGGACCGCGGGCGCGGCTTCAGGCCGCTTGAATCATCGATCCCATGATTGACCCGGACGGCGTTTGCGCGGCCGCGGCGCGCGACGGTCCTGTATGGCGCCTACGGCCATCCTGCGCCGCCGATCGCAACCTCGCGCGTCCATACCTTGGCGCTGCGCTTCGCCCGGCATTCGTCCGGATTGATGCTTTCCGAAGTCAGCACGAAAAGCGTTCGCCGGCCGGGACCGCCGAGCGCGCAAGCGATCGGCATCGCCTCGAACTTGTGCCGTTCCGCGATTTCGCCGCCGTCGCGAACACGCAGCAACTCCCGAGTGAACGGCGAGGCGACCCAGATGGCGCCGTCGGCGTCGAGCGCGATGCCGTCGGGCACAGCTTCGCCAAGTTCAGCCCATACGCGACGGTTGGAAAGCGCGCCGTCCGCGGCGACGCTGAATGCGGTCAACCGATGGCCCATCGATTCGGCGACGACCAGCGTGCGCCCGTCAGCCGTCACCACCGCGCCGTTCGGAAAGTCGAGGCCGGTCGCGGCGACGCGCGCGCGTCCGTCCGGTTCGACCAACACGATCTCCGCCGGCTTTTGCGGCGCACCGGTCAGCAGGTCGTAGCCGAAATTTCCGACGTAAGAACGGCCCGCCCCATCGGTCACCATGTCGTTGCAGTGGAACGACGCGAGCTTGCTCAAATCCGCATGCACCTTAAGCCCGCCGGCATCCTGACGCAGCAACTTGCGATCGGTCATCGAGACGATCAGCATGCGGCCATCCGGAAGCCATCCCAAGCCCGACGGCCAGGTCGGAACCTCGGCAACGACCGCGGCCTTTCCGTCGAGCGTGACAGCCAGCACCTGATGCGCATGCATGTCGGAAAGATAGAGTTTCCCGTCGCGCCAGCGCGGACCTTCAGGGAAAGCGAGATTATCAAGTAATACTTTAAATTCGTCCATGTCAGCGCCTCGCGCAATCTAAAGTAGCGCTTAAGTTTTCACTCCGGGCCGTTCTTCCGCGTCTTACTCCAGAGCGCCTTGGGCGCGCAGACGCGAAACGTCGGCGGCGCTGTAGCCGAGCAAGCCGCTGAGGACCTCATCAGTATGCTGGCCGATACCGGGCGCCGCCGCGCGCACGCTGGTCGCGGTCCGGCTCATCTTCCATGGTATCCCGCAATGTTGCATGGTCCCGACTTCCGGATGTTCGCGGCGGACAAAGTAATCGCGGCCGTTGATGTGTTCATCTTCTTCGGAAAGGTAACGGCTGTCGGCAACGACCGCGGCGGCGATTCCGGCCTGCTGGAGCGAACGGGCGACATCGTCGGCGCGCCGCGCCGCCGTCCACGCGGAAATCAGGCCGTTGAGATCTTCTTCATGCGCCTTGCGCGCGGCGAAAGTCGCATATCTGGCGTCCGACGCGAGCTCGGGTTGGCCGATCGCCGCGGCGAAACGTGCGAACTCGGCGTCGTCGGCGATTGCGATCGCGATCCACTGATCGACCGTCACGCCCATCACTGGTTCGGGCCGATCGAGGCATCGATAGATTCCGTGCGGCGCCATCCACGGATCCTCGTTGCCGGCCCGCTCCGGCTCGCAGCCGTTCATCGTGTATTCGAGCAGGCCTTCCGCCAGCAGGTCCATCGCGCACTCCCACTGGCTCATATCAATATATTGCCCCTCCCCGGTCTTGGCCCGATAGAACAGCGCGGTCAGAATCGCGAACGCGCCGTGAACGCCGGCGTTGGGATCGGCGTAACTGAATCCCGCGTGCATCGGCGGCCAGCCGCGATATCCGGTCAGCGCCGACAGACCCGACAGCGGCACCTGCGCGGGACCGTAAGCAATATAATCGCGATACGGACCGGTATCGCCGTAGCCGGTCAGCGAGACCATGATGATGTCCGGACGGATTTTCTTGACGGCCTCATAGCCGAAGCCCATCCGGTCCATCACGCCGTGAGCGAAATTATTGACGACCACGTCGCTCTTAGCGATTAGCCGCCGCGCGACCTCGTGCGCTTCCGGATCCTTGAAGTTGAGCGTCAGCGACCGTTTGCCCTGATTGTACTGATTGAAGTAGCCCGAGCGGTTCAAACCGACCGGCTTGCCGCCGGGCCATGGCGGAAGAAGCCGCGTCACGCACGGCCGCGTCTTGGTTTCGATGCGAATCACGTCCGCGCCCAGATGAGCGAGTTGCAGGGTGCAGTAGGGACCCGCCCAGACCCAGGTAAAATCGGCGATACGCACGCCGTCGAGCGGTGGTCGCGCCATCTAAATCACATCCGTTCGTTTAAGTTCGTCGAGCCGCGCGGCGGAAAGTCCGAGCCGGCCGCCGAAGATTTCCTGATTATGCTGCCCCAGCGTCGGCGCGGGCGTCCGCAATTCCCATGGCGTCGCGGAATACTTGAGCGGCGCGCCCGGAAATTTGCAGGCGCCGGCCACGGGATGCGCAATCTCGACAAAAAAACCGCGCGCCTTCAGATGCTCGGAATTGAGCAGGTCGCCCATCGTCGAAACCGGAGCGAACGGAATCCGCCGCGCCTGCGCCTTTTTATACAAATCCAGCACGGTCTGCCGGCTCACGTACTCTTCCAGAAAAATCTTGAGCGCTTCCCAGTTGTCGCCGCGCTTCAATCGATCGGAAAAAATCTCCTCGCCGGCCCAATCGGGATTACCCATCAAATCGACGAACGCCTTCCACTGATGCTCCTCGATGCAGCACAAATAGATCCAGCCGCCGTCCTTGCACTGCATCGATTCGACCGGCTGCAGCGGTTTCTTGCCGAGCCGGGTCGCAATCATTTTCATATACGGCCAGTACTCGAAGGTCATTTCGAGCTGGGACGCGATCGCCTCCTGGCAGGATACGTCGATCTGCTGGCCCGCGCCGTCGCGCAGCGCCGCGAGCACCGCGCCCATCGTTGCGACCGCGCCGTGGACGCCGCCCTGATATCCCGCCTGGCTGCCGAAGGTTTTCAGCGGCGGCAACTCCGGATGCTCCGGGCCGGCGCCGTTGAGCACGCAGACGCCGCCCGCCGACCAGATCGTCAACTCCTCGGCGCGCAGATTCCGCTTTGGTCCCGTCAATCCGAAAGGGGTGATCGAGGTCATCACCAGCCGCGGATTGATCTTGCTCATGCGCTCGAAACTCAATCCGGCGCGATCCATCTCGGGCGGCCATACGTTGTGAATCAGGACATCGGCCTGCGCCACGAGCCGTTCGAGCAGCTCCATCCCTTCCGGCCGCGCGATATCGAGCGTGACGCCGAGCTTGTTGGCGTTAAGGTAAAGGAACAATCCGCTTTTATCGGGATGCGGCGCGCCGCCGGGGAACGGCCCGCGCGTCCGCGCCCGATCGCCCGCGCCGGGCCGCTCGATTTTGATCACCTCGGCGCCCATGTCGGCCATCAGCTTCGACGCATACGGCGCCGACGCCAGTTCGCCGATCTCGACAATTTTCAGGCTGGCTAACGCTCCCGCCATCGTCTCTCCGTTCTCCGCCGCCCGCCGCGCTGCTAGTGTGGCGTCTCCTGAATAAGTTTGCACTGCGCGTCTATCTTGCGCTCGGCGTGGATGCCCGGAGCAAGTCCGGGCATGACCAACGCTGTGCGTCATTGCCGGGCATGGACCCGGCAATCCATCCCTGGTCGCCCCGCGCTGGGCGACCCTGCGCGCCGGGCTGATAAGGCATCAGGTGGAAGTTATTTCCGGAACACCACACTAGGGCACGACCTTGCGGAATGGTTTGATTTCGACGCGCTCGAATACGCCCTGCTTGACGTATGGATCGCTCATCGCGAACGCCCGCGCGGCGGCTTCATCGGGAAAATCGATCACCATCAGGCTGCCGCTGCCGTCCGTAAACGGCCCGCCGACGAACACCTGTCCACGCTCGACCAGCGGCCGGATATTTTCGAGATGCGCAGGCCGGACCTTTGGTCTAAGCGCCGCTCCAGTCGGTCCGTCATGTCCGATTATCACGTAGAGCATCGTGCACGACCCCTTCGCGTGATGCTTCGTCAACCGTAGCACGCTCGCGCCGCCGCGCTCCAGCACGGCACGCGCCGCGGCGGCCGCGGCCTAACTCACCGCGATCGCGCCGTAACCGAAGTAGTAGATGGCGAAGTAGAGCACGCCGATTCCCGCCACGATCGCGAACGCCAGCCGGTCGCGCGGGCGCAGCGGAAAATCGATATAGCTGGTCGGCGCGGCGCGGATTCCGAAGCCGCGCGCCTCCAGCGCCATCGCCATGTTGTTCGCCTTGCGCAGCGCGCCCATGAAGACCGGAATCACCACCGGCACGTAGCGTCGCGCACGGGCGATCGGCCCGCCGCGATCGAAATCGTAGCCGCGCAGGCTTTGCGCCTGCACCACCGTCAGCGCAGAATCGATAAACAGCGGCGCGAGCCGGAACGCCAGCGTGATCGCGAATCCCACCCGGTACGGCACGCCCATCCGTTGCAGTCCCGCGGTGAATTCCTCGACCTTGGTCGTCGACAGGAACAGCACCGAGGTCGCGAGCAATTCCGCAAGTTTCAGCCCCCGGCCGAAACCGAAGACCAGCGACGCGCGGCTGAGATGGATAATCGGCAGGTCGATCAGCGCCGGACCGCGCCGATAAAACACCATCCACGCCAGCGTCGTAAAAAAGATCAGCAAAATAAACAGCCAGCGCAGACGATAAAAATTCGGCCACGAGCCCGTCGCCTGCGCCAGCGCGACCATCAGCACCCCAAGCGGCAGCAGCGCCAGCGGATGGTCCACCCAGTAAACCGACCAGAACATCACGAACAGCGCGAAGACCTTGACCGTCGGATGGAGCCGATGAATCGCGCTGCGGCGGTCGATGTAAAGATAAATCGGCATCAGGCGGACTCGCGAATCCGCGCGGCAAGCTCCGCGGGACTGAGCGCGACGAAGCCGAAGCGCCGGGCGAGCGCGGTCGCCTCGGGCATGCGGAACGACGAGCCGGCCAGCAAATCCTCGTGCGTAAAAATTTCGCGCACCGCGCCGTCGAACAGCACCCGCCCGCGCCGCATCAGCACCGCCCGCTGCGCGAATTCGGCGACCAGCCACGGCGTATGCGTGATGATCATGATCGCGATGCCCTCGCGGTTAAGCTCGCGCACCAGCGCCATCATCTTCCGCTGCTCGCGATAATCGAGCCCGGTGGTCGGCTCGTCGAGGATCAAAAGCCGCGGCCGGAGCGCGAGCACGCTCGCGACCGCCAGCCGCTGCCGCTCGCCCTTGCTGAGCAGGAAGGGATCGCTCCCGCGCATCGCGCCAAGGTTCACCGCTCCGAGCACTTCCGCGACCCGCCGGCCGATCTCTCCGGAATCCAGCCCGAGATTGCGCGGTCCGAACGCGATCTCCTCCTCGACCGTAGCGGCGAAAATCTGATGGTCCGGATTTTGAAAGACGTAGCCGACCTCGCGCGCCGTCGCCGCGGGCGCCAGGCCGGCGCGATCGCGCCCGGCGACGAGCACGCGGCCCGTTTCAGGTTGCAGCAACCCCACCAGATGCTTGGCGAGAGTCGTTTTGCCGGAACCGTTCTGGCCGATTACGGCCACGAATTCGCCCGGCGCGATCGCCAAATCCACCGTGTCCAACACGCGCGGCCCGAAGGGGTACGAATAGCTGACGCGCTCGAGTTGCGCGATCGGCTCCGGACGCGCGGCAGCCGTGTCGGTCCGGGCGCCGGCGCGAATCTCCGCGACCATCCCGGCCGCTTCCGATTCCGAACGTTCCACCCGCGGCAATTGCGGAAAATGCGCCCGGATCAGCGCTTCCGCATGGTCGATTGACTCCGCGTGCTCATGAATTTCAAGCATCCCAAGCAGCCGATTCAAATCCGGCGGATGCACACCCGACGCTTCGAGCAGCGCGAGCCGCCCCATCACCGACGCCGGTTCGCCCTCCGCGACAATCGCGCCGTCGCGCAGGATCGCGATCCGATCGCATCCGCGCAGCTCTTCCGCTTCGTGCTCGATCACGAGCAGGGTGCGTCCCTCCTCGCGCAGCCGCCGGATCAAGGCGAAGACTTCCGCCCGCCCTTCCGGATCGAGATCGGTGGTCGGCTCGTCCAGCACGATCAGATCGGGCCGCAGCGCCAGCACCGACGCGATCGCGAGCCGTTGCTTTTCGCCGCCCGAAAGCGAGGTTGGATCGCGATCGTCGAAACCCTTCAGCCCAACCGCTTCGAGCGCCGGTCCGATTCGCGCCGCGATTTCCTCGCGCGCCAGCCCCGCCTGCTCCATCGCGAACGCCACCTCGTGGGCGACATTGGTCGAGAACAGTTGCGCCTCAAAATCCTGAAAAACCATCCCTACCCGCGGCGCCAGTTCGGATACCGGCGATCCGTCGATCGCGCGGCCGCCGATCGCCACCCGCCCGCGAAAATCGCCGTCCTCGAATGCCGGCACGATTCGGTTCAGGCATTTCGCCAGCGTCGATTTTCCCGCGCCCGAAGCCCCCATCACGCCGATCGTTTCGCCGCGCCAAAGTTTCAGCGTCACGCCGTCGAGCGCCCGGCGTTCGGTTCCGGCATACGCGAAAGTCACCTCCTCGAGCGCCGCGACCGGCGCTCCGGCGCGCGCCGCGCCGTCCGGCGTCGCGGTTTGCGCGGTCGCGTCCGCGCGCGCGAACGGCGTCCCGCTCCGCGCCGCCATCGCGCGATCTCGTTGCGAATCGCCGCGCGCCATCACATCAACCAGGCTCCCGCGAGTGCGATAAATATCAGCGGACTGACGGTCACGGCGATCGCTTTGTCATACGGCGAGATTGCGAAACTGGCCGGCAGAAACGACGGCATCCAGTAACCGGTGGAAACCAGGTTGCCCATCGCCCACGCGCCGATCTCTCCCGCAAGCAGCATCGTCAGGCCGGCGATACGGGTCGCGCGCGGCCGCTCGGCCAATTCCGGCATCATGTCGGTATAGAGCATCCGACCGGCGCGCACGCGCGGATACACGCCGTACAGAATCAGCGGCGAAAGCACGAGCGCCGAAACCATATTGTTGAAGATTATGATGTTGCCGAGGATGCTGAAGGGGCGAAAGGCGAGCAAATTGTCGCCCCATCCGACCAGATCCGCGCAGAGCACGCTCGCCGCGAGACAGACGGCCACGTACTTCGCGATATTCGCCGGCGTGCGCATGACAGGACTCTGGCCGTCCGCGATAATTCTCCAGGTTTTATACGGGATATAGCCGTACATCAGATTGGCGACGAAGCCGAAGATGTCGCCCGGCCCGACGCCGCCGAAGAAATCGCCGATCATGTTGCCGATCGCCGAGCCCCACGCCGCGGCCGGCCCGAACAAAAAAGAGCAGACGATTGGTATCGCGTTGGCCGGGCGCAGTTCCGTCACGCCCGGAATCAACGGCACCACCTTGAACGGCACCAGCACCGCCGCATACAGCGCCGCGGATATCGCGCACAGCACGACCATCCGCGTGTTGCGCCACATCAGGCGCAACTCATGCATCGTGCGAACCCGGGTTTTTCGTTGGCATACGCTACCGATGCGCTAAGATCAGGAGTGGATCAGTTCGGGGCAAGCGATTTCGTTACCCGATCCTCCGCGCGCAGTGTTACAAATGCGCATGGGGGTATCCAGCCGCCATGATAGATACCCATATTCATCTCGACGCCCGGCAATACGATGCGCCCGGTGAAGTAATCGCGCGGGCGCGCGCCGCTGGAGTGCGCGGTATCGTTGTGCCCGGCGTTTCTCCGGAATCGAACGCGCGCGTGCTTGCGCTTGCGGCCGCTTATCCCGGCTTCGTCCATTCCGCCCTGGGCTTCCATCCTGAATCCTGCGATCTGAACGAATCCGATCTGGAGCTGGCGCTCGCGCAGATTCACGATAATCGCCTCCGGATCTGCGCGGTCGGCGAGGTTGGACTGCCGTGGTACGGCGGCCGCGCGGCCGCCGCGACTCCGGCCGCGCGCGACCATCTGGCCGCGCTCGCGCGCGCCGCGGCCGGTTACGACCTTGCCATGATTCTGCACGCGCCGCATGGCGCGGCCGGCCCGGCTCTGGAAATCGTCCGTTCCGCGGGCGTCAGGCGGGCGGTCTTCCACTGGCACAAAGCCGAACGCCGCGTCACCAGCGCAATCCTCGACGCCGGCTACATGATCTCGCTCACCCCCGAGACGGTCTATCGCGATCGCGATCAGGACCTCGTGCGCTTCGTTCCGCTTTCGAATCTGCTGGTAGAAAGCGACGGCCCCGCGCCCCATCGCG
Organism: Deltaproteobacteria bacterium; assembly: GCA_021780225.1. Lineage (GTDB taxonomy): Bacteria > Desulfobacterota > Binatia > Binatales > Binataceae > JADMIL01. Next base: position 21,894 of record JAJXZF010000029.1, on the reverse strand, counting down.
GACCGTTCGCCGGATGTGTGACTGAGCCGTGGATGATTGCGCGGACTTTCGAAGCGATCGCGCTCATCGTCGGCGATACGCCGGCAGCCCTGCGCGCCGCCACCACCGCCAACGCGATCGCGACTTTCCGCTTCCATCCCGCACCACACCGCGCGATTCAGCCGCCCGCGACCGGGTTGCCTGCGATTTGCGGCGCGTTAAATTTGTATCCGACGCCAAGCGCCATTGAGCGTCGCCGGGGTGTCTGATGCCGATTTACGAATATCAATGCGAAAAATGCCGCAAGCTCACCAGCGTGCTGACGATGCGCATCAGCGAACGCGCGGACGCCAAGTGCCGCCATTGCGGATCGGCCGCGATGCGCCGCGTGCTGTCGCGGTTTGCGATGCCGAAGAGCGAAGAGGCGCGCCTCGACGCGCTCGCCGATCCTTCGCGACTCGGCGATCTCGACGAAAACGATCCGAAAAGCGTCGCCCGGATGATGCGCAGGATGGGCCGCGAGATGGGCGAAGAATTCGCCGGCGACGATTTCAACGAAGCGATTGACGAGATGGAGGCGACCGGCGACCTCGACGGCGACGGCGGCGATCAAGGCGGCGGCGACGATCTCTAGCGCCGCTTCATTCCCCAACCCGCGCGTCCGGGCGAACCGCCGGTTTGCAATGCAACGGCGGCCGGATCAATAACAGCCCTCGGGATCTTCAACCAATTCCAGGGGGATTGAATCATGGCCGGATTAGTTCAAGGTAAAATCGCTCTCGTCACCGGCGGCGGCTCCGGAATCGGCCGCGCCACCGCGCACGCTTTCGCCCGCGAAGGCGCCAAGGTGATGATCGCCGATTACGTCGCCGACGGCGGCGAACGCACCGTCAAGGAGATCAAAGCCAAGGGAGGAGACGCCGCCTTCATCCACGCCGACGTCTCGGTTCCCAGGCAGGTCGAGATGATGATCGCGAAGACGGTCGAGACCTACGGCAGGCTCGATTGCGCGTTCAACAACGCCGGAATCGAGGGCAAAGCGACCGACACCGTCGCCTGCACCGAGGACAATTTCGACCGCATCATCGCGATCAACCTCAAGGGCGTATGGCTCTGCATGAAGCATCAGATTCCGCAGATGCTCAAGCAGGGCGGCGGCGCGATCGTCAACACCGCGTCGGTCGCGGGCCTGGCGGGCTTCGCCGGACTTTCCGCGTACACCGCGTCGAAGCACGGCGTGGTCGGACTCACGCGCGCCGCGGCGCTGGAGTTCGCGCGCAAAAATATCCGCGTGAACTGCGTATGCCCCGGCGTTATCCATACGCCGATGGTCGAACGGCTGATGGATTCCAGCCCCGACTACGGCAAGACCGAACTCGAAGCGGGCGAGCCGGTGGGCCGGATGGGCAAGCCGGAAGAGATCGCCGAAGGCGCCGTCTGGCTCTGCTCCGACGCTTCGTCGTTCGTCACCGGCCATCCGCTGGCGATCGACGGCGGCTGGGTCGCCCGCTAGCGATCCGCCGAACGATCCGCGCGGCGCGATGGTCGCGGCAATAGTAAGCGACTATCGCGCCGCGTCCGCCGCCGCAAGCCGCAGCTTGCCGTAGATTTCTCCGGCTGTTTCGAAATCTAGCGTCGCGTGCTGCGCGCCGACGTTGACGTTGCGGAACGCCAACTGCAGCGGGCTCGAATCGTACACCGCGTGCGCACCCGATCCGGCGTAGAGCCGCGATACCGCGCGCCGGCATAGTTCGACGGCATAGGCGGTCTGCCATTTCACGCGTGCGCGATATTCCGGCTCGGTCGGATTGATTCCGCTTTCGCATACCCGGCCGATCACTTCCAGACTGTCGCGCAGGAGCAGTTCCGCACACTGGATTTCGCCCGCCGCTTCGGCCAGCCGGATTCGCGTCGGCGCATGCTCGGCCTTGCGCGCGCCGGTGATAATCACCCGCCGCTCGCGCGTGCGTTCGATGAATTTCTCCAGCGCGAACCGCGCCGAGCCGACGATCGCCGAGGTTCCAACTGTCGCCAGCATCGATTCCGCCGCCACCCGAAAATGCTTCGTCCGATGATTCATCAGATGGGGCGAGGCGCCGGTGATCATCGCGCGGCTGTCGATCGCGCGATGCGCCGGCACGAACAGGTCGCGCGCCAGCACGTCCTTGCTGCCCGTGCCCTGCAATCCGAGCACCTGCCAGGTGTCGTCCACGATAATTTCTTCGCGCGGCGCCACGACATGCACGCCCGGACCGCCCGCTTCCGCGTCGGCGCATCCAAGCATCACCCAGTCCGAGCGATCGACGCCGCTGCAAAACTGCCAGCGCCCCTCCACGCGATAGCCGCCGTCAACCTTGCGCGCCTTGCCCTGCCATGAGAGCGCGCCCGCGACTAGCCCGTCGCGGCCGCCGCCGAAAACGTCTTCCTGCGCCCGTTCCGGCCATGACGCGAGGCAAAAATGATGGCCGCCCATCACCATCAGCACCCAGCCGCTTGATGGACAAGCTTCGGAAACGGCGGTCACCGCCTCGGTCAGCACCCCGAGCGGCATCTCGTAGCCCCCCACCCGCGCCGGCTGCGGCACGCGGAACAGTCCCGCCGCGACCATCGCCGCCATGCTTTCCGGAATCACGCAGCGCGCGCTCACGCATGCGGCGGCCCGCTCGCTCAGCGCGGGCGCAATTTCAGCGACGTTTTGGCGGATTTCTTCCGCGGTCGGATTCATCTCGAAATCTCCTTTAAGCGCACTTCGCTCTCAAGCTTCCCGCAATAGTTGGATCAACCGGGAAAAAAAGCACGCCGGGCTTTGACCGCATCAACTATTCCCGCGCCAGCATCACGATTGCGGCGGCGGCCATCCCTTCGCCGCGGCCCAAAGCGCCGAGGCCCTCGGGATTCGACGCCTTGACGTTCATCTCCGCCTCCGGCGCGCCCAGCGCCGCCGCCAATCGCGAGCGCATCGCCGGCAGATATGCGGCCAGCTTCGGCCGCGCGGCGAAGATCGTCACGTCGGCGTTAGCAAGCCGCCAGCCAAGGTCGCACGCGCGTTTCCATACTGTTTCGAGCAGCGCGATACTGTCGGCGTCCTGGTAGCGCGGATCGTTGTCCGGGAAGTGCTGTCCGAGGTCGCCGAGCGCGAGCGCGCCCAGAATCGCGTTGGCCAGCGCGTGCGCCGCGACGTCGGCGTCCGAATGGCCGCGCAGGCCCGCGTCGTGGGGAATTTCGACGCCGCCGAGCACCAACCGGCGGCCTTTTTCCAAAGGATGAAAATCGAAACCCTGCCCTGCCCGCATTTTCATGATTCGCTTCGTTCCGTTCGCCCACCGTCCCGCGGCCAAAAGTTGACTTGGCGGAGGCAAGCCTCCAAGCTTTTAACTTATCTTTCCGGAGGAACCCCGATGCCCCAGTTCTGGAAGCAGCCGAAATTCTGGGCCGCCGTGATTGCGATCTTATGGCTCGCCTACGTAATCGGCTCCAACCTCGCCCAGCTTGTAACGATTCATATTATTCCCTGGCTCGTTCAGCCGGAGCTTAAGGTTTCGACGATCGTCGTCGCCTCCATGATTGTCGGCGCGGCGCTTACGCTGATTATCCAATATTACTGGCGCAAGAGCCGCGGTTCGAAGCAGGTGGCGCAATCCGCTCCCGCGCCCGGCGCGAGCAGCAGCACCTCCGCCTGATCGCCGGCCCTAAGAACCTCCGACGCCGCCGGACCGATCAGCAATCCGTCCGCGCGCGAGAGCGAACTCAGCACGCCCGAGCTTTGATTCCCGGTCGGCGCGGCATAAATTTCGCCGTCGCGCCGGCTCAACCGCACCCTGACGAATTCGGTGAGATTCGCCGCCGTGCGGATATCGCAGGCGCATCTGACGGTCGCGCGCGGCAGCCCCGCAGCCGGCCGCCCGCCGATTTTAATCAACGCCGGGCGCACATAAAGATAAAAACAGACCATGGTCGAGACCGGATTTCCCGGCAACCCGAAAACCGGCCGGCCGCGCAAAGTTCCGAACTTGAGCGGCTTGCCCGGCCGCTGCGCGACTCCGTGGAAATGTTGACGCAGGCCAAGCTCGTCCATGACCACTTTCACATGATCGAATTGTCCGACTGAAACGCCGCCCGTGGTCAACACGACGTCGCATCCGAGCGCCTCTTCCAATCGTTCCCGGACCGCCTCGGGACGGTCGCGGGCGATCCGCAGCATCACCGGCTCGCCGCCCGCTTCGGCGATCGCCCCGGCGAGCGCGTAAGCGCTTGAATTGACGATTTGGGCGCCGACAGGCGGCGTATCGATATCGACCAGCTCATCGCCGGTCGCGACGATCGCGACTCGCGGGCGCCGATAAACGTCAAGCATCGCGCGGTTTAGCGAGGCCAACATCCCGAGGTCCGATGGCGTCAGGGCGCGGCCGGGCGCCATCAGCGGTTCGCCCAATTTCACGTCTTCGCCCCGCGGCCGGACGAACTGTCCCGACGTGGCTGGCGCGAGGATTTCGACCGCGCCGCCGCCCGCTTCGCGGGTGCGCTCGACCTGCACGATTGCGTCCGCGCCGGCCGCGATCGGCGCGCCGGTCATCGTGCGAATCGCCTGGCCCGGCTCGACCCGCCGCGCGGGCATCACGCCCGCCCCGACCGTCTCCACCACGATCAGCCGGATCGGATTGTCCGCCGACGCCTGCGCAACGTCGGCGGCACGCACCGCGTAACCGTCCATGGCGGAGTTGTCGAAAGCGGGAATATCGCGCGGGGAATGAATTTCCTCGGCCAGCACCCGTCCCAGCGCCGCGGTCAGCGCGATTCGCTCCGGATGGATTGGCGTGACATTTTCGAGGACTATCCGCAGAGCTTGGTCGGCGCTAATCATGACGCAATCGAGCATATCGCCGCATCGCGCAAACTTAAACCTCGCGTGCGGAAATTGGAAAATTTACGGCTTTTTTGAAAAATCCGAGCGCCGGGGAGCGCTCGCGACGGTTAGAATTCGGCGAGCTGGGCCTGCAATTCGTCGTCGGGAATACGGATCTCGTAGGTCGCGAATTCGGGCGGAACGCGGTCGCGCAACAGCGCTGGGTTCGCCTCGCGGAGCGACGCCGTCGATACGCCGGTACGCGCCGCGATCTGGCTGAGCGAAGTTCCGCCGGAACATCTCACCACATGATAGTGCAGCGGCTCGACGTACGTTACGTCCGTCAGACCGTAGTCTTGCGCGTGGTGAGCGATCATCGCGACCGCCATGAAACGATTCATCAGCGCGCGGGTATGCCGCGGCAGATGGGTCATCAACTTATCGTAGCTGGCCTTGCGCAGCCGCAGGTAACGATCGATCCTGGCGTCGCCGTTGTTCCACGCGACCAGCGTTGTCCGCCAGTCGGAATGGGCTTCGTCGTGCAGCGTCGCGAGATATTCGGCCGCGGCGCGGGTCGATTTAATCGGGTCGCGACGCTCGTCAACCCACTTATTGATCACCAGACCGTAGCGGCGGGCGGTCGCGCGGCTGAGCTGCCAGGGACCGTCGCCCTCTGGCGAAAAACCGCTCTCGGCGAACGCAAGATAGACTAGATCCGGCGGCAGGCCTTCGCTTTCCAGCACCTGGACCATCTGGCCCATAAAGGGCCGGCTGCGCCGAAACGATTGTTTCAGCCCTTGCGGCTGATCGATATATTCATTGACGTAATGCTGAACGGTGCGGTTGAGCACCAATGGGAAAGGAGCGACCGCTTTGGGCTGGCTGCGCACAAACGGCATTTCGTTTTCGGGCAGCATCACGAACTGACTCGCATCGCCCGGGCGGTTCTGAACCGACGAGAGAGCCATCGCCCCCTGACCACTGACGCTCATCTCCGCGTCGGGGTCAGACTGAACGCTAACCGCTTGCGTGCATCCACCGACCATCAAGGCAAGCAAGGCGACAAACGATACTAAAAAAGTATGCTTTAACTTTATACCCCGCATCGGTTCCTTTCCAGACCGCCGCCTACCCTAACCGCCGACAACAGCTCGATCAACCCCTTTTGAATTAAAAATTCTAATTTCAGATAAAAGAAATTAACAAGCGCGACATATATCCACACCTAGGTCTTTGCATTTTCGCCGCCCATCCCGCGCGCAACCACCGCGACTTTGCGGTCGGACAAAACCAATTGCACGCGCTTAGTTGGCTTAACCCGCTGTGCTAACCTGTCAGGAAAGCCTATCTTTTCCGAATCCGCGTGGAGCTATGGCGTGAAATCTTCGACAATCTGAGCGACGCTGTAATTGCGCTCAGCGCGGCAGGAGAACCGCTCGCCGTCAACGCCGCGGCGGAGGCGATGCTGGAGGCGTCCCGAGTCGGCAAATCGTTGGTCGCTCGCGTGCTGAAGGGCAACCAATGGCTGCGCCGCATGGTTGACGACTGCCTCTCAAACGGGCAGACCCTCGACAATCCCGAAGCCACGTTGACGCTGGAACGTCGTTCGCTGATCGTGCGCGCTGAAGTTTCGCCGCTCATCGATTCTTCAGGCAGGCTCGCTGGCGCAATCCTGCTTTTCCACGACCTGTCGCATCAGAAGAGCGCCGAGCAGGCCTTCGAGATGGGCGAGAACGTGTTGCGCTTGTCGCCGGCCGGACTCGCGCACGAGGTCAAAAATCCGCTGACGGGAATCAAAGGCGCGGCGGAATTGCTGGGCGCGATGTTTCCCGGCGATGCGCGCGCGCAGCAGTATTGCGGCCTGATCCAGGACGGCGTCAATCGCATCGCCGGGCTGGTTGAGCAGGTGCTGGCAGTCTCCAACCCGCAGCGCCTCAAGCGCGCCCCGGTCAATATCCATCAGGTGCTCCATCAGGCGCTTAGAATCGCAGGCATTTTCCCGGCCGTGGACCGGAGCGGTCTTGGCGACGTCGCGATCGAACAGCAGTTCGACCCGAGCCTGCCGGAAGTCTATGGCGACGCCACGGCGCTGGAGCGCGTCTTCCTCAACCTCATCCGCAATGCCAGCGAGGCGGTCGCGGCGGCGCGCCGCAACGGACCCGCGATGCATCCGGCGGCCGCGCGCGCCGCGACCGGGAACGCGCCGCTGCCCGCGACTATGGCGCGCGGCGTGATTCACCTGCGCACCGCGATCGAGACGCAATTCCGGCTGAGCGCCCACGGCCGGCGCCGCCAATACCTGAGAGTGGAAATCGCGGACAACGGCAAGGGCATGACCGAGGACGAGACCAAACAATTATTTACGCCATTTTTCACGACCAAGCCGTCGGGAACGGGGCTTGGCCTGGTGTTGAGTCAACGGATTGTCGCGCTGCACGGCGGCAAACTGTGGGCGGAACGGGGTGGAATCCGCCAGCGCACGGAGGGGACGGCCGCGGTGGCGCAAATCGCGCACGGGCGCTCCCGCGCAGGCGACCACGGCGACTCCGAAGCCGGCGCGATTCCGCCCGGGATGACCTTTTGTGTAACTTTGCCGATCGGACCGGAATGAATGCGCCCGATTGAAATACACGGATCGAGCCGCCGCCATCGCGGCGCCGGGGAGCGCGCGCTTGGTCCTGAACGATAAAGAAGGATTCGCATCGCACAAGATGGCCGCCGAAGATCAGAAAGAACTCGCAGGCGGAGCGGAATCGCGCCGCGCCTCCGTGCTGATAGCCGATGACGACCCGGCCATCCGGCTGGTCCTGCGCCATCGGCTTGAGGCGGCCGGTTACGCCGTCGAAGAGGCGGCGGACAGCCCGTCCGCGCTGACGGCGCTGATTGGCAACCGCCACGACGTCGCCCTGCTCGACATCATGATGCCGGGCGCCGGCGGATTGGAAGTGCTGAGCGAGGCGCGCAACGACGGCGTCCGCACGCTCATCATCGTGATTACGGCCGCGAGCACGATGAACAACGCGGTCGAGGCGATGAAGCGCGGAGCGCACGATTACCTCACCAAGCCGTTCGAAAATCTCGATCTGGTGGCCGCCGCGGTGGCGCGCGCGGTCGAAATCGCGGCGCAGACGGCGGACCTGACGCGGCTCAAGGACGAGTTCAACCGGCAACTGGTCGGCGGGGAGATTATCGGCCGAAGCCCGGCGATGCAGGAGGTTTACAAGCTGATCGGCCGGGTGGTTAACAATGACGCGACCGTGCTGCTGCGCGGCGAAACCGGCGCCGGCAAGGAATTGGTCGCGCGCGCGATCCATTACAAGTCGCCGCGCTGGCGCGGACCGTTCGTCGCGGTCAATTGTTCGGCGATTCCGCATGGCTTGCTGGAGAGCGAACTGTTCGGCCATGAGCGCGGCGCCTTTACCGGAGCGACCGAGCGGCGTCCGGGCAAATTCGAGCAGGCGGCGGGCGGAACGCTCTTCCTCGACGAAATCGGCGACCTGCCGGTCGAATTGCAGCCGAAGCTGTTGCGCGTGCTGCAGGAGCGGGAATTCGCGCGCGTCGGCGGGTTCGAAACGCTCAAGATGCAGGCGCGGATTATCGCCGCGACCAACCAGGATTTGGAGGCGGCGGTCGCGGCCAAAAAATTCCGCGAGGACCTTTATTTCCGTTTGCGGGTGATACCGATCGATTTGCCGCCGCTGCGCGAGCGCCGCGAAGACATCGCCGAACTGACCGACTATTTCGCGAGCAAGGCGGCGCGCGAGATGGGCGCGAACGCGCGCTTTATCAGTCCCGAGGCGCGCGCCCGCCTGTATTCGTACGATTGGCCGGGAAACGTGCGCGAGCTGGAAAATTCGGTCTTGCGCGCGGCCCTGCTCGCGCCGGGCAATACGATTCGGGCCGAAGATATCGAACTGGGCCGCGGCGGCGCGCGCGCCCTGGTCCGCGCCGCCGAAAGCGATACGCCGCTTGCGGAATTGATTTCCCGCCGGATCGGCGAGATGCTCGACCGCGACGGCGCCGAAGCGCGCGACCTCTATCAAAAGCTGATCGCCGAACTGGAAAAACCGCTAATCGAACAGGCGTTGGAACGGGCCGGCGGAAACCAGGTGCACGCCGCACGGATTCTCGGCCTGAACCGCAACACGCTGCGCAAAAAACTGACCGAGCATCGGATCGTGCCGCAGAAGGCTCAGCCGCAGCCATGAAGATGCCGTCAACCTACTATGCGATGGTCGATCCGGCGGGCGGTCACGAACCGGCCGCGCTCGCCGCGCTGCTGCTGGACGCGGGCGCGCGCATTCTTCAGCTCCGGCTCAAAGACGCGTCGAGCCGCGAATTTCTCACCGCCGCGCGCGAAATCGTGCGGATGTGCCGCGCGCGCGGGGCGCTGGCGATAGTGAACGATCGCGCCGATATCGCACGGCTGGCGGAGGCCGACGGCGTGCACGTCGGGCAGGAAGATCTGCCCGCCCGGATGGCGCGCGCAATCGTCGGTCCCGGCCGCATCGTCGGCGTTTCCACCCACGGCGTCGAACAGGCGCGCGCGGCGGAGGCGGACGGCGCCGACTATATCGGTTTCGGTGCGATTTATGCCGGCGGCCTGAAGAACGTCGCGAATGCGCAGGGTCTCGAGCGGCTGCGCGCGGTGCGCGCCGCGGTGGGCATTCCGATCGTCGCGATTGGCGGAATCACCGAAACGACGATGCCGGCGGTGCTGGCCGCCGGCGCCGACGCCGCCGCGATTATAACCGACGTGGTGGGCGCGGCCGATCCGGCGGCGAAAGTGCGGGCGTTACTCGCCCTCGGTCCACGCGTTGACGATTGAACGGTTGGGCGCCTTTTCGACCGGCCGAACCAGCGGCTTGGCTTGCACGACAGAGGCCATCCGCAGCGGCGCCAGAGCGTGCCGCCGCCGCGCCAGAAGCCATGCGCTGATCATGGCCATCGAGCCGAACAGCACGATTCCGCCGCATGCGGCGACCATCTGATCCGCCGATCGGACATGCGCGGCGAATTCTATCGCCGCGACCGTGAACGCGGTCGAAAAAATGCCCGAAATCCAAAATAGGCTGGGCGGCGCCTCGGTTGCGGCGCGTTCCAGCGCCCCGACGCCAAAGCGAATAGGCTCCGCGGCCGAGGGCGGGGTTCGTTGCACGCGCCGCTTTCCCGCCAGCATACGTTCCAGCGCCGCGCGGTAGAGACAAGCCGACCCAACGAGGCTCGCAGCCGCTCCCGCGAACATCGCGAGCGGTCCGAGATGGCGCGCCATGACGGCGATCAGCAGAACGCCAGCCACCTCCGCCCAGCCCCATCGGCGGCTGAATCTCATCACGCCTTCCATTTCCGCAATTTCGTTCACGACATAGCCGAAATCGGCTGCCGGAGATGGCAGGAAGAGGATGTCGTCGTTGCCGTCGCGAATGAAAAATCCGTTTCTGCGAATCAATCGAACTTCCATCGTGCAAACCCTCCGCTTAGCGCCGCCGAAGAATCAGGAGGTAATATAGCTAAACAGAAGATGCGTTTTTCATGCCAAACATATCAAGCATTAAATTACTTGTGATTTTTGACAATTTGAACGTATTTTAGTGTCAAAATCGCTAAATCGTTGCAAGAGCGCAACGTCATTGTCCAATCAGCCACAGTTGCGCAATGGTCGGCTTTTCGGAGCAAAATTGGGACTGAATGCGCCAGTCGGGATAACGCCGGCTACCTCCGAGGAGCGCGCGAAAAGAAAACGGCCGGAGGCTGCAAAGAGTCTCCGGCCGCGGTTTTCAGAACGACTGGCGCGCGCGATCAGGCTGCCGCTTTGGCTTGACCTCCGCCAGCGCCCTCCTCGGCAATCGAGCCGCGCTTGGAGAGAATCACCGCGATCGACAGTGCGACCAGCGCCAGAATCGTCACGCCCAGGCTGGTGGCGCTGACCGTTCCGACGTGAACGGTGGTAAACGGCGCCGCGAGGATTCCGACCAGGTTCATGACCTTGATCATCGGATTGAGCGCCGGTCCGGCGGTGTCTTTGAAGGGATCGCCGACGGTGTCGCCGACGACGGTCGCCTTATGGACATCGGTGCCCTTGCCGCCGAGAAAGCCGTCTTCGACCTTCTTCTTGGCGTTGTCCCAATTCGCGCCGGCGTTAGACATGAACACGGCCAGCAACTGACCCGTGAGGATCGTGCCGCCGAGGAACCCGCCGAGCGCGCCCGCGTCGAGGCCGAAACCGACCAGCAGCGGCGCGAAGACCGCGAGGATCGCCGGACTGAGCAGCTCTTTCTGCGCGGTCGCCGTGACGATATCGACGCAGCGGCCGTAGTCGGGCAACTCCTTGCCTTCCATGATTCCGGGATGCTCGCGGAACTGGCGGCGCACCTCGAACACAACTTGATAGGCCGCGCGGCCGACCGCCTTGATGGCGAACGAGCTGAACAGGAACGGCACCGCGCCGCCGATCAGCAGGCCGACGAACACGGTCGGCGTGTTGATCTGCACGCCGGCGATGCCGAGATGCGCTTCATCGATAAAGGAACGAAAGAGCGAGACCGCCGCGATAACCGCGGTCGCGATCGCGAGTCCCTTGGTCAGCGCCTTGGTGGTGTTGCCGATCGCGTCCATCCAGGAGAGCGTGCGCGACGCCTCTTCCTGATGCACGCCGCCCATCTCGAAGATGCCGTGGGCGTTGTCCGTAATCGGCCCGTAGGTGTCCATCGCAAGGATGAAACCGGTGGTGGTGAGCAGGCCGAGGCCGGTCAGCGCGATTCCATAGAATTGCAGCGCCGTGGATTCGCGGAAGATCACGACCGCGCCGATAATCACGCCGACGATTACCAGCAGCGCCCAGACCGACGACTCGAGCCCTTCGCCGAGGCCGGACAGAATCAGGGTCGCCGGGCCGGTCCGCGCGGCGCTGGCGGTCTCAGTGACCGGACCGTAGTCGGGATGGGTGAAAAAGTTGGTGAGCCAGAGCGTCAGGACCGACAGCACGATGCCGAGCGTCGCGGTGATCGCGAAGCGCCAGTCGGGATTGCCGTCGGGGCCGGTCATATAAAAATAGTTGACGATGAAGAAACCGATGACCGAGGTAATCGACGAAGTGTAATAGCCCGCGTTGATCGGCTTCATCGGATCGCGCATCGCGGAGCCCGCGGGCACGCGCACCGCCATGATGCCGAGAATCGACGACACCACGCCGACCGCGCGCAGAATCAGGGCGAAGATGATCATCTTCATCGCGAATGCGCCCGCCGCCGCGGCCCCGCCATAGGTGGCGACGAACTTGGGATCTTCAAGCGCATAGGCGGCGAGAATAATCGCCGCGACCAGCGTGACCTCGTAGGACTCGAAGACGTCGGCCGCCATCCCGGCGCAGTCGCCGACGTTGTCGCCGACGTTGTCCGCGATCGTCGCGGCGTTGCGCGGATCGTCTTCCGGAATGCCCGCTTCGACTTTGCCGACGAGGTCGCCGCCGACGTCGGCGGCTTTGGTGTAGATGCCGCCGCCGACGCGCATGAACAGCGCCGCGAGCGAGCCGCCGAAGCCGAACCCGACGAGGACCTTCATCGCATCCTGCTGGAAGTACAGGAAAATCACGGTCGCGCCGAACAGGCCGAGGCCGACCGTGAACATGCCCGAGACGCCGCCGGCCTTGAACGCCAGTTCCATCGCGTCCTTGAAGCTGGTGAGCGCGGCGTTGGCGCTGCGCACATTGCCCCTGACCGCAAGCCACATCCCGACGAAGCCGGCGCCATAGGAGGCGCTGACGCCGAGAAAAAAGGCGACGGCGATGCCGAGCGAAAGATCGAGCCGGGTCGGATAGACCGAGCGGTACATCAGGAACAGCGCGGCGGCGATGATGATGACGAAGATGATCATCGTCTTCACCTGCCGCCTGAGGTACGCCATCGAACCTTCGTACACCGCGTCGGCGACGTCGGTCATCGATTTGGGTCCGGGATCCGCGTTGAGCACCACCCGCACCAGCCATCCGCCGTAGGCGAGCGACAGTAACGCCGAGCCCAGCACGCACCACAGGATTGTAAGCTGGGCGCCGGTCAAGGCTGGAAGAACGATTTTTGCCTCGCTCATCGAACTTCAGTCTCCCAATATTTTATGGATTCGATTGGCGACATCCGGTACGCCATCGAAGCATCTTTTCCTGGCGACGCGAATACGAACGCCGAATATCTGGCGCAGTTTAGGTTTTCCGGACCGTGAAGTCCAGCATCCGCGGCCGCGCATAAGCGGCGCATGATATGCCGCCGCGCGATCGCGCCGGAACGCCCGCGATGTTGATCGTCGCGGCATGCGTATGGTTATCTGGACGGACGGCCATGAACGTATCTATCGAAAGTAGTTCCGCGCTTCGGCGCAAGCTCACCATTGAAGTCGAACCCGACGAAATCAATCGGGAACTGGACCGCTCGTACAGCGAACTGAAGCGATCGGTCGTGCTCAAGGGCTTCCGGCCCGGGCGCGCGCCGCGCAGCCTGCTCGAACGCTTTTTCGGCGATCAGGTGCGCGGCGAAGTGATCCGCAAGCTGGTCAAGGAATATACCGACAAGGCGTTGGAGGAAAATTCGCTCACGCCGGTGGTCGAGCCCGAGATCGTGACCGAGGAAACCGACCTCACGAAGGCGCTCAAGTTCAGCGCGATTTTCGATCTGAAGCCCGAACTCGCGGTCAAGGATTACCAGGACCTCAAGGTCCAGCCCGCGCAAATCGACGTGACCGGCGAGCAGATCGAGGCGGAGCTGGCGCGGATGCGCGAGCGGCGCGGCGTGCTCAAGAAGGTCGAGGGGCGCAGCGCCGTAGCCGAGAACGATTTCGTAATCGCGGCGTTCGAGGGTTTCGAGGACGGCAAGCCGATCGAGGGCACCAAGGTCGAAGACCGGCTGCTGAAAGTCTCGAAGGAGACGCTCGCGCACGGGCTTGACGAAGCGCTCGCCGGCGCGGAGGCGGGACGGGAAACGCGCGCCGTGCGGAACTATCCCGCCGACTACGCGGAGAAGGAAATCGCCGGCAAGAACGTCGAATGGCGGGCGACGGTCAAGGAAATCTATACGCACGAAATTCCGCAACTCGACGAGGAATTCGCGAAGGACGAAGGCTTCGAGAACCTCGATGCGCTGCGCGTGCGCGTGCGCGAGACGCTGACCGCCCGGGCCCGCGCCGAGGCGAATGCGCGCGCCCGCCAGGGACTGCTCGATCTGATTATCGAGCGCAACCCGGTCGAGCTGCCCGATTCGCTGGTGGCGCGCGAAACCCGCAGCGTGGAACACGAACTCGCGTCGAATTTCGAGGCCGCCGGCCTAGGCCATGAAGAGGCGCACGCCAAGGCGCGGGAAAGCGCCGAGGAGATTAAAACGCGCGCCGAAAAACGCGCGCGCAGCGCGCTGGTGGTCGATGCGATCGCGGATCAGGAGGGCGTCGCGGTCAGCGACGACGACGTCGCCGAACGGATCGCGCAGATCGTGACCTACGCCGGACGGGCGCGCGAGCAGATCGCGGAGCACTATCGCAGCGAGGAAAATCGCACGGCGTTGAAACAGACGATGCGCCGCGAACAGACGCTCGATCGCCTGCTCGAGCGCGCGCAGAGCGAAGGGGCCGCAGGCGCCGCCGAGCCGGCCCCCGCGAGCGCATCCGGAGAGCCGGAAGCCGGCGGTTGAGCCGCGGTTCGCGTAATTGCTCAAACGCCGCCGCTGCGCTGCAGCGGCGGCGTTTGTTTTCGCGCCCTTACGCGACAGTCAGGTTGCCGATATGTTGCAAACGGGTTAGAATTTGAAAGCGTGGTGAATAGGTTTTGTTTCGCTGCGCGGCTTCGTTCGGAGAAGTTGAGGACCGATGAGCAGCTTTGTGCCAGTGGTCGTGGAGCAGACGGGGCGTGGCGAACGCTCGTATGATATCTATTCACGCCTGCTCAAAGACCGGATTGTTTTCCTTGGCACGCCAGTGACGGATGAAGTCGCGAACCTGGTCACGGCGCAGCTTCTGTTCCTCGAATCCGAGGATCCTGAAAAAGAGATTAACTTCTACATCAATTCGCCCGGCGGTTCGGTCACCGCGGGACTCGCGATTTACGACACGATGCAGTTCATCAAGCCGCCGGTCTCGACGCTGTGTCTGGGCCAGGCGGCAAGCATGGGCGCCCTGCTGCTGCTGGCGGGCCATAAGGGACGGCGCTACGCGCTGCCGCACTCGCGCATCATGATCCATCAGCCGTTGGGCGGCGCGCAGGGCCAGGCGAGCGATATCGAAATCCAGGCGCGGGAGATTCTGCGCGTACGGGAGGAAATCAACGCCATCATCGTGCGGCACACGGGACAGCAGTTAAAAAAAATCGAAAAGGACACCGATCGCGATATGTTCCTGACCCCCGAACAGTCCGTTGAATACGGACTTATCGATGAGGTAATCGTGAATCGGAGGCCCTCCAAGTGATCCGCGGGAGGCGGCAATATGGCCAAGCATGACGACCGCTCGGGCAACCTCGTCTGTTCCTTTTGCGGCAAGAGCCAGGACGAGGTTCGCAAGCTGATAGCGGGGCCGACGGTCTATATCTGCGACGAATGCATCGACCTTTGTAACGACATAATCGCGGAGGAAACGGACAACGAGGAGGCCTTCAGCCAGAGTTCGGCGGTGCCCAAGCCCGCCGAGATCAAGCGCGTGCTCGACCAATACGTAATCGGGCAGGAGCGCGCCAAGAAAATCCTTTCCGTCGCCGTCCACAATCACTACAAGCGCATCGATTCGCAGATGGTGACGGGCGACGTCGAGCTGCAGAAATCGAACATCATGCTGATTGGCCCGACCGGCGTCGGCAAGACGCTGCTCGCGCAGACTTTAGCCCGTTTTCTGCAGGTGCCCTTCACGATCGCCGACGCGACCTCGCTGACCGAAGCTGGTTACGTCGGCGAAGACGTCGAAAACATCATCCTGTCGCTGCTGCAAAACGCCGATTACGACATCGAGCGCTGCCAGCGCGGCATCGTTTATATCGACGAAATCGACAAAATCGCGCGCAAGGGCGACAATCCCTCGATCACCCGCGACGTCTCCGGCGAGGGCGTGCAGCAGGCGCTGCTGAAAATAATCGAAGGCACGATGGCGAGCGTGCCGCCCAAAGGCGGCCGCAAGCATCCGCAGCAGGAATTCCTGCAGGTCGACACCACCAATATCCTGTTTATCTGCGGCGGCGCCTTCGTCGGCCTCGATGATTTGATTCGCCGGCGCATCGCGGGCAAGACGATGGGCTTTCGCGCCGACCTGACCCATCGCGATCCGCGCACCGTCTCCGAACTGTTGAACGAAGTGCAGCCCGAAGACCTGCTCAAATTTGGCTTGATTCCGGAATTCGTCGGCCGCCTGCCGGTGATCGCGACGCTGGGCGAACTCGACGAAGACGCGTTGGTGCGGATTCTCAACGAGCCGAAGAACGCGCTGGTGCGCCAGTACCAGAAGCTGTTCGACATGGAAAACGTGCATCTGAAGTTCACCCAGGGCGCGCTCCGGGCGATCTCGCGCGAGGCGCTCAAGCGCAAATCGGGCGCCCGCGGCCTGCGCGCGATCATGGAAGCGATCATGGTGGACCTGATGTACGAGATTCCATCGCAACCGAATATCAAGGAGGTGGTGATTTCCGAGGAGGTTGTAACCCAGAAGGAGCAGCCTCTGTTGGTCTATCAAAAGACCGCCGAAACCGCTTAGCGAGGAGATCGGGATTCACGGAAATGCTTTTCCGCAACGATAAAAAAGACAACCGCGAGACCACGGCCAACGATCAACTTCCGCTTCTGCCGCTGCGCGAATTGATTGTTTTTCCGCATGAGGTCTACCCAATTTTTGTCGGCCGCCAAAAATCCATCAAGGCGCTGGAAGTCGCCGAGGCTCAGAAAAAACCGATCCTGCTCGCCGCCCAGAAGGACGCCCGCGTCGCCGAACCCGGCCCCTCGGATATCTATTCCGTCGGCACGCTCGGCGTGGTCGTGCAATTGCTCCGCCTGCCCGACGGAACAGTGAAGGCGCTGCTCGAAGGCAAAAAGCGCGCGCGGATTCTGCGCTACGCCGCCGACGACGAATTTTTCAAAGTCGAAGTCGAGGAAATCGAAGAGGTATGCGATCGCACCACCGAGGTGGAAGCGCTGATGCGCTCGGTGAACGCGACCTTTGACAACTACGTCCGCCTGAACAAGAAAATTCCGCCCGAGATGGTCACGTCGATCGCGGCGGTGGACGATCCGGCCTTTCTGGCCGACAAGCTCGTCGGCCATCTCGGCATCAAGCTCGAAGACAAACAATCGCTGCTCGAATGCGCAAATCCGGCCGAGCGTCTCGAACGCATCCTGGGATATATGCGCTCGGAGCTCGAAATTCTCGAAGTCGAAAAACGCATCCGCTCCCGGGTCAAGAAACAGATGGAAAAGACCCAGAAGGAGTACTACCTGAACGAGCAGATGCGCGCGATTCAGAAGGAATTGGGCGAAAAGGACGAATTCAAGAACGAGATCCAGGAGCTCGAAGAGAAGCTTCGCCAGAAGAAGATGCCGGCGGAGGCGCGCGAAAAGTGCGAGCGCGAGATCAAAAAGCTCAAGATGATGTCGCCGATGTCCGCCGAGGCGACCGTGGTGCGCAATTATCTCGATTGGTTTCTCGCCCTGCCCTGGTTCGAATACACCGAAGACAAGCTCGATATTCAGGAGGCCGAACGCGTCCTCGAAGAGGATCATTACGGTCTCGACAAGGTCAAGCAGCGGATCCTCGAATACCTGGCCGTGCAGACGCTGGTCGGACAGCTCAAAGGTCCGATTCTCTGCCTGGTCGGGCCTCCGGGGGTCGGTAAAACCTCGCTCGGAAAATCGGTGGCGCGCGCGACCGGCCGCAAATTCGTGCGCGTCTCGCTGGGCGGCGTTCGCGACGAAGCCGAAATCCGCGGCCATCGCCGCACCTATATCGGCGCGCTGCCGGGCAAGGTAATCCAGAGCATGCGCAAGGCCGCCTCGGGCAATCCCGTGATGCTGCTGGATGAAGTGGACAAAATGTCGACCGATTTCCGCGGCGATCCGTCGTCGGCGCTGCTGGAAGTGCTCGATCCAGAGCAGAACAACACCTTCAACGATCACTATCTGGACTGCGACTACGACCTGTCGAAGGTGATGTTCATCACGACCGCGAACACGCTGGATCGGATTCCGAGGCCGCTCCAGGATCGGATGGAGATCATCCGGATTCCGGGCTACACCGAAGCCGAGAAGCTGCAAATCGCGAAGAAGTATCTTCTGCGCAAGCAGCGCGAAGCGAACGGCCTCAAAGAAGAAAATATCGAGTTCTCCGACAAGGCGATCCTCGGCATCATCCGCCACTACACGCGCGAAGCCGGGGTGCGCAATCTGGAGCGGGAGATCGCTTCGGTATGCCGCAAAGTCGCGGTCGAAGTCGTCAAGACCGATCGCAACGCGCGGATGAAGGTGGCCGCG
This sequence comes from Deltaproteobacteria bacterium, assembly GCA_021780225.1. Classification (GTDB taxonomy): domain Bacteria; phylum Desulfobacterota; class Binatia; order Binatales; family Binataceae; genus JADMIL01. The sequence continues at coordinate 3,597 of JAJXZF010000029.1, read as the reverse complement.
TCAAGCCTGCCGAAATTCCTCGGGCCGGCCAAGTTCCGCTACGGAATCGCCGAAACAGAGCCGCAGATCGGCGCCGCGACCGGACTCGCATGGACCGAGCTGGGCGGCGAAATCCTGAGCGTCGAGGTGACGATCGTTCCGGGCCGCGGCAAGCTTACGATCACCGGACAGTTGGGCGACGTGATGCAGGAAAGCGCGCAGGCGGCGTTGAGCTATGTGCGCGCGCGCGCCGAAGCGCTCGGCATCGCGCCAGCTTTCCACAAGATCGACATCCATATCCACATTCCAGAGGGCGCCATCCCGAAGGACGGACCATCAGCCGGCATCACGCTGGCGACGGCGCTGGTCTCGGCGCTGCGCCGCACGCCGGTGCGCAACGACCTCGCGATGACCGGCGAGATCACGCTGCGCGGCCGGGTGCTGCCGATCGGCGGTCTCAAGGAAAAGGTGCTTGCCGCCCATCGCGCGGGCATCAAGACCATCCTGATTCCCAAGGAAAACGAAAAGGATATCGAGGAAATTCCGCAGCAGGTGCTGAAGAGCGTGGCGCTCATCAAGGTCGAGCACATGGATCAGGTGCTGCGGCATGCGCTGGTGCTTGAGGATCCAGACGCTTTCTTCAAGATTCCCCCGGTCGAGCCGGTTTTTTCGGTGGAAACCGAGGATAAAGACCCGCTCATCGAGGACGACGAGGACAGCGCTCCCGTATCGACCAATTTGTCCTGATTTAGCTAGGCTTTTCTTCATCATCGCCGGCGGATCGTTACTTGACGATCCGCCGGCGACATTATTAACTGTCGGAACAAATTAGACGCCGGAGCGACGCCATGACCAAGGCCGACCTAGTGGACGATTTGGCGAACAAGCTGGGATTTCATAAGGGCGAAGCCGAAAAGGCCGTCAACATCGTCCTCGACGACATTATCAACGCGCTCAAGCAGGGCGAACGGGTAAATATCTCAGGCTTTGGCACCTTTTCGGTATCGACGCGTCACGCGCGCACGGGCCGCAATCCCAAGACCGGCGAAACCATTCAGATTTCGGCCAGCCGTTCCGCCAAGTTCAAACCTGGCAAACAGTTGAAGGATTCGCTCAACGAAGCCGATGGCGCCGCGCCGTCATCCGGGCCGGCGGCAGGATAATCGACACTGCTGGCTTGACGGCGGCGTCGGAACGAAACGCACGGCCGCGGCGTCGCACATTCGCGCACAACGAATCGGGCGGTTAGCTCAGCGGTAGAGCATCGGCCTTACAAGCCGGGGGTCGCAGGTTCGAAACCTGCACCGCCCACCAATAAAATCAGGCACTTACGCGATTCGCGGTTTTCGCCGGATCGTCTAGTGCCGGTTTTGGTGCCGGTTGGGTTTTTGCTCCTCCGGCTCACTCGGTATGCCAATTAGTCGATTTGGGCACCCGGAGCCTTAAACGCGAATGAGCGGACGAATCGACCCTGACCTTGCAATGCGGTTTTACGGCGCGCTCGTCAGCGACGTGTATGACGCTGTGAAAGCGCGCACAGGATTCGATGCGAAGGTGTTGCGGAAGATGCTGATCGAACATGGCGGTTTAGCGACTGCTAAACTTCTGTTGAACGGCAGTCCACAATCGGGTTTCCGAGGGCTTCGAAGAGAAAGCTGCCTCGACGTGACAATTGAACACCTGGTGCTCCAACCGCCATGGCGCGCGCTATTCACGAGGGCGGAGCTTGAGATCGCAAGGGCAAGGCTCAAGAGCTGGATAACTCAGGCGCGAAAAGGAGAAAGGCCATACGCCAACCACATCTGTAACGCTCGCGACTGCCCACTGGCACGGGCAAATCCTGATTAATCGCTAAAATCTAGCCTCCTGTGGATGACGCATAACCGGCCGGCTATCAGCCGAGGGTAAACATGCGCCGCTCATCGAAAGGAGAGCTAGAGCGCTGGGACCCTCGCGTAAAGCAAAGCAGAAAACCCAGATCGTCTGCCGAAGGAGACGCGCGTGAAGCGATTTAACATAGTCGTGGCGAGAGAGGACGGGGGCGTCGAGGTCTATCCGATGAAGGAATGGCTTCGACAGCACCCGCAGCATCTTCCGCAGGGTCTCGACCCGACAAATAGCACGTCCCATCAGCTGCGAGACGCTTTGCGGCGCGCCGGCTGGTCTGTTCACGACACCCCCAGCGAGGTGCGATTGATCCCGCCGGGCAGCTCGGAAACTCAGGCATTCGTCGAAAGCACTCTGCCGGAATCCGATGAAGAAGAAAGCGCCGACATCGCGTTTGGTCTCGAGTATCAACTGCGTGACTTTCTCGCCCAGAACATCGGTGCCGTTGACGTAGATGGTAAGAGACTGCGCCTGTACGTCGATCCGACTGGACGAGACGGCATCGAATACCCGACGGCGGTCGGCCCAATCGATATCTTAGCTGCTGACGAGGCTGGCGATTTTTTCGTCTTCGAACTGAAACGCGCGCGCAGCCCTGACCATGCAATAGGCCAACTCACTCGGTATATGGGCTGGGCACGCCAAACGATCGGAAAAGATCGCGGCGTACATGGAATCATTGTAGCCAAAGAGATCAGCGAGAATTTGCGTTACGCCGTTTCGGTCGTACCCAACGTAAGCCTCTTCGAGTATGAAGTTGAGTTTCACCTCAAATCGATAAAACAGCTCGGCACCGTATCTTCGAAGCCACTCTGACGGCGGCCCTCGGCTCAGTAGATCATGCTGTCGTGCGCGCGATATCGGGTGACTTTCGAGGCGGTCGAGCCGCTCGATCTGCCGGCATATCTAGGCTCGACCTTGCGCGGCGCTTTTAGTCACGCCTTCCGCGCGGTGGCGTGCCCAGCGCCACGCGGGATGGATTGCCCCATCCCAACGCTATGCCCGTATCACCTCATCTTCGAGACCTCGCCGCCACCGGGATCCGAAGCGCTACGAACTCACGAGGAGATACCGAGGCCGTTCGTGATTTCTCCGGAAGTGCCCGACGCAAACGCTGCGGGAAACAGACGAACATTCCGGGCGGGCGATGAAGTTTCTTTCGAACTGGTCCTGATTGGCCGCGCTCAGGAATTTTCCCCTTACTTCGTTGTGGCGCTGCGAGAAGTGGATCGGATCGGCCGTGGCCAGCGCGCGGTCGAGTTGCGACGCATTGATGCGCTATCACTCAACGGCGAATCACGCCCCGTTTATGAGGCCGCGGAGAATCTCGTGCGCGGCGCCGCGCCCAGCGCCGCTTCGTCATCGCGCGCCTGGCGCGCTTTGCGCTGGGTCGAGCGAGGCTGGCCAATCGTACGACAGGCGCGTCGCTCTGAAACGCCTAGCCGCTGCTGCAGATGGGCTACACACTGACGTCGGCGTTCGGGGCTTAGAAGTTTCCCTCAAGCGCCTCTTTCAGAATCTGCTTGTCCAGGGTCAGCTCGGCCACCGCCTTCTTGAGCCGGCCGTTCTCCTTCTCCAGCTCTTTCATCCGCCGCGCCTGCTCGAGTTTCAGGCCGCCGTACCCGCTGCGCCAGTGGTAATAGCTCTGTTCCGAAATCCCCAGGCCCCGACAGACCTCGCCGACCCGCTTGCCTTGCGCCAGTTCAACTTCCGCCTGCCGCAACAGACCGA
>JAJXZF010000066.1 GCA_021780225.1 Deltaproteobacteria bacterium | reverse complement strand
GCGAATTGCGCGTGATCGATCAGCCGCGCGCGCTGCTGGCCGCGGTCGAGGGCGTCCGCGTGGTCGATTTCCGCAATCCCGAGGAATGCTGCGGTTTCGGCGGCGTCTTTTCGGTCAAACTGCCGCATATTTCGGCCGCGATGGCCGAGGACAAGATCGCGCGGATTCAGGAAAGCGGCGCGAGCGCGATCGTCGCGAACGATTGCGGCTGCCTGATGCAGCTCGGTGGCGCGCTCCATCGCCGCGCCATTCCGATCGAGACCTGGCATCTGGCCGAAGTCCTCGCGGCCCGCTAAGGAAGCTCCGCACCAGTCAGATTGTCATTCTGAACGGAGTCCGCGCAGTGAAGAATCCCGAGCGCGGCCGAAAAATCCCTATCGCGCCGATCGCGCATCCGGCTCGCCGCATCGTTTCCGGGTCCGCGGCCTGCGCGAACGCTCAGGGCGACGCCGGCGCATCGCCGGCGTCGTAGGACGGCTCGCCCAGGACTTTCGGATTGATGAACCAAAAGCCTTTGGCGATGCACGCGCTCGGCGCGTTGTAGCGCGGATTGATTCCGCCCGCTGTTTTATCGACCTTGGCGATCGAATGATTCAGGAGCGCCGCCGCGTCACCCAAAGTGAGATGATAACGATCGGCTATCTGAGCTATCGACATCGCGGACACGGCATTGGTGTAGTCGTCGTCAGGAGGATCGGAACCGTCGGGCGCGGCGTCGAAATCGCTATTCATCGCCGCGAGGCAGTATGAGGCCAGCGCGCGATCGCTCGGCGACAACTGGCCATATTTAACCATATCGGCCGCCGTCGCCGGCGACTTGTCGAGATTGCCCAGATCGGCGAGCGAGCGCGTCGCCAGCGTGCGCCGAAAAGCGCGGCCGAGATCATACGCCGTATACTTCGCCGCGGGCCGCGTCTGATGCCGGAAGCCGTCGCTGAGAACGAACAGCACGACGCAGAAAAATAAGACCAATATCCAGATGAACCGTCCGAGCATTCCAGCGAGCCTCCCGGCTCCTTACTATGCAATTGACGCATCAATGCGCAATTCGCGCGGCCGAAGAGTCTTTATCGCGCCGCGCGCGAATCAGGATCGATTTGAGGTTTCGAGGGAGGGATCGTTCGCTGACGCTCGGGGCGCCATGATTGGCTGAACCGGGAATACGGCGCGCCGCGCGGCGCGGATACGGGCCGCCGAGTGGCGATGGAACCTGAGCCAGGCGCGCGCCGGCGATACGCGCGGCTCCGAGACTACGTCCAACGCGAGGCTTGCTCGACCAGCGTCGACGTAATCTTTTCCACCCGTTCGTCCAGCCGGCAGACCATCGCCTCCAGCCGCGCGACCTTGTCCTCATGACCGTCGCGCGCCGATCCGCCCACTTCAGTCGCGCGCGCCGCCTCGGCTTCGACGCGCCGGCAGCGATCGTCGAGACGATCGAGCGCGCCGTTGATTTGCTCGAGCCGCTCCTCGACCGCCGCCAGCCGAGCATCCAGATTCCTGGTCAAGACCCTCGCCATAGCCGAATCTCCCCGCGGCGCGCCGCTCACGGACGCCCGCGCACGTATTTTCCCGGCGCGGGCTCGATCGGCGCATAACGTCCGCCGCCAAGATTGGCCGGGGCCGGGCGTTTGGCGCCGGAACGCTTCTCGATCCAATCGAGCCAGTTGTCCCACCAGGTTCCCTTGTGCTCGGCCGCCCCTTTAAGCCAGTGGTCGGGATCGTCGCCGAGGCGGGGATTGGTGAAATATTTCGCTTTGAAATTGCTCGGCGGCGAAACCAGGCTTTGCACGTGGCCGCTCGCGCTGACGACGAATTCCGTGTCGCCTCCGAACAGACGGGCCGCGCGATGGCCGGCGCGCCAGGCGCAGATATGGTCGGTCAGGCCGGCGAGCACGTACAGGTCGCCGGTGAAGCGGCGCAGATCGATCGGCGTCTCGAGAATCTTCGCCGCGTCCGCCTCGACCAGCGGATTGCGCAGCAGGATTTCGAGGAAGCCCGCATGCAGCCGCGCCGGCAGATTGGTCGAATCCGCGTTCCAGTAGAGAATATCGAACGCCGCCGGATCCTTGCCCATCAGATAGTTATTGACCCAGTAATTCCATACCAGATCATTCGGCCGCAGCCACGCGAAGGTCCGCTGCAGCGAGGCGGCGTCGAGCACGCCTTTGACGCGCGACGCTTCGACCGCGGCGCGCACCGTCTCCTCATTGGCGAACATCCCCGTCAGCGACGGCTCCGACGAATCGAGCATTGTCACAATCAACGTGGCGGCGTTAATCCGTTTGTCGCCGCGCGCCGCGAGATGGCCAAGCATCAGCGAAGACGTGATTCCGCCCGCGCATACCGCGGCCAGATTCACGTCCGGACCGCCGGTGATCTCCGCCGCGATCGCGGCCGCCTCCTCGCACGCGGCGACATAATCGTCGAGGCCGAGGTCGCGATCCTGTGGTCCCGGATTACGCCAACTGACGGTGAAGAACTGAAGCCCGCGGTTCACCGCGTATTCGGTGAAGCTGCGCTTCGGCGCCATGTCCATCACGTAGTATTTGTTGATTTGCGGCGGGACCAGCAGCACCGGCCGTTCATAAACCTGCGCGGTGGCGGGACGGTACTGGATCACTTCGCA
>JAJXZF010000093.1 GCA_021780225.1 Deltaproteobacteria bacterium | reverse complement strand
CGGCGCGCGGGCTGCTCTTTTATTACGGCGCGGCGCTCGGCGCGATCCTGAAGGGCGACGCCGCCGCGCGCGAGCTCGGAATCGCGGCGGCGCGATCGCTCGCCGCCGGCTACAATCCGCGCGCCGAGGTTATTCCGATGGGCGCCGAATTCGAGGAGGTGCATAGCGTCGGCCACGGCGAATCGGAAGTCGATGTCGTGCAGATCGCGGCTCTGCTCGGATGGGCCGCGCGGGAGACCGGCAACGCCAAGCTGCGCGAGATCGCCGCCCGCCATGCGCATCGCCATATCGAATTCTGCATGCGCGCCGACGGCTCGATCTGCCAGTCGGCCTCGTTCGATCCGGCGACCGGCGAAATGACGCGCCGTTACACGCACAAGGGCATCACGGATTCGAGCACCTGGGCGCGCGCGCAGGCGTGGGGCATCCTGGGATGGGCGCTGGCGGCGCATTGGACCGGCGACATGGCGCTGGTCGAGCCGGCCGAGCGCGCGGCGCATTGGTGGAACGCGCATGTGCCGCCCGATCGCGTGGCGTTCTGGGATTTCGACGATCCGGCGATTCCGCATACGAATCGCGACACCTCGGCGACGGCGATCGCGGCGGCCGGGATGCTCAAGCTGTCAACGCTGTCGCAGAATGAGACCCATCGGCGGGAGTTCCGCGCGGCGGCGGAAAGCGCGGTCGAGGCGCTGATCGAGGATTATCTGGGACCGGAAGGCGGACTCTGGCAGGGCTGCTACAACAAACGGATCGATCTGGCGACGGCGCACGAACTCATCTGGGGCACGTACTATTTATACGAATCGCTCCACGTCCTCGCGGGAAGGATTGATCCGACGCGGTTGTGAGTTGCTCAGTGCGGTAATGCGTCAACTGAAAAATTCAGGATGTGATCGAATTCAAAGTCGGGACCCTTCGCTTCGCTCAGAGTTTGTGAATTGTTCTGATTTTAGGTCGAAACTCGAGAAAATCGTCCAGGTAAACTCGGCGGACTTTTTTGATGAATCCAAAAAATTCACCAACTCCCGGGATGACGGAGCGGGGCGTCCGCGGCCGGGAGGGCCGAGTCGCGCCGCGCATCTCCCGGGCCGTGCGCATTTGGCGAATTCCTCTTATCAGTCATGCCCGGGCTTGACCCGGGCATCCATGCCGACGACCAGACCGGCGGACCGATGGATTCTCGGGCCAAGCCCGAGCATGACGGTTTGGGGCCACGCCTGGGCGCGCTTTTGAGATCGCTCCGATTGGCGCGCCGCCAGCCGCGGCGCGAGATATTTCGGCCTGGTTGGCGGACCCGCTGCGCTCAGAGTTTGTGAGTTTTTCCGCCTTGCGGTCGAAACTCGAGAAAATCGTCCGGGTAAACTCGGCGAACTTTTTTGATAAACTAAAAATTTACAAACTCTCAGAATGACGTGCGGGACGCTCTCAGCGGTACCTTGTCATGCCGCCAGCAACCCGAATTTGTCAGTCCGGCCGCCCTCTTGTCATTCTGAGCGAAGAATCCTTGATTTCAGGCTCCCCGCGGAGCGGCGGACAATCTTACTTCAACGCCCGGACGGAGAAGCCGCGGTCGTTGAAGCACAGGAGCGAGCGCTTGCCCTGCAGCGTCGTCTCCAGCACCGCCTCGCGGCCCCATAGCCGATGCACGAACGCTATAGTCTTTTCGGCGTATTCGAGCTGCAGGTCGCGGCCGTCGTGATAGTGCTTCAGATAGAGCGTGCGATTGTGGCCGAAGTCGGCGTCCTCGACCTTGATCACCGGGATCGAGCCGGTGCCGACGCCCTTGACCAGCGTCTCCTTGACCGTCTTCCAGCCTTCGTCGTCTGAGACCTTGTCGACCACCAGTTCGTCGCCGCGCGATTCGTACTGGAACAGATCCATTTCGCGCATCAGCTCTTCGGTCAGATAGCGGCGCAGGAATGACGAATCGCGCTCGACTTCGCGCGCCTCGAAGATCTTCTCGTCGCCGCTCTTGGCCGGCGCGCCGTACTTCTTGATCTCGTCGCGGGTCGGATTGGTGTGCCGGCGATGCAGGTCTTCCCAGATCTTGAAGCCGAGATGGTACGGATTGATCTGGCCGGGAATCGGCCGCAGCACCTGGTTGTGCCGCACGAGGAACTCGATGTGCAGGCCCTGCTCGAGATTGAGCGACTCGACGATCTTCTTGTGCCAGTAGCTCGCCCAGCCTTCGTTCATGATCTTGGTTTCCATCATGGGCAGGAAATACTTGGTCTCCTCGTCCACGATAGTCAGCAGATCGCGCTCCCATTCCGCCAGAAACGGATTGTAGTCGCGAATGAAGAGCAGCAGGTCCTCGTCGGGCTCGATCGGCGTCTTGCGCGTGTCGGGTTCGCGGAATTCCGGGCGCGAATGGATCCGCGAGAACGGATCGACGCGCGGGTGCGCGCCTTCGATCATGCGCGTCACCTGTTCCGCGCGATCGAGCTTGCGGATCGCCAGATTGCGGCGGCATTGGAAGGCCAGCGCGTGGGCGGCGTCGAGAATCCGTTCGACCTTCTCGATGCCGATCGACGGATCCTCGAAGTAGCGCCGGACGCGCAGCGCATGCGCCTTGAAGCGCTCGATCGTCAGATCGGCGCGGGTCGATTTGAAGGTGAAGTTGTTCTTGAAGAAATCGTT
>JAJXZF010000018.1 GCA_021780225.1 Deltaproteobacteria bacterium | reverse complement strand
TAATCATCAGCATCGCCCGCTGCCGCCGCTCCTCGCCGCGCATGCGCCCGTTCCTCCGCCGACTGGATTACTCATTTCGACGAACTATACCGAAACGAAATTCAGGCGTTTATCAACAGCCTGCTATGACCCCGCGCGACGGTTTTGTGCCCGGCAACGGTTCAGCGGCTGAGGTTTTCTGAAACTGCTCTGGCGTGAAGAGCCCGATATCGGGAATTCCGGCGCCGTGGCTTGGATTCACGATGCAGTGGACCTTGGGCTTGAGTGTCGCGCCAACCGCGTCGAGTAGTGTTGCGAGCGCCGGGTAGTACGAAGTTTCTGGAACGGCGGACCCCGAGCGGCGGATGTCGCGCAGTTGGCGCAGGTAGGCTTCGAGTGGATGCGCTGCCATGTTCAGGCTGGGCCGCACTCTAGCATCGCAAGCTGATGATCGCGACGCACATTAAAGTATCTCTTGAACTTGCCACCGCTATGGGACTTTTGCCAAAACACCGGTCAATCAGGGCGCGCGGAATCGTGCATTCTTCAACAGCCGATCGGGGACGCGAATGAAGCCTAGCTTCCCCTTTAGTGGAATTGGTTTTTTCAGGACGCGCGGGTTTTTGAGAAGCCAGTGCCATTGCCCACGATCGGCCCACCGGCTCTTCGAGTTCCGAACACAATCGACAATTTCAACAGAGCCGACGATGACCCCGGTCGGCAGGTCGTCAGGATCAAGCTTGAAACTCAGCGCCTCATCACGTTCGACCCTGAGTGCGGCTTGGATAAGGGTTCGCCCACGGAAGTGGGTGCGCATAGGCCTGTTCTCGACATCCTTGCCGAGATGAAGAATGGCGTGCGCCCAAGGTTGGCGCACCGATATGGCACGTAATTCGTTGGATCGCGACACTCTCAATCCCCCAACTCAGTATTCCTCTGCGACTCCTTGCGGCGAATGGACGTTCAGAATTCTCGTAACTCTCGTACCAGACCGCGGATGAACAAAATAGCACCATCGCACATACGCGAGAATTGAGTCCGTTTTGGTTCTTATCTTTAGCGGTGCCTCGGCTCCGAGAACGACGGAGCGCCAGCCTTGGCGTTGGGCACCAAGACAACTGGGCACGTAGTGCGGCTGCTCTCATTCGCGTTGGAGCAGGACGGCGTCAGAATCAATCAATTCGGTCCGTACGTGTGGCCGCGCGTTTAATTGGCCATCGGGTGGGTGCTAGTTCTCCTGAAAGCTCTGCAGGAAATTGCGGACGATAGCGACGGCCTCCTGACGTAGCCGTGCCCTCGCTTCTTCATCGTCGGGATCAGCGAGAAAAGAGGCATATGCGTTGGGGCCATCCTGGGCGATATCTCGAAACCGCTCTTCGAGAAGCCGAAGAGCTGCTTCGACTTGAGGATGCGCTCGCACGGGACTCTCCGACGCGGCTTTTCCTGCCGCGATGGGGCCGCCCTGGTAGTTGAAGAGAGTGAACCCGAGGTCGTAGGCATCTTTGTTCTCGTGCCGATCTTGAAAGGCAAAGATCTTCAGGACGGTGTAAGGGAGAACGTTCGCCACTCGGACAGTGATCCGGGATCGGCCTCCTTCATCGAGGCGCTCGGCTTCAATTTCGCGTTCGATGAAGTCCTCACGAGCGAGATGGGCCCCACGAACGTTGAACGCCCCAAACTTCGATCCCGTGAATTCTTTCGGACGAAATATACGACCGGGCGCAACCGAATCGCTCTCGCAAAGGAATTCGACCGCTACAGAGACGCCCTCGACATCGCGGGTCCATCTGAAGCTAGGGCCGTTCTGAACGAAGCCACTTTTCTCAAGGTTGTTTTGTAGAGTCCGATAGGTTTCCGACGTCTCATCGCCCAAGGCCAGTCCAACGATCAGGTCAACATCGGTCGTTCCAACATGCGCCTGCGCTCCTTCGGGCAGTTGCCCAACCAGATAACGCGGCGCCAGGCCGCCAGCCAGATAAATGCGTTCCCGCCACGGACCGAGGTCGCCCAAGAGGGTCACAAGAGCGCGTTCACAGCGCGCGGTAGCCTGTTCATTGTAGTCGGTGCGATGCGCCCGGTGATTCAAAATCCGATGACCTCCCGGCGAAGATGGTCGGCCTGTTCCCGGCCGCGACGGGGATCACGGCGCAAGTCCGTGTAAAGTTGGAACCGATTGACGAGCCAAAGCTCCTTTGTCCTCTCGCGGAGAACAAGCGGTGTATCCCCCTTCGTCTGCAGGAAGACAAGGTTGGCCCCCTCGGTTACGGGCTTGGCCTGAGCGCCGGCGCACAATTCCTCACGCGCCTTCTTCGTAGTGACCCATACTTCTGTGATCGGAATCGCCGTGATAAACGGCGCAACCAAGCTCGCCGCCGCCGCACCTGTGACCGCATACTCGATCTCGGCTCGTTCGAGATTCGTTGCCAATCCTTTGATAAGTTCTTGCGGCGTCTGGGCTAAGGAGTAGACCGGCGTGCGAATCGGCGCCGCCGCATTCTCTTCAGCGTACAGGTCAAGCAAGGCGGCCGGATTCTTCACACGCCGGACGCGATTTGGCCCGCTACCTTCGGTCGCAACGATTCCTTCCGCCTCCAACCGAGCTAGTATACGGTGCGCGAGCGCTGGCGATATCCGCGCCTCCTTGGCAAGATCGTGGACTTGCCATGCACGGTTCGTGTGAAGGAGGAGGGCCTGAACTGCGACGGCTGCCTTGCCGCTGAGCCGGGTCGGTGGTCCATCGGTTTTCAATCGGGGCGGCGGACGATTCCCTTCGATATGAAAATAGAGTCCTGGCAGTGCAATGTGGGCATTCCGAAGTCCGTCGACGAGGGCTAGACCGTGGTTCTGGAGGATCTGTCGAGCCTCCGCAGTTGTCTCACCGGCTATAACGAGCAGGGGGACGCCGGGATGTTCTGCTGCCTTGTGGACGAGCTGCCAAGCTGTCGCGGCGTTGACGCGCCGTTTTATCTCGGCAGCGACGGTCGCTCGCGTCCCCGCGAATCGAATGATAGCGTCAGGCCGGTGATTCTTCGCTTGCTTGGGCTCCCGGCGGATAGCGGTTATTCCGGGAGTCTCGCGCAGGATACGGAGCGTCTGAGCCTCGAAAGGACCTTCGATCTTCACCTGTTCGGCGTTATTCACTGCGTCTGTGAATATAGCGAATTCTGTAAATATTGCCAGCCCTTCCGGGTTGCTTACATTTCCAGTCCCTCGTCTTTCCCCAGTTCTTGGCCCTTGCCCAGGCTCCGCTCTCGTTTGGCGCGGTGGACCAAATCCCGAACTTGACCGCCGATGCCGGCGCGCTCGGCCTCCCGCAGCTTCTCAGCATTCGTGGCAATCTCCGAGGCGGCGCTGCTCATCTCCGCACGCAACTCAGCCGCACGAGCCTTAGCTTCAGGCTCAAGATCGGCTCGCCCGGCGACGCGGATAAACTCTTGCTGGGCCGTTTTGAAACGCGCGATCGGGTCGCGATCCACAGCGGCTCCAGAAGCGCGACCCTCGGCCTCACCGACATGGAGGCCGCGGCGGTCGGCGTAGTCTAGGGTCGTGTCCTTCATTCGTTCACGTGACAACCGATCCCTCAGCGCCTCGAAGTCGTTGAAGTCTTCGCAACTGGCATAGATCTCTGCCTGCTCGCGATGGCGCGTCATCGCGACGTAGGCGAGATGGCGGTCCATCCCCGGCGTTGCCAGCACGAAGGCTCGCTCCACTGTGGCGCCCTGCGCCTTGTGCACGGTCGCCGCGTACCCGTAGTCGAGCGCGGAGTAATCGGCGAAGCGCAACTCGACTTCTTTCCTTTCCTTGCCATCGAGTCGGACCGCGATTGCGTCGGCGGTAATCTCGGTGACCGTGCCGAGCGACCCGTTCTTCACTCCGAGATCGCGGTTGTTCTTTAGGAACATCACGCGGTCGCCCGGCGCAAGGATTCGTTCTGAACGCTCCATGACAACAGTACCGTCCGCCTGGCCCACCTCGCGTGTGACCGTGACCGAAACCTCTGCGCCGAGCTGGCCGCGCTCCTTGAGCACCTGTCGCGCGCGCTGGTTCAGGTCGCGGACATCGGTGCGAGTGTGCGCGAGGATCAATGCGCTTCCATCAGGCTCGGCGGCGAGGTGCCTTGCCCAATGTTCAATCAGCCGCTGCTTCGCGTCGTCCCTGGTCGGCGAGAATCGAATGGCGCCATGTGCTTCGTATCGATCCAGCGCGGGAGAGGGTTGGCCACGCGCGAAGTCGCGGCTCGCTTCGCGCTGCCATTGCTCGCGCTGCCGGCGGATGGCGGTCAGTTCCTGATACCCGACGCGCTCGGCGATGGCGCGGAAGGCCGCTCCGGCTTCAATCGGTTGAAGCTGCTCAGCATCGCCGACGAGCACCACCTTGGCGCCCTGGCGCTCTGCCTCGGACAACACGCGTTCAAGTTGTCGACTGCCGACCATTCCGGCCTCATCGATGACTAGGATGCTTCGCCGGTCGAGCCGCTCACGGTCTTGCTGCCATGAGTGCTCCCATGAGGCAATTGTACGGCTTTCAACTCCGCTCTCACGGTTCAGATTCTCGGCCGCGATTCCCGAAAGTGCCGCACCCACTACGCGATAACCGGCGGCTTCCCAAGCCTCGCGCGCGGCTTCAATGGCCTTCGACTTTCCCGCGCCGGCAGAGCCGGCCAGCGGCTCAATCTGTCTCGCACTCGTCATCGACCTTACGGCCTCCCTCTGCTCTTCGCTCAAATGGCTGTGTTTCCTCAGGACTGCTTCAACGCTCGAACCGCCCACTGGATGACTCTGGGTTTGCGCCATTTCGTTAGCCGTATCAGCCATGCGCGCTTCGATCGCCAACATGGTGCGCGTCGTGTAGTGAGCCGCCTCGACGACCTCGCCACCGCGCATCACGTTCGGCGTGAGCATCACAAGCTCACGAGAGCCTTCGAGGCGTGTCATCAGCTTCTGGAAGCGCTCGCCCTCGTCGATGTAACGGAAAACTTCGCGGGCCATGTTGGTGTACCGGAACGTGGACTGTTGACGGGTCAGGTTCTCAAACACGATTTCGGGCCGGCGCTCGATTCGTCTCGCGTTCCTCTCGCGGACCTGCTCAAGCTGGCGCGCGCGCTCGGCGTAAGCGCCGCGCGCCTCCATCTCCTCGACCGCTTTGCCGAGATGGCTGGTCGGCTCCAGATCGATGCCCTGTTCCTTGTAGCTGCGGTGATCGATGTGGGCGTCGTGACCGGCGCGGAGCAGATGTTCGTTGGCGAGGTCGGCCCAGCGTTCGCGCCATTCGCGGAGCAGGGCGACCTTGTTCCATTCGGTAACCTTACGCCCGAAGCCGTTCGCCGTTACCTCACGCATGGTCAGCATAAGGTGAACATGCGGATTGCCGGGCTCCCAGTGGAGGTTCAAGTCGGCGACCATCCCGCGAGCAACGAACTCGCTTCGGACAAAGTCGCGAGCGAGCGCGATTGCCTGATCGCGGCTAAGCTCCTGCGGCAGCGCGAACTCAGTATCGCGCGAAAGCTGAGAGTCTTTGCGTTTCTCGCCGGCCTCAACGGCATTCCAGAGCGCCTCGCGATTTGCCATCCAGGTCGGCGCGCCTTCCGGCAATAGGATTTCCGAGAATACCACCTCCGACTTCCGCGTGTAGTCGAAGTTCAGGTCCTGCCGGGAGTCGTGGAGTTTCGAGCCGGAGCGGTAGGCCGCCGCCGCCACTGCGCTCCGGCCGTGGCTCCGGCTGATCACTTTCGCTGTGAAGTGGTAGATGGCCATCGTCGTCTCAATCCGGCCTGTTGTTTTCTGTCTCTCAGCACGATGTCGCTTGCGACATATAAGTGCGCCCTCGCTAACGCTCGTGACTTTTCTCCGCCCCTGCCGCTCCGGACATTCGCTCCTACCTCGCCACTCTTTGGCTGAACTGCTGGAATCCGTTGGTTTCGGTGCGGGTCACCATCTCGGCCCGACGGAAGTATATGGCACGGCCACAGCGCAACGGACGCCGATTGGAAATCAGGACGATCTGCTCGTCGTAACGAAGGTTCTGGAGGATCTCTTCGGGCTTGATCAGACGGCGCGCGAGCTGCTGCTCGCTGGTGCTCTCGTGTGTGCTGCGGCTCCTGGCCGTGCTGGCTCCGGAGGACGTGCCGGAACCGTAGGTGTAGCCCTCTGACACTGCCGTGAAGTCGCCGCAGGCCTTCGACAGGAACTCGGCCGCGTTCACGTCGTGAAGGCAGGCGAACATCTTCAGGTACGATGAATCGAACCACGCCTGTCGGCCCTGGACACCCCATGTAGCGGTGATCTGACCGAGCGATTGGTACATCAGGAGCAAGTTGATTCCGTACTTCCGGCCGGCGTCACGCGCGGTCTCGAGGATGCTCATGTAGCCGAGCCGCGCGACCTCATCGAGCAGGAACAGAACCCGCCCGTTCATCTTTCCGCGGGCCTCGTAAGCGGCATTCAGTAGCGCGCCGACGATCACTCGGCACACTTGCGGACTGCTATGCAGGACCTTGAGCGGAACGTTGATGAACACGTCGAGGTCGCCCGACAGCAGGTCCTGAGTCTCGAACGACGACCCGCAGACCAGGCGCGCCAATGAGGGCACCGCCAGCCACGCCGTTATGTTGCCGGCCTCGCCATAGAGACCGGAGAACTGCTTCTCGGTGATGTCCTTGAGGTTGCCGGCGAGCTGGGCCGGGAAGCCGAAGCCGTACGCTTCACCCTTGTCGTAGATGTCGGTCAGGAACTGCCGAAGCCCCGGAATCGGTTGCGCGACGCGCCTTCGCAAAAGGGCAAGCGTCTTTTCCTCGGGCGCCAGGTCTGGCGAGAAAAGGATGTCGGCGAGCAGGCAGCCAATGAGCGCTCGGGCCGCGTGCTTGAAGTAGTCTTCCCAGCGCTCGCCCAGCTGCTCGCCGGCCAGCCACGCGACCACGGCCTGGATGTCCATCAGGCTTCGGTCGGTCGAGATGTCGATCCAGTCGAGAACGTTGAAGCCGCTTTCCCCGTCCTCCGGGTTCAGGGAAATCACCTGATGGCCCATGTCTTCGCGCGCAGCCCGAACCGTCGAAAAGACCTCTGCTGACGGGTCGAGGTAGACAAGCGCGTCGGTCCATTCCAGGGCGGACGGAATCCCGACGCCGGTGGTTTTGTAACCGCCCGATCCGGCGAAGACGAGGCAGTGGCCGGAACCGGCGTTGCCGTCGTAACGGAGAAGCGGCGCCTTGCCGGCCTGCCTGCGATCGCGATCTGGGCGGTAGGCTTCGCCGACGACAATCCCGCCTTTCTGGAAGATGCGCTGCGCGACACTTATCGGCATCCAGTCGCTGTTGCCATGGAGGCTCGACGGTGATCGCTGCCATTGAGGCCGCGTTGCCGGAGCCTGGCGCGCTTTCTTAACCGCGAGGATTGCGGCGAAGAAGGCAACGAAGAAACCGGCCTGAGCGTATGGGTCGATCGCGGCCATCAGGGTCGAGATCGGGTAGCGCGGATAGTAGGGCAAGAGCGGCGCGACCGCTTGCCACGCGGTCAATAGGCCCGAACCGAAGGTCGCGCCTGCGGCGATGAAGATGGTCGTCCGGCTGACGATGCCGGCTTCGAGCAGGGCGATCGCAGCGAGAAGCAAGAGCGCTGGCGCTGCGGCCTCTACGGTCACGGACGAGCGGGCAATCAGGGCGCGCCAATACGGAGACGCTGTGCCGTCCGCGAGTCGGATCACGTAGGCGTTCGCGCACAATCGGGCCAGCACCATCAGGTCGAACCAGACGTCGATCAGAATGGCCCAGCGGCCCCAGTGCTCCCGAAGCTGTCTGACGAACAGGAGCGCCGACAGTGCGGCCAGGAAGAAGCCGAGAATCAGAATGAGATGATGCTGCATGACTCACCCTCCTCTGAAGCCGGCGTCGCCGCGTTCGCGCCAGCGCTTCCGGTAATCGTCGGCGTTAGGGCTCGACAGGACGCGGGCAGCCGACATCAGCATGCCGAGCAGGACCGAGGGCTCCTCGCGGTCGAGCCTGGCTTTGATAACGAGACCGCCCATGGCGATCTTGCGGCGAGTGTCCAGCTTGCGTTCTTCGTGGCTCATACGCGCTCTACATGCCTCCGTGCGAAGCAGCGCCGTTCGCGTGCGCCGAAGCATCCGCGGAGTACCGCTTTGGCCGTCCAGCCCGAGGAGAACGAAACCTGGCGCCCGCGTCTCGCCATTGCTTGAGACGTGGGCTGTCGCTCTCCATCGCGGATTTGAGTTCGAGGAACAGGCCGGCCAGCACGTCGTCTTCGGCTTCAAGTGCGCCGAGCTTCTCGGCCAGCCGCCCGATTTCGTTGCGCCGCTGTCCGGAGAGGTCCGATTGACGTTGAGCAAGCTTCGCCTGCTCGGTTTTGAGGGTTGCGATTCGAGCTGCATAGTCAGGCATTTGCGTCACCTCCGCATGAGTTGTTTCTTTTCAAAGTCCGAGTTCACATCTCGCTTTTTTGGTTGGGCACGAAGCCGAGCTCGAACATCGGATCAGGTCCGATGCTCAATCGGATAAAAGCCCAAAACGAGTTGGGCATAAGTTGGGCATTTCTTACCGGAGTCGAGTCGATTTCGAGAGACTCGACGAGAGTCGGCGGACTCTCTGGGAATGCGCGAAACCCTTGCGGCACAAGGGTTTTCTGTCGCCTCTAGGCTCGGAGCGTCTCGATGCGTGAAGCGGCTGGGTCGTATCCGAAGTCCGATGCTCTGTCCAGTTGAGCTACGGGCGCCCGCGCCGGAAGATTATCCATAATTTTCTCTGAAACGAAACCACCCTTCAGCCCGCCACGCTACAGGCACACGGGAAACACTCCAACATCGCGCGGCCTGCACCACGCGATAACGCCACATCGAAATCCCGCGGAGAACGAACGTCAGAAATGACGCCGCTTTGTCCTTTCTCAGCACCCATCCGCAATTTTGCGCAGTAACCTTCAAACAATTGTAGACAATTGCGGCTTGGTATTAACAGCTTTAAAGAATTATGATACTTAATTAAGATTAGGCGCGTCCTCGTCGTAACTGTCCGTGATCGTGGAGGTAAGTAATCTATGAGAATAGACGCTTTGGCGGATCAGGAAATTAGCAATTTGGCTGGAGCCTTCCGGGGACTCAGCTGCGAGATACTTAATCTTCGCCCAATGATTGAGGATTACCGGTCAAGGATCTCAAACTATGGACAGGCACATATAATCGAAGCGATTTGGACAGATATCGAAAAAAACTACGAGCGATACCGTATTCTCGCGTACGTGCAACCGACATTAGAGCAAATTTACACTTCCTTCGAATTATTTGTCATTGAAGACTGGAAAGACGTTGGAAAGGCGAGGGCAGCGCTCGACAGGCTGTGGGAAGCTTTAACTAACAGCAAATCGTTCACGGAAGACTTACCGGATATTGATAGCCTGGGCTCGGCCGTTAATTCGTTGCGCACCGCTTTCGAGAGCATGGCTCACGTTAGAAATCGGACAGAACAAGAGCGACAAGAATTCGATGAACACAGGACAAAGCTAGAACAACTTGTAGAGTTGTTAGATCCAGTCAGAAGATTAATCAGCCCCGGCGATCTTCGCGAACGAATAGCGCTTCTCCCACTCCTTGCGGAAAAATTTGGATGCTCGGAAGATGAACTGATAAGGTTTAGAGGATATTCTACTATTATTGAGAAGGCCTATAATATTATGGGCCAAATAGAAATTGTACGTGATAGGACGGAGGCTTTGAGCGAAGCCATTAGTAATTCAAAGGTTCTATGCGAGTTAGCCGAGGAAATTTTACTGGTCAAACAATTAAAGTCGAATTTCGGAAGCCTCGGAGGCGACGGACCCGTTAGAGAAAGGCTGGAGAAATTCGAAGCGTTGCGCGAGGCGATGGAACGTAGACCGAGCAAATCTGGGTGAGCGCCCGATGAAACCGAATAACGAATCGGGCTACGGCTGCGATCGTTAGTTGGGCGCCGATCGGCGCCTAATTGAAACCGCTAAACGGAGCGCGATGACGCCGTGAACGATCGTCGGAGTTACGTGCGCCAAGAGGATGATCGCGCGCAGCAGCAGAGGCAGCGTCGTGTTGCCCAGCCCGATCCCGACGACTCTGCCCCGCATCATTCGGAGCGCCGCGAAGGCATGGATTCGCGGGTCAAGCCCGCGAATGACGTTCCGGTGTTATGCGGTACACGGTCGGATCAAGCGAACCGCCCGCCAGTCACGCGCATGAATGACTAATCGGCGCAGGCCCAATTCGGCGTTCGGCCCGTCGGCGCGCACGGCTCCAACTGTCATTCTGAGGCGTAGCCGAAGAATGATATAAAGCGTTGGCGGACGGTAGCGGCGAACACCGCGCATCGAGAGTTGGCGCGCGAGGGATAGTGCGATTACTCAGTCACGGTTTGCATGACGCGGCCGCTCGCGGCGTCGCAGATATTCACCTGCACCGGCGACGAGATCTTGTGCGCCGATTTCACCTGCTCGATACCCGCCTTCAAATCCTCAAGAAACTTGTGCGCGGCGAACGGCGGCATCTGATCCATCGGGAAATTGTCCATCATCACGCGCGCGTCGGTCGCCGACGGCCATTGCACCGTCTGCACCTTGGGACCGGCGATCGGCAGATTGCGCAGCATCTGTTCCATCGCGCCCTGAAAGGTCGCCGGCGTTCCGGATGATGCCGTCCGCGGCTCTTCGTTCGAGCCGCCGCTCGCGAGGTCCACGGCCGGCGCCGATGCGCCGCCCGCGCCGGACGCATTGAGCGACGCGACCATCTGGTTCACGCGGTTGCGCGCGTCCTGATCCGGCGCGAGCTTGATCGCCGCGCCGAACGCCTGCTTCGCGTCGTCGAGCCGGTTCATCTGCCCGTACGCGACGCCGAGGTTGAACCAGGCCTCGAAGAACTGCGGATGCTGCGCCAGAACCTTCCGATACTGAATCACCGCCTGGTCGGCGTTGCCGGTCGAAAGATACATCGTGCCCAAGTCGGTGCGAACGTCGGGATCGTCGGGCTTGCGGCTCAGATAATTTTCGTAGGCGGCGATCGCCTGGTCGAATTTGCGCTGGTCGAAGTCGATATTGCCGGTTCCGCGCAGCGCTCCCAGATTTTCCGGATCGGCCTTGAGGACGCGGCCGTAAGCGGCGGCGGCGCGGGGATAGTAGGAGGGATCGATCGTCGCGGCGCGCAGCAAGACGTCGCCAAGCTGGTCCCAGAGCGCGATATTCTTCGGATTCGCGTTGGCCTTCTTCTGAAGGCCGGCGATAAAATCGAGGGCTTCCTTGGGCAGTTCGATCTTCGGATGGCCGGGCGGGAACTGCTCGCCGTTGACCGACGTGACGCCCGCCGCGGCGGGCGCGGCCTGCGGCGCGCTGGCGAGCAGGCGTTCGCGGGCCGGGAGTTGGCGCATGATCAGAATCGCCACGAGCGTGCCGACCGCGAGGATCGCGACGAAGATCGCGGCGAACGGCATGATCGAATTGGCCGCTGCCGAGTCGGCCGAAGCGATGGGCGCGGCGGGTGCGGCCGGCGTCGCGATCGGCGCCGCTGATGGATCGTTCGGGGCGCCAAGCGGCGCCGCGGGACTGGCCGGGACGGTCGCGGGCGCCGCCGGGCCGGCCGCGCCATAGTTGGCGAGATTTTCACCGCATTCGACGCAGAAACGAGCGCCTTTTAGCCAACCGGCGCCACATTGAGGACAGAATTTCACGTTCGGAACGTCACGGACGGTTCGGCCGCCGCTTTTCCTCCATACGGATTTGCAGGGCGGCCACGCCGGCGATTTCGCGCCGGGCCGGGTCAATCCCGCAATTGATGGTCATCCGGTCAAGCCTATTGAAAATCGTCCATGCCCGCCAGATACGGCTGTCCAAGAGGTTTCATCGTCGGCGGATGATAGGCTATATTTCCGCCGATTTCGGGGCGAGCCGGCGGGTTAGGCGCGTCGGCTAAATCAGCCAAAACACAAGGGAAGCCGGATATGCAACTCTACGATTCGTTCGGACCGAATCCGCGAGCGATGCGCATGTTTCTTGCCGAAAAAAGCATCACGATTCCAACCAAGACGGTTGAGCTGCTGAAGGGCGAAAACCGTCAGGCGCCCTATCTGGAGCGCAATCCGGGCGGGCAGTTGCCGGCGCTCGAACTCGACAACGGCAAGTGTATCGGCGAGACCGTCGTGATTTGGGAATATCTTGAAGAAAAGCATCCGGCGCCGGCGCTAATCGGCGCCACGGCCGAGGAGCGCGCGGAAACCCGCCAATGGGTGCGGCGCGTCGAGCAGAATATCACCGAGAACATGTACAACGGCTTCCGTTTCACGGAAGGCCTCGACCTGTTCAAGAACCGTGTGCCGTGCGAGCCGGAGGCGGGGCCGGGCCTCAAGCGGATCGCGCAGGCGCGGCTGAAATGGCTCGACGGTCTGATGGCGGGACGCGATTTTATCGTGCCCAACCGTTTCACGATTGCCGATATCATCCTTTATTGCTGCACCGACTTCGCGGCCGGCGTCGGCCAAACGATCGATCCGTCGCTCGCCAACGTCACCGCATGGTTCAAGCGGGTTGGAGCGCGGCCGAGCGCGCAAGCAAGCCTGCATCCGGCGTCCGCTCAGCTCAAGATGCGCGGTTAGCGGATCGGCGCGCGGATGCGTATGCTCGTGGACGGCTGACTCCCATGCCCGTCCGTGTCCGGCTGGGCGCGGATGGGCCATTGTTGGCAGGGCCACGAATGGAAGCTGATACCGAATTTGACACGCAACTGCTCGCGATGCTGCGGGCGCGCACTGGCGATCCCGCCGCCGCATTTGACGGACTGACGGTCCTGCCGGGACACGCCGGGCAGAGCTACGGATTCCAACTGACCTCGCATAGCGCCGGCGGCGCCGTCACGCGCGAGCATCTGGTGATTCGACTTGCTCCAGCCGGCGTGCGGCCGGTCGGAACGGCTGACGTCGCCCGCCAAGCGCGCATCATGAAATCGCTCGAAGGGACGGCCGTGCCGACGCCGCCGGTTAAATGGATCGGCGAGGGCGTCGAGGAATTCGGCCGGCCATGGTTTGTCGTGGGCTTCGTCGCGGGCGACAAACTTGCGCTCGGCGAACGCGAATACAGCCCGGACGAGCAACGGACCGCCGCTCGCGCCGCGATCCGCACGCACGCAGCCTTGCATTCCGTGCCATGGGAGCCGCGCCGCGCGGTATGGGGCGAGCCGATCGCCTTGCAGCAGGAGATCGAGCGCTGTCACGCGCTGCTCGACCGGCCGACGCTCGATCCGGCGACCACCGTCGGTTCGGCGGAACTGCGCGAACGCCTGCTCGCCGCCGAGCCGCGCGCGCCGCGTCTGGGATGCGTGCACGGCGATATGCAGTGGTCGAACATGCTGATTCGCGACGGCGCGGTCCGCGCCGTAATCGATTGGGAACTGGCGCAAATCGGTGCGGTTCTGATCGATTTGGGATGGCTTTGCCTGTTTTCCGATCCCGAAAGCTGGGTGGACAAATCGCTGGTGCCGGCGCATATTCCGTCGCCGGAGAAGCTGGCCGGGATGTATCGCGGGATGGTCTCGTTCGAGGTCACCGACGCGGACGTGCGATGGTTTCGCGCGTTTGCGGGATATCGGTTCGGCGCGATCACGGCGTTCAACCTGATGCTGCATCGTAGGGGCAAGCGAATCGATCCGACGTGGGAGGATATCGGCCTTTCCGCGGCGCGGTTGTTTGCGCGCGGCCGGGAATTGTTGGAGTGACATTGACTATCGCGGAATGAGCGATGCGATCGGTTTGGCGCGCGCAGCCGGCGATCGAAAATGCGCCGGACGCATTTGGGTCTCCTGTCTCGCTGATAAATCTTATTGATTTCCGCGCGCGTCTGAACCGCTTATTGCGGCTTTCCGGGCTAATCTGGCCAAAGGTGGGACATTGACTGCCATGAATGTCCGGATTCAGCGAGATCAATAAAAATTGTTGTAGCTTGTTTATAACTCTGCTAGCGATGGCAGGGCGTCGCGTCCCTACGCAAGGAGCATTGCGATGGCAGTTGCGATCAAGCACGAAATCGATCTGGCCCATCCGGAAGAGGCGGCGCCGGCGGTTGACGCGATCTTGGGGGCGAATCCATTCGTCGCCTTGAGTCCTCGCGACACCCTGCGCACGCTTGGCCAGTTTCTGGTCAACCTTGCGGCCCATCCTGAGAAGTTTTCCAGCCGCTTTTCGGAACTGACGTTCGAGCTGATGCGGATCGCGGCGGGCGCGTCGGAAATCGAACCCGAAGCCGGCGATCGGCGGTTCAGCGATTCCGCTTTCGCCGAGAATCCGGTTTATCGCCGCCTGATGCAGACCTATCTGGCGTGGCGCGCCGCGATGCACGATCTGGTCGGGCTGGCCGCGGAATCCGACGGCAAGGACTGGAAGACGCCGGCGCAGGAACGCTTCGCCGTAAGCCTGATGACAGAGGCGCTGGCGCCCACGAATCTGCTGTGGGGAAACCCCGCCGCGCTGAAACGCGCCTTCGATACCGCCGGCACGAGTCTGCTGAACGGGGCGCGGAATTTTATCGTCGATCTTTTCACGAACAACGGGATGCCGGCGCAGGTGGACAAGCGTCCGTTCGAGGTCGGACGCACGATCGCGGCGACGCCCGGCGCGGTGGTTCATCGCGGCAAGCTCTTTGAACTGATTCAGTACCGGCCCGTATCGCCGCAAGTATATGAGCGGCCGATTGTGCTGGTTCCTCCGCAAATCAACAAGTACTACGTGATGGATCTGGCGCCGAAGCGGAGCTTTGCCGAATACGCGGTGGCGCGCGGCCTGCAGTTCTTCATCATGAGTTGGCGCAATCCCGGCCCGCAGGATCGCGACCTCGGTCTCGACGACTATGTATCCGCGTGCGAGGAGGCGGTCGCCATAGCGGCCGACGTCGCCGGCAATCCCGACGTGAATCTGACGGCGGTATGCGCCGGCGGCATCACCTCTTCGCTGATGCTCGGCCATCTGGCGGCGCACGGCGACCGGCGGGTCAACGCCGCGACGTTAATCGTGACGATGCTCGATTCGTCGGAGCCGTCGATGACGGGGATGTTCGCCAACGAGGAGACGGTTCGCGCCGCGGTCGAGGCGTCGCGCGCCAAAGGAGTCCTCGACGCCGCCACGCTGCAGCGGACGTTCGCGTGGCTGCGGCCGAACGATCTCGTCTGGCACTACTGGGTAAACAACTACCTGATGGGCAAGGATCCGGCGGCGTTCGACATTCTTTATTGGAACTCCGATTCGACGAATTTGCCGGCGCGTCTGCACGCGGGTTTCCTTGAAATTCTGCTCCGCAATCCGCTGGTCGAGCCGGGCGCGGCGAAAATTCTCGATACGCCGATCGATTTGAGCCGTTTCACCGGCGATATGTATGTCCTGGCGGGAATGACCGATCATATTTGCGCCTGGCGCGCGTGCCATCGCGCGGCCCGGCTGTTTGGCGGTCATACCGAATTCGTACTCAGCGCCAGCGGCCACGTGCAGAGTCTGGTCTGCCCGCCCGGCAATTTCAAAATGAAGTATTTCACCAACCCCCGCCTCGGCGACGATCCCGATCGATGGATGCAGGGCGCGACCGAACACAAGGGCACATGGTGGGACAACTGGTTGGATTGGATCGAACAGAGATCCGGCGCGAAACGGGCGGCGCCGACCGAGCTTGGCGGCGGACGCTTCAAGCCGATCGAACCGGCGCCCGGCAGCTACGTGCGGGGACGAGCGTGAGGGCGAATGAGTCGCGCGAGACGCCGATGACCGGCCGGTTGGCGAAGGAACTGGAAATCCGTTTGACGGCGGTCGAAAAGCAGCTCAAAGAGATGGCCGGCGCGATCGAGTGTCATGTCTCACAACTATGAATAACGACTTAAACGTCATTCTGAGCGCAGCGAAAGCCTGCCCTGAGCTTGGCGAAGGGAATCCCGGCTTCCGCAAAAAATCGCACGAAAATTAGAGATTCTTCGCTCCGAGGGCTCGGCTCATAATGACAATCTAGAATGGCGTCCTCTAAGTAAGTTTGCGCTCCGCGTGGATGCCCGGATCAAGTCCGGGCATGACAAGCTCTGTTCGTCATTGCCGGGCCCAGACCCGGCAATCCATCCCTTGTCGCCCCGCGGTGGGCGGCCTGCGTGCCGAGCTGATCAGGCGTCAGATGGAAGTTATTTGCGGGACATCGCACTAGGGGCTGGCGCTGTTATCGATACTTGCGGGACACGACGCTAGCGGGCGGCGAGGACTTCCGCGAGATGCCAGGTTTCGATCGGGATGCCGCGGCGATGGAGCGCGCCGCCCAGTTGCATCAGGCAGCCGCAATCGTTGGCCACGATCGCGCTCGCGCCGCTGGCCTGAATTCTGAGAATCTTGTCTTCGGCCATCGCGGCCGAGATGTGCGGCAGTTTGACCGAAAACGCGCCGCCGAATCCGCAACATTCCTCGGGATTGCGAAAATCGACCACGCGGATTCCCTCGACCGCGGCGAGCAGGGCGCGCGGCTGATCGACCACGCGCAATTCGCGCGTCAGATGGCAGGCGGGATGGTAGGCGACGGTGCGGTCGAAACGCGCGCCGACATATTTGACCTTCATCACGTCGACGAGGAATTGCGAAAACTCGTAGATCCACGGACGCAGCGCGGCCGCGCGTTGCGCCAATTGCGGCTCTCCGGCCAGCAGGTCGCTATAGAAAATTTTGACCATGCTCGAACACGAGCCGGACGGAATCACGATCGGCGTGCCCGGTTCGCACGCGCGCAGGAATTTCCGCGCGAGGGCGAGGGCCGGTTCGCGCAGCCCCTCGTTGAACGGCGCCTGGGCGCAACAGAATGACGAGCGGATCGGGCGCACTTTGAGCTTGAGCCGCTCCAGCACGGTCTTCGCCGCGTCGATTACCGACGGGAAAAATTCCTCGGCGAGGCAGGTCGCGAATAATCTTACTTCGGTCATCGTGGTGGACGCGCGATAGTTATTGGCCGGGCCAAGCCGCGATTGCGAACAGGCGGCGCGGGCCGTGCACGCCCAGCACGATCATCTTTTCGATATCGGCGGTGCGGCTCGGTCCGGTGATCATCGCGACGCGGTTTTTCACAAATGGCTCCGGACCGAGCGCAGCGATCGCGGTGGCCAAATCGGCATGCAGGCGATCCGCGCGAAAGATAATCAGGTTCGCCGCGGGCGTCAGGGTCAAGGACGCCGGGCTTGCGGGCGTTCCGACCACGGCGAACGTGCCGGTCGAGGCGATTGCGGCATCAGCCTCGACGACGCTCAAATCCGCCTGCGCGATGCGATCGCGCAGCGGCGGAGCGTCCTCCGATTTTTTGGTATCCATTGGCACGACGGTCAAGCGTGCGGATTCGAGCGCGTGGCGAACCGGATCGAAATCGAGCGTTACTCCGGCGCCGACGGCGATCACGCGCGCTTTCAACGTTCGCGCCAGTTCGACGGCTTTCGCGGGAATTTTTTCCGGCGCGTGAATGCCGAGAAACTCACCGCGCACGGCTCCGAATTCACGCGCAAACGCGCTCGCCAATTCCGCCCGGCGGGCGGCCGCGGCGTGCGGCGACGCCGTATCGGCGGCCGCCTGATGCGGCCGCGCGGATTCGACCGGACTTTCGAGCGCCGTGCGGACGCGCGCGATAAGTTTGTGAAACGCGCTCATTGGGACTGGCCGCTTGGCGCCGCCGCGCCGTCGCGATTAGCGTCGGCGATGCGCGGGGCGGGCTTGGCGCCCTTGCGGGTTTTGCGGCGCGCGCGGAGGGCGGGAAAATCCCGGCCCCACTTGGTCCAATTCCCGGCGACGCCCGGCATCCGCCGCAGATAGCCGTCGCGCGAAAACGGACGCAGGACGACGGCGGCGAGCCGCGTCAGCAGGCGCAGCGTGCGCGGAAACCGCGCCATCCGGGCGAAGCGGACCACACTCTCCCGGACCTTGACGGTTTCTTTGGGCCATCTGGCCGGCGGCTGCTTCGCGCCTTCGCGCCATCGCAGATGCAACAGGATGCGCGGAATATCGATGCGCACGGGACAGATATCGCGGCAGGCGCCGCACAGCGTCGAGGCGAACGGCAATTCAGCCGCGGCGGAGCCGAACAGATTGGGGCTGACGATCGAGCCGATCGGACCCGGATAAGTCGAATTGTAGGCGTGGCCGCCGATGCGCCGATAGACCGGGCAGACGTTGAGGCACGCGCCGCATCGCAGACAATAAAGCGCTTCGCGCAGAACCGGATCGGCCAGCATCGCGCTGCGGCCGTTGTCGAGGATCACCACGTGCATCGCGCGCGGGCCGTCGGCGTCTTTTTGGCCGCGCGGTCCGCTGATGAAGTTGACGTAGGTGGTGAGCTTCTGGCCGGTGCCGGTGCGCGCGAGAATTTCGAGGAAATGGGACAGGTCGGAGAGTTTCGGGATGACCTTCTCGATGCCCATCACGGCGATGAAAGTATCGGGCAGCGTGCTGGAAAGGCGGCCGTTGCCCTCGTTTTCGATGAGCGCGAGCGTGCCGGTTTCAGCGATCGCGAAGTTGACGCCGGTTACACCGACGTCGGCGCTGAGAAAAATTTCGCGCAGCCGCTTGCGGGCCGCGTCGGTCAGCGTTTCCGGCTCGGCGGTATATGGGATGCCGAGCTTGTCGGCGAAGAGCCGGCCGATATCCTCTTTCGACAGATGGATGGCGGGCGTGATGATGTGCGACGGGCGCTCGCCGCGAAGCTGGACGATATACTCGCCGAGATCGGTTTCGACCACTTCGGCGCCGGCGCGTTCGAGCGCGGGATTAAGCTCGATTTCCTCGGTGGTCATCGATTTGCCTTTGACCACCCGTTTGGCCTCGGCGCGTTGGACGACCTTCACGATATAGTCGCGCGCTTCGCCGGCGTCGGCGGCGACAAACACGGCCGCGCCGTTGGCTTCGAGATTATTTTTCAGCTCGACCAGCAATTCGTCGAGCCGGCCGATCGCGTCTTCCTTGATGCGCCGCGCCGCGTCGCGTTCGGAATCGAAGGCGGGAAATTCGGCGTGGCTGGCGGCGACGTGCTCGAGATGGCGACCGGTGGCGTTTTCGAGCTTCCGGCGCAAATCGGCGTCGGCGACGCCGCGGCGGCTCGCTTCGAGAAAGCCGGATGAGGATGGACCAGCGCTCACGATTGAATCTCCGAAAGCCCCGCCGCGCCGAACGCGCGCGTGCGGCTCAATTGATGCGCGCCACCAGCGGCATCAGGCGCACCACCGATTCGCGCGCGCCGTCGGCGTTGGGATGATCGGGGGCGATCGAAAGAAAACTCTGAAAGTCGCCCAGCGCCGCGCTAAAACATTCCATCCGTTCGTAGAGCGCGGCGCGCTCCAGGATTTCGTCGTGCGCGCGCGGATCGAGAATCAGAATGCGATCGAGCGCGGCGAGCGTGCGCGGCCAATCGGCGCCGCTGGCGTAAATGCCCTTCAGGTTGCGAAGCATCCGGGCGAGGATCAGGCGCGCACCGACCGCCTTGAGCATCGCGGGATGCACTTCGACGGGCTGGCCGTAGATTTGGGCCAGGCGGGCGCGGATTTCGTCGAGCCCGATAATCGCGCCGCCGTTGAACGGATCGATAATCAATTCGCCGCGATCGTCAACCGCTTTGACCAGGAAATGCGCGGGAAACGAAACGCCGTGCAGATTGAGTCCCAGCCGGCGGCCGACTTCGAGATAGATCACCGAGAGCGTGATCGGGATGCCGAGGCGGCGATCGAGGACCTCATTGAGGAACGAATTGCGCGAATCGCCGAAGGCGTCGCGGTTGCCCTCGAAACCCTTCTGCACGAACAGGAATTCCGACAGCAACTGCACCTGCTCGACCGTATTGTCGCCGCCGCGGACGAGGGGTTCGGCCTCGCGCGCCAGTGCCGCGATTCGATCGAGGTAATGCTCAATATCCAGCGCGGGATATTCCTCGCTCGCGATCAGCAGCGCGCCGCGCGCCAGCGGAATCGGCTCGCGCGCAGTGATCGAAGTGAAATCGCGCCGGGGATCGGTGGAAGCGGCCATCGGATGTACTACTCCAGTGTTATTCCAAATCGAGGACGCGGCTCAAGGCGTTTGATCGAGCGCCAGCGAAATTTCCGCGCGCGCATCCGCGTCCGGCTCGCGCATGAGCGCGCGTTCCAGCGCCGCGCGCGCATCGTCGGACGCGGCGAAACGGCCCAGCGCCCAGGCGGCGTGCGCCCGCACCAGGGCTTCCGGCTCGGACGCGAGCGCGGCGGCGAGCGGCGCGATCGCGGCGGGATTGCCGCTGTTACCGAGCGCGATCGCGGCGTTGCGCAAGAGTCCACGCCGTTTCGCGCGGCGCATCGCGGATTTGGCGAAGCGGCGCCGGAAAGCGTCGTCGTCGAGCGCGAGCAAATCGGCCAGCGACGGCGCCAACGCGTCGTTGACGGGAGCGGCCGCGGCGGCGTCGGAATTCCACGGACAAACCTCCTGGCAGACATCGCACCCAAAGATCCACGCGCCGAGTTGGGGACGCATCGCGCGCGGAATCGGTCCGCGATGCTCGATCGTCAGGTATGAGATGCAGAGGCGCGGTTCGAGCAGATAGCCGTCGGCAAGCGCCCCGGTCGGGCACAGATCGAGGCATCGGCGGCACGTGCCGCAATGCTCGCGATAAGGTTCAGCGGGCGCGTCGAATTCGGCATCGGTCAGGATTTCGGCCAGGAAGAAATACGAACCGTGATGGCGATTGAGCAGGTTGGTGTTGCGCCCGAACCATCCGAGCCGCGCCGCCGCCGCCCATTCCCGTTCGAAGACCGGGCCGGTGTCAACGTAAACGCGCGTCACCGAGCCGGGCCGGGCCACGGCGAGAGCTGCGGCGACGGCGCCCGCGCGGGCCTTGACGGTATCGTGATAGTCCGGACCGAGCGCATACGCTGCAATCCGGCCGCGCAGCTCGGCGCGCCAATCGATGTCAGGAATCCGCGGCGGCGTGTACGGCCACGCCAGCATGATAATCGACCGCAGGCGCGGATCGATCAGCCGCGGATCGAGGCGTTTTTCGGGCGCTTTCGCGAGCCAACCCATCTCGGCGGACCGGCCCCCTGCGAGCCATCGGGAGAAAAAGCCGGCGCGCTCGTCGAGCCGGTGCAACGACGCGAAGCCGGTTAGAATAAAACCGCGTTCCGAAGCGATCGATTCGAGATGGCGTGCGAGCGGCGTCATTGTTTCCGCAGGTCTGGCCAAGGATAGCACGCGTGATGTTCGCGAAGCGTCTCGGGGCGACAGACGGTCAAAAACGATAGTCCATAGTCTGAAAGCGGGCGGGATGCGTTGCGGTTGCCGATGAGTTAAGATTGGGTTATCAGGGCGCCGGAATTTGGCGTCCGATGCTTCGGAGGATTCGATGGCAGACGAACTCCATCAGCAGCATGAAACGGCCGGCGACTCGAATATCGTTGACGCGCCGGAGGTGAGACTTACGCCTAAAGCGCTCGAGACGGTGCGCCACATGCTCGTCAAAGAGGGCCTTGGACCGGAATCGGGACTGCGCATTTCGGTGGTCGGCGGCGGATGCTCGGGATTTCAATATTCGTTGAGTTTCGACGAGGCCAAGGAAGGCGACCGGATTACGGTAATCGATGGCGTCAATGTGTTCGTCGATGACGTTTCATTGCCGTATATCGCGGGCGTCACGTTGGATTTTGTTGAAGGATTGCATAACGCGGGGTTCCGCTTCGACAATCCGCGCGCCAACCGCACCTGCGGATGCGGCTCGTCATTCAGCGTTTGAGTGGCAGGCGCGCCGGCGCCAACGGCATCAAGGTGAAAATCGGAACGATCGCATCGGGCGGTCGCGAACGCGCGGCAGGCGTCCGGCCCGTCGGCCGGTCGCGTCCGGCGCTGGCCGGCATGCGCCGCAAGAGTTGGAATTTATCAGGCAAGTGAGCGATCTCGCGGGCAAAGGGATAATCGTTACCGGGGCGACGCGCGGAATTGGCCGCGCGATCGCACTTGAAGCCGCGCATTGTGGCGCCAACGTCGCGTTCAACTATGCGCGCAGCGACGCGCAGGCGGCGGAGCTCAAGGAAGAGTTGTCGGCCTGCGGCGTGAAGGCGATGGCGTTCAAGGCCGACGTCGGCGACCTCAAGGCCGCGCGCGAGATGGTCAACGCGGTCAAAAAAGAGTTTGGCGCGATCGACGGACTCGTCAACAACGCCGGTCTGACCCGTGACCGGCTGCTCGTGATGATGACCGAAGAAGACTGGAGCGAAGTGCTGCGCGTCAATTTGACGGGCGCGTTCAATTTCGCGCGCGCCGCGGCGTTTATGATGATGAAAGCGAAGCGCGGCGTAATCCTCAACGTCACCTCGATCAGCGGACTGACCGGCATGGCCGGGCAGGTAAATTATTCCGCATCGAAGGCGGGCCTGGTCGGGATGACCAAGGCGATGGCGAAGGAATTGGGCCGGATGGGCGTGCGCGTGAACGCTCTGGCGCTGGGATTTATCGAGACCGACATGACGGCGGCGCTGCCCGAGGCGAATCGCAAGGCGGCGCTGGAGATGATTCCATTGGGACGATTCGGCAACGTCGCGGACGTGTCGCCGACGGCGGCATTTCTGCTCAGCGATGCGGCTTCCTATATCACCGGCGCCGTGATTCAAATTGACGGCGGGCTGGCGATGTGACGCTGTGGAAAAACTGTTCTGGCGTTCTGTGCAGCCATAATTTCGCTTGATGCAGTTCTGTAACCAAAAGATAATTTAATCGAAGGATTAGGCGGTGTCCGAGAGCGAATCGATTTTTGAAGAACAAGAGGCGCCGCAGGCCTCCCGCGAGTTGGCCGAACTGAAAACCTCGCCCGACTACGTTGCGCCGTTCCAGATTATCCGGCGGCGGGTAATCGACGACTACTTCGAAGGAAGGATGGTTTGCGACGCGACTTTAGTGATCAGAATCGACGGGGTTGAGGAGACCGAAGCCGCGCGCGGCGTTGGCGTGGTGCACGCGCTCGACAATGCGTTGCGCAAGGCGCTGCTCAAATATTTCCCCTATCTGAGCGATGTCCGCGTCACCGAGACATACGCCCACGCCACCGGCGAATCGACCGAGGCCGACGTAATCACCGTCAATAAGTTCACCGACGGCCGGCTTTCGTGGACGACGCTCGCCCGTTCGGGCAACACGATCGAGGCGGGATGGAAGTCGCTGGTCGAAGGTTACGAGTGGCGGATCTGGCGCGAGAGCCTGCGCCAGCGCGAGATGGCGCGAAATCCCAAGTACGGTCAGCGCTAGGGCGCGGATGGATGCGCCGTCCAGTTCCGTTCCGGCCGGCCATTCCGGACGCGCGCGTCCGGGCCGGATCGCGGTGCTGTATGACGGCGGATGCGAACTTTGCCGCATGAGCGCGGAAGCCGTCCGGCTCTTCGACAATTCCGGGAATATCGATTTGCTCGACTTCAACGACGCGGATATCCGCGCCGGATTTCCGAATTTGACGATGCCGGCGCTGCTCGAAGAACTGCACGTCGTCGACGCCGCCGGATGCGTATGGCGCGGCGCGCGCGCCGTCAATGAAGTGCTGCGCCAGCAGCACGGAGTCCGCGGATGGCTCGCATATCTGTGGTATCTGCCCGGCTTTTCATGGCTTGCCGATCGCCAATACAAACGAATCGCGGCGGCGCGCAATCGCGACGAACCGAGCGAACAGCCCCGGCCAAGCAGAGCTTGTTCCTGATAACGTGTCCCGGCCGGGATACGCCTTGTGGCCGAACAGCGCGGCGGGCTAATTTAATCTGACGTAATTGTGAAGCCGTTCCAGATTTACAACTCGCTCCATCGCGCGGTCGAAGAATTCGTCCCGTTGCGGCCGGGAATCGTGACGTTTTACTCCTGCGGGCCGACCGTCTATCTGCCGCAGCATCTGGGGAACATGCGCGCATACGTTTTTGTCGATACGCTGCGGCGCGCGCTGCGCTTCAACGGCTACGACGTGCGCCACGTGATGAATATCACCGACGTCGGCCACATGACCTCGGACGCCGACGCGGGTGAGGACAAGATCGAGAAAACCGCCCGCGCGCAGGGCAAATCGCCGCGCGAAGTCGCGGATTTCTACATCGCGCAGTTCAAGCGCGATTGCGCGTCGCTGAATATCGAACTGCCGCCCGCCGCGCCCGCCGGCGACCATCCGGCGCCGCCGCAAAGCGCGCTCTGCCGCGCCACCGACAATATCGACGCGATGATCGCAGTGATCGGGCGCATCGTCGCGAACGGCTACGGCTACGTCACGCCGTCGGGCGTCTATTTCGACGTCGAAAAGTGGCGCGGTCCGGGTGGCGCGGGGCGGCTCGCGCGGCAGAGTCTCGCCGAGCAGCACGCCGGCCAGCGGCTGGAACATTCGCCGGACAAAAAGAGTCCGCACGATTTCGCGCTGTGGGTGCTCAATCAGCCGCATCACCTGATGCAATGGGATTCGCCGTGGGGACGCGGCTATCCTGGGTGGCATATCGAATGCTCGGCGATGTCGATGAAGTATCTGGGCGAGACGCTGGATCTCCATTCGGGCGGCCTCGACCATATTCCGGTGCATCACGAGAACGAGATCGCGCAATCCGAAAGCGCGACCGGCCATCCGTTCGCGCGCTACTTCGTGCACAACGCGTTTCTGGTCGGGATGGAAGGCGCCAAGATTTCGAAGAGCGCCGGCCGCTTCCCGGTGCTCGACGATCTGATCGCGGCCGGAATCAATCCGCTGGCCTTTCGAGTGCTGTGCCTCGGGGCGAAATATCGATCCGAGCTGGCGTTCAGTATCGATTCGGTCCGCGCCGCCGAGAAGAACATCGATTACTTGAATGAGTTCGCAAGAAATTTGAACGAAACCGCCTTAAGCAGCGAACAAGACGCCGATTGGACAGCCGAGTATGCCGAACGCTTTTGCGAGGCGCTCAACAACGACTTGAATACCCCGCAGGCGTTGGCGACGGTCCTTGAGATGGTGGCGCAGGCGTACCGCCTTCGCGATCAAAGAATTTGGAATACGTTGCAAAACTTTGATGACGTGTTGGGCCTCGATCTGAAGAAGAAGCTTTTCGAATCGAGCACCGGACTCGAGCCGCCGGAGATTAGCCGTCTCGTGAAAGAGCGCGAAGAAGCGCGCGAACGAAAAGATTTTGCGCGATCTGACGAGCTGCGCAACCAACTTGATGCAATGGGATACCTCGTCAAAGATACGAAAAAGGGTTCAGTTGTCACCGCCAAGCGGAGCGCAACTTGAACCCGGGACGCGACGTTTCCTACAATCCGGGCGAAATCCCGACCACCGTGCGATAAAGGTGAGCGATGGCGATTGAACTGAAAAAATTCGATACCCGAACCCAGGGCAGCCATGAAGGCCCCGAGGTGCGTCATCTCGACCCCGGCGCCACACCATACTATCTCCCGATCGCCGATGAAGTCGATATTTTCACCGCCGCCTACAAGGCCCGCCTCCCCGTCCTGCTCAAAGGCCCGACTGGATGCGGCAAGACCCGCTTCGTCGAGCACATGGCGCATCAACTCGCCATGCTCGATAACGGCCCCAACGAATTGATCACCGTCGCCTGTCACGAAGACCTGACCGGCAGCGATCTGGTCGGCCGTTTTCTGATTCAGGCGGACGAAACGGTATGGGTCGATGGGCCGCTGACGCAGGCGGTCCGCCGCGGCGCGCTCTGCTATCTCGACGAAATCGTCGAAGCGCGCAAGGACACCACCGTCCTGATCCATCCGCTGTCCGACCATCGCCGGCTCCTCCCGATCGAAAAACGCGGCGAAACGATCGAGGCGCACGACGGTTTTCTGCTGGTGATTTCCTACAATCCCGGCTACCAGAGCATCCAGAAGAACCTCAAACATTCCACCCGCCAGCGCTTCGTCACGATCGAGTTCGACTATCCGCCGGCCGAGAAGGAAGTTGAGATTATCGCGCACGAGGCCGGCGTCGATCGCGACATGGCCCATCAACTCGCCGTGCTCGGCGAAAAGGTGCGCCATCTGAAGGCGTCGGGATTGGAAGAGGGCGTGTCGACGCGCCTGCTGATCTACGCCGGCGAGCTGATTCGCCAGAATATTTCGCCGCGGCGCGCCGCCACCGTCGCCGTCACCTGGTCGCTGACCGACGAAGCCGACAGCAAGCGCGCGATCGACGAAATCGTCAAGGCGATCATGCCCGAGTAGAGGTCTCGCGTGATCGATTTGCGCAGCGATACCGTGACGCTGCCGACCCCCGCGATGCGTGAAGCGATGGCGCGCGCGGAAGTCGGCGACGACGTTTACGGCGAAGACCCGACCGTCAACCGGCTGCAACGGATGGCAGCCGACGTCGCCGGCAAGGAGGCCGCGCTGTTCGTGCCGAGCGGCACGATGGCCAATCTGGCCGCGATGCTCGCGCATTGCGGGCGCGGCGCGAAGGCGTTCCTCGGCGATCAGGCGCACACCTACGTTTACGAAGCCGGCGGCGCCGCGGCGCTGGGCGGCGTGGTGATGACGCCGATTCGGAATCTGCCGGGCGGCGAACTCGATCTCGATCAACTGCGTGAAGAGCTGGAACGTCCGCCCGACGCGCATTTCGCGCCGTCCGGATTGGTCGCGCTCGAAAACACGCATAATCTGTGCGCCGGCGCCGCAGTCGAAACGTCGCATCTTGCGGCTGCGGCCGAATTGGCGCACTCCCACCGCCTGCCGGCGCATCTGGACGGCGCCCGCATCTTCAACGCCGCGCGCGCGCTCGAATCGAGCGCGCGCGATATTGCAGCGCATTTCGATACCGTATCGTTCTGCCTGTCGAAGGGCCTCGGGTGTCCGGTCGGATCGCTGATTTGCGGCGCGCGCGAGTTTGTCGCCCGGGCGCATCGGATGCGCAAGATGCTGGGCGGCGGGATGCGGCAGGCGGGAATAATCGCGGCTGCGGGAATCGTCGCGCTTGAAACAATGGTCGATCGGCTTGCGGATGACCATCGCAACGCCCGCGCGCTGGCCGAGGGGCTTGGCCTGATCGCCGGAATCAACGTGCGGCCGGTGAAGCGCCGCACCAACATGGTCGTGTTCGACGTTGATGGCGGCGCGGAGGAAGCGGCGAAGTTCGCGGCGGCGCTGAAAGAGCGTGGCGTGCTGATCGGAGCGCGCGGGGCGGCGGCGTTCCGCGCCGTGACGCATCACGGAATCGAGCGGGCCGATATCGATCGCGCGGTTGCCGCGGCGGCCGAAGCGGCCGCTGAGGCTTTCGCCAGTTGAGTCAACCGCTCTGGCAGAATCGAAACCAATATGAACTCTCTTGATGAATTGTTTTCGCTGCGCGGACGGATTGGAATCGTCACCGGCGCCTCGTCGGGATTGGGAGTCGAGTGCGCCCGCGCGCTTGCGATTGCCGGCGCCGATGTCGCGCTGGCCGCGCGCCGGGGCGACCGGCTGGGTCCTTTGGCCGACCAACTGGCGCGCGAATACGGCGTGCGCGCGATCGGCGTGCAGTGCGATATCACGGCGGACGCCGACCTCGATCGCCTGATCGCGGAGACCAACTCCCGGCTGGGCCTGCCCGATATTCTGGTCAACAACGCGGGCATTTCTCCGACCGGCCGTGCGGAATCGCTCTCGCGCGAAATCTGGGACGGCGCGCTCGCGACCAATCTTTCCGCGCCGATGATGCTCGCGCAGCGCTTCGCTCGCGGCCTGATCGAAAAGGGCCGTCCCGGCCGCGTCATCAACATGAGTTCGATTTACGGCACGGTCGCCAGTTCGATCTACCGGCTCTCGGCGTATGTCGCGACCAAGGCGGGCTTGGTCAATCTGACGCGACAGCTTGCGGTCGAATGGGCGCAATACGGAATTCTGGTCAATGCGATCGCGCCCGGATGGATTCCCACCGAGGCGACCGAGGCCGGGATGGCGAAGTCGCAGAATCGCGAACGGATGGAACGGGCGACGCCGCTCGGCCGGCTGGGCCATCCGGAGGAGATTCGCGGCGCCGTAATCTATCTCGCGAGTCCCGCGTCGGCCTACGTGACCGGCACGGTACTGGCGATCGATGGCGGCTATGTAGCCTGGTGATTCCGCCAGCGGCTGGGCGGCGCTAATCTTTCGAGGTTTCGCCGAGCGACGCGTCGAGGCGCCGCTGCTTGGCCCGCAAGTCGGTCATCAGGGTGTTGAAACCCTTTTCGCGAATTACGCGGTCGAATTGCGCCCGATAATTTTCAGTGATGCTCACGTCGTCGACCGCGACGTCGTAAATCTTCCAGCCGCCGGCCTCGCGCTTGAAGCGCAATTCGAGGTCGATCGGATCCTCGCCGGGGCCGGTGATGGTGCTGTAAACGTCGGCGTGGTCGCCCTCCAAATCCTGCCGCAAAACATTAATGTTTTGCCCGGCGTAACCCTGGATTTGGTTGAGGTAGGAGTCTTCAATAAAGCGGGTGAAGAGTTGCGTGAAAGCTTCGCGCTGTTCCGGCGTGAGCGCCGGCCAATGCTCCTGGATCGTGGCGCGCGACATCTCGCTGAAATCGAAATTCGCCGCCGCCATCTGTTTTAACTCTTCCCGTTTGGTATTCAGCGAAAGGCTGTGATCGCGCAAAATCTCGACCGCGCGATCAAGCAGCGCATGCGTGGCGTTTATCGGACCGGTCTGCGCGGCGGATGCCGCTCTGGCGAGCATCGGGGCGGAAATCGCAATCGCGACGACGAGCGTGCTGATGGTAAGAATTGCCAAATGGGAGCGGCGCCGCTCCCGCGCGATATGGTCCCGCCCGCAGTGTAATCCATCTGCCTGTTTCATGAAGACTTGCATTACCCCTTGCTGACTCCCCTCACCGGGAATTTTACGACATCCCGGCGCGGGAGTCGCGCGATGCCTGACATATTCGCCGGAATCGATTGACTCTGGCGCGCCCGCGGCATATTCCGTCTCTCGTTCGCGGAACGGCGCGGCGAGTCCGGGTTTGTCACCGTCGAACCGCGATTCGAATCCGCAGGCGGAAAGGCGAATCGGGGGATGAGGGATCAGCTCTTTAGACGCAAACCGGCGGAGATGCTGCTTGAGGAGGCTGCGACTCATGCCGGCGGGCTCAAGCGCGCGCTCCGGGCGCTCGACCTGACTTTGCTCGGCGTGGGCGCGATCGTCGGCGCCGGCATCTTCGTGCTGACCGGCGTGGCCGCCGCCAAATTCGCCGGTCCGGCCGTGACGCTGTCTTTCGTCGTCGCCGGATTCGCCTGCGCGATGGCCGCGCTCTGCTACGCCGAGTTCGCCGCGATGATTCCGATCGCCGGCAGCGCCTATTCATACTCTTACGCCACGATGGGCGAGCTGATCGGCTGGATTATCGGCTGGGATCTGGTGCTCGAATATGCGGTTGGCGCGGCGGCGGTGGCCGTCGGATGGTCGGGATATCTGGCGGTTATTCTTGACGGGATGGGCATCCATTTGCCGTACGCGCTGACGCATGCTCCGGCGGCGGGATCATTGATGCAAATGGACCTGCCGGCGTTGCTGATCGTTCTGCTGATTTCCGTGGTTCTGTTCGTTGGCATCTCCGAAAGCGCCCGCGTCAATTCGGCGATTGTGGTCGTCAAGCTGTTCGCGATCGCGGTGGTGATCCTGGTCGGCGTCTTTTACATCCGCCCGGCGAATTGGTCGCCGTTCCTGCCGTTCGGATGGAGCGGCATGATGCGCGGCGCGGCGGTGATCTTTTTCGCCTATATCGGCTTCGACGCGGTTTCGACCGCGGCCGAGGAGGTGGTCGATCCGAATCGGGATTTGCCGATCGGAATACTTGCGTCGTTATTCATCTGCACCGCGCTTTATCTCGCCGTCGCCGCCGTGCTCACCGGGATGGTTCCGGCGCTTTCGATCGATCTCAGGGCGCCGCTCGCCTCCGCCTTCGTGCTGCGGGGCCTTAATTTCGTCGCCGGGATCGTATCGGTCGGCGCCGTGGCCGGATTGACGTCTGTGCTGCTGGTGCTTTTGCTTGGTCAATCGCGGATTTTCTTCGCCATCTCGCGCGACGGGCTGCTGCCGCCCGTCTTCAGCCGGATTCATCCGCGCTTCCGGACGCCATACTGGCCGACCACTTTGACCGGAATCGTGGTCGGCCTGACCGCCGCGTTGCTGCCGATTCAAGAAATCGCGGAGCTGGCGAATATTGGCACGCTCTTCGCCTTCGTTCTCGTATGCCTCGGTTTGTGGATTCTGCGCCGGATCGATCCCGCGCGCCCCCGGCCATTTCGCACGCCGATGGTTCCGCTCGTTCCGATTCTGGGCGTGATCTCGTGCGGATATCTCGTCTTGAGCCTCCCGACCGTGACCTGGATTCGCTTCTTCGTTTGGATGGCTATCGGGATGGTCGTTTATTTCTTTTACGGACGGTTTCACAGCCGCGTCGCAGCGGCTGCGGCCGGCGCCGCCGCCGTAGTCGGATCGGCGGCCTCGCGCGGCTAGCGAAGGTCGGTCCTGCGGCCTCCTCGACCGCCGAGTCCGAGCTTGCGCCGGCCCGCTGGCGGGCGTTAGACTTTCGACGATCCGCACGGAAATCCGTGCAGCTTCGCGGCGATCGATCGCCTCGGATCGAATTAATCTTTTTTCCTCGGTCCTGATGCGCGGCGTCGCGCAACCGCATCCAAATCAAGGAAGGTAATGCGCCATGGCTTTTGAACTTCCCGCTCTGCCTTATGCCCTCGACGCGCTCGCTCCGCATATCTCCAGGGAGACGCTCGAGTTTCATCACGGCAAGCATCACGCGACTTACGTCACCAACCTCAACAACCTGACCAAGGGCACGCCGAACGAGAACAAATCGGTCGAAGAGATCATGAAGGGCGCCGGTCCGGGCGGCCTCTTCAACAACGCGGCGCAGCATTACAACCACAGCTTCTACTGGAAGTCGCTCAAACCCAATGGCGGCGGCCATCCGACGGGAGCGCTCGCCGACGGACTCAAGAAGGCCTTCGGCGATTTCGACGCGTTCAAGAAGAAATTCACCGACACCGCCGTCACTCATTTCGGTTCCGGATGGGCCTGGCTGGTGAAGAAAGCGGACGGCGCGCTCGACGTGGCCGGCACGCATGACGCCGACAGCCCGATCCTGCACGGCCATACCCCGCTCGTCACCTGCGACGTCTGGGAGCACGCGTACTATATCGACTACCGCAACGCGCGCGCCAAATACGTCGAGGCGTTCTGGAATATCGTCAACTGGGATTTCGCCGCCGCCAACCTGAAGTAAAGCGCAACGGCGGGACGGGCGCTGGAATGGGCGCACGTCCCGCCGCTTCTTCACGCTGGTCCGCATCGCCGCCCCCCCTGTTTTTCACGTGCCCGCAACAATTCTGTCGGAAGCGCGAGGTTGGCGGGCGCGCCTGCTCGCGCCGGCCCGGCTCCGAGCCGCGCTCGCCGTTTCCCTGATGGGCGCGATCGCGGGCTTTACGATGGCCGCGGCCATCCTCGGATGCGGTCCGCCGCGCACGCTCTCGGCCGTCCAGCGCGGCGAGGTCGTTTATCGCACCAATTGCGCCTCCTGCCACAATCGCAATCCGAATTTGCCCGGCGCGATCGGGCCCGCGATTGCCGGTTCGCCGCGCGCATTGATCGAGGAGCGCGTGATGCACGCCGCCTATCCCGCCGGCTACCATCCTCAGCGTGGGACCCATCTGATGCGTCCGCTGCCGTGGCTTGCGCCGCATATCGGCGATTTGACCGCGTATCTCGATTCAGTCGCCGTGCGGCATTAGTGTGGTGTCCCGCAAATCATTTCCACATGATGCCTGATCAGCTCGGCACGCAGGTCGCCCCGCGGTGGGCGACCAGGGATGGATTGCCGGGTCTGGGCCCGGCAATGACGAACAGAGTTGGTCATGCCCGGACTTGATCCGGGCATCCACGCGGAGCGCAAACTTATTCAGGAGACGCCACATTAGCGCACCCCCTGATCGCTGGCGCCGGCGGCGGGTGGCGTTGTAAGTTCCATCCGACGGCCGAGACCGTGCGCGAAGTCTCGCGCCGCAGGACTGGAGGACGTGCGGATGGAACTGCTTAAAGACCGAATCGCGATTATTACCGGCGGCACGGGTGCGCTTGGCCGTGCTGTCGCCGATCATTTCCTGGCTAATGGCGGCAAGGTTGCCGTTCCCTATATCGTCGACGCGGAAGTTCCGCTGTTTAACCAACAGGTCGCGGCGCGCCATCCGGCCGCGAATATCCTGCTCGGCAAAATCGACCTTGGCGACGAAGCTCAGGTGGCGAAGTTTGTCGAAGACGCCGCCGCGAAATTCGGCCGCGTCGATATTCTTATCAACCTGGTCGGCGGTTTCTGGGGCTTCAAGACGGTTGCGGAAACCACTCTCGCCGAATGGCAGGCGATGTTCGACCTGAACCTCAAGCCGACTTTTCTGTGCTGCCGCGCCGTCGTGCCGATCATGCAGAAGCACAAGTACGGCCGGATCGTGTCGGTCAGCTCGCGCACCGGCCTGACCGGAGCCGGCGAATTCGCGGCCTATGCGGTCGCCAAGGGCGCAATCAAAACCTTCACCGCTTCGCTGGCTGAGGAGGTGCTCGGCGACAATATTCTCGTCAACGCGATTGCGCCCAGTACGATCGATACCGAAGCGAATCGCAAAGCGATGCCCAAGGCGAAGCACGAAAACTGGGTCAAACCGGAAGAGATCGCGCGCACGCTCGCATTCTTGTGCTCGGATCAGAATCTCGCGACCTCCGGCACGGTGGTGCCGGTCTACGGACGCGCGTGATCCCTGCCGCGAGATTCAGCGTCTGGTTGCGCCGATTTGCGTTTAACATGATCGCGCAAACCCGTTATTATAGTGCAAGGTAATGGCGGACGGCGCGAATTTGAACGCTGACGAAATCCAGCGCCGTCAGAGGACGTACCGAACGATTTCTCCCGCATCGAACGAAGATTCTCTCGAACTCCATTTCGACGATCCGCGCCTGTTTTCCGAGTTGCTCGGCCAGCAGGACGGCCATATCCGCACGATCGAGCAGGCGCTCGGCGTCCGGATCGGCGTCAACGGCAGCGCCCTCAAAATTTCGGGCGCTCACGAGGAACAGGCGTTGGCGGGCAAGCTGCTCGGCGAGCTTTACGACCTGCTCAAGCGCGGCTACCCGATCTATTCGGGCGACGTCGAATACTCGATTCGGATTCTGCGCGCCGATCGCGACGCCGAACTTAAGGACATCTTCCTCGATCAGGTCTATATCTCCGCCCACAAGCGGATCATTTCGCCCAAAAGCCTGAACCAGAAAGCCTACGTCGAGGCGATCCGCAGGCACGATATCGTCTTCGGCATCGGTCCCGCCGGCACGGGCAAGACCTATCTCGCGATGGCGATGGCGCTGGCGGCGCTGATGAAAAATCAGGTGACGCGGATGGTCCTGTGCCGGCCCGCGGTCGAAGCCGGCGAGAAGCTCGGTTTTCTGCCCGGCGATTTGGCCGAAAAGGTCAATCCGTACCTGAGGCCGCTCTACGACGCCCTGCATGACATGGTCGATTTCGACCGGGCGCGCCGGATGCTCGAGCGGGGCACGATCGAAGTCGCGCCGCTCGCCTTTATGCGCGGCCGCACGCTTAACGATTCCTTCATCATCCTGGACGAGGCGCAGAACACCACTTCCGAACAGATGAAGATGTTCCTGACGCGGCTCGGCTACGGTTCCAAGGCGGTGATCACCGGCGACGTCACCCAAATCGATCTGCCGAGCGGCAAGCTCTCCGGCCTGAAAGAGGCTCGCACCGTGCTCGCCGACACGCCGGGAATCAGTTTTGTCCATTTCAACGAGCGCGACGTCGTGCGTCATCGCCTGGTTCAGACGGTGATCGCGGCCTACGAATCGTTCAGCAGCGGCGGCGCGTTCGAAAACGCCGGCGTCGCCGCAAAATCAGCCACCAACTAGTGTGGTGTCCCGCAAATAGCTTCCACCTGATGACTTATCAGCTCGGCGCGCAGGTCGCCCACCGCGGGGCGACAAGCGATGGATTGCCGGGTCTGGGCCCGGCAATGACGAACAGAGTTGGTCATGCCCGGACTTGATCCGGGCATCCACGCCGAGCGCAAGATAGACGTGGAGTGCAAACTTATTTGCGGGACGTCACACTAGCCGTGGCGGTGGAAATCGGCTGCCGCACGATCCGCGCCCGGCCGCATCTCGAAGCAATCGCGTCCGACGCCGAAGCGCTGATGCGCGCGTTGGGCGTGGCGCGGGCAGAACTTTCGTTGAGTTTCGTGACCGACCGCGCGATCCGCCGCCTCAATCGCGACTTTCGCGGCAAGGATCGCGCGACCGATGTGCTCTCATTCCCGCAATTCGGGCCGGAATCCGTCCTTGTTGAAGCCGGGCGCGGCGCGATTGCGCCGGTACCGCTCGGCGATATTGTGATTTCGATCGAAACCGCCGCCCGCCAGGCGCGCGAGCTGAACGTCGAGACCGGCGCGCGGCTGCGCACGCTGCTAATCCACGGCATGCTTCATCTGCTCGGCTACGACCACGAAGGATCCGAAGCCGATGCGCGCCGGATGTTCGCCCTTGAACATGAAATGGCGACGCGATTGGCCGGCGGACGCACGAGGAAAACTGGTTCGCGCGCGAAATCCGGATGGTCGCCGGCCGCGATGCCACAGCCTCGGCGTGCGCGCGGTCCGCAGCCGCAGGCGCGTAAACGCGCCGGAGCGAAAACGCGATGAGCGCGCGCCGCGGCGAAGCGTCGCCGCCGCCGGGCGGCATGTGGCCGGCGATCGCTCATTTCACCCGCGCGGCGGGGGAAGCGCGCGCGATCGACAACCTGATTGCGATTCTCCGTGCGGGCGTTATCCGCGGTTCAACCCGGATGGTGCGCGGCGGCCGGCCCGTCGTATGCCTTTGCGCCGCGCCGGCCGCTGAGTTGCGCCAGATCCTCGCGCGCGTCAACCGCCGCCGGTATGAACCCTTCGGCGTCGCCGTTGAGAAACGCTATGCTTTCCGGATGGGCGCGCGGCCCGCGATATATATGCCATGGAACGAAGCCGAACGGTCGCTGGAGCCAGCCGAATGGTGGCGCGTCGTCACGTTCGATCTCGCGGGCGATCCGCCGGTCGATTGGAGCTTCGAGCGCGAATGGCGCGTCCTCGGCGACTTGCCGCTGGAACCGGCGGCGACCGTCGCGTTGGTCGCCACCTGGCGCGACGCCGACGAAATCTATGACGCTTTCGACGGACGCCCGCCTTGCGCCGGCGTGATGCCGGTTGCGGAAATGATCGGTTCGGCCTGATTATGCCTCACAGTCTTCGGATGCGGGCCGCGCTGGCCGTCCTGAGCGGGATCGTACTGGCCCTCGCGTTCCCCCGTTTCGATTTCAACCTGATGGCGTGGGTGGCGCTCGTGCCGCTGCTCTCGGCGATCGACGGCGCCTCGCCCCGCGAAACCTTCGCGTTGGGATGGCTGCAAGGGTTCGCCTGCAACGTGATCGGCCTCTACTG
Source organism: Deltaproteobacteria bacterium (assembly GCA_021780225.1). Classification (GTDB taxonomy): domain Bacteria; phylum Desulfobacterota; class Binatia; order Binatales; family Binataceae; genus JADMIL01. The sequence continues at coordinate 6,650 of JAJXZF010000018.1, read as the reverse complement.
GATAACCATCACGCTGCATACTTTCGCCGGCGTGCGGATCGAACTCGCCGTGCTGCCGATGCTGTTGCTGGCCGCGGTGGTCGCGATCTATGCGGGAGCCGCGGTATGGGCGGCGTCCTTCGTCACCGTCCGCGCGGACGTCTCGATCGTCGCGACTTTTCCGCTCGCGTGGACCGCGCTCGAATGGGTGCGAACCTACTTCCCGATCGGCTTTCCATGGAATCTGCTGGGTTATGCGGCCTATCGCAATCTCGCGCTGGTTCAATTCGCGGAAATCACGGGAGTCTATGGCGTTTCCGCGCTGATCGCGTTTTTCAACGTCGTGATCTACGTCGTCGTCTTTCAGCGCGAGCGTTCGCGGGTTCAAGGAATCGCGCTTGCGACGCTCAGCGCGCTGATCGCGGCCGCATGGATCTTCGGCTCGGTCAGACTCGATCAACTGTCGCGTTCGCCTCACGACGGATCGATCAAGTTCGCGATGGTGCAGGGCGATATCCCGCAATCCGTCAAATGGGATCCGAACTTTCTTGAAACCAGCTTCAACGTTTACGTGACCCAGACTGAAGAAGCGGCGCGGCTCGGCGCTGATGTCGCGGTATGGCCGGAAGCGGCGGCCGCATTTTTTTTCCAGCCCGAGGATCGCTATCCCGCGGCGTTCGCGAGCGACGCCGGTTATCGCGCGCGGCTCCTGCAACTGGCGGCGAATACCGGCAAGCCGATTCTTTTCGGCGCGCCCGCGCTCGGCGTCGAAGAGGGCCGCGTCGGCTTTTACAACCGCGCCTACCTGGTGTCGGACAAGGGGCAGGTGCTCGACTGGTACGACAAGATCCAGCTTGTTCCGTTCGGCGAATACGTGCCGTTGCGGAGCCTGCTCGGGGGCATCGTCAACCGCATCGTCAGCGGCTTCGGCGACATGTTTCCGGGCCGGCGTCAGACTTTGTTCGATCTGAAGGGTGCGAAGCTCGGCGTGCTCATCTGTTACGAAAGCATCTTTCCCGCGCTTGCCCGCGGCGAGGCCCGGCTGGGCGCGAACATTCTCGTGAATATCACCAACGACGCCTGGTATGGCCGCAGCTCGGCGCCGTATCAATTGCTCGCGATGGCGGCGATGCGGTCGATCGAAACCAAACTGCCGATGGTGCGCGTCGCCAATACCGGAATCAGCGCGGTTATCGAGCCGACTGGACAGATCACGGCGCGCACTCCGTTGTTCAAGCGCGGCACGGAAATCGAGCGGGTCGGATGGCGCGCGGAACGGACGATCTATGCGGAAGTCGGCGACGTCTTCGCCGAAATCTGCTTCGCGCTCACGCTGCTCGGACTGGCGATCGCATGGCGCCGCCGTCCGGGCCGGGCTGAACCAGCCGCTCATGAAGATCGGCCGGCTCACGCCATGAACGGACGCAGCAGGTCGTAGCCGCCGGCGGCGGGATTACGGCAGCGCTCGGTTTATGTCAGAATAAATGATTGGCGCGATCGATCGCGCCCAAATTTTATTCGGCGGCAAGGCCCGACAGGAAGCGATTCAGACGATGCTCAGCGATATGCGCCAGCAATTGACGGACTTCGAAACGCGAACGGACGCGTTGCGGAGGCGTCTTTGACGTCCCCAAACTGATCGCTCGTCAGCAGGAGCTAAGCGAACAATCCACGCGCCCCGGCTTCTGGGACAACCAGGAGACCGCGCAGGCCGTCCTCAAGGAACAGGACCGCATCAGGGCGCAGACCGACGGCGTCGAACGGCTGGTCCGCGTACTTGAAGACGCCCGCGTCTATCTCGGGATGGCCGAAGAGGAGGGCGACGAAAACTCTGACGCCGCCCGTGAAACCGGCGTCGCGCTCGAAGCAGCGCGCGCGGAAATCGAACGTCAGGAATTGCAGGTGATGCTCGGCGGCGAGTACGACCGGCTGGGCGCGATCGTCTCGATCCATCCGGGCGCCGGCGGCACCGAAGCGCAAGATTGGGCCGAAATGCTGCTCCGCTTGTACCTGAGATGGGCTGAGCGGCGCGGCTTCAAGGCCGAGTTGGCCGACCTTCAGCCCGGCGACGGCGGCGGCATCAAGAACGCGACCTTCACCGTCGAGGGCGAGTACGCTTACGGCTATCTCAAGGCTGAGGCGGGCATCCATCGGCTGGTCCGCATTTCGCCCTTCGACGCCAACGCGCGCCGCCATACGTCGTTCGCCTCGGTCTTCGTTTTTCCCGCAATCGACGACAAGGTCGAAGTGATCATCAACCCCGCCGACCTGAAAATCGATACGTATCGGGCCAGCGGCGCCGGCGGTCAGCACGTCAATAAAACCGATTCCGCCGTGCGCTTCACCCATCTGCCGACCGGCATCGTCGTCACCTGCCAGAACGAGCGCTCGCAGCATAAGAACCGCGCGATGGCGATGAAGATTCTGCGTGCGCGCCTGTTCGAACTCGAAGAACGCAAGCGCCGCGAAGAATTGGAAAAATTCAGCAAAGATAAGAAAGAGATCGCGTGGGGCAGCCAGATTCGCTCCTACGTGCTGCATCCCTATCAGCTCGTCAAGGACCATCGCACGGGAGTAGAAATCGGCAATACCGCCGCCGTGCTCGACGGCGATATCGATCCGTTTATCGAAGCCTACCTGATGGGCGTGCGGAAATCGGGCGCGGAGGCGGCGCCGGCGTAAAGCCAGCCGCCGCCTCTCGCCGCAAGGTTAGAGCGCGCGGGCGCGCTCGACGGTTGGCGCGTGATAATCAGGCGGCCGTTCTTCGCGGCGGCGCGCGGAAAGGAGCCGCTTAGTGCGGCAGGCGCGCCGACAGATTGAACAATTCCTGCAGCGTCTGATTGTAGCGATAAAATTTGTCCTCGCGGAGCTGATCGTCGGACTCGAGCCAGAGACTCTCGCCCACCAGCGCCAGCGAACTCAGGGTATGACGCAGCGTCGGCCGTCCTTCGCGCGCGATTTCTTCGAGCATCGCCGTCCAAACGGCGCGTGGCGCGCAAATCGCGAAGTCCGCGTCGAACGGCTTGCCGTCGAGGGCGAACGCATTGGTCACCGCATAGCCGTCGATTTCGACCGCGGTGGCCGATTCGACTTTGCCGCTATCGTCGAGCACGCGCACGACGAAACGGACTTCCGCGTATCCGAGGCGGCGGAAAATTTCACCCTCGGCCGCCATCAGCCGGCCGAGGGTGAGAAACCATTCAGGCGCGGGAAAGCTCGTCATCAGGCGGCCGCGCTAATCAATTTGCTGAAATCGGTCGGAAGGATGCATCGCGGGCGACGGTCCAGCCCCGCGGAATCGCATCGTTGCAGATATTCGTTGACGATGCGCCGCCAAAGATTGCTCTGCAACTCCATGCCCTTGTCGAAGTTCTTGATGCCGCCGCCGAGCAGAATCGCCATCGGCTCGACCGATTCAGGCACGCTGAAAAGCTGAAGCAGGATGGATTCGGCGTCGTCAAGCTGCTCGTGGATTTCCTCGGCCAGATCGGGCCGTTCCTTCAATTGCGCCCGCAGATGCATCGTGCCGTAACCGACATGGCGCGATTCGTCCTGCATGCAGCGCCGGAAAATTTCCTGATCGACCCGGCTGGGCGCGATGAATTCGCCTTGCCGGAACATCGTCAGCACGAAACCTTCGCCCAGCAGATGCAGGCGGGCGGTTTGCACCGAGAAGCTCGGCGAATCGAAAATCCGTTTCAGGCTCAATTCGCTGAGCCGGCTGGCTTTGCCAAGACCGCCGCCGTTCGCCAGCGCGCGCTTGCGAAAAACGTCGGTATGGCGCGCCTCGTCCATCGCCTGCGTCGCCAAAAAGAGCTTGACCTCGAGAAAATCCTGATTGATTTTGCTCATCCAGCGGGTTGGGGCGTCGGCGGCGATAAATTCGACTTCCGTCAGGAAGGTGCAAAGCTGGCACATCGACCGTTCGAGGTCGTCGGGCAGCGGTTTCAGTTCGTCCCACGGGATATCGCGGGCGGAGCTCCACTGGCGCGCCACCGCCTCTTCATATAGCTCCATCGCGTTGTCCGCCCAGACTTCGGCTTTTTCGTTGAGCGAGAAGCCGAGCGAAGGCAGATCGTTGGGCAGGAACGAGCCGCGCGGCGCCATCGAGCGATGGTCGCCGCCATGTTTCGGGATCGCTCCGTAGCTGCCAATCTCGATATCTTTCAGGCGCAGTCCAAGATTGCCGGGCTTGGCGCGCATGCCCCATTCGCCGTGCTGATTCATCCAAGCGAGGTCGGGCGTGCCGGTTTTGAAAAGTTTGTCGAGATACGCCGAGGGTTCAAGTTTGATCTTGGCCTCCGTCCCGATGCGCGCCTCGTCTTTGATTTGAACCGTTGGCATGTCTCGAACCTCCGGCAAGCGGCGACGTGCATCCCCGCCGTCAACCGCTGATTTGATTTTCTAATAATGATCCTACGTCGCGCTAATGTCAAAGGAATCTTGGCGGGCTGCGGGACGCGGCAGGCCGCCCGGCCCCGTAAATGGCGTGCGCGCTTCGCTCAACGAAACGATTTTCCAGTTTTTACCGTCGTTGCGGACGTTATAGAAAGCTCGCAGCCGGGCAATCACCGAGCCGTCGCGGCGGTAGCGGGTCACGTCCGCCATCAAGATCGCCAACCGATCGGCCAGCGGCCATACGCGCAACTGATCGACGCCCGACTTCGCCCATCCCTGCTCCTGAATCGCCCCCATCATCCGCGTGTAAAAGCTCTGCTGTTCGGCTTCGTTCGAGCACACCGTCGCGCCGTGCTCGCCGGATATCACGATGAAAGGCAAATCGAACGACTGCATGAAGATGTCGATATCCTCGCGATTGAAGCCGTCGATATAGTTTCGATAAAAAGCCTCGACCTCGCGCACGATTTTTTCCTGCTCAGCCATTGAAGCGTTCCTCGGACTGTCTATTGCGGGATTTTCCGCGCGATGCCTACCATCCGCCGCGCTGGGTGATTTCGCGGGCCTCGCGTTCGAGCGCGTCGCGGAACTGCGGAGCCGCGATCGCGATCATCCGGCGGATCCGCTCCTCGATCGGCTGGCCGCGCAATTCCGCCGCGCCATGTTCCGTCACGATCACGTCGGCGTCGCCGCGCGCGGTCGTGACCGGCCCGCTCAGCCGGGAGCAGACGCGCGTGACCGCGCCGTCGCGCGCCGTCGCCGGCATCGCGATTATCGACCGCCCCCGCGCCGCCATCTGGGAGCCGCGCACGAAGTCGCCCTGGCCGCCGATCGCGCCAACATACGCGCCGTTCGCGACCTCCGCGTTGATCTGTCCGGTCAGATCGGCTTCGACCGCCGAGTTAATCGCGACGATCTTGTCGAGTTTGGAAAGCACTTCGGCCCGATGCGTATGCATCATGGTGAACAGCTTGATGGCGGGATTTTCGTGGCCGAAGCGATAGACGCGAGCGGTTCCCAGCAGCGAACAGGAGACCGCGATGCCGGTATCGATCGGTTTGCGCGCATTGGTCATCGCGCCGCTTTCGATCAGGTCGGCGACGCGGTCGCTGATCAAGCCCGAATGGATACCCAAATTGCGGCGATCGCCGATTCCGGCCATTACGGCGTCGGGAATCGCGCCGATGCCGATCTGAATCGTCGTTCCATCCTCGATATAGCGCCCGACATGGCGCGCGATCGCCCGTTCCGCTTCGCCGATCGGCCGCGCCTCGAGCATCACCGGCGGCCGCGCGACCGGCACGGCGTAATCGATTTGATCCGCGGTCAGATATGCGTCGCAAACGGTCCACGGCGCCAGCTCATTGACTTCCGCGATCACCACGCGCGCCCGCGCGATCGCCGCTTGTTGATAATCGTTGGTCAGAGAATAGCTGTATTCGCCGCGTTCGTTCGGCGCGCTGACCTGCAGCATCACGACGTCGCACGGAATCGTGCCGGCCTCGATATAAGGAACCAGTTGGGATAGATGGAGCGGGATGGTTCGCAAGGCGCCGCTGCGCGCGAGCGCGCGCAGATTCCCGATCGCGCCGTAGCCGATGAAATCGACCGCGTCGGCATGCTCGGGCTTGAGCGTGCTCGTGTAGGCGATTCCGCCGACAAAGGCGGTCGTGCGGGCGAATTGGCGCCGTTGGGCGATAAAAGCCTCAATTAGTGTTTGTGGCTCGCCCGATCCCTGACTCCAAATGATATGGTCGCCCGGGCGGATAATGTCTGAAAAATCAGGATTTTTGCTGTCAAGTTCCTGGGTCATCGTCGACTCGCGGGAGGCTATCCGGTACGCGGCCGGCAGAATCGCATAGATCGGCCGCCCGCGCCTAGTCCGGCGGGACGATCACATATCGGAGGGCGATTCGATCAGGCAAAAACCTTAGCAAGGCAAAGCAGATTTCCGCATGTTTAGCTATTGTTCTGCATTGAATCGATATGCCCGAATCAGTATATTGCCGACCGTGAGGGTACATTGCGACCTTTGCTGGCGAAAGCCGAACAAAGCGGCTTCGCACGGAGCGATGGACCAGTTTAACCGGCAGACACTTGGCTTGCGTCGGCTATAGCTTCCCCGGCTATCGCCGCCGCCTGTCTCCGCAACCGTCGATATCGACGAACAGGGGGAGGAATAAGGTGCGAAGAAGAATAGGGACGTACCTGATGTGGGTGGCCATCCTGGGGATGGTATCGGCCTGCGGGATGACGGACGAGCAGCGGCAGTA
>JAJXZF010000068.1 GCA_021780225.1 Deltaproteobacteria bacterium | reverse complement strand
TAACGCCGGCCAGCCATTTGGCCAACCGCGCGCGAACGATTCGCCTGCCGCCGCGGCCCACGCTTGCGGGCGCAAAATGAATTGCAAATGACGACCAACAGCAAGATTCTCAAGTTTGGCATCCCCAAGGGCAGCCTCGAAGCGCAGACCCTTGAATTATTGCGCAAATCCGGATGGCGTATCGCCGTCGGCGACCGCTCTTACATCCCGCGGGTGGACGATCCAAGCCTCAGTTGCCGGCTGCTGCGGCCGCAGGAGATGCCCCGTTATATCGCCGACGGCACGCTCGACGCCGGCATCACGGGCAGCGACTGGATCGTCGAAAACGGCGTCGATCTCGTGCAGATCGAAAGCTTTATTTATTCCAAGGTTTCGCTCCAGCCGACCCGGTGGGTGCTGTGCGTGCCCGAAAATTCCCCGGTCAAGCGGCTCGAGGACTTGGCCGGCAAGCGGGTCGCCACCGAAATGGTCGCTTTCACGCGGCGCATCTTCGCCGAGCGCAAAGTTAAAGTAGAAGTTGAATTTTCATGGGGCGTCACCGAAGCCAAAGCCGCCGATGGGCTGGTCGACGCGGTCGTCGAAGTGACGGAAACCGGTTCGTCGCTCCGCGCCAACGGTCTGCGCATCGTCGAGGAGTTGCTGACTTCGACGCCCGTACTGGTCGCCAATCCTGCCGCTTGGGACGATCCGTGGAAGCGCGAGAAGGTGCGGCAGATCGGCGTCCTGATGAAGGGTGCGCTCGACGCCGAGAGCCGCGTCGGCATCAAAATGAACGTCGCGCGCGAAAATCTCGAAGCGGTGATAAATTTGCTGCCGTCGATTACCGCGCCGACGATTTCGCAGCTCTATCCAAGTCCCGCCCTCAAGGGCAAAGAATGGCTCGCCGTGGAGACGGTTATCAGCGAGCATACGGTGCGCGAACTGTTTCCCAAGCTGCTCGAAGCGGGCGCGGTCGGAATCGTCGAATTCGCGCTCAACAAGATTATCTGAATCCTTCTAATGTGGTGTCCCGCAAATAACTTCCATCTGATGCTTTATCAGCTCGGCGCGCAGGTCGCTCACTGCGGGGCGACCAAGGGTGAATTGCCGGGTCTGGGCCCGGCAATGACGAACAGAGCTGATCATGCCCGGACTTGATCCGGGCATCCACGCCGAGCGCAAGATGGACGCGGAGTGCAAACTTATTTGCGGGACGCCACACTAAATTCTTCTGCCAGTCAGACGAAAGTGACGGCCGCGATCGAATTCGATCGCGGCCGTTTTAGTGCAAATTAATTCCCGGAAATTCGCCCGGGACCGCGGGCGCCATCGAGGATTCAGGCAAATCCCCGACCGTCCGCCGGTGAGGGAGGTCACCTCGGGGGCCAAAGCGGTCTGCGGGCGCCTGACCCCTTCGCATCCAGTCCGCATGGAGGCCGAAATGCGTCGGTGCGGATCGGCTTGGCATTCCGCGGTCCGGGCGACTGCTCAAAGTCTGGAAAACGTCGCGAACGATTACCGGTGACGTCCGCCGCTTCGATATCTGCCCCGTCCATTCACATTCTCCAGGCGGCTAAATCATCGACACGTTCGCGAGCAAGGGCTTTGGCGACGTGCGAGCGCCAAATGGCGCCCGCATCGTCACCGGCCGATTCAGTGCCTCACAGCAGGTTGAAGTTGTACTGCAATTGCGCGGTCAGCAGGCTCTGGCCTTTCAAGATGCCGCCGCCCTGCGTATATGCCATGTCGCCGCCAAGCACTTCGATCGCCTGCAGCTTCAGGAAGTACTTCTTGGTCCACGGCGGATTCAGCACCACCGACGGAAACAGCAGGAAGGTGCGGCCCTTCGGGCTGAACACCATCGTCCAGGTCGGAGCGACATCCTCCCACAACCACGAGGTGCCGATATTGAACAGCGTGCTGACGTTGTTCTTGATGTTCGGTTCAGGTTCAGACCCGCCACCCGTCCACGGTCCGAACGCTTCAAACATCGAGTTCGCGCCGTCGAGCGTGATTAAATCCTCAACCTCGACGTTCGCCGACAGGTTGCCGGTCGCGGTCAGCCACGGAGCGTAGGCTTGATCCACGTCCACGGCGGCCATCCAGTTCAGAGTGTCCGTATAGCGCACCCCCGACGGATTGCCGATGACGTCCCAAGTGGCGACTGGCTCATGGTTGGCGTATACCGCCTCCGCGCGCCCCACCAGCGGCAGATACTCCGCCACCGCCGACGGTACCGGCAGCGGCATGTCGCCGGTCACGCCCACCTGCTGGATCGGATCAAACCTGAACGCGAACTGATTCGTGCCTTGCACCCAAAAGACGTTCGGATAGAGATTCCAGGTATTGTAATAGAAAGCCGTCAACTCCGCCGGTCCGACCAGCGTATGGATGCGCAGGCCCTCCTCCATGTTCGAGAAGGTGGTCGCGGGAATCTCCCAAGGATTGCCGCTGAGAAGCAAACCCGAACCGGGCACGTGAGCGCACGGCCGCGTCATTCCGGGCGGAACCTGGCTTCCAGCTTGCCGGCCGAACGCGCTGATAAAGTTCGAGCATAGATAGAATGGATTCGACAGCGGCTGCGGAATCAGCCGGCTGAACTGCATCGGCAGTCCGGGCGGAATAAAAGGCGGAAACGGAGGTCCGATCGCCGCCGTGTTCATCGGATAATATCGATTCACTCCAACGTGAGCGCCGAAGCGGCCGGACGGATCGAAGCCAAGACCGGCGGGGAAGCCGTTGTTCACGCTGCCGGCGTTGCTCATGCACTCGCCGTCATAGCGATGGTCGAAGTAACCGCAGCTGTTCCACATCGGCTGCAGCCGCGGTATCAGCACGCCTTCAAGAAAGTTCGAGCTGAACGCTCCGAATTCCGGCAGATTCAGAATCGGATGGATCATCCACTGCGGAATGCGCGACTGTTCGAGATTGGCGAAGCCGAACGCCCAGGTCGTGTCCTGCGGATTGATCACGTCGCCGACGCGGAAGGCCAGCGACTGGCCCCACACCACGATCTGGTTGCCAACGTAGGTGGTCAGCGGCCCGGTCTTGTTCTCCCACCACGCGTCGCGAACGTTGTACTGATTGTAGAAATCATTGGCGTACATGCCCATCCCGTTCGCGCTGTTGAAGGCGTAGGGCGGCTCGTACACGAACCACTCGCGCATGAAGAACGAGTTGTCCTCGTTCAAGCGGTAGTTTTCGTCAACCTGCAACAGCGTGCGCGAGGTCGCAAGATTGTTGCGGCTGGTGGTGAAGCCCCGCAAATTCGACGGGTTCTGCCACATGCCGAAGGTCTGGCTCAGATAGCCCGACACGTGCAGGCCGCTCAGCCAACTGTTCTCAGCCGAGGCGCTGGATGTTTGCGGTAAAGCGTCGAGCGACGCTCCCGTGACGCTGAGCCCGCCTGAAGGCTGCGCCGCAACGTCGCCGGCGGACGCGGACGCGCCCACCGCCAGAATCAGCCCAAGAGCCAGCAAAAGGGCCGCTCCGGCTCTCCCTCCTCCCCGGAACGTGCCGGAACCCGAAACGCTAGTCCCCATTAGTCTCCTCCTTCGAGCTAACTCATCCCCGCCATCCCCCGACGGCGCGGCGAAAATACTCATGCGAAAAAAGACCGGTCCGGCCGCTAACCCCCAGAAAACCGGACTGGCTTCGCGCCGGCGCTCCAATGCTGGCAGCTCCGGCGCCTCCCCGACCTCATGTTTCGAGGCGGGGGGTACTACGCAAACAGGAAACTACGGAGCAGTCTCTACTGAAACAAAACGAGGAATTCAATAGACGCGGGCCGGTTCAATAAAAAAAAATTCGCGTCCATGAGATGGCGGACGCGATTTTTAGGCCGGACAGCGCAAATTTAACACAATTTTTTATAAATAGATAAATAAAACATGTAATTATATTCAATTACATCTATTGTTTAATTTAAGGCTAAATACGCCGCATCAAATGAGCGCTGAAGCGAGCGATTCTTCCGCCTGTGGAAAGATTCGGTCGAATTTATTGATAAAAACGATTCTTTTGACTGAAAGACGATTGCGGCCAGTAAAATCCGGCGATGCAGGTTGTCGAAATGCCGCGGGCGTTCGCGCTGGACGGGTCAGCCACGCGCAAGGGACGTGATTGCCCGGGTCCGCGGCGCCATCGGGAGATTCAGGCAAATCTCCATTATCCGCCGGTGAGGGAGGTCACCTCGGGGGCCAAAGCGGTCTGCGGGCGCCTGGCTCCCGGATGCGAGCGGTTTGCATGGTAGGCCCGCTCGCACTACGCGCGGATTCGGCATGGCGATCCACGGCCCGGGCAACATTTCATGCGCGCCCGGAATTGGCGTTTGAATCTTGTTTACCCAGTCGGGAAACGAATACTAACTGGCTATTTCAGATAGATTTGCCACCTCCCGGATTTCAGCCGCGCCCGGCGAATCGCTCGATTCGATTCGCGGCGGACGCCCGAGGCGTCCGCCGCGTTCTGGTTGCTCGATCAGAGCAGGTTGAAGTTGTACTGGAGCTGCGCGGTCAGCATGCTCTCGCCTTTCAGGATGCCGCCCGCCATGGTCGCATAGGGGTTGCCGCCAAGCACTTCGATCGCCTGCAGCTTCACGAAGTACTTCTTGGTCCACGGCGGATTCAGCACCAGCGACGGAAACAGCAGGAAGGTGTTGCCCGCCGGGTTGTAGATCATCGTCCAGGTCGGCGCGATATCCTCCCACAGCCACGAGGTGCCGAGGTTGAACAGCGCGCTGACGTTGTTCTTATAGTTCGTGGCCGCCGTGGGTTCGAGCGCGCCGCCCGTCCACGGTCCGAACGCCTCCATCATCGAATTGGAGCCGTCGAGCGTGATGAAGTCGTTGACCTCGACGTTGGCCGACAGGTTGCCGGTCGCGGTCAGCCACGGCGCGTAGGCCTGGTCGATGTCCAACGCGGCCATCCAGTTGAGCGTGTCCGTAAAACGCACGCCCGAAGGATTGCCGACGATGTCCCACGTGTTGACGCCCTGATGGTTGGTGTAGACCGCTTCCGCGCGCCCCACCAGCGGCAGATACTCGGACAGCGCCTCCGGCACCGGCAGCGGCATGTCGCCGGTCACGCCCACCTGCTGGATCGGCGCGAACTTGTTGACGAACATGTTCGTGTTCTGGACCCAATAGGTGTTCGGATAGAGATCCCAGCTATTGTAATAGAAAGCCGTCAACTCCGCCGGTCCCACCAGAGTGTGGAAGCGCAGGCCCTCGTCCATGTTCGAGAAGGTACTCGCGGGAATCTCCCACTGCGGCAGAGCGTCGAGCAGGCCGCTGCCCGCCATCGCGCACGGCCGCTCCATTCCGGGCGGAACCCGGCTGCCCAACTGCCGGCCGAAGTGAAAGGGCGCGCCGATAAAGTTCGAGCATAGATAGAAGGGATTCGCCAGCGGCGAACCGACTATCCGGCTGAACTGCATCGGCAGTCCGGGCGGAATAAAAGGCGGAAACGGAGGTCCGATCGCCGCCGTGTTCATCGGCGAATAGTAGGTGGACGCGATATGCGCGCCGAAGCGGCCGGCCGGGTCGAAGCCGACGCCGGCGGGAAAGCCGTTGTTCACGGTGCCGGCGTTGCTCATGCACTCGCCGTCATAGCGATGGTCGGCGTAGTCGCAACTGTTCCACATCGGCTGCAGCCGCGGTATCAGCACGCCTTCGAGAAAATTCGAGCTGAACGGTCCGAACTCCGGCAGATTCAGAATCGGATGGATCATCCACTGCGGAATGCGCGACTGTTCGAGATTGGCGAAGCCGAACGCCCAGGTCGTGTCCTGCGGATTGATCACGTCGCCGACGCGGAAGGCCAGCGACTGGCCCCACACCACGATCTGGTTGCCGATGTACGTGGTGAGCGGCCCGGTCTTGTTCTCCCACCAGGCGTCGCGGACGTTGTACTGGTTGTAAAAGCCGTTGGCGTACATGCCCAGCCCGTTCGCGCTGTTGAAGGCGTAGGGCGGCTCGTATACGAACCATTCGCGCATGAAGAACGAGTTGTTGTCGTTCAATTGATAGTTCTCGTCAACCTGCAACAGCGTGCGCGAGGTGGCCAGACTGTTGCGGCTGGTGGTGAAGCCCCGCAAATTCGACGGGTTCTGCCACATGCCGAAGGTCTGGCTCAGATAGCCCGACACGTGCAGGCCGCTCAGCCAGCTGTTTTCCGGCGTCGCGGCGGAGCTTTGCGGCAACGTATCGGCGTTGGCGCCCGTGATGGCAAGCCCGTTCGCCGGCTGCGCCTCCGCGCCGCCGGCGAATGCCGCCGGGCGAAATGCGCATATCAACCCCAAAACGACCGCCAAGGCGGCGCCGGCGCGGACTCTCCGGCGAAACCTCCCCGCATACCAAACGCTCGTCCCCATTTATCCTCCTCCTTGGAAGACAACCTGCCGCGCCATCCCCGACGGCGCGATTAACTCCGAGCCAAGAACCCGAATTCGCGCCCGGCGCGCGCAAGCCGGCTCGATCGCTGCAACGTTCCGCGCCGATTAAGCCGCCGCTCCGCCCCGGAATCGCGGCGCGCCGGCGGCTTGCTCTCTATCGGACTGGTGCGCGCGAAATATATTTGCCCCGATCGAAAGAAGCACAACGCCACCCCATGTATTAAAAATAAATTACTATTTCAATAGCTTCCGCGAATTTTAGTTTAAAAATTCATACGCTCCGATTTAATGATATTTCCAAATCGGACTGTGAAACGTAAAGGCGCGCCGGATCGTTCGATCCGCGCCTGTTTCAATCAATCGATAGCCAAGAGTTCCAATCAGGCTCGAAGGAAGCCGAACGATCCTTCATGTCGAATGAAAGACGTTTAATTTCGCCTGATCGACAGACGGGATGCGGCGTTTCTCAATCATGCCGGCGATTTGCGCGCCGGCCTGATTAATCGTTCCGGCAAAGGCTGAAACGTCCGCGACGCCGCGACGGCTTCGAGAACAACGCTGATGCGCATAATGGCGGGAAAAAATTGCTATTCGATCTCTGTATGCCTTGATCGAAATTTTATTCCTGCGATCACAAGTATATTTCAGCGCTAACGGCTTGAAAGATTTCTGCCGCTTCCAGAAGGCCTGGAATCTATCAATGAGATATAAAAATCGCTGACTGGCCGCTAACAATTTGTAAATAATATTTATTCGTCGTGAAACGATTGTATTTGGCTGAAAATATGCTTTGAGACGCGGAATAGTCCGGACTGGTCCGGCGCAGATCTACAAGCGGCTTGTCGGCGCGGCCAGCCGCCGACATGCGCGGAAGACATAAAAAAACGGCCCGCTCCAGCGCCGGAGCGGGCCGCATAATGCGCCGGATATCCGGACGCCCTATTCGCCCTTCCAGTTGGGCTTGCGCTTCTCGGCGAAGGCGCGCGGCCCTTCGATCAAATCTTTCGACTGGAACAGCTTTTTAGTCGCGGGAAAATTCGTTTTGTTCGCCTCTTCGAGCGGCATATGCAAGCCGAGATACGCGGCTTCCTTGCTGGCCTGCACCGAGAGCGGCGAGCATTCCATGATCTCGGCGGCCCATTTTTGCGCGGTCGCGTGAAGGTCCTTGAGCGCGACAACTTCGTTGACGAGCCCCCAGCGATGCGCCTCGGCGGCCATGATATGCCGCCCGGTCAGCATCATGCCCATCGCGATTTTAAGCGGGATATGGCGCGGCAGGCGATGCACGCCGCCCGCGCCCGCCATCAGGCCCACCCGCGGCTCGGGCAATCCGAAACGGGCGTGTTCGGCCGCGACGATAAGGTCGCAGGCCAGCGCGATCTCGCATCCCCCGCCCAACGCGAATCCGTTGACCGCCGCGATGATCGGCTTGTTGATGTCGTAACGCGCGGTGATTCCGGCGAAGCCGCCCTTGCTGCGCGGAAACGGCTCGCCGGCGTGCGCGGCGGTCCATTTGAGATCGTTGCCGGCGGAGAACGCCTTGTCGCCCGCGCCGGTTACGATCGCCACCCACAGATTCCTGTCGGCGGCGAAATCGTCCCAGATCGAATCCATCTCGGTATGGCACGGCGGATGGAGCGCGTTCATCACCTCGGGGCGATTGAACGTGATCCAGGCGAGATGATCCTTCTTTTCGTATTTGATGAATTTCAGTTCCATGCTCGGGTATGCCTCCCAGCGGCTATGCCGGCTGAATCGATTTGGCGCGGCGTTCGCGCGCGCATGAATCCGCGCACGCGGGCCGGCCGTGGTCATCGAATCGCACAATCGCAACGCCCGCACAACTGGACGCTTGCGCGCCTGCGGGCCTTAATCGCTCTCGCCCTCGATCAACTCGAAAAAAGCGTCGACGCTGCGCATCAACTGGCGGCGAATCTGGGCTTGCGTGCCCTCGATCAGATGCATCGTGACGCGGCTGCGGTCGCCGCCGGCGGTGCGCACCTGCGCGTCCTCGACCGCCAGCACCTCGGCCGGGTCGAACAATCGCATTCCGTAAATCAGCACGCCGCGTTTTGCCGCGCCTTTAACCAGTTTGAGCCTGCCGCGCGCCATCCGCGCCTCCGTTTTTTACGTAAACCTTACGCGGGGTTATATCATGGCGGCGAGACGGGTCGCGCGCCTTTTTAATCGCGGGACGATTGACAAGTTCCGCCGTCACCAAGGACAATTCGGGCGATGAGCGTGAAGTATCGGGCGGCGGCGATTGTCATGGCCGCGACGATCGCGGCAATCGGCAGCGGATGCGGCCTTTTTTACGATGCCGGTTCGAGGATTAAGACCAGCCACATGAGCCACAACCTCAAGCCGGGCGAAACCGCCCTTGAGGTCCATCGCCAATGGGGCGAACCCGATTTGCGTACCGATATCGGCCGCAACGAGGAAATCTGGAGTTACGCGCGCAGGCCGAACAGCAATGATTTGACCGCGACGCTTTTTTACACCTCGACCAAGCCCGGCGACGAGAGCAAATTCCTGGATCTGAAATTCGTAAACAGCGCGCTCGTTTCGTGGAACGACGCCATCCATACGATGCCGGCGAAGCAAGGCGCTGGATTCAGTTACGGCCTCGGTCCCGGCGGCACGGCTTCCCCCTTAATCAAATACTAGCCATAATGCGCTGTAATAGAGCGCTTTGTTGCAACGTGTCGAAATCGCGGGGATGATTACGTTTCATGGCCGAATTGCTTGGGAAGATGCGCCTGCGGACACTATGCATCGAGACGGTTTCAGCTTGACCAAGCCCACCAATGGCGACCGCGCGTAAAACTTTCGAGGATATACTGCTCGATCGTTCCTGGGTCACGGCGCAGGATCTCGAAAAGGCGCGCCAGCGCAAAAAGCCCGGCCAGGAACTGGCCGACGTGCTGGTCGATATGGGCGCGATCGAGCCGCAACGCCTCGCCCGCGCGCTGGCGCAGGAGTACGGCTTGCCGTTTCAGGCGCATATCGATCCGGCGACGCTCGACAACGATCTGGTCGCGCGCGTGCCGATCAATTACGCGAAGAAAAATCGGCTGCTGCCGCTCGGCTCCGACGACGGCTCCGTAACCGTCGCGATCGTCGATCCGGCGAATTACGAACCGCTGGACGATTTGCATGTGCTCTTTGGCAAGGCGATTCAGCCGGTAATCGCCCCGGCCGAAATCATCACCGAAGCGATCAATCGCGCATACGATCAGGCGGCGACGACGACCGCGCACGACCTGATGATCGATTTGGACGAAGAAGGCCTGAATTCGGTCGCGAGCGAACTCGCGTCCGAACCGCGCGATCTGCTCGAGGCCGACGACGCCGCGCCGATTATCAAGCTGGTCAACGGCTTGCTGTCGCAGGCGGTCAAGGATCGCGCCAGCGACATCCACGTCGAGGTCTTCGAATCCGACCTGGTGGTGCGCTTCCGCGTCGATGGCATGCTCTACGACGTGCTCTCGCCGCCCAAGCGGTTTCACGCCGCGATCGCGTCGCGCATCAAGGTGATGTCCGGGCTGAATATCGCCGAAAAGCGCCTGCCGCAGGACGGCCGCATCAGGCTGCGCATCGCCGGCCGCGATATCGACATCCGCGTCTCGACGATTCCGACCGCTTTCGGCGAGCGGATCGTGATGCGCCTGCTCGACCGCGCGCAGGCGCTGGTCGATATCGATCTCGATCGTCTGGGCTTTTCCGGCGACAATCTGAAAAAAATCGACCGGCTGATTCGGCAAAGCCACGGCATCATTCTGGCGACCGGTCCGACCGGATCGGGCAAATCGACCACGCTTTACGCCTGCTTGAGCCGCATCAATTCGCCCGAAAAGAACATCATCACCATCGAGGACCCGATCGAATATCAGTTGCGCGGCGTCGGCCAGATGCAAGTGAATCCGAAAATCGAGCTGACTTTCGCCAGCGGCCTGCGCTCGATTCTGCGGCAAGATCCGGACGTGATCATGGTCGGCGAAATCCGCGACGGCGAGACCGCCGAAATCGCGATTCAGGCCGCCCTGACCGGCCATCTGGTTTTCTCCACTCTGCATACCAACGACTCGTTCGGCGCGCTGACCCGTCTGATCGACATGGGCATCGAACCCTTTCTGGTCTCGTCGTCGGTGCTGGCGGTGCTCGCGCAGCGGCTGCTGCGCGTGATCTGTCAGACCTGCCGCCAGCCGTATATGCCGAGCGACCACGAGCTGGTGCGCATCGGGATGGGCGGGGTGCGCCTCAGCCATCCGATTTACAAACCGGCCGGATGCCGCGCGTGCCGGAACACCGGCTATCGCGGACGCACCGCCATCACCGAACTGATGGTGATGGACGACGAAATTCGCGCGCTGACGATGCAGAAGGCGGACGGCTCGATGATTCGCCGCGCCTGCACGGCCAAAGGGATGAAGCTGCTGCGGCAGGACGGCGCGGAACGCGTGCTCGCGGGCCAAACCAGCATCGAAGAACTGTTGCGCGTCACGCACGAAGATATCGAGTGACGGTCGGCGTTTCGCCGGGAATGAAATTTACGAGCTGATGCCGGTTTTCGCCTATCGCGGACTCGCCGCCAACGGCCGTTCGGTCAACGGCGTAATCGACGCCGACAGCGCCCGCGCCGCGCGCGGCAAATTGCGGGAGCTCGGCGTTTATCCCACCGATCTCGCCGAAGAAGCCAGCCGCGCCGCCGGCGCCCGTCCGTCGCTGAAATCATTCATTCCGGTCTTCCGCCGCAAGATTCCGCCCACCGAACTGGCCCTGATGACGCGCCAGCTCGGCGCTTTGCTCGGCGCCGGAGTCCAACTCGTCGAAGCGCTCGGCGCGCTCGCCGAACAGGCGCCGCGGCAGGCGACGCGCAAGATGCTGTCGCAAGTCCGCGAGGCGGTGCGCGAAGGTTCCTCGCTGGCCGACGCCCTGGCGCTCCATTCGGATATTTTCTCCGACCTTTACGTCGGGATGGTGCGCGCGGGCGAAGCCGCCGGCGCGCTCGAAGCCGTGCTCGAACGGCTCGCCGAGTACAGCGAACGGCAGGCGGAATTCGTCGCGAAGGTGCGCGGCGCGCTCAGCTATCCGATTATCATGATGTGCGTGGGCTTCGGGATCATGGCGTTTCTGGTCACCTATGTCGTGCCGCAAATCGCTACGATCTTTCAGCAACAGCACGCGGCGCTGCCCACGATGACCCGTGCGCTGATTGCGCTGGCGAGTTTCCTGACCAACTACTGGTGGCTGCTGCTGCTCGGAATCGCCGGCGTAGTCGGCGGCGTTTCCGCGGCGCTTTCAACCGCGGCCGGACGGCGTTTTTACGACACCTGGCTGCTCAAGATTCCGTATCTCGGCCCTACGATCGTTCGCGTAATCTGCGCCCGCTTCGCCCGCACGCTCGCCACCCTGCTCGCCAGCGGCGTGCAATTGATTCCCGCGCTGCAGGCCGTCCGCCGCGTCGTGACCAACGGACTGCTGGCCGACGCGATCGATCAAAGCCGCGAAGAAATCCGCGAAGGGCACGGCATGGGCCAGACGCTCGCGCGGAGCGGCCTGTTTCCGCCGCTGCTCAGTGAAATGATCAAGGTCGGCGAACGTTCCGGAGAATTGGAACGGATGCTCGAGCGGGTCGCGGACAATTACGAGCGCGAAGTCGAAAATTCGCTCCGGCAGATGACGACGATGCTCGAACCGTTGATGACGATTGTCATGGCCGGTGTTATCCTGTTCATGATGTTGGCGGTGCTGCTGCCGATTTTTCAGCTCAATCAGCTCATGCAATGAGGCTTCGATCGACGATGTTTCCGCGGATGCGAAAAAACGGATGGCGCGGCCGCCTCGCCCAAGCCGAAGAGGGCTTCACGCTGATCGAACTGATGGTCGTCATCTTGATCATCGGTCTGCTCGCCACGATCGTCGTTCAAAATCTGCGCGGCGCCACCGACAAGGCCAAACGGATCAAAGCCGAGGCCGATATCTCCGCCTTCAAGACCGCGCTCGACCGCTATTATCTCGATAACGGCTCGTATCCGACCACGGACCAGGGGCTCCCCGCGCTGGTCGCGGCGCCGACCACCGGCAAAATTCCGGCCGACTATCCCGAAGGCGGATATATCGAAAAAGTCCCCACCGACCCGTGGGGCAATCCCTATTTTTATCAGAGCGACGGTAACAGCTATGTGCTGAAATCCTTCGGCGCCGACGGCGTCGAGGGAGGTGCCGGCAAGAACGCCGATATCGACGGGAGCAGCAGTTCGTAGTCCTCAATTATTATCTGGCGCGCGCTTTGAAGCGCTTTATAGTTAAATGCCGGCCGCCAGAATTCATGCTCGCGCATCCGTCGCTAAATCCCGCCAGCTTGACGATGAATTGTGCGTGCGCCGCTCCGTCAAATCGGTTATGACTCGCGCCCGGCGCAATCATCCGGCCTGCGGCCGCGGTTTCACTTTGCTGGAACTCGCCGTCGTGATGTTCCTGATGGCGCTGATCATGCTGATCGCGCTGCCCTACCTCGGCAGCCTGCAGCCGGCCCAGATGCGCAGCGAGACGCGCCGCCTCGCCAGTCGCGCGAACTATCTCTATCAGGAGGCCAGCGCGCAAAAGGTCCTGATTCGGCTCACCTTCGACCTCGACCGCAACGGCTACTTCGTCACCCGTCTCGACCCGTTCGCCGCGAAGCCCGCCTTTATGCCGGAAGGCGGACCGGCCGGCGTGCGCGTATTCCTGCCGGTCGGGATTCGCATCCGCGACGCCTGGGTCGAGGGCATCGGCGCGGTCAATCGTGGGCAAATAAGCACGCAGTTTTATCCGAGCGGCTACGTCGATGCGACCGTCGTCCATCTGACCGACCAGAACGGCGAGGTTTTTACCGTCGCGATCGATCCGTTTACCGGCCGCGTCTCGATCGCCGATGGCGACCTGCCGCCGCCGCGTCGCGGAGCTTACGGATGAGCCGCGCGCGCCGTAAATTCTCGCGCGCCTTCACCCTGCTCGAAGTGATGATCGCGGTCGCGTTCGTCGGCATCGCGATGCTCGCATTGATGACCCTGCACAACCGCAACCTCGAATCGGTGATTCGGGCCGAGCAACTGACGCGCGCATCGATGCTGGCGCAGGCGCTGATGACCCGCGCGGAGGCGGAACGATTTCCGGATTTGGGCGTCACCAAGGGCGATTTCAATCAACTGTATCCGGGACTTTTCCCAGACTTTCATTGGCGTCAGGAGGTTGACCCCTCGCCGATGTTTCCCGATATCCGCCGGGTCGAAATCGACATCTTTTACGGCCCCGGCTTGAGCCGGAAATTCGACCTGATCGAATTCATGCACAACCCGATTCCGCCGGACGCGTCCGCGCCGAATAATCCAGGCGGCGGCCAGGGCGCCAATGACGACGCCACGTCTCAAGGCTTCTGACCTCGATGTTCCCCGCCGACGATTGCCGCAATTTCCGCCCGGCCCGCGTCGTTTCGGGCGCGGCGCGCGGCTTTACCCTGCTCGAATTGATGGTCGCGGTCGCGATTCTCGGATTGGTGATGGCGATGGTCGCGGAATCGTTTCATGCCGTCGCCAGCAGCAAGGTGCATGCGGAAGACCGGCTGGCGTTGGACGAGTCCGCGCGGCTCGTGATGTTCCAGCTCGGCAATGAATTGCGCGGCGTGGTTCAGACGCCCTTCACGCCCAGCCGCGTGATGCTGCTCGGACAGGCGCGCGAGCAGAATTTTCAGCCGATGGACACGATCACGTTCTCAACCCTCGACCCCGGCCACAGCCGCTATATCGAAGGTTTCGGTCCTGAAGTCACGCTCGCATACACCACCGCGCCCAACCCGGACCATCGCGGATGGTATCTGTTGGAACGGACCCAATATTCCAGCCTGCTGACCAATCCGCCCACCGGTCAGGCGGCCAACACTATCGTTCTTGCCGACGACGTGCTGTCGCTCCATATCCGCTATTTCGACGGCGACCGCTGGGCGGAATCCTGGGATTCGACGCAAATGCCGCCCGGGCGGATGGCGCCGATGGAAATCACGATCGATCTCCGCGTCGCCTCGACCGGCGGTCAGCCGCTGGCGCTCTCAACCGCGGTGGCTCCGCCGATGGCCTATTCGCAATGGTGACGCGCATGATCGCGCTGCGCGCGGCTCTCGCCCGCGCCGCGGCCGCCGGCCGGCGGCGCTTGCGGCCGCGCGGCCGCGAGCGCGGAATCGCGCTGCTCGCCACGATGCTCGCCACGGCGCTGATGACCATCCTGGTGGTCGATTTCACCACCACCTCCTCGCTCGCCTATCGCGCGGCGGCGAATCAGGCCAACGAATTGCGCGCCGAATGTCTGGCCCGCTCGGGCGTCGCCGTGGGTCTCGCGATGCTCGAACGCGACGCGATCCTTGACGCCGCCCAGCAACAACCTTTCGATTCGCTCAACGATATCTGGGCGATCCCGACGCCGCCCGTTCCGATTGGCGGCGGCTCGGCGGGCGTGGTCGTTATCGACGAAGCGCGCAAACTCGATATCAATTTGCTTTACGACGTCAGAACCGGCGCGATTAACCCGAATTACGCCCAGATTATCGCGCGCCTGTTTGAAACGATTGGCGTATCGACCGATCTGATTCCCGTGATTATCGATTGGCTCGACCCCGACGGCGTGACTTCGCCGGGCGGTGCCGAAGCCGACTATTATCTGCGGCTGATTCCGCCCTATGAGCCGCGCAACGGCCCGATGCCAACTATCGGAGATTTGCGCGCGCTCAAGGGGATCAATGACGCGACCTTCATGCTGCTCGCCAACTACCTTACCGCCACGCCCGAGATGCGCGTCAACGCCAATACCGCGTCGCCCGAGGTGCTTGCCGCGCTGACGCCGGAGATGTCCAACAATCCCGAATTCGTCAAGGAGATAATCGCGGCCCGTCAGGCCCGGCCCTTTCTGCAAATCACCGATATCGCGAATCTGCCCGGTCTTGGCCAGTTCGCGCAAAACCTCACACCCCTGTTAACGACGCGCAGCTCTTACTTTACGATAATCGGCGAAGGCGAATACGCTGGCGCGCGCCGGCGCGTTTACGCCACCATACGGCGCAATACGGATGGCGGCGCGATGCTGATAAGCTGGCACGCGGATTAGGTTCGTGCGGAATTTGCCTGTAACGTCTTAACCGGCGACGAATAGAGGCTTCGCATTCTTTTATGGGGCAACGGATCCTGGCGCTTGAGCTGGCGGGCGAACGGGTGCGCGGCGCGATGGCCGAGCGCTCATGGAAAACGCTCGATCTTCTCGGCGCGTGGGAACAAGCCCGCGCCGAAGGCGAGCCCGATCTCGCCCCCGCGATTGGACGAATTCTGGCTGAATCCGGCCCGGCCGATGTCGTTATCTCCGCGCTTCCGGCCGAATTCGTCGCCAAGCGCTTGCTGACTCTGCCTTTCAACGATCGCCGCAAGCTGCGCCAGGTCGTGCCGTTCGCCCTTGAAGAGCATCTGCCCTTCCCGGTCGACAACGCCGCCGTGGCCTTCGCCCGCGTCGGCGCTGAAGACGGCAAAACGCTGGTAATCGCCGCTTTCGCCCGCAAATCCGACATGCGCGTCCATCTGGACCTGATGGCGCGCGCCGGACTCGAACTGAAACGCGTCACGCTCGGCGCGCTGGCGCTCGCGGGAATGCTCGCTCGCCTGCGCAACGGCAATCGCGGCTCCCATCTGGTGATCGATATCGATCATGCATGCACGTCGATGGTGCTGATCGATCCGCAGGGCACGCCGCGCGCGATCCGCACCGTAGGTCAGGGAATCGCCAGCCAAAACAGCGCCTCGCTGGCGCCGCCCGCGGCGGCCGCGATCGTCGGCGCGGTGCGCCAGACGCTGCTCGCGCACGGTTCCGAGCACAATCCGCCCGATCTCGTCCTGACCGGTCCGGCCGCCGCCGCGCCCGCGGTGCGCGAGCAGCTTGGCAAGGCGCTCTCCGCGCCGGTTCACGACGTGGACGAATTCGACGCCGAATCGCTGTTCGGCGGAAAACGTCCGGAACCGCTCCGGTTCGCGGCGTGTCTTGCGATGCTGTTGGGCGAAGCGCCGGTCAAACCGCTCGAACTGCTCGATTTTCGCGTCGGCGAATTTGCCGCGCGCGGCGCCGCCGGCGCGCTCGGAGCCTTGCGCACGCCGGCCATTCTGGCTGCGGTCGCGGCCGGATTCGCGGCGTTGCACTTTATTCTCGGCGTTTCGATTTCGGCCCGGCAACTCCATCAGGTGAACCGGGAAATCGCCGCGGCCGTGGCGCCGGCGCTCGGCGACGCCGATCCCACGACCGCCCGCACCGCGCTGGAAGGCAAGATCGCCGGGATGCGCAAGCGCTTGCTGCTGATGGGCGGCAATCTCGGCCACGGCTCGCCGCTCGACGTTCTGCTGGACCTGTCGCGCGCCCTGCCCGCCGGATTGCCCGCCCAACTCGACGACCTTACGATCGACGAGGGCGGCGTAAAGCTGCAGGGCACGGCCGATTCGTTCGCGACCGTCGATCAGGTCAAGCGGGCGCTCGAACGCTCGCGCGATTTCACCGACGTGCAGGTCGATCATGCGACCGCCTCGTCCGACTCCAGCAAGGTTGATTTCCGCATCAACCTGAAAGTGAGCGACGCCGCGCTCGACGCGGACTAAGCCGATGGTCGAACGAATCCAGCGCATCGCCGCGCGCGTAAGCGAAGGCTTCGCGCGTCTGTTCGGCGCGATTTTGGCCTGGGGACCGGTCCGCCGCGCAAGCGATGCGGCCGGCGCGCAGTGGAGCCGCCTGACGGAAATCCTGCGGCGGCTCGCCGCGCCCGCGATCGGTTCGGCGCGCGGATGGTACGACAAGCGCGAAGCGCGGGAAAAACTGCTCTTGCGCATGCTGGGCGTGGTGGCCGGTGCGATCTTCCTGTGGAATTTCGTTTATGTGCCGATTTCCGGGCTGGGCGGCGATTTGACCGATCGCATCGCGGCGCGCCGCCAGGCGCTGACCGACGTGCGCGCGCTGATGTTCCGCTATCAGCGGCTGCGGCGCGATCTCGCGGCGAGCGAAAAACATACGGTCGCGAGCAAGGACTTCTCGCTCTTTTCGGTCGTCGAGCAGGCGCTGACCGCGAGCATCGGCCACGAAAAAATCTCCTCGATCACGCCCTCCGAGCGCACCCTGCCCGGCGGGTTCCATCAGCACGTCGTCGATCTTAAACTTTCCGGCCTGAGCCTCGCCCAAGTGGTCAACGCGCTCTACTCGGTGCAGACGCTCTCAACCCCGGTGACGGTAGCCAGCTTCCATATCCGCCCGACCGCTCCCGGCTCGCGCTCCTACGACGTCGATATGACCTGCGCGGCGCTCGGGCGCGAAGCGGGATGAGCGCGGCGCCGCGTCTGAGCCCGCCCCGGCCGCGCGCGCGGCGCGGGCCGCTTATCGCGCTCTACGCGCTGATCGGCGCGCTGGTGTTTGTCAGCTTCCTGGTCGCGACCTTCCCGTACAGCGTTACGCTGTCGTCGCTGCTGGCGCCGTGCAATATCCGGATTCGTTACGCGAACCAGCGGATGAGTCCGCCGTTCGGCGCGCGGCTCGACGACGTTGCGCTGATTTCAACCGCCGCAGGCCGCGATCGCGTCGTGCTCAACAGCCCGTCGGTCGTGCTGACGCCGACCCTCGCTTCGCTGCTGCTGGGACGGCCGGGCATTCGCGTTCGAGCCGATCTGTTCGGCGGACGCGTCCGCGTAACGATTCGGCGCGCGTTGAACAAGACCGATTTCGCTTTCGACGCGACCTCAATCCAGGTCGCCGCCATCCGCGGATTGCCGCTGTATGGGGCGCAGGTGGCCGGCGCCGTTGCGGCCGCCGGAAACGCCACGCTCGCCGGTCCGGCGCTGCCCGACGCGAACGGCCGCGCCACGCTTGCGGGCGACCATCTTACGGTTTCGATCGCGAGCGGGATGGCGCCGGTCAGGATCGGCGTTTTGAGCGGCGCGCTCGAACTTGCGGGCGGCGTGGTCAAGCTCAACGACGTAGAAACCCACGGCGCCGACTTGAACATGAAGGCCGACGGCGAAATTCAGCTCGGTCTCACGCCCGACGAGAGCCAGATCAACGTAACGCTTTATCTGGAACCGACACGGAGCGGGCGCGACCATTTCGGCTTTTTCCTACACCTGCTGCCCCATCCGCCGGCCGACGGCACGCCCTATACGATCGGCGGCACGCTCGCCGCTCCGACCTTCAACTGAGCCGAATCGATTACGCGCGCGATCAGGCCGGCGCGTTGGCGAAGAACTCCGCGATCGCCTCGCGAAACGACGGATGGGCGGGCGCGCCGACATGGTCGCCGCCTTCGATTCGCGTCACCCGCGCATGCGCAAAATACGGCAGCATCCCGGCCGGATCGCCGACGATCCGGTCGCGCGCTCCGCTCAGGAACATCGCCGGCGTTGCGATTCGCGGCAGCGCGGCAAGGTCCGGCATGTTTTCAGCGGCGCCGATACATGCGGCCAGCGCCTTCAGATCGCCGCCGGCCGCCTCGATTCCGCGCCTGAAGCGGCGCGCGAGGTCGTCCTCGATCGCCGCCGGATCGTCGGCTGCCAGCGCCGCCGCGATCTTTTCGCGCTGTCCCGGAACTGACATTGCGCCGCTGCCGCCGAATCCGCCCAGCACGACCGCGCGAAACCGCTCCGGATAATCGAGAATCAGTTGCAATGCGATCCGGCTGCCCATCGAGTAGCCTGCCAGCAGCGCGCGGGCGATCCCGAGATGGTCCATCAAGCCGATCAGGTCGCCGCACAGGTTGGCCATCCCATAATGTTCGCGCCGGTAGGGCCGGGCGCTGCGTCCGTGGCCGCGCAGGTCGGGCGCGATCACGCGCCAGCGCCGCTCCAGATGCGCGATTATTCCGCTGTCGCCCCACAGCGCCCGCGCGTGCGCGCCAAAGCCGTGCACCATCAGGATCGCGTCGCCGCGGCCGTGATCCTCGTAGTGAATATGATGTCCGCGCGAATCGAAAATCGGCATCCAAACCATCCCTCTCCGCGATCATTTAAGTCGCCGCGGCCGCGCCGCTCAAGCGTCTCGCAGCAACAGCCGCCGCGCGCGACGAACCGGCCGGTCCGCATCGCGCGGCGTCATAGGGCGATTCGCTTAGAGCGTTTGCAGGAAGGCGGCCAAATCGGACTTATCCTGATCGCTCAATCCGATCGCGAAGCGCTGGTCGTAGAAATTCACCACGTCGTTCAAGGTCGCCGCCGAACCATTGTGAAAATACGGCGCCCGCGACGCCAGCGCATGCAGTATGGGACCTTTGAATTTGCCGACGTCCGCGCATTTTCCCGTGATCAGCGCGCGGCCCAGATCGGTCACCGTAAACACCTGTCCGGCCAGCGGCCCCGCTACCTCGGTGCACCGCACGGTGAAGACCGGCAACCCGGTATTGTCGAGCGCCGGCGGATTAGCGCCGGCAATGCCGATATCGAGCGCGAGCTTAAGCGAATGATTCCCGACGTTCGGCGAGTCATGGCAGGTCGTGCAGGTTCCGGCAGTCAACGGACTCGTCCCCAAAGGATCGTTGGGAAACAGATTGAGACCGTTGACATTGGCGATAGTGAATTGGCGCGAATTGAAAATCCGCTGGCCGCGCGCGATCGCCGCCTGCGCCTGATCGCTGTCGCTCGATCCGGTCAAATTCTCCCATGCCGTATAGAGCGTGAAGACCACGTTGTCGAAACCGGGACTCAGCGAATCGTTGATGCCTATAAAAAATGGCTGCTGCGAAAGATTTTGCGGGCCGCCATCCGCGCCCTTCTGATCGAGCCGGCCGGCCGCATTGTCCGCCTCCTGCGCGTCGTAAAGCCGCGACTCGAAATTGACGATTTGCGCCACTTGATCCGGCGACGGTGGATTAAGCGCCTGCGCGTGGCCCAGAGTCGCGTCAACCGCCTGGCTCGCGAGCGAAGGTTCACGCCCGTCCCACATGATCGCGAGCGGCGCGCAGCCGGGATTTCCATCGGGACATTCGGTCAAAAAGCGCAGATTCGCCGAGGGCAGCGGCCGGCGATACACCGAAACGATCGGCGGCGACGAGCCGAGATCGGTGCAGGAATACGGATCGTTCACATTCACAATTTGAAAATCCGGCGGCGCCGGTGGATTCGAGCCGAGCTGAGTGTCCGGAATCGGCAGGAAAATTCGGATCACGCCCTTGGTCAGAAGGAGGCTGTACGCGATCGTTTTGGCTTGCAGCGTGCTGACATCGTCATTGTCGCAGGTCGCGCCATCGACCACGCGAAAGATTGGATCTGCGCCGTTGCTTGCCGCAAAGCGTTGCTGAATCGAAGCGACGCTGACGCCCCATCCGCTGCGTGGCTCATGGCAAGTCACGCATGCGCGTCTGTTCGCGCCCAAGCTTTGAAAAAATGGACTGGACTCCGTGACGGTCGGGGCGGCGAGATTGTAGGTCTCGGTTAATCCGCTCGCATCGGCGCTGTCCAGCTTCTTCGGAATAACCGGCGGGAAAACGCCGGGCGTTCCTCCCGCTCCCCCGGTGTCTTGAACTTGAAGCGCCCGCTGATGGACCACCAGCGCCCATCGCGGAAGCTTGAGCGGGCGCGATTGCCCCGCAACCGGACCAGACAATCCACAGACGACGCCGGCGGTCGCCAGCACCATCACGAGAATCTGTTTCACAAGCCCCCCTTTTGAAACTACGCTCGCGCAACAACGACAGTTAAAAATTATTTGCGTTTAAATTTATGTTATAGACTGTAATTCTCTCTTTTTGAACTAAAACATAATAAATTAAGATTTTCAACAGTTATTTGCATCTCAGAGTTTCAGCATTTAAACCGAATATGTTTTGTGACGACAACGCTGCGCGGAACTTTGATACGCGGCGGCGGCGCGCTAGAATCCTGCGCGGGGCGGGAAAAATTCTTGTGTGAAAGGGGCCTAATCCCGATGCATCGACGCGCCGTGCGGACGCTCCCGCTCCTCGCCTGCGCCGCTGTCTGGTTCTGGTCGGCCGCCGCAGCCGCGCAACCCGCGATCATTCCGCGCATCGGCCGCGCGCCTCATCCGGCGTCCGAAACCTACATCATTCTGAAAAATTACTTCGCGGATACCGCCGTCAGCGGTTTCACCTTGATTAGCGCCGATCCCCGCACGCGCACGATCGTCGCGAAGCGCACCGGCATCGACAGTGCGACCTGGTCCACGTGGGCATACTGCAAGATGGGCGCGAGCAGCCTGATCTCCTCGATGACACAGGCATCGGCGACGGTCAACGTGAAGGTCCAACCGTCCGGCTACAGAAACAGTTACGTGACCGTCAATGCCGATTTGGAAGGAACCTACAGTAGTCTCGGCTCGAACGAGACCACCCAGCAGTGCATCTCGATGGGCGTGCTGGAGAACAACATCCTCGCGGCCGCCGGCGTGCAACAACCGTAATCGGGCCACGCGGCGAGCGGGCGTTCGCGCTCAGCCGACTTTCGCGGTGCGGCCTTGGATAACCTCGTCGATCAGGCCGTATTCGACCGCCTCGGCCGCGCCGAGAAAGTTGTCGCGATCGGTGTCCTTTTCGATTTTCTTGAGCGGCTGTCCCGTGTGCTCGGCGAGAATCTGGTTGAGCACGTCGCGCAGGCGCAGCGCCTCCCGCGCCTGAATATCGATATCGGTCGCCTGCCCCTCGAAGCCGCCGGAAAGCTGATGGATCATGATGCGCGAATGCGGCAACGAGTAGCGCCGGCTTTTCGCGCCGGCCGCCAGCAACACGGCGCCCATGCTCGCCGCCTGGCCAACGCATAGCGTCGAAACCGGCGGCTTGACGAACTGCATGGTGTCGTAAACCGCCAGTCCCGCCGTGACCGAACCGCCGGGCGAGTTGATGTACATGTTGATTTCGCGCTCGGGGTCCTCGGATTCAAGGAACAAGAGCTGCGCGGTTACGAGGTTGGCGAGATCGTCGGTGATCTGCCCGCCGACAAAGATGATCCGGTCCTTGAGCAGCCGCGAATAAATATCGTACGACCGCTCGCCGCGACCGGTTTGTTCGACCACGAATGGAACCAGGATGCTCATGGCGGCGATTGTACTCCGCGTGGGGCGGCGCCGTCGATAAGCGAGTTCGCATCCGCGCGCCGCGGACCTAAAGCAGCCGGAATCGTTCGCCCAGAAACACTTCGCGCACCCGCTCGTTATCGACGATTTCGCGCGGCGTGCCCTCGACCAGTATTTTGCCCCCGTGAATCACGTAGGCGCGGTCGATTATCGACAGCGTTTCCTGCACGTTGTGGTCGGATATCAGCACGCCGATGCCGCGCTCTTTCAGGTAGCCGATGATCCGCTGAATTTCGATTACCGTTATCGGATCGATGCCGGCGAAGGGTTCGTCGAGGCACAAAAAAAGCGGATCGAGCACCAGCGCCCGGGTGATCTCAACCTTGCGCCGCTCGCCGCCCGAAAGCACTCCCGCCTTGGATTTCGCAACCTTGGCGATATCGAGTTCATCGAGCATCGCTTGCAACCGCGCCTGACGTTCTTCCTCGGTCAGCGGCAGCGTTTCGAGAACGGCGAGCAGGTTCTGCTCGACCGTCAGTTTGCGAAAAACCGAAGGCTCCTGCGGCAGGTAGCTGATACCCCGGCGCGCGCGCTGGTACAGCGGCAGCATCGTGATGTCCGTGTCGCCGAGCGAAATCGCGCCGGCGTCGGGCCGCAGCAGCCCGACCAGCATATAGAAAGTGGTGGTCTTGCCGGCGCCGTTCGGTCCGAGCAGACCTACCACCTCGCCGTTGCGAACGCGCACGTCAACTTTGTTCACTACGGTGCGGCCCGAGTAGCTCTTGGTCAGGCCGTTGCCGATGAGCGAGGCTTCACGTGCGGGCTTGGCGTCCGGGATGGGTTCAGGCCGAATGAGTTTAGGCGTAGCCGTCATTTATGGCGCGAAAGATAGTCTTATGATGGATTTATCTGGAATTTACGCCAATTGGAATGAATCACACGCCAACCGGACGCATTATTTTTTAACAAATCCTAATGAATATACGAACGAGGTTGGGAAAAATTTCACCTCGTCGGAGAGAAATCGCAATCCATCTCACGGATTAAGCCAGGCGCGGCCGTCCTCCGCGATCAGGCGCTCGGCGGCTTCGGGGCCGAAGCTGCCTGCCGCATATTCGTGGAGCGGAAAGGCCGGATCCCGGTTCCATTCGTCGAGAACAGATTGCACGAATTCCCACGATTTTTCGACAAAATTGGCGCTCACGAACAACGTATGATCGCCAATCGTCACGTCCAGCAGCAGGCGCTCGTAGGCGTCCGGCGACGGGCCGCTGAATTCGCTCTCGTACCGGAGGTTCATCCGCACCGGCCGGATCGCGATATCGAGGCCGGGCTGCTTGGCCAGCACCTCGAAGGAGAATCCTTCGTCGGGCTGAATTCTGATCGTAAGCGCGTTCGGCGGAACTTTGCGCTCGCGGTTGAACAGAATCCGCGGCACGTCCTTGAATTGAACGCAAATGATGCTGCCGCGTTCCGGCATCCGCTTGCCGGTGCGGAGATAGAACGGCACGCCGGACCATCGCCAGTTGTCGATAAACGCTTTCAGCGCGACGAACGTTTCGGTCCGCGACGCGGCCGGAATGCCCGCCTCCTCGGCATAGCCCCGCACGTTCTGCCCGTCCACGTTGCCGGCGCTGTAGCGCGCCCGCACGACCTGCGCACGGGCCGCGCCGGGCATGATCGGCCGGAGCGCGCGCAGGACGTTGAGCTTGGCGTCGCGAATGGCTCCGGCGTCGAGCGACACGGGCGGCTCGATCGCAATCAACGCGAGCAGTTGCAGCATGTGGTTCTGCACCATATCGCGCAGCGCGCCCGCCGGATCGTAATACATCGCGCGCGTGCCGACGCCCTCGCTCTCGGCGACCGTAATCTGCACATGATCGACGTTGCGCGCGCCCCACATCCGCTCGAATATGGAATTGGCGAAGCGCAGCACCATCAGGTTCTGCACCGTCTCTTTGCCCAGGTAGTGATCGATCCGGAAAATCTGCGATTCGTCGAAGTACTGGCGCAGCGCGGAGTCAACCTTGAGCGCGGACTCGAGATCGCTGCCAATCGGCTTTTCGACCACCAGGCGCGTGAAATTCGCCGCTCCGGGGCGCGCGACCAACCCCGCTTCGGCGAGCCGCTCCGCACACTCGGCAATCGCCTCCGGCGGCACTGAAAGGTAATAGATCCGGTTGGGCGGAAGTCCGTGCGCGGCCTCGATCTCCTCCAGCCGGGCCTTGAGCTTGCGAAACCCGTCCGGTTGATCGAGCCCCGATTGATAATCGAGCCGGGCGGAGAAATCGCGCCAGCAGTCGGAGTTGAGCTCGAGCCGCGAGAAGCGGGCCGCCGCCTCGCGCGCGCTCTCGCGAAACTCCTGCACCGCCATCGGCCGGCGTGCGAAGCCGAGTACGGCGGAATGATGCGGCGCGATATTCCCGCCGCAGGCGTGAAGATTGTAGAGCGCCGGAATCAGTTTGCGCTTCGCCAGGTCTCCCGAAGCGCCGAAAATCACGACCGTGCACGGCTGAGCCGCTTGCGCTTTCGCTATCTGGATAAATTCCTGCATGTGAACAATTATCCTCTGGAGGACTGCCGGACGTCATTTACGCCTTGAACGCCGCCCGCCGACCGAACAGAATTGGTCATTCCGGCGCGAGCCGGAATTTCGGACGCGAGCGAAGGAATCGCGATCGCGTTTTTCCTACGAGTAAACGCCTTGGGTATCGGCCGGGCAAGCGGAGCCATCCAGCGAGTGGAAAACAGGGTAATCGGCGCGGCGGTTCCGGCCAAATCCGACTTCAATCCGCGTTCATGGATGCCCGCGCTCATGTGGATGATTACGCTGTTCGTGTTTTCAACGACGATTTTTTCCGCTGCGAATACGGGCCGGATCATCGAACCGATTCTGCGCTGGCTGTTTCCGGTGGCGACGGCGGCGCATATCGCCATGATGCACGGATTGGTGCGCAAATCGGCGCATTTTTTCAACTACGCGGTGCTGTTCTGGCTTTTGATTCGCGGGCCGATGGCGGGCCGGCCATACGCCGCCCTGGCGTGCTGCATACTTTACGCCGCCGTTGACGAGACCCATCAGATTTTTGTGCCGGGCCGGACCCCCTCGCCATACGATGTCGCTTTGGACTCGACCGGCGCCCTGTTCAGCCGTTTTCTGTACGACGCCGTGCGCGAAGTGACCGTCGCGGCGTGACGTCGCCGCCGCGGGACGCTTTTGCCGGCCGGCTGAGTCTTCCGCGCGAACGGAACCAGCAATCATTCAGGCGTTGGGATCGAGCGTGGCGGAGATTCGTTCCATGCGATCGTGAAATGCGCGCAGGTTGGGCAAATCAGGCGAAATTTTGTTCTCGCCTCCGATCGTCAAGTAAATTAACTGCCCGTAGAGCGCAAAATCGCCGTAGCCGATGCGGCCGAGCAGAAAGGCGCGGTCGCGCAAGGCGTCATCGAGCGGCGATAGTTTCCGATTCGCGATATCGAGCAGTTCGGCGTGACGCCGAATCGCGTCGTCGCAAAATCCGCCGCCGTACTTGCGCTCCCGAATCAGACGGTAAAACGCCTCGCGATCGCGCCCCTGACGCGCGTAATGGGCGATTTCTTCCGGAATCGCCGCGCGAAACAGCGCGTCTTCGAGTTCCGTGTCGAAGTAACGCGCCAGCGCCAGATGGATGCCGCGCATTTCGGGCGGGAAAATCGTCGGCGAGGGATACAGCTCATCGAGCCGCTCGGCAATGCGATCGGAATCGGCGATCGTCTCGCCGGTTTCCAGCGTCAGCGCCGGCGCCATGATTTGCCCGGAGGCGGCCAGCAGTTCCTTGCGCTCCAGGTAATCGACCTCGACAATCCGGTAATCGACGCCTTTGAAGTCGAGGATTTTGCGGATTTTGGCGCAAAATGGGCTGGTCGAAAATTGATATAGAGCGAGCGAACCCATCGTGGATCGTCCTTCCGGCGTCCGCGTCAAACCGCGCCCGGGACCGGCGGCGTTATCGCACAAGAATAACAAGCTCCGCCGCGACGGGTAACGGCGGCGCGAACGTAAAATGACCGGCGCGACGATCCGCGCCGGCCATCCGCCGATCCAAACGATTGGCAAACGCCGCGGCTACATCGTCATCCGCGGCGGCTTCATGCCCGTGCCGAGCGTCTGCTTGAAGACCTTGAACAGATGTTCGATGTCCCACGGGCCATCGCTGTAGATGATTTTGTCCGCTTCAAGATGCGTAAAGCGCGAAATGCGGTATCCGGAGGCGCCGAAAGTCTGCCCGGTGACCTCGGCGGCTTCGTCGCTCGCGAGATAGACGATAACCGGCGGCACGTTCGCCGGATCCATCGGCGTGCCTGCCGCGCTGGTCGCCTCCGGACGGGTTCCGGGCAGCCGGCCGGCCGGAATCGTGTCGGTCATCCGGGTCGACGCGCCGGGCATGATCGCATTCACGGTGATGTTGTACTTCTGCAGGGCGGTCGCCGAGCTCCAGGTGAGGCCAAGGATACCCGCTTTCGCCGCCGCATAGTTGGGCTGGCCGGGGGCGCCTTGCGCCGAATTTGAGGAAAAATTGATAATTCTGCCGTAGCGGCGTTCGCGCATGTGCGCGGTCGCCGGACGCATCGTGCAGAAATGGCCGCGGAGATGCACGCGGATGACGGCGTCCCACTCCTCGATCGTCATGTTGAAGATCATGCGGTCGCGCAGGATGCCGGCGACGTTCACCAGAATATCGAGCTGGCCGAAATCCTTGATCGCTTGATTGACCAGGCTTTCGCCGCCCTCCGGCGTCGAGATGTCCTCATGATTGGACGACGCCTTACCGCCGCCGGCCTTGATCTCCTTTACGACGTCGTCCGCCGGCGACGAAGTTTCGCGCTGCCCGGCGACGGTGACGCCAAGGTCGTTGACGACGACCGAGGCGCCTTGCGCCGCGAGCGCCCTGGCCACTTCGCGGCCGATACCGCGTCCTCCGCCAGTGACGGCGGCTACTTTTCCTTCGAGATGACGACTCATCTGGCTCACTCCATTGCGGCCCCATCGGGGCGAAATTGAATTGCTCGAAGCTTGAACCGCTTATAGCGCATATTGCGCCGAAAACGGCAACGGATTGCCGGAGCGATCGCCGTATTGCGAACGCCGGCACATGCTTCAATGCGGACCGATCAGAAGATCGTGGCGCGGACCGCGAGCTTCGGCGGCGGAGCTTTCGGCGGGCGCGAGCGGAAATTCGGTGAGGATGCCGGCGGGCGTCAGGCGGCCAATTTTTCCGGTCGGCTCGGTGAACCAAAGATTGTTGTCGGGACCGGCCGCGATAAATCCGGGAAAAACCGTATCCGCCAGATAGATCGTATCGACTCGCCCGTCCGGAAGAATCGCGCAGACCGCGTGGGCGCGCGGAGCCGTAATCCAGACCTTGCCGTCGCTCGCCGCGGCGATATCGAAGGGCGTCAAGCTGGCGGGCAGCGTAAATTCCGAGAGGCGGCCGTTCGGATTCAGCCGGCCGACCCGATTCGCCGCCAGCTCGGTGAACCATAGATTGTGGTCGGCGGCGGCGATGATGCTGTTCGGGCGGCTGTCGGGATGCGGCAGTGGGAACTCGTCGATCCGGCCATCTGCCGCCATCCGGTCGATCCGGTTCGACTGATTTTCAGCGAAATAGATATTGCCGTCGGGTCCGGACGCGAGGCCGGCGGGACCGCCCGGATGCGGCAGGACATATTCGGTCAATGTGCCGAGCGGGGTAAGGCGTCCGATGCGATTGGCCGCGTGCTCGGTGAACCAGAGATTTCCGTCGCGGCCGAGGGTGATGCTGGCCGGTCCCGCGGCCGGCGCGCGCAGCGGCACATAGGTGTAGGCCCCGGAAGGGTCGAGACGGCCGATCCGGTTGCCTGCGGGATCGGTGAACCAGAGCGCCTGGTCGGGACCCGAGACAATACGTTCCGGGAGGGCGGCGCCAACGTTGAAAGTCGTCACCGCGCCGTCGAGCGTGATACGGCCGATGCGGCTGGCGCGAAATTCCGTGAACCACATGGCGCCGTCGAAGCCGCGCGCGATCGCGAACGGCGCGACGACGATCGCGGGCGGTTTGGGCGGCGCCGTTTCAGCATGGACGGCCGGCGCGGGCGCGGACGGTCCCGCCGCGGATGACTCCGGCGGCTTGCGCGCGGCGCATCCGGCCTGCGCCAGCGCGATTACGATTAGCGCGATCGAGAGCGGGCGGCGCATACAGGAAATTTCAAGGCGGCGCATCGTGCCGATGAATTAAGCATCATGCCGGTCCGGGCGACAGAGCTTCAAACGGCGGATCGATTCGCGGAGCCGCTCAATCTGAATTCCTCAGCGTCCAACGCCAGGATAATCGCGCGGTCAAAACCGCTTCGTGCGCTCCGCGATCGCGCGGATGGCCGCGACGCGCCCGGCCAACGCGGTATTTTTCGCGGCGCCTTCGAGCGGATAGGGAAAGCGCCATTTCCAATTGCCGTCGCCGACCGTGCCTGGAACATTGACGCGGGCGTCCCATCCGAATAAATCCGCCGCCGGCGCGATTGCGAGTTGTGACCGCGCGCCATAGAGCGCCTCGATAATCGCGAGGGTCGCATGATCGCCAAGGTTCGCGGCCTTCGGATCGACGCCGGCGGCGGCGCCAAGCATCGCGACGAACGCATCGCGCTCCTCGGCGGGCGCGGCGCGCCACCATTCGACCAGCGTTTCGGTATCGTGCGTGCCGGTCGTCGCCACGGAAATTTCGGGATAATGTGCGGGCGCTATGAACGGTTGCCCGGCTTCATCCCACTCCCGCTCCCAGCGCATCACCTTGTAGCCAGGGATTTCCAGCGCGGCGAGCGATCGCCGCACGAACGGCGGGATGACGCCGAGGTCTTCCGCGATAAGTTCCATCGCTCCGGCTTCTTCACGAATGACGCGGATAATCTCCTCGCCCTGCGCAAGCTGCTCCGCCGGATCGGCGGGATCGAAGGCCCCCGCCGCTTCGGGATCGGCGCCGAAGCCGTAAGTGCGATAGAGGCCGACCACATGGTCGATGCGCAACAGGTCGAAGAGCTGGCGTGCGCGGCGCGTGCGGATACGAATCAACGCGAAGCCGCCGGCGCGCATCGCGCTCCACGCCGGCATCGGCAGGCCCCAGCGCTGGCCGGTGGCGGAAAATGCGTCGGGCGGCGCGCCCACCGTGCGCGCAAGGTCGAACATCGCTTGATTGGCCCAGACTTCCGCGCTTTCGCGGCACGGCGAAAAGGCCAGATCGCCGCCCAGCGCCACGCCCTTGGCCGCCAGCGCCTTGCGCAGCTCGCGCCACTGCCGGCAAGCGACGAACTGGATAAACGAATAGAAGGAAATTTCGTGCTCAAGCTCGCGCGCCGCCGCTTGCAGCGCGGGCTGCTCGCGCGCCGCGAGATCGCGCGGCCACGCATCCCACGCCGACCATCGATAACGCTCCTTGAGCGCGCGGAACAGCGCGTAGTCCGGCAGCCAATCGCGTTCGGCAAGCAAATAGGCGTCGAACTCGGAGCGATCGTGCGCGGAGGCGCGAGCTTGAAAATGCGCGAACGAACGCCGCAACAGTTCGAGCTTGGCGGCGCTGAGCCGCGACGGATCCGGCGGTTCGCCCGGCCCGGCCGCCGCGCGCGCACGCGCGAGCGACGCCGGACCGACTCCCGGCAGCGCCGACGACGAAATGTAGAGCGGATCGATCGCCAGCACGCTCATCGCGCTGTACGGACTGGTTTCTCCGGGAGCGGTTTCATCCACGGGCAGCAACTGAATCATCCGATGGCCCAGCGCGAGGGTGAAGTCCGCCGCCGGATAGAGTCCGGCGATCTCGCCGCGTCCGAGGTCAGCCGGCGTCCGCGTCGAGAACAGCGGAATCAGAACTGCGGCGCTGCGCTTCACAAATCCGACGGCGATTTTCGGGAAGCTATTCGCAAGCGCAAGCCGGGCGGCCGCACGGCTTGCGTTTGCGGCCGGCGCCGGCGCGCAAGCCTATTGCGGCGCGTGCACACCATCAGACGCTGCGCCTGCGCTCACGCGGTGGTCCAGCCGCCGTTGGGGCTGATTACCTGGCCGACCATGAATTTGGCGTCGTCGGACGCCAGATAGAGCGCGGCCGCCGCGATATCCGCCGGTTCGCCCATCCGGCCCAGCGGAGTATTGGCGATCACCCACGCCTTGGCCTCCGGCGCAAGCGGCGCGGTCATCGGGGTTTCGATAAATCCGGGAGCGATCGCGTTGACGATCACGCCGTGCTTGGCGACTTCGAGCGCGACCGATTTGGTGAAGCCGATGATGCCGGCCTTCGCGGCGCAATAGTTCGACACGAACGGCAGGCCCGCCGTGCCGGCGATCGATCCCTGATTGACGATGTGGCCCGAACGTTTCGGAATCATCGTCTTGAGCGCCTCGCGCGTGCAGAAAAAAGTAGCGTCGAGATGCGTCGCGAGCATCAGCCGCCAGTCCTCGTCGGTCAGGTCGGTCGTGCCGGGCAATTCGGCGCTTTCGCGGGTGCTGGCGATGCCGGCGTTGTTGACGAGCACGTCGATCGTGCCGAAGGCGGCGAGAAAATCGGCGAACATTTTGCGCACCGCCGCGCTGCTCGAAACGTCGGCGACGAACGGACGCGCGGCGCCGCCGGCGCGCTCGATTTCCGTAACGACATTCCGCGCCGACTCGGGCCGGATATCGTTGACGCCGACCTGCGCGCCTTCGCGCGCGAATAAAAGACCCATCTCGCGCCCGAGTCCGGAACCCGCGCCGGTTATCAATACGATCTTGTCCTTCAGCTTCATCGTCACCCCGTTGCTCCCCATCAATAGCTGCGATATTCCGCGCAGCGCGCGGCCGCTATTGGTTCGGCGACTTTTCCTTCGCCTCTCTGAGCTGGCGTTTCCAATCGAGCAGGCGCGCCTGCGCGCCGGCCGCTTCGGCTTCCTTAATCATGCCTTTCTTCTGGTAGAACATGCTCAGATTGGTGAAGGCAAGGATGTCGTCGGGCGCTTTTTCGACATAGCGTTTCGTCACCTCGATAGCCGCATCGACGTCGCCTTTCGCCTGATGGCAC
The DNA here is from genome assembly GCA_021780225.1 of Deltaproteobacteria bacterium. Taxonomy (GTDB): domain Bacteria; phylum Desulfobacterota; class Binatia; order Binatales; family Binataceae; genus JADMIL01. The sequence goes on along the minus strand of JAJXZF010000068.1, from coordinate 10,957 downwards.
ATCGCCAGGCCGGTAAAGGCGTCGCCATAGGCCGGATCGGCTTCCAGCGCCTGATTGTACAGATCGATGGCCTGGTCGTAATCGCCGTCGGCGAAAGCTTCGACGGCGTCGTCGCAGCGATCTTCGGCGATTCGCCGGGCGTTGTCATTTTCGCTCATCGGAAAACCTCGTCATGCGCGCCGCAAAGCGGATAGCGGCGCCGCCTCGGTCTTCTATATACTACGTAACCGGACCGATAACGATTCATCGCGCGCCGTCCGCATCGGCGGCCGGCGCGATCGCCCGCGATGCTGCAGGAAGAAGAAATTTACGAAGTATTGCGCGATTGCTACGACCCGGAAATTCCGCTCAACGTGGTCGATCTCGGTTTGATTTACGGCGTCGAGCTGAGCGGCGACACGGTGACGGTAAAGATGACGCTGACGGGTCCGGGATGCTCGATGGGATCGATGATCGCGACGACGATCGAAGATCGCCTGCTCGGCCTTCCGGATTGCAACCGCGCGACGGTCGAGATCGTATGGGAGCCGCCGTGGTCGCCCGAGCGGATCAGCGCGGCCGGCCGCAAGCGGCTCGGACTTGACGATTAGACCGCGCCTTCACGGATCGAACAAAACTCCGGGATTCAGCACCGCATGCGGATCGAGCGCGCGCTTCGCGGCCTTGAGCGCGTTGGCGAATCCTTCCGGCCGCTGGCGGTCGTACCACGGCCGATGATCGCGGCCAACCGCGTGATGGTGCGTAATCGTGCCGCCGAGCGCGATTAGCTGGTCGGAGACGGCTTGCTTGATTTCCGCCCATTGCTCGAGTTCCGCGCCGCGCCGGCCGGGCGCCAGAATCGTGTAGTACGGCGCCGGACCATCGGGATAGGCGTGCGTGAAGCGCACGGTCACGGTTCCCTTGCCGCAGACGCGCTTGACGGCGTCGCGCGCGGTCGCCATCAGGCGCGCGTGAAATTCCGGAAACCGGTCCCACGTGATCGCGGTCTCGAACGTCTCGCTGACCATCCCCATCGCCACCACGGTGTCGCGCAGATAGGGCGCGTTCAGAAACGCGTTGCGCCACGCTCCCGCGGCTCCTTCGTGCGTCGCGCCGGCTTCGGCGCGAGTGCGCTCCGCTCCTTCGGGAACCCTGCCACCGTTATCGGCGCAGCATTCCAGCGCGCGTTTCATCCATGGTTCGAGCTGATGGTCGGCGGATTCGAAGGCCAGCACCAGCACCGCCGCCTCGCCTTGATTCGCGCCGGCGTTGGCGGCTTCGCCCGGATCGAGCAGACGGCAATTCGCGGGATAAAGTCCGGCCTGGGAAATCGCGCGGACGGCCTTGGCCCCCGTTTCGAAATCCGCAAATGAAACTGAGGCTCCGGCGCGGAATTTCGGCCGGTCCTGCAAACGCATCCAAGCCTCCGTGATAATTCCGAGCGTGCCTTCCGAGCCGATAAACATGCGGTCCGGGCTGGGGCCGGCGCCGGAGCCGGGCAGGCGGCGCGATTCGATCGTTCCCGCGGGAGTGATCACGCGCAGCGACTCGACGAAATCGTCGATATGGGTGTAAAGCGTCGCGAAATGGCCGCCGGAGCGCGTCGCGATCCATCCGCCGAGCGAGGAAAACTCAAAGGATTGAGGGAAATGGCGCAGCGTCAGGCCGTGCGGCCGCAATTGATTTTCGAGATCGGGACCAAGCGCGCCGCCCTGAATGCGCGCGGCGCGCGACGCGCGATCGATTTCGAGCACGCGATCGAGCCGGCCCAAATCGATCGACACCGCGCCGCGATAATCGCCTTGCGACGGCGGTTCGACGCCGCCCACCACGCTGGAGCCGCCGCCGTAAGGCGACGCCGCGAGCCGCTCGCGATCGCACCATTCCAGCACCGCAATCAGATCGCGTTCGTCGCGCGGAAAGGCGACGACGTCAAAGGGATTGCGGTAATCGCGGCGGAACGCGCGCACGATATCGCTGAAACTCTTGCCATAGCTGTGGGCCGCGCGATCGTGCGCGCTCGACGAGCAGATCGCGGCCAGCGAATCGGGCGGTTTGACGCGCGGCGCGCGCAGATTCAATTCGGACACTCGCGGCGCGGGCGTGATAGCGAAGCCGCCGAGGTCGAACCGCTTCGCCATCCGTTCCGCCAGATGGCGCTGCTGTTCGGGATTCGGACCCTGATCCTCGTAACCCCATCCCCAGAATTTCCGCCTGCGCTCAGCCATCGCGATTCGCTCCCTGCGGCGCGCTCGCGCCGGCCGCCGCGCGGCAATTGTGCGCCGAGCGCGGCGCGGTCGGCAAGCCGCGCGCGTCCGCCGCGCGCTTGCCACCGCACGGCGGACGCCGTATCAATGCTCTCAGCCGCAGTTCCGGGAGTTTTCGTCATGGCTGAACCAGCGCTATCCGCCGCCGATCCAAATCCGCCCCAACGCGTCGTCGCGCGCGGCGTCGAGATGGCTTACGTGGACGCTGGGGCGGGCGATCCGATCGTCTTTCTGCACGGCAATCCGACCTCTTCGTACCTCTGGCGCAATATCATTCCGCATCTCGCGGATCAGGGCCGATGCCTCGCGCCGGATTTGGCCGGGATGGGCGATTCCGGCAGGACGCCCGACGGTTCGTACCGCTTCGTCGATCACGCGCGCCATCTCGACGGATGGTTCGACGCGCTCGGACTCAACCGTAACGTGACGCTGGTCGTGCACGACTGGGGATCGGCGCTGGGCTTCCACTGGGCCTTTCGGCATCAGGCGGCGATCAAGGGAATCGCCTACATGGAGGCGATCGTGCGGCCGCTGACGCTTGCGGAATGGCCCGGCGCCGCGCGCCAGATTTTCTCCGCGATGCGCGGTCCGGCCGGCGAAGCGATGGTGATCGAGAAGAACGTCTTCATCGAACGCATACTCCCCGGCAGTATCCTCAGAAAAATCACGCCGGAAGAGATGGAGCATTACCGGCGGCCTTTTCTCGAACCGGGCGAGGGACGGCGGCCCATGCTCACCTGGCCGCGCCAGATTCCGATCGACGGCGATCCGGCCGACGTGACCGCGATCGTCGCGGACTATGGAAACTGGCTCGCCAAATCGAATGTTCCAAAATTGTTCGTCAACGCGGAACCGGGCGCGATTCTGATCGGCGGCCAGCGGGAGTATTGCCGCCGCTGGCCGAACCAGCGCGAAGTCACGGTGCGCGGCTCGCATTTTCTCCAGGAAGATTCGCCGCACGAAATCGGCGCGGCGATCGCGCAATGGCGCCGCGGACTCTGAGGCCGGCGCGTCCAATCCGCTCAAGCGAGGTTAGCCAGCCATGTCCAGCTTCAATTGCCTGAAATTCCAAATCGCCGACAACGTCGCGCACATCACGCTCAACCGCCCCGAGGCCGCCAACGCGCTGAATCTCGAACTGGCGCGCGAGCTCGAAGAGGTCTCGCTCGCCTGCGACGAAAATCCCGCCGTGCGCGCGGTCCTGCTCGACGCGGCGGGCAAGCTCTTTTGCGGCGGCGGCGATCTCAAGTCCTTCGCCGCGCAGGGCGAAGCCGAACTGCCGGGCCATCTGAAGCGCGTGACGTTCTATCTGCACAAAGCGGTTCATCGGTTCGCGCGGATGCGCGCGCCGGTGGTGATCGCCGTCAACGGCAACGCCGGCGGAGCCGGAATGAGCCTTGCGCTGTCGGGCGATCTGGTGCTCGCGGCGGAATCCGCCCGCTTCACCCTCGCCTACTCCCGCGTCGGCCTCACGCCGGACGGCTCATCGACATATTATCTGCCGCGCGTCGTCGGCTTGCGGCGCGCGCTTGAGCTCGCGCTCACGAACCGCGCGCTCTCGGCGCGCGAGGCCGAAGCGATGGGCGTGGTCACGCGCGTCGTGCCCGACGCCGAGTTGAGCAACGAAGCGCAAAAACTGGCGCGCGAGCTGGCTCAGGGCGCGACCACCGCCTTCGGCGGAATCAAACGTCTGATGTACGCGGCGGCCAACACCACGCTCGGCGAGCAGATGGAACTGGAGACCGAATATATCGCGGATTGCGCGCGCACCGCCGACGCGCGCGAAGGGATCGCGGCGTTTCTGGCCAAGCGCGCGCCGAAATTCACGGGCCGCTGATCGGGAAGTTCGCGCGAATCAATAGCCGGTCGCGCGATCGACCAGGTTCAGCAGCGGCTGCGCCGCGCGGAACCGGCGCAGGTTGTCGCAGAAAAGCCGGCATGCCGCGGTATTGTAATCCTTGAATGCGCCCGACATATGCGGCGTGAGGATGACGTTTTCCATCGGCCAAAGCGGACTGTCGGCCTCCAGCGGCTCGCGCTCGAAAACATCGAGTCCGGCGCCGCCAATCCGCCGCTCTTCGAGCGCGCGAATCAGCGCCGCCTGATCGATCACGGAGCCCCGTCCGATATTGACGATGTACGCCTCCGGACGCATCGCGGCGATCTCGCGCGCGCCGATGAAGCCCCGGGTATGCGGCGTTCCCGGCAGCGTCACAGTTATGTAATCGCTCCCGGCGAGCAGCGCGGCGCATTCAGCCGGCCCGTACCATCGGCGCGGGATTCGCCCCTCCGGATCGCCGACGCCCGGCGGATTCCATCCCAAATCCTGCCGCTCCGCGGGATTGCGCTTGAGCGCCAGCACCTCCATCCCGAGCGCCGCTCCGATGCGCGCCGTCTCGCGGCCGATCGAGCCGTAGCCGGCCACGCCCAACGTCTTGCCGCGCAACGAATCGACGTTCTCCATGAAGCCGCCGCCGCGTTGCCATTCGCCGCGCACTTGCGCCCGCATCAGGCGATGAAATCCGTGCGCGTACGCGAGCATCGACGCGATCGTGTATTCCGCGATCGGAGTGGCGTGAATTCCGCTCGAAGTGGTCAGCGCGATCGCGGAATCCTCCGCCAACACGCCCTTCAGAGCATGGTCGGCGCCGGCGCTCAGCAACTGAATCCATTTGAGGCCGTCGATTTTGCGAACGAAGTCGTCGGGCACGCGGAGGCCGAACAGGATATCGCAGCCGCCGTTCGCCGCCGCCAGCATCTCTTCGGCCGAGCGGCACTGCCGATCGACGATTTCCGCGCCGCCGGCCGCGCTTTCGATCATTTCCCGCTGCGCCGGCGTGAGTCCCACCGTGGAAAGAATTTTCATCGCCGAAAGCCCGCCTGAGAGAATTTGGCCCACTGTCGCATGACCGCCGCGACGCCATCAAGCCGCAGCCGGCCGCGCAGCGCGCCGTTTCGCTCGGACCGCGGGCGCATTAAAATCGCGATCGTGTGGCGTCCCCTGAATAAGTTTGCGCTCCGCGTCGATCTTGCGCTCGGCGTGGATGCCCAGATCAAGTCCGGGCATAGCCAACTCTGTTCGTCATTGCCGGGCCCCGACCCGGCAATCCGTCCCTGGTCGCCCCGCGGCGGGCGACCCGCGCGCCACGGATCCGATCAGGCATCAGGTGGAAGTTATTTGCGGGACACCACGCTAGTGAGCCGGTTTAAAAAGCCGATCGCCGCCGTGCTGGCCGCGGTTGCGCTCGCGGGCCTCGCGCCGCGGCGGGTGATTGCGCAATCGTCCGACCAGACGCTGGAAATTGCGCCGCGTTACGCGCCGCCAGCGCCGCCCGAGCCGGCCCCGCCCGCAAGCGCCGCCACGCCCGACTCGACCGCGCCGGCTTCAGACGAAAATCCCGCCGCGCCGCCGGATGCGGGCGCCGCCGCCGCAAATCGCGCCCGGCCCTACCTCGGAATGACGGTGCAGGCGATCTATGCCGCCGACCAGCCGGGCAAATTGATCACCGGCCTTGAAGTGGTGAGCGTCGATCCCGGCGGACCAGCCGCGCGCGCGGGCTTGCACGGCCGCACGAAGATGAGCTCGCTCGGCGAAACCGGAACGACCGCCGGCGCCTTGTTGCCGCCGCTCGATATCGTGATGATGCCGTTGCTGAAGCGGGCCGGATCGTTGGGCCGTGGCGGAGATTTGATCGTCGCCATCGACGACAAGCGCGTGCGCGACAACCTCGACCTGCAGACCGCACTCTCGAATCTCAAGCCCGGCGATACGATCTATTTCACGATCGTGCGGACAATGCCCGATCATTCGCTGCAAACCCTGAAATTGCCGGTCAAACTCGGCGATGCGGCGGATGTGACGGCGGCCGCGGCCAACGGCGGCCAATAGCCCGAAGCGCAAAGGCAAATCCGCGCGACAGTTCGAGCCGGCGAGACCCTCTGCTATAATCGGTGAAATTCCGCCCCGCGCTTGCGGGAGCGGATTGGTGCGTCTTTCGCAAGGGAAAACGGTTCGGCGGACGGTGGAACGAAGTCTTCGAGAAGCGGCAAGCGAGTTGCGATCCCGCCTGGAGAGCGGCGCGGAACGACGCTTTCCGATCATGGGACTTAAAGGCGCGGCGAACGCCCTGATGTTGCGCGAGGCGGCGCTGACGCTCGCCCGGCCGATTCTTGCCGTGACCTCGCTGGCCAGCGAAGCCGAGGCGCTGGCGGGCGAGGTCGCATTTTTCCTCGACCAGCCCGCGGCATCCGATCCGGCGTCCGCCCGCGTGCATCCGATGCCCGCGTGGGAAACGCGTCCGCTCGCGCAGCTCTCGCCGCCGCCCGACGTGCAGGCGGCGCAATCCGGCGCGCTCTTCGCCCTCTTGCGGCAGGGCGCGCCGCTCGTCGTCGCCTCGGTCGAAGCGCTGATGACGCGAACGCTGCCGCGCGCCGTTTTCCAGGAATCGATAACGCGCATCGCCGCCGCAGACGCGATCGATCTGGACGCTCTGCTTGAAACGCTCACGGCCGCGGGATATCAGCGCGTGCCGCAAACCGAAGAGCCGGGCGACTTCAGCGTTCGGGGCGGCATCGTCGACGTCTTCTCGCCGCTGCACCACCTGCCCGTTCGCATCGAGCTTGAGGACGATATCGTCACGTCGATTCGCCGCTTCGAGCCGGCCAGCCAGCGATCGCTCGGCGAAATCAATGAAGCCACGATTATCCGGACCCGGCAGGTTCCAGCCGGCGTGCTGCGCGATTCGCGCCTGATCGACCGGGTGGCGCTCAGATGCGCCGAAATCGGGATGGTGCGCAAGGAGGCCGCCGAACTGACCGAAACGCTGGAGAATGGACTCCTGTTCCCCGGCGTGGAACTGCTCACGCCGATGCTGCACGAAGGCGGATTGCAGACGGTTTTCGACTATCTCCCGGACAACGCGCTGGCCTGGCTGGTCGATCCCGGCCGGATTCTGGGCGAGGCGCAGCGATTCGCCGAACGCGTCGCGGCGGAGGCCGAAGCCGCGCAGCAGAAGCCCGCCTTCTACCCCGCTCCCGAATCGTTGTTCATGGGCGTGCCGGAATTCGAGCGGGCGCTGTCGGCGCTGACCGCGGTCGAAGTCGGATCGATGGTGACGGTCGCGGCGCCGCGCGAAGGCTGGGCGCCGCCGATCGAAATCCGGGCGCAGGCAAGCCTGCGCCTGGGCGCATCCGAGACCGCCGGGATGCGATCGGCTCCGTCGTTCGAGCCGCTGGCGAAAGAGTTGGCCGAAGTGAGCCGCGGGCAGGGTCATGCGCTGATGGTGGTCGAAGGACCGAATCGCGTCGCCAGCCTGCGCCGCCATCTCGAAGCTTTCGATATCGCGGTCAATACCGACTGCAAAAGTTTCGCGGAGATGCTCGAACTGGGCGACTTTCGGCCGGCGATCATGGAAGGCGAGATCGCGGCGGGCGCCGTGCTGCAACGCGACGGCATCTACGTCTATTCCGAAGAGGACCTGTTCGGCGAGCCGCGCGCGCGCCGGCGGACGCGCCGCACCGGCAAGAGCGCGATCCTTAATCTCGAAGAGCTCAGACCGGACGATCTCGTCGTCCATATCGACCATGGAATCGGCCGCTATCGCGGCCTGAAGCATCTCAAGGTCGCCGACGCCGAAGGCGATTTTCTTTCGCTGGAATACGCGGGAAACGACACGATGTACGTGCCCGTCGAGCGCGTCAACCTGGTCCAGCGCTATATCGGCGGCCAGGACAACGCCGAACCCCGGCTCGACCGGCTGGGCGGCGGCTCGTGGGATCGCGTCAAGCAGCGAACGCGGCAGGCGGTGCTGGCGATGGCCTCGGAACTGCTCGACATCTACGCCGCGCGCGAGGTGGTCGAAGGCCACTCGTTCCAGCATCCGGGGCCGGCATACGAGGAATTTGTGGCGGGTTTTGAATTCGAGGAGACGCCAGACCAACAGGCGGCGATCGATGAAGTAATCCGCGATATGGCGCGGCCCAAACCGATGGACCGGCTGATTTGCGGCGACGCCGGCTTCGGCAAAACCGAAGTCGCGCTGCGCGCCGCGTTCATCTGCGTGATGGACGGCAGGCAGGTGGCGCTGCTCGCGCCGACGACGATTCTCGCCGAACAGCACTGGAGCAATTTCAGCAAGCGTTTCAAGGATTATCCGGTGCGGGTCGAGATGGTCTCGCGATTCCGCACGCCCAGGGAAAACAGGCGCGTGATTGAGGAGGTGCGGCGCGGCTTGGTCGATATCGTCATCGGCACCCATCGCCTGCTCCAACCTGATGTGGAATTTCCGCGGCTCGGGCTGCTGATTATCGACGAAGAGCATCGCTTCGGCGTCGCCGACAAGGAGCGGGTCAAGCGGATGCGCAAGCTGGTCGAAGCCTTGACGCTGACGGCGACGCCGATTCCGCGAACGCTCCACATGGCGATGCTCGGCATCCGCGACCTGTCGGTGATTCAGACGCCGCCGCCGGCGCGGCAGGTGGTGCGGACCTTCGTCGCTCATTTCGACGACGGGCTGATCCGCGACGTGATGCTGCGCGAGCTGAATCGCGGCGGGCAGGTCTTCTTCGTGCACAATCGCGTCGAGAATATCGAGTACATGGCCCGCCACATCCAGAACCTCGTCCCCGAAGCGAAGCTGGCGATTGCGCACGGCCAGATGAAAGAGCACGAACTCGAAAAAGTGATGCGGGATTTCATCGAGAACCGCATCAATGTTCTCGTCTGTTCGGCAATCATCGAATCGGGTCTCGATATTCCCAACGCCAATACGATGATCATCAATCGCGCCGACCACTTCGGACTGGCGCAGCTCTATCAGTTGCGCGGCCGGGTCGGCCGTTCGAAGCGCAAGGCCTACGCCTATCTGCTGATTCCCGGCGAGCACATCATCACGCGCGACGCCAAAAAACGCATCGAAGCGCTGCGCGAACTGGTCGAGGCGGAAAGCGGGAGCGGCTTCAAGCTGGCGATGCGCGATCTTGAGCATCGCGGCGCCGGCAATCTGCTTGGACGCGAACAATCCGGCGAAATCGCGGCCGTCGGATTCGAGTTGTACACCGAGATGATGGAGGAGGCGATTCGCGAGCTGCGCGGCCAGCCGCCGCAGCCCGACTTCGAGCCCGAGCTGAAACTCGGCATTCCCGCCTACATTCCCGACAGTTTCGTGCCCGACGAAAACGAACGGCTGGCGCTGTACCGGCGAATGGCGCGGGCGACGACGACGGCCGACCTCGACGAGATGCGCGATGAGATGCGCGACCGCTTCGGCCCCGTGCCGACCCTGATCGAGAACCTGATCGCCGCGATGAATCTGCGGCGCACGATGAAAGAGATGCTGGTGCTGAGCGCGGCGGTCAAGGGCGGGCAGCTCGAAATCAAGTTCCATCCGGAAGCGCCGCTCGATACTGAAAAGCTCGCGGCGCTGGCGCGCGCGAATCCGAACACGATGCGCCTGACCCCATCCTATCTGGTGATTGTGCGGATCCAGCCTGGCGAATACGAGCAAACTTTCGCTCAGATTACCGGTGTATTGCAGGTCCTGGCGGCCTGTGAAAAGTTGGAGACGCGCGAAGAAAAGCCGGCTGAAACGCTCTTGAATTAAAGCGCCGGCAATTTCGGCAGTAATGAAGAATTCAGCGGTTAAAATGGCGAAGCCGGTCCGACTCGCCGCGCTTGCGATGCTGCTGGCGGCGGGCTGTTCGACGATGCGTTCGCTCAATCCCTTCGCCCACAAGCAAGCGGCGCCCGCCGCGCCGTCCGCGCCCGCTCCCGACCCCGTTGCGGACGCATACGTTCCGCCCGCGGCGCCTCAAGTTCCCGGCCAGACCATCGACACGGTGGTCGCGAGCGTGGACGGCCAACCCGTCACCACCGAGGATATCCAGAGCTACGGCGACAAATCGACCACGCCGGGAATGGGGCCCGAGTTCAAAACCAAATCCAGCGATCCCAACGCCATCCTGAAAGCGATTATCACGCAGAAGATGCTCGAGAACGAGGCGGGCAAATTCGCCAACAAGGTCGACGAAAGCGAGGTCGACCGCTATATCGCCAACGTCGAGAACGAAGGGCATATCAACGACGCGCAGTTGCGCCAGCAGCTGCAACAGGCGGGCATGAGTTACGACGATTTTCGCGCCAAGGTGCGCCGCCAGGTCGAAGCGATGACCATGATCGATCAGGAAGTGCGCCAGAAAATCGTGATTCCCGACAACGAGATTGCCGCCTACTACAACGCGCATCCCGCGGAGTTCAGCGTTTCTAAGGAACAATTCGAGTTGGCGCAAATCCTCATCAGCGTGCCGAAGGGCGCGACGCCCGATCAGGTAGCGGCGGCGCGCAAAAAGGCCGAAAATATCCGCAAGCTCGCGGTTGACGGCGGCGATTTCGCGGCGTTGGCGATGCAATATTCCGACGACGACTCGAAAACCAAGGGCGGCGAGCTCGGCGAGTTCGCTCCCGGCGATATCAACGACCAGATTCTCGCCGGAATCAGCAATCTCAAAGACGGACAAATTTCGCCCGTAATCCAGACCAGGTACGGCTTCCACATCGTCAAGGTCGAACAACATCAGCAGCCCGGAGTGGAACCGCTCAACGCCGTCCGCGCCCAGATTCGCGACAAACTGATGTCTCAGCGCGCCAAGGAAGAATTCCAGAAGTGGGTCGACACGGACCTGATCAAAGATCACTACATCGAAACGGTGCAGTA
>JAJXZF010000105.1 GCA_021780225.1 Deltaproteobacteria bacterium | reverse complement strand
CGGCTCCACATCCCCGCCGCGCTCGCCGCGGCGGGCGAACACCGCTGAACCCGGCAACTGAGCCGCCCATCATCACCACAGCGGCGATCAAACTGAGTATTCAAACCCCTTCCTCAACAGCCTGCTAAGACGAATTATCGGCTCGATTCGTTTCTTGATCGCGCTTCTGATTGCCTTCACTCGGTGTTCTGCTGCATCTGGAGTTGTTGGATCTCTTGCCGCTGCCTTTCGATTTGCCGCTGTTGCGACAAAACTTCGCTTTCGTTGCGATAATTCATGTTCTGCTGGTTCTGCAGGGCGCTGCCCACGGCATATCCGCCGACGCCGCCGACGCCCGCGCCGATCAATGTGCCCACAATCGGATGCCCAACCGCGGCGCCGACGATCGCGCCCGTACCGGCCCCGACCAGCGCGCCGACGCCTGTTCCTTTTTGCGTTTCCGTGAATTGTGCCGAACATAGCGTCGGCGCCGCGATGATTATCGTCATCGTAAGCATCGCCAGCGCCAGGAATTTGGTGCGCATCGAACTCAATCTCCCCCGCAATAGTGCTCCGCTGCACATTCAGCGGACGGCTTTTCAAGAAGCATATAGCGTGCCGCGTTCATTAGACAGTTAAATCTGCAGATCACGCGATTTATAGTCCGGTATCGTGTAAATCTTACCCGTAACGCCCGGCTCGCCGGTCGGAAAAAGTTAATTTTCAGTGGCGATTTTCCACGCAAACCGGTAAACCCCGCCGTGCGATCATGGAAGCTTGTCAGTTCAACCTCGGCTCAGCTAATGGATGGCGGGCGACGACGATTTCGCGCGAGTATGCCGATTTCGTATGACCCGGATTGCAGGAGGAGGAGGGTCTTCCGATGGCCTCGACCGATGCCGCGATGAGCGCCAAAGCGAATGCGAATCCGAACGACGTTCGTCCGTTTACCGGCGCCGAATTCCTCGAGAGCATCCGCGACTCCCGCGAAGTCTGGATCTACGGCGAACGTGTGCGCGATGTCACGCGCCATCCCGCTTTCAGAAATTCCGCGCGAACGCTGGCCCGAATGTACGACGCACTGCATGACGGCGCGCGAAATTCAGAGCTAATCGTCCCCACCGATACCGGCAACGGCGGCTTTACCCATCGGTTCTACCGCGTGCCCCGCACCATCGACGATTTGGTCGGCTCGCGCGACGCTATCGCCGCCTGGGCCCGGATGTCCTACGGATGGATGGGCCGTTCGCCCGATTACAAGGCGAGCTTGACCGGAACGCTCGGCGCCAACGCCGACTTCTATGCGCCGTACCAGGAGAACGCGCTGCGCTGGTATCGGCGGGCGCAGGAACGATGCATGTTCCTGAATCACGCGATCATCAATCCGCCGACCGACAAGTCCCGCCCGCCCGACGAGGTCGGCGACGTTTTCGTCCACGCCGAAAAAGAGACCGACGCAGGCGTGATTGTCAGCGGAGCCAAGGTGGTGGCGACCGGCTCGGCGCTTACCCACTGTAATTTTATCGGATTTTACGGACCGACCCCGCTCGGCCGGGCGGATATGGCGCTCTTCGCGATTATCCCGATGGACACGCCGGGCGTGAAACTCATTTGCCGGCCCTCGTATGAGCTTAACGCCGCCGCGATGGGCAGTCCGTTCGACTATCCGCTCTCGTCGCGCTTCGACGAAAACGACGCGATACTCATTCTCGACCAAGTCCTGATTCCTTGGGAAAACCTGTTCGTTTACCGCGATCTCGAAAAGGCCAACGGATTTTTTCCCCAGTCCGGATTTATCCCGCGCTTCACGCTTCACGGATGCACGCGGTTGGCCGTCAAGCTCGATTTTCTGACCGGACTGATGCTCAAGGCGACCGAAGCGATCGGCAACGCCGACGCGCGCCCGACCCAAATCCAGTTGGGCGAGGTAATCGGATGGGCCAACATCTTCCACGCGCTCAGCGACGCGATGGTGAAATCGCCCGAGCCATGGGTCAACGGCAGCCTCCAGCCGAACGTCGGTTACGGGATGGCTTACCGCTTTCTTGCGACAATCGCCTATCCGCGCGTGAAGGAAATCGCCGAGCAGACCATTTCGAGCGGATTGATCTATCTCAATTCGAACGTCAAGGATTTCAAGACGCCCGAACTTCGCGCCTATCTAGACAAGTATCTCCGCGGTTCGAACAACTATCCGGCGCTCGAAAGGGTGAAGGTGCTGAAGGCGCTATGGGACGCGCTCGGCGCCGAATTTGGCGGCCGCCACGAACTTTACGAACGCAACTACGCCGGGAATTATGAAATGATCCGGCTGGAAAATCTGCCCGTCGCCGACGCCACCGGCCGGGTCGCCGGGCTGAAGGATTGGATTGCGCAATTTCTCAGCGAATACGACGAAAACGGATGGCGAAGCGCCGATATGATCGATTCAAGCGACGTCAATCTCCTCGCGCGCGGCTTCAACCCGGCCAAAGCCTGATCGTTGCGCCGCGGCGGGCGGAAACAAGCTCCGCCGCCCGCCGCGGGTCCAATCGCTATTTGGCTTTGGCGCAATACGCTTCCAGCCGGTAGCCGTCCGGATCGATCACGAACGCGGCGTAGTAATTCTCGCCGTAATCGGGACGCAGCCCCGGCTTGCCGTTGTCATGTCCGCCCGCCTTCAGCGCCGCGGCGTGAAACGCGTCAACCTCCGCGCGATGTGCCGCGTCGAAGCAGAAATGCAAACCCGATTTCGGGTCCGCATGGACGGGACTCTTCGTCGGCAGCAGCCACATCACCGGCGATTTCGCTCCGTAGCCGGCCGCCTCCGCGCTCTCGTACAGACATTTATAGCCGAGCGCGCCGAGCGCGGCGTCGTAAAAGCGCCGCGCCTTCGCCAGGTCCTTCACTCCGATCGAAACATGATTGAGCATCGTCATTCCTCCAGCTTGGCTGATGGTTTCGTCTCTTCCTCTGCGCTGTGATCGTTCCGCGCGCCCCATTCTTGCCGTTCTGAGCGCTTGTGAATTTTTTGCGGCATGGACGTTTTCATGACGTTCGCCGGTCAATATACTTCAAGCGCCAAGCCTGTTTTTGTCATTCTGAGCGCGGCGAAGAATCCCTGATCTCCGTCGCGTTACGCGGATTCCGCCCGATTCGCCGCGAGCCGCGCCTTGTTCGCCGGCGTCCAGACCTGATCGATTTTGTAGAACTCCCTGAACGCCCGCGACTCCGCCGGAAGTTCGAGCCACGGCAATTTGCTGCGCGTGAAAATATGCACGTCGGGCCGTATCCGCTCCGGATTTTCGAGCGCCCCGGCGCGCACGAACAGCGCGTCGCCCGGCGCGCCGTGGTAGAAGCTCCACACGTATGTTCCGCACGCGCCGCAGAAATAAACATCGTGCGCTGTGCCGCTGCCGCCGGCGAGCCGAAATGCTTTCGGCGCCGCGCCATCGATCGCGACGTGTTTGCGTTCGATCCACATATTGATCACGAACGGCCCGCCCGTGATTCGCTGGCAATCCCGGCAATGACAGGCATGCACGATCAGCGGGCTTGCGCCAATCCGGTAGCGAATCGCGCCGCACGCGCATCGCCCGGACAACTCCTCGCCCGCGCCAAGCGCCGCCCCCGCTTCGATTATCGAATGGTTGCCCATCAGTCTCTCCTGTGGAACTTTGATAAGCTGAATCTACGCTCCGCCGCCCGCGGATACTTGGCGAAAATTGCTCAGCCCATGGAAATCCCGGCCCGACCCGCTGCAAGCTACGCTCGCATCCAAGCCCGCGCCCGACGCTCCCGGCGGATTTATCGATCGCCCCGTCGCCTCCGGTCCGGGATGGCGCGTGAGGGATATCGTATGCACCTGCGGGCCGCATGACCGTCCATTCGAGGAACGCCACGCCGGCGCGTCCGTTTCCATCGTTCTTGGCGGCTCTTTCGTGTATCGCGACGGCCGCGGCTCCGCCCTGATGGCTCCCGGCGCGATGCTGCTTGGCGATCCGGGCCGTGCATTCGAATGCTCGCACGATCATGCCGCGGGCGACCGATGCCTCTCGTTTCAGTTGGATCCCGACTATTTCGCGCGCGTCGCCGAAGAGACTCAAGTCCCCCGTCCCGCCTTTGCGCGCGCGGGCTTGCCCCCGCTGCGTCCGCTCGCTGCCGTCGCGATGCGGGCGCGGCTCGCGCTCGAAAACGAGTCTCAAGCCGCAGAATTCGAGGAAATCACGCTCGAGCTGGCCGGCGGTGCGCTTCGTCTCGGGAACGATTTAATCGACGGCGATTCCGCCGCTCCCGCCGCTCGCGATCTGGCGCGCGTCGCCCGCGTCATTCGCGATATCGAGTCCGACTCCGCCGCGCCGCATACGCTCGACGCGATGGCGGAATCCGCAGGGATGAGCCGCTACCACTTTCTGCGCGCCTTTCGGCGCGTTGCCGGCGTCACGCCGCATCAGTGGCTGATGCGCGTTCGGATGCGCGCGGCGGCCCGGATGCTCGCGGCAACCCGTGCGTCCGTCACCGCTATCGCTCTCGAAGCCGGCTTCGACGATCTTTCCAACTTTATCCGCACATTCCGCGCTGAATTCGGCGCTTCGCCCCGCGCCTGGCGCAAGCATTCCTGACTTCGAGCGCCGCGCGAACAAAATCGATCCGGCGGTTCAGCTTTGATCTCCGGATCGGCCGTGCTGCCAAGTTCCGCCCGGATAAAGGCAGGTTAGCATGGATTAGAGCGCTAAATAACGCTACATAAAATTCTTTAGCATCAAATATCGACACATAATCAGTTTCTGGCGTATTATCCTTTGCGCGGTTTATCTCGAACTCGCAAGGAGGGGTTACAACGATGCGATTCAAACTGGCGGTGGCGGCGATGCTCGCTTTTGGGATGGCGGCGAGCGGTGGCGTGGCGATGGCCAATGGCGCCCGCCGCGGTGCGAAAATTTCCCACGGCGAATGGGAAGGCAAGTGGAGCGACGGCGAC
This sequence comes from Deltaproteobacteria bacterium, assembly GCA_021780225.1. Taxonomy (GTDB): domain Bacteria; phylum Desulfobacterota; class Binatia; order Binatales; family Binataceae; genus JADMIL01. Next base: position 5,681 of record JAJXZF010000105.1, on the reverse strand, counting down.
GATTCCGGCGGCTATGGCGCCGGCAGCGTGCAGGGAATCTACGTGCTGCGATTTTCCGGCTATATCAACGGTACGGGCACGAATCCGTCCGCGCCGGTAACCGGACTTGCGATTCTCAACTTCGACGGCAACGGCAACGTCACCGGAACCGAAACCACCAACACTCTCCTTAACAGCGGCTCGGGCACGGGCGTCGTATGCAGCGGCGCGCTGGCCGGAACGAGCTCGCCCAACTATACCGTCAATGCCGACGGCAGCGGCTCGGCGACGCTTCAGCTCACGCTCAACTCGGGCAGCAATGCCGCCTGCGGCACGAGTCCGATCAACAACGATTTCAATTTCGTGATCGTGAGCGAACGCCGTCTCGCGGTCTCCAGTTCCGACAACACCGGAACCTGGAGCGGCGACGCGCTCTCGCAGAACGATTACTGATTTCGCCCGCGCGACCGATCGCGCGCGCGTATCGAGCCGGAGGGTCGTCCATCCGGCTTTTTTATTGCCGCAACGCAAGCGGCCGGACCGCATCCGGCCCGGCCGCTGTTTTTCACGATGACCTGGCGCGAGCGCGCGGCGCCTCACTGGATCGTCAGAGTCACCTGCGCGGTGTGCGTATAGCTGCCGTTGTTGCCCGTGATAGTCAGCGTGGACGTGCCCGGACTTGCTTTGCGATTGGGCGAAACGGTCAGCGTCGAGTTCGATCCCGCCGTCACCGGGTTCGGCTTGAAGCTGCCGCTGGTCCGCGCCGGCAATCCGCTGACGCTCAGGCTGATCGAGCTCGATCCGCCCGCCGCGGCGGTCGCGATCGTGTACTTGCCGCTCGATCCGCGTTTGATCGTCAACGACGACGGCGACGCGCCCAGCGTGAAGTCCGGCGCCGGCGCCGAGACCACCACCGTCAGCGTCGTCGAATGATTCAGCGCGCCGCTTGCGCCGTTCACCGTAATCGGATATGACCCCGCCGCCGTGCCCGTGCCGACGGCGATCGTCAGCGCCGCATTGGCCGACCCGTTCGCCGGCGGCGTGACCGAGGTTGGATTCAACGTGCACGCGATCGAATTCGTTCCGCATGATCCCGCCGCCGTCAGCGCCACCGCCGAGTTGAACGCGTTGATCGACGTGACCGTCACGCTGCCGTTCGAGGTTCCGCCCGTTCCCTGCGTGAACGTCAGCGGCGACGCGCTCGCCGACAGGCTGAAATCGGCCGCGCCCGAGCAGCTCGGGAACTTGAACGAGCCGATCATCGTGCTCCACGCGTAGCTCGACGTCGCCGTGTAGTATTCGTTGACGTACCAGAAGGTGCAGTCGTCGCTCGGATCGATCCGCATCGCCGTGTAGTCGCCCCAGCGCGTGTAGCCGGTCTGCGATCCCGCGCCCGGCTGCATGATCGTCTCCGCCTCCATCGTGTTGAGCGCGTCCAAAGGCGTGCGCCCGGTGTACGCGACCGACGGATAGATCGAGCCGCTCGATTCGCTGTAGCCCAGCGCCAGATCGCCCGCCTGATCGCTCGCGATACTGCCCATCCAGCGGTATGCCGAATCGGGCGCGAACGTTCCCTGCTGATAGATGCTGTACGCCGCCGCGGTCGCCGGCGGCGTCTCCCGCAGTTCGTACCAGCGCGCGCCCACGCTCGATCCCGCCGTCACCGAATGGTCCACTACGATCGATTCGTGGTCCGTGCCGAACCTCCGGTACGCCAGCCGGTACATCAGCCGGTCGCCCAGCGAATCGAGTTGCCGGTTGGTCCCAGGCTGCGGCACGCACGTGCCCCCGCCACATCCTTCGCTGAACGAGGCGACGCCGATATCGCTCGCCGCGCTCAGCGTCGAGTTGCTCGGGTTCGCGAAGTCCGGCGCGATTTTGTACATCCGCAGGGTCGTCGAGGTTTCGAAGTTCAGGAATATCCCCGGCGTGCCGTCCAGCGGCGCCGCCGCGCCGTCGAGGTCGGCCGGCAAATAGCCGCCGTCGCCCGATATCGTGTAGCAAACCGCCGCCGCCGTCCCGCCCGAGAGCATCGCCGTGCGGTCGTATGCGCACAACTCGCCGCCCACGAACGACGACCCGTTGGCGAACAGATTGTAGGTCGCGAGATAGGCCGGATTCGTCGCCGTCGGCCATACTCCGATCTTCTCGTAGTCGTTCAGGTTCGAGCCGAAGCTGTAGGAATACAGATAGTATGCGCCGGTCGGGTCCGAGGTCTGCGACACCGCGATACATTCCGAATAGGGCGCGCTCAGGCTGCCCAACTGCGCGATCAGCCAGCGGTCGGCCAGCCTGTCGTATTGCACGATCGGATCGCCCGCGTTGTTGGTCGCGCACGCCCCGCCCAGCGCCGTCCAGACCGAGCCGAGCAGCTTCGGATAGCCCGCATAGATATTGCCGTTCTTGTCGAACACGGCGATATCGGTATTGACCGCCTGCACGATCTGGTTCGGCCCCACGGCGATATTCGGATCGGGCGGAATCGATCCGTTCTCGCCGAGGCCGGGGAAGTTCGGCTGCTCCACGCCGCCGAATTTCCGCCCCGCCGACTTTTGCAGCGCGGGGTCCGCGCCCTCGCCTTTGATTTCGCGCTTGTGGAAATAGCGATGCGCCTTGACCTTGAGGCCGCCGGCCGGCGCGCCCCGGTCGGCGGGAGCGTCGGCGAGCGGATCGGAGAGCGCGGAGCTCGACGGATAGATCACGGTGGGCGGCCCGCTCTGCGCGAGAGCATACGATGCGCCAACAGCGATCATCGCGACAGCCATCAACAGCGGTTTGAGGTGATTCTGTCTCATATTATTCTTTTATTTGTTCTGTTTTCGGATGATTTGAAATTGAATGATAAAAGCCAATTTCCGGTTGTCTGGCACGTTTTGAGCGTCATTTAGACCGAAATTCGTCCGAGAAACAAGCGAATTTCTTATGAGATTGAACGGTACGCCACGACCCGCCAAACCCCGCGATTTAATCGCTAAGGAAGCTCCGCACAAGGCGTCGACCGGTCAGGGACATGGATGGCCGGGTCTGAGCCCGGCCATGACGATCAACCCTCCGGTCTTCTGTTTCTTCGTCATCACCGGGCTTGACCCGGTGATCCACGTCCGAGAAATTCGGGCCAAGTTCAACTTGTGCAGAGCTTTCCTGGGAGCGATCCGCGGTTTCGATCCACCCGTCTGCCACTTCCCGGCGCGGCTCGACCGGCATCGCCCACGTCAGCTCTCGGGAACGCGAATTTGTTACGATTCGCTTCGAGTGAGCGCTGAACGATCGTCGGGGATCGAGCCATTTACGCCGGCTCTCTTGATAACGGCCCATACGTTATTCATTCGTCGAATCGTACAAATCGCAGTCAATTTGCGTTGCGGTTCAGCAACGGCCCGGCTTGCGCTCAGGTCGGCCGGCGATTCCGCCGGCGGCGCGTATTGTTGGCGAATTTGCGAATACTATTGTCATGTCTCAAAAATATCCACATCAGCAATAACGCTCGCATTGTCATTCTGAGCGCAGCGCAGAATCCCGAGCGTCAGCGCGCCTGCGGCGCGAGATTCTTCGCTCCGGCAGCCTCCGCTCAGAATGACGCTACGGTACTGGATGGGCGCCATCGCAACCTGTGAGACACGACACTGGCTTGCGTTATTTGGGAATCAAGAACGGCCACGCTTCGCGCGGTTCCCTATTTTGCCGCTAGCTTAAAATCAGATTCATCTGATCGTCGCCATAATTTTGAGTAATATAATTCTTGAGGATATTTTCGGAACCTAATTCTTTCGCGAGCGCAAAAAGACTCAATCTGCGTAAAAGGTCGGCGGTTATCGGTCTCTTTGAATCCCAGAAGATAAACGAGCGGTAAAACTCATTCGCGGCGAGACTGTTAAGCAAAGATGTCAAGTATGCCGCTTCGTTTTCCGATCGGCATGCGATAAAATACGACGTGTCGTCTAATATTGTAGGTTTCTGTTCAAAGGGTCCAACTGTTCTGAATCGAAGCTTCTTGTAAAAACCTGAAATAGCGACTTTCCAATCCGAAAAAGAATAATCGCCAACGCCAAATATTGAGTACGGCGGCTTTCCCTTGTAGATGCTGCTGGCTCTTCGATTCAGAAATTCCGCATGATGTTCCAGATATTGCCAGGTTCGCGGCGCATTTTTAAATATTACGCTTGTATCCTGGCCGATTTGCCGCTGAGTCACCAGCATCCATCGCTTTGGCGTTACGGCATCTCCATTTGCCAAATCGGAACTTTTCAGCATCGGAAACAAAAAGGTGTCTTCAATCTCGACTTCTTCGCCAAGTCCGTTAACAAGACCGCGCCCGCGTCTTTCAAGCTCCAGAATTGGCGAGCAATCGTGCTTTATTCCAGACCTCCATTTGTGGAGCGCCGCGCCTTCGAGATGTTGCCAGCGTTGATAGAGGCCTAAATCGGCGATTAGTTTATTCGCTCTGAAGCCGATCGTTGAGCTCGGCGAACCATTGCGAAGTTCGTCAAAAATCCGGCAATGATCGCTCGCGCCGTTCGGCGAGAAGATGCAAACGAGCAGACAGGCGTCCACCGCGGCGGAGAAATAGCGAAGCGCATCAACCTTGTATATCTCCGCGCTCTCGATCTGAAATGAACGCTTCCACGCATGCGCCAGAACTTTGCGCGCCACCGTTGATTTACAGAGAATGGCCATTGCGGCGCGCCGGCCGTTCAGCCATTCGAGCATGCGGAGCATCATCCATTCGGAAATATCAAAATTTCCTTTGCCGGTGATTGCGTCGATTCCGCGATGTTTATTGAAATTCGATTTCTCCGGCAAATTTGAACTTTTCAGACTTCCGAGGACCGCATTCGTGACCCAGGGAGGGTTGCCAAGAACAAGGACATATCCAGGATAGGTTTCTAAAATTTCATTCCAGTCGGTAGAAAAAAATCCGCACATAAAACATGCGTTTTACTGTTATGCCTGGTCTTGGAGAGGCGGTTTGATAGGTCAGTCGTATACTCCGAATTTAATTCGAGGCCGAACGCTCTCCCGGCTTGCGGGAACGTGTCAAGCGCGGCGATCAAGAGGTTGCCGGTTCCGCAGGTGGGTTCGATGATTGCGGTTGGCGCGACTCCCTTCGACGCTAATAGAGAGCAAATCCTCCGCGCGAGACGGACCGGCGTTTGAAAGTCGCCGTATTCGGTTCGCCTGTCCATGGGCGCACGTTCCATGCTTTACCGTATCCTGATCAATCCGTCGACGCTTCCCGCCTTGGAAATCGCTCGACCGTATTGTAACCGCCACTGAAGCGCATTTGAGATCGTTAAATAGCCTAAAACAGGAGGATTGTTTAAAAGTTCCTTCGCTATCTCGCGCGATTCGATCTCTTCAACCGGCAACATCCGTTCTTCCATAAACGCAATTAGATCGTCTTCATTCGCGTTGTTCTCCAACAATTTGACGATACCCGAACTCGTCTGAAAATCGGCCGTTCGCTCCTTTTTAACAAAAATCGTGTGCAAAATATTAAGAGTGGTTGTTCGCTTGCGCGGTTTGTCCTTTTTTTCGTAGACGAAAACCAGAAGCGAATACCCCAGCCCAAAGATTTTTGGGGATTATGTTAAGCTTGACACTCAGCGTGGGTTGCGTTATGTTTGAGGCATGGACAGCAAGGTCGAAGCTGGAAAGCCGCTCACCACGCAACCGTCGATCACTCTCGCCGATCTGAAGCGCGA
>JAJXZF010000048.1 GCA_021780225.1 Deltaproteobacteria bacterium | reverse complement strand
CGCCCGAGCAAATTATTCGATCGGTAAAGCGCGGCCTGTACGTGACTGAGTTGATCGGATTCGGCGTGAACGCCGTGACTGGCGATTATTCGCGCGGCGCGGGCGGCTTGTGGATCGAGGACGGGGAGCTGGCTTATCCGGTGCAGGAAATCACGATTGCGGGAAATCTGCGCGGGATGTTTCAGGCGATCGAGATGATTGGCGATGATTTGCGCTGGCGGGCGGCCGTCGTTTCACCGACGATCAAGATCGCGGAGATGACGATCGCCGGCGCATAAAAACTTTCGGCGCTATTAGAAAACGGCCCCATCGTGCGAAATGCGCGGCGGGGCCGTTCGTTTGATCTGAGCTGCGAGTGGCTACATCGAGCCGGCCATAGCGACGGAGCCGATGACGTCGCCGAAGGAATCGGCCAGCGACGATGAGGTCGCAATCAGGCGCGTCTGAGCGCCCGCCGAGTACAGAGTGAAAGTGATTGATTCGCCCACGGAGTTGGGGCAAGTAGCGGAGTCGTTGGCGCCGACTTTCAGCGTCAGGGAGCCTACACCCTTGCTAATGCTGTAGGAAAGATCCGTGGGATCGGTCAGCTCGCAGACGAAATTGTCGTTGTCGCTGTCGATATACGACAATGTCAGGTCTAGCGACTTCGCAGCGCCTTTGGGGGTGAGGGCGGCGCGTCCCGCGAGCGCTAGATGTCCGCTGTCGCTGTGAAGAGAGGATGTGTCGGTAGTCCCGCCTAACGCGTTAAACAGGGCTATACCGCCTAAGCGATTTTTCGGAATGCTGGCTGCAGGCGTTAACGTGCCGCTTAGCGCGAGCGATGAGACCGTATCGCTGTCGGCATCGATCAAGGTCGATTTGTCGCCTAGAAGAGCAAACGCCCCCGGCTGCCGATAGACAACAAATGTCACGCTTCCACCGGTCTCTTTTCCGGTAGCTTTCGGATTGGTCATTTCGAAACAGGGCGGATCGTCCGCGGCCAGAGTCAAGGTGAGCGTGCCGACCGAATTCAGTCCGTTGGGGAAGCTGTAGGCCACGTCGCTTGGATCTGTGAAAGTGCAAACGAAGCCGTCGGCGTCATTTTTAGAATCCTGATAGACGACGGTAACGTTCACCGCTTTCGCGCCCCCCTTCGGCGTCAGCATCATCGAACCGGCTAGCGCCATATGCCCGTTTTCACCCGAGCCGTCGTTCGCGCCTCCAAACACCTGGAGCATCCTGCGGCCGGCCAACAATTGGGCGTGAGCGACTCCCGTTCCGAGAATCAATACGGCGGCTGCCAAGACCGCCGGTGCTTTAGCCAACCAATTCCGATTCATCACACGTTCCTCTCGAACGTCAGGTTTACGATTAGTACAGAATCACTTAACTTTAGTCGGTTAAATTGTCAAAGCTGACAGCAACATCACATTATTCAGTTTTATTTCAATGACAATTAAGCATCTGTTGTGGCTTGATGGCTATGGATTTCGCTACTCGGCAATCTCGTGCCGCAGCGGATTGCACCGTTCGGCGCGATTCGAATCGAAAGGCGTCGCTGGACGCGCTCCGGTCTGAAGCGCGTGAAGCGGTTCCCCATTTGATCCAAATAACGTCGAAAACAGGTCGAGGAATCAATCAGGCCGTCGGAAGAACGAGCGGATTACGTTCAGCAAGTAGCGCCAGAAATTGATGAAGAAGCCCTGGCGGGCGACCGTTCCGGCGGCTTCGGCCTTGAGCTCGGCTTCGGCGGCGGCGAAGAACTGACCCATCAGCATTTTTGCGGCGCTGTCTATGACGCGCTGCCCGACCTGCATCAGCGGTCCGCCAAGCTGAACGTCGCCCGAGTATTTGACCACGGTCTGATTCGGATCGCCGTCGCGCGGCAGCAGGTCCAGTATTCCCGTGCCGCGCATGAAGCCCTGCTTGCCTTTGCCGTCCACGAACATTTTGTAATGCTCGGGCGGCCGGATCTCGTCGAGCTTGAGCTTGCCGGCGTAGCTTCCTTTCACTGCGGCGATACCGACATTGATCGTGCCGGCGAATTCGTCGGGCGCGAGCTTTCCCAGCTTTTCGCATCCGGGAATCAACCGCGCCAGCCGATCGGGATCGTTGAATAGGTCCCACACGCGCTGGCGGGTCGCGGGCATGATCTGTTCGCCTGTGATCTTCATCGGAGCCGCCGATCTGAACGAATCGGCCGTATCGCTAAAGCTATCGTCACCTTCGCGCAGCCTTTCGTCATGCTTTGGCGCGAGCGACGGCGGCCTGGATAGTGCGCCGGGCGTACACGCGCGCAAGCTCCGCCCGATATTCGGACGACGCATGGATATCGCCGAGCGCGTCGATGCCGTCGGCGGTCCTGGCTGCGGCTGCGGCGATCGTGGCGGCGTCGGCGGCTTTGCCGGCAAGCGCGGCTTCGACGGCGCTGGCGCGGAACGCCTTCGCTCCAAGCCCGGTCACGCCGACGCGCGAGCTTGCGATTTTACCGCTGCGATCCAATGAGACGAGGGCGGCCACGCCGACCATCGCGAACCCCGACGCGGGATGCGGATACTTTTGATACGAATAGCCCGTACCAGTGGGTATCGGCGCAAACGCGATCTGAGAGAGCAATTCGCCGGGCTGCACCGCCGTGGTCATCAGATCGAGAAAGAAATCCGCGGCCTTGATCGTGCGGGCGCCGCCGTCGCGTTCGAGCTTTATTTCGCCTTCGAGCGCGAGGACGGCGGCCGGATAGTCGGCTGCCGGGTCCGCGTGCGTCAGGCTGCCGCCGATGGTGCCGCGATTGCGCACCTGCACATCGCCAATCGCGGCGGCGGCTTCGGCCAGGAGTCCGAGTTTGTCCCGAACGAGGCTGGAGTTGGCGACAGCGTCGTGGCTGGCGGCGGCGCCGATGACGATTTTCCCGCCGCTTTCCGATATCGCGCGCATCTCCGCGATTTTGGTCACGTCGATCAGGTGCGCGGGCTGCGCCAGCCTGAGTTTCATCATTGGAATGAGGCTGTGGCCGCCGGACAGGAGCTTGGCGTCGTCGCCGTACCGTTTGAGCAGATCCAGCGCGTCTTTGATCGACGCCGCGCGATGATATTCGAATTGTCCCGGGAACATTTGTTTACGCCTTCTTCGCGTCCTTGATCGCGCGCCAGAGTTTTTCCGGACGCAGCGGCATGTCGATATGGCGGATGCCGAGCGGCTTGAGCGCGTCCATCACGGCGTTGACCACGCACGGCGTGGAGCCGATCGTGCCGGCCTCGCCGACGCCCTTGACGCCCATCGGATTCAGCGGCGACGGCGTAACGGTATGCGCCAGTTCGTAACGCGGCAGCATCTGCGCCCGCGGCGCCGCGTAATCCATCAGGGTCGCCGTGACCAACTGGCCGTTTTCGTCGTAAACGACCTCTTCATAGAGCGCCTGCGCGATTCCCTGCGCGATGCCGCCGTGGACCTGTCCGGCGACCAGCAGGGGGCTGATGATATTGCCGCAATCGTCCACCGCGATGTAGCGCAGGAACTTCACCACGCCGGTGTCGGGGTCGATTTCGACCACGGAAATATGCGTACCGAAGGGGAAGGTGCATCCGGCCGGCTCGAAGACGCTGGTCGCGTCGAGGCCGGGCTCCATCCCCGGAATCGGCATTTTCCATCCGTAGGCCGCATCGACGACCGCTTGCAGCGGAATCGATTTCGCCGCGTCGCTTTTGAGCGCCACGGTGCGGTTCGCGAAGGTCAGCTGATCGGGCGGCGCTTCCATCATCGTGGACGCGATCTTTTTGAGTTTGTCCTGCACCTTGCCGACCGACATCATCAGCGCCGCGCCGCCCACCGAAAGTCCGCGGCTGCCGAAGGTGCCGACGCCGTATTGCACGATCGCGGTGTCGCCGTGGACGACGGCCACGTCGTCGATATCGATGCCGAAGGCGTCGGCCGCCATCTGCGCAAAAGTGGTCTCCTGGCCCTGGCCGTGCGGCGAGATGCCGGTGAGGACGGTGACGCGGCTGTCCGGCTCCATCCGCACCGTCGCGCTTTCCCATCCGGGAACCTTCGGCGGCAGCATCACCGACGGGCCGAGTCCGCAGATTTCGACGTAGGACGCGATGCCGATGCCGACGTAGCGGCCGTGCTTGAGCGCATCGGCCTGCTCGGCGCGCATCTTCGGATAATCGACGATTTCAAGCGCCTTGTTGAGGGCGGCGTTATAGTCGCCGGAATCATAGACCAGTCCGGCGCAGGTCGCGTATGGAAACGCCTCTTTGGGGATGAAGTTACGGCGGCGCACTTCGACCGGATCGAGGCCGAGTTCGCCCGCAACCATGTCCATCGTGCGCTCGGCGATATATGCCGCCTCGGGCCGACCCGCGCCGCGATAGGCGTCGGTCGCCATCTTATTGGTGAAGACCATCACCTGCTCGAACGACATCGCCGGTATTTTGTAGCATCCGGTCATCATCAGGCCGGAGAAGCCGGGAATCGCGGGCGTCAGCAGTTGCAGATAGGCGCCCATGTCGCAGATGAACTTCGCCTTGATGCCGAGCACTGTGCCGTCTTTTTTTACCGGCACTTCAAGATAGGTGATCTGATCGCGGCCGTGGGTCGTGGCCGCGAGGTTTTCGCGGCGCCGCTCGATCCATTTGACCGGCCGGCCCAGCATCCGCGACAGATATGCGACCAGCGCTTCCTCGCGATAGAAATTGAGCTTCGCGCCGAAACCGCCGCCGACTTCCGGCGCGATCACGCGCACGCGGTTTTCGGGCAGTCCCAGCACGGCGGCCAGTCCCGAGCGCAGCAGATGCGGAATCTGGGTTGAAGTCCATATCGTCAGATGGCCCGACGCCTGATGCCAGTTGGCGAGCACGCCCCTCGGCTCCATCGGCACGGGCGCGAGGCGCTGATTGACGATTCGGAACTTGATTACCTTGTCGGCCTTGGCGATCGCTTCGTCAACTGCGGGATTCGGCACGAGCGCGCGCGTTACGAGGTTGTTGCCGAACTCCTCGTGCAGAACCGGCGCGCCGTCTTCGAGCGCTTTTTCCGGATCGCTCACCGCGTCGAGCGGATTGTAATCGACGTCGATGAGATCGGCCGCGTCCTGCGCCTTGTAGGCGTCGCTCGCGACGACGATCGCGACCGACTCGCCGACGAAACGCACCTTGCCCTGCGCGAGCAGCGGATGGAACGGGATATGTTCGGCGGGCGCGACGCAGGGGATGCCGCCGACTTTGTCTTTGAGGTCGCCTCCCGTCAGCACGGCGACCACGCCGGGCGCCGAACGGGCGGCCGCGACGTCGATCGAATTGATCCGGGCGTGGGGGTATGGGCTGCGCAATACGACCGCGGCCAGCGTATCCGGCAGCCGCACGTCATCGACGTAAGTCGCCGTTCCGGATATCAGCCGCGGATCTTCGCGCCGCTTGATTCGTTCGCCGACGAATTTCGGTACGACCGCCATTTTAATTCTCCCTCGATCGGCGGGCGGCTCAGCGCCCGGCCGCGGCGCGCATCTTCTCCGCCGCGTATTGAACCGCCTTGATAATGTGCTGATAGCCGGTGCATCGGCACAGATTGCCTTCGAGCGCGTGGCGGATTTCGTCCTCGCTCGGGTTGGTCGTGCGGCTCAACAAATCGACCGCGGCCATCATCATGCCGGGCGTGCAATAGCCGCACTGCAGGCCGTGCTCTTCCCAGAAGCCGTCCTGAATCGGATGGAACTTGCCGTCCTTCGCCAGACCCTCGACCGTCGTGACGCTGGCGCCGCCGGCCTGTGCGGCGAGCACGGTGCACGACTTTACGGCCTTGCCGTCGAGCAGGACGGTGCAGGCGCCGCACAGCGTGCTTTCGCATCCGACGTGCGTGCCGGTCAGGCCGGCGACGTCGCGCAGGTAATGGACCAGCAGCAGGCGAGGCTCGATCTCGTCGCTGCGCGGCTGTCCGTTGACTGTCAGATTGACGCGCATAGGTTTCGCTCCCATCCGAAAGGGATGATTTAGCAAATCGCACCGTCGCCCGCTAATGGGAAAATTCGTCCTTCCTCCGCCGCGTGAGCCTTTCGCACGGATACCGCGAAAGAACTATGATGATCATGGGATTATTCCGTTGGACACGGTAAGCGCGGCCCGCCGAAGCCAAATCATGTCGCGTGTGCGTGGCAAGAACACCGCTCCGGAAATCGCGATACGGCGTCTCGTCCATGCGATGGGCTTTCGGTACAGGCTTCATCGCACCGACATTCCCGGAACGCCCGATCTAGCGTTTATTAACGCCCGAAAAGTCATTTTTGTGCATGGATGTTTTTGGCATCGTCATCCGGGTTGCCCGAATACGCGCACGCCAAAATCCAATGTCAGTTTCTGGCGGGCGAAGCTCGCGGCGAATCGAAGACGCGATCTGGCAATCGCGCGCAGACTTGCGGCTTCTGGATGGCGTGTACTTGTGTTATGGGAATGCGAGATCAGCGACCTGAATCCGGTGCGTCGTAAAGTGGCGTCCTTCCTGAAGCTGGGCGAAGGTGGAAGAAATGCGGTCGGTGGAGTTGTTCGTGGGAGCCGGAGGGCTGGCTCTCGGACTTTCAAAAGCCGGATTTGAACATCTCCTCGTGGCGGACTTCGATCGCGACGCATGCGCGACGATTCGCGAAAATCAGCGGCGCGGCGTGGCGCATGTCGCGAAGTGGCCGTTGCAGGAGATCGATGTTCGCGGCCTCGACTATTCCGATATTCCGGAAGGGGTCGATCTGCTCGCTGGCGGACCTCCGTGCCAGCCTTTTTCCCTGGGCGGAAAACATCGCGCTCATCAGGACGAACGCGACATGTTTCCAGAGATGGTGCGCGCGGTCCGAACCATCCGTCCTAAGGCTGTCATGGTGGAGAACGTGCGCGGCCTGATGCGGCCGGGGTTTGCGAAATATTTTTCATATATCGTTCTTCAGCTCACCTATCCGGAGATTGCGTCCAAACCGGAAGAGACTTGGTCGAGCCATCTCTCGCGGCTGGAACGTTACCATACGGGCGGGCGCCCGGACGGTCTTTATTATCGAGTCGTATTTCGCACGCTGAATGCCGCGGATTATGGCGTTCCGCAGGTGCGTGAAAGAGTCGTAATCGTCGGGTTGCGCGCGGATATGGACGTGGAGTGGTCGTTCCCCGCGCCGACCCACTCGCGAGACGAATTACTTTTCCAACAATGGGGTTCTGGCGAATATTGGGAACGCCATCGAATCGCAAAGCGTCGCCGACCTGAACGTCCGAGCGGAGTTGGGGCAAAAATGGATCGGGCGAGCCTTCCGCTCCATCTGGCGGAGCCGTGGCGCACCGTTCGCGACGCTCTGGCCGATCTGCCCATGCCATCGTCGGAGGAACCAAAGATCGCCAATCACAGGTTTCAGCCCGGCGCCCGCCGCTATCCCGGTCACACGGGTAGCGTGCTCGATTGGCCGGCCAAGACGCTAAAGGCAGGCGTGCATGGGGTTCCGGGTGGCGAAAATATGGTGGTGATGGAGGACGGATCGGTTCGTTATTTTTCAGTACGGGAAGCCGCACGACTGCAAACATTTCCGGACGAATACGTTTTCCCAAGCGCTTGGAGTGAAAATATGCGGCAATTGGGCAACGCCGTTCCCGTCAAACTCGGAGAGATCGTTTCACAGAACATCTGGCGCAAATTAATGCACGCCCAAGTCTGAGCGCATGTCCGAGAAACGCGTCTTCAACCCCCTCGACAAAAAGAGCCTCGGCTTGAGCGTGGCGGACGCGCTGTTGTCCGAACCGGTGGAACTGCTGGGAAATCTTAAGCCCTTCAGAGGCGCCGGGATTTACGCGATATATTATCGCAACGGATTCCCAGCCTATGCCCCGCTTGCCGGTGAAAATCGAGACAATTTTGTCCATCCTATTTACGTCGGTAAGGCTGTTCCCGCCGGTTCCCGCAAAGGCCGAATCGATGCGGAAGTGGACCGCAGTCAGGTGATGTTTCGAAGGTTACGGGAACATGCGGAGAGCGTCCGACAAGTTGAGGATTACGCCGCTCGCCAACGTGGCGTCGAAATGATTCGAATCGATGAATTCTTTTGCCGATATCTTTTGGTGGACGATATTTGGATTCCATTGGGCGAATCCGTCTTGATCGATCAATTCAAGCCAATTTGGAATAAAATCGTAGACGGATTTGGCAATCACGACCCCGGTGGAGGCCGCTACAACCAGCAGCGTTCGGCGTGGGATACTTTGCATCCGGGGCGTCCATGGGCAGCTAAATGCAAGCCATTTTCGAAATCCCGCGACGAGATATTAGCGGCGCTCGAGAGGTTTTTTGCGGAGCGCCCCTGAATGTTCGACGTTCAATGGCAGGCGCTTAGCCGTTGTCGGGGGCGGGAAGGTGGTTACTTTTGAGCGTGAGGCGATAGTAACCAATAATGAACGTCAACCGATTCACGGAAAAACTCCAGGAAGCGCTCGGCCGCGCCCAAAGCTCCGCCGTCACCGCCCATCATCAGGCGATCGACGTCGAGCATCTGGCCGCCGCCCTGCTGGAGGATGAGCAGGGGCTGGCGTCGCAAATTCTGAAGCTCGCGGGCGCGGATCCCGCCGCCGTTCGGAGCAAATTACAGGACGAATTGCGCAAGATTCCCGCCGTTACCGGCGCCGGAGCCGATTCCGGCCAAGCCTACCTCACCCAGCGCCTTAACCGCGTGCTGGCGCGAGCCGAGCAGGAGGCGGGCAAGCTTAAGGACGAATATGTCTCGATCGAGCATGTGATTATCGCGATGCTCGACGAACCGGGCGCCGCCGCGCGAATCCTGCGCGAAGCCGGCGTCACCCACGACAAAGTGATGGGCGTGCTGAAGAAGGTGCGCGGCAGCCAGCGCGTGACTTCATCGAACCCCGAGGCGACCTATCAGGCGCTTGAGCGCTACGGACGCGACCTGACCAAGCTGGCCGCCGCGGGCAAGGTCGATCCGGTGATTGGCCGCGACGAGGAGATTCGCCGCGTAATCCAGGTGCTGTCGCGCCGGACCAAGAACAATCCCGTGCTGATTGGCGAGCCGGGCGTCGGCAAGACCGCGATCGTCGAGGGGCTGGCGCAGCGGATCGTTTCGGGCGACGTGCCCGAAGGGCTGAAGAATCGCCGTTTGATCACGCTGGATATGGGCGCACTGGTCGCGGGCGCGAAGTTCCGCGGCGAATTCGAGGAACGCCTGAAAGCGGTCCTCAAGGAAGTGCAGGAGGCCGAAGGCGAGATCATTCTCTTCATCGACGAACTGCACACCGTCGTCGGCGCGGGCGCGGCGGAAGGCGCGATGGATGCGTCGAACCTGCTCAAGCCGATGCTGGCGCGCGGCGAATTGCATTGTATCGGCGCGACCACGCTCGACGAGTATCGCAAGCATATCGAGAAGGATGCGGCGCTCGAACGGCGTTTTCAGCCCGTGATGGTCGAAGAGCCGAGCGTCGAGGACACCATCTCGATCCTCCGCGGCCTCAAGGAGCGCTACGAAGTCCATCACGGTATCCGGATCAAGGACGCCGCGCTGGTGACGGCCGCGATGCTGTCGAAGCGCTATATCACCGACCGGTTTCTGCCGGACAAGGCGATCGATTTGGTCGATGAAGCGGCGGCCAAGCTGCGGACGGAAAAAGAATCGATGCCGGTGGAGCTGGACGAAATCAATCGCCGCGTGATGCAGCTTGAAATCGAACGCGAAGCGCTCAAGCGCGAGACCGACGCGGCATCCAAAGATCGGCTCTCGAAGCTGGAAAAGGAATTGGCCGAGGCGCAGGAACGCCGCGCCCAGCTTCAGGCGCAATGGCAGAACGAAAAGGGCGGTTTGGAATCGCTCGCCAGGATCAAAAGCGAAATCGAGCAGACCCGCCACGAAATCGACAAGGCCAAGCGCGAGTACGATCTCAACAAGGTCGCGGAGCTGCAATACGGCAAGCTCGCCGAGCTCGAAAAGCGGCTCGCGGCGGCCGAAAAATCGGCGGGGCAGGACGGCGGCGCGCGGCTGATCAAGGAAGAGGTTGACGAAGAGGATATCGCCGAGGTGGTCGCCCGATGGACCGGCGTCCCGGTCTCGCGCCTGATGGAAGGCGAGGTGCAGAAGCTCGCCCATCTGGAGGAGCATCTGCACAAGCGCGTGATCGGCCAGGACGAGGCGGTTTCGGCGGTCGCCGACGCGGTGATTCGCGCGCGGGCGGGATTGCAGGATCCCAACCGGCCGATCGGCTCGTTCATCTTTCTCGGCCCGACCGGCGTGGGCAAAACCGAGCTGGCTCGCGCGCTTGCGGAATTTCTCTTCGACGACGAGAGCGCGATGGTGCGGATCGACATGTCTGAATACATGGAGAAACACACCGTGTCACGCTTGATCGGCGCGCCTCCCGGCTACGTCGGCTATGACGAGGGGGGGCAGTTGACCGAAGCCGTCCGCCGCCGTCCGTACTCGGTGATTCTGTTCGACGAAATCGAAAAGGCGCATCACGACGTCTTCAACGTGATGCTGCAATTGCTGGACGACGGCCGCCTGACGGACGGACATGGCCGCACCGTGGATTTCCGCAATACGGTCGTGATCATGACGTCGAATATCGCGGGACAGTTGATCCTGTCTTTCAAGGGTCAGGATTACGAAAAGATGAAGGAGCAGTGCCTCGATGTGCTGCGCCAGAGCTTCCGGCCCGAATTCCTGAACCGCGTGGACGAGATCGTCGTGTTCCATCCGCTGGCGCGGGAACAGTTGCGCAAGATCGTTGACGTTCAGCTCGCGCGGCTGCGCAAACGGCTCGAAGAGCGCAAGATCGAGCTCGATCTCACCGACGCGGCCCGCGACTATCTGGCCGACAAAGGTTACGACCCGGTCTATGGCGCGCGTCCGCTCAAACGGATGATCCAGCGGGAACTGGAGACCGCGCTCGGCCGCAAGCTTCTGCTGGGCGAGATTCGCGACGGATCGCGCGTGACGGTCGAAGCGAATTCGCGCGGCCTTGAATTCCGCTCGGCGCCGGGCGCCAGCCAGGCCGCCGCCTGAGCGCCGCGCGGTTTATCCACGCCCGCAACCTGCCGGCGCGGAGCGACACGATCGCTCCGCGCCGGATTTTTTCGCCGCGTGACCAAAACAATCCGCGGTCCGCGCCTTGCCGTCCGCCATCGTCTGATTGATACCGTCCAAATCGCCCGGTTGATGCCGGGCGCGATTCAGGTTAGTTCGCTTCATGCGCGAACGGACATGTCCGCTCGTTTGCGCGGGAGAGATTCGTCATGGAGAGTCGGGACCGGCAGGCATGGATTATCGCGATCGCGATGTTCGTCTCGCTATTTTTCCTGTGGGGCGGAGGCTACAACACGTCGCCGGTGTTTCTCGGCGCGTTGCTCAAATCTTTTCACTGGAGCCACGAGCGCGTTTCATGGGTTGCGGCGATGCTCTCGCTGTCGGTCGGAATCGCGGGGCCGATCGCGGGATGGCTGCTCGATCGAATCGAGGCGCGGTTCGTGATGGGCGCCGGCGCCGCGCTCACGGGTGTCGGAATGTTCGCCGCCAGCCGCGCGCATTCGTTCGATACCCTGATCTTCGCGGTCGCAATCCTCGGCGTTGGTTTGGGCTCGTCGGCGCTGCTGCCCGCTTCGCTGATAATCGCGAATTGGTTCGGCGAACGGCGCGGCGCCGCGCTTGGGCTCGCGACGGCCGGGATGGAATCGGGCGGGATGGCGATGTCGTTTATATGCGGCTACGTAATTTCGATTCATGGTTGGCGCGCCGCGTATTTGTTGCTCGCGATCCCCGTGGTGGCGCTGGTGCTGCCGCTGCTGCTGATCGTCGCACGCACGCGGCCGCCGGACGGCGAGGCGAAATCGGTCGCCGAGTCGGCGCGCGATCTGCCCGGTCTCGAAGTCGGAGAAGCGATCGCGACCCGGGCCTTCTGGATGCTGGTCATTGTCGAACTGGCCTTCGGACTGGCGATCGGCGGCACCTTCCTGCATCTCGTGGCGTTTCTTGAAGGGTACGGCTACACGGAGCGTTCTTCGGCGCTGGTGGTGAGCGTCGTGCTCGGGATGGCGGCGATCGGCAAACCCGCGTTCGGCGCGATGGCGGATCGGATTGGAGGGAAAAACGCGCTGGGCGTCAGCTTCATAATGATTGCGGCCGGCGTCTTTATTTTGCTGGGCGCGCAGAACCGCCGGCTGATCGTGGTGTGGATCGTCTGGTCCGGCCTTGCCGGCGCGTCGCCGATCGCGCTCGCGCCGCTGGTCTTGTCCGAAACGCTGGGATTGAAGCGCTTCGGCACCCTGTTCGGATGGCTTGGATTGATTCTGACCCTCGGGCTGTTTGCCGGACCGCTGATAGTGGGCCGAATCACCGACGTCACCGGCAGCTATACCGAGGGCTTCGAACTGTGTTCGGCGATCGCGCTGATTGGCGCGGCGGCCAGTTTCGCCTGCGTGGCGCCGAAATCGGTGCCGGACACGGCCACGATCGCGGCGCCTGCGGAGCCGATTTGAGCGGCGCATCGCATCGCTGGGGATCTTTCGATTTGGTCGCCGGATGGGTCGAAATCGTTTGGCTTTCATTAGAAGCCGCGCTAAACTCTGCTCGTTTGAGAGATTACCGGCGCTTAAGCAGGCGCGAAGCTTGGCGAGCGCCACGCCGGATAAAATTGAAAGTATAACTTTAACTTCTTCGGGAAAATCGCGGCGTGCTCCGGAGCGGCCATCAAGCGCGGCGGCGAGTCGTCGCGATTGCCCCGAAGGCGCGGCGCGCGATATGGTGTCGCGCTGGAGCGGAAGGGCTGAGCCGTTCGCTCGACGCCTGAAGACGGGATACGAACGTAGATGGAGCGACGAGTAGTGAATTTCGTTCGAGGAATTAAACGCGGCGCTTTGGCGATTGCGGCCGGCGCGGTCGCGGCGATCACGATGACGCCGGGTCCCGCCCACGCCTTCCCCTGGAGCATCGACATGTACCGGGGCGTCGCCGTGCAGCCGCTCTCGGAGCCTCCGCGCGACATGCCGGACGGCGTCCTGCCGGTTGACGGCATTCATTACAACATCCATCCGGGGCAGCCGGCGAATCTGCCCGGCATCGACGCGGAAGCGCCGCCGCCGATGAAGCTTGAGGCGATGACGGTCCGGATGCACAATCCGCTCACTGAAACGCCGGAGAATCTGAAGCGCGGCCACGAACTGTTTTTGGCCAACTGTTCGCCGTGCCATGGCGTCACGGGCATCGGCAACGGCTCCGTTGTGCATCTGCTGCAGCACAAGCCCGCGAATCTGATGACCGGGGTGAGCAAGAATTTGCCCGACGGATATATCTACGGCTATATCCGCAACGGCGGTATCTGGATGCCCTCGTACGACGACGCCATGTCTTCGAACGCACGCTGGCAGGTCGTCGTTTACCTTCGTTATTTGCAGCACAACTACAAAGACACCGAGGCGAGCGCGACTGGCGATACCGGCGCGCCATCCGCTCCCGCGCCGTCGTCCGGCGGATCCTCATCGAGCGGCTCCTCGATGGGCGGCATGGATATGTCGCACTGACCAAAAGCGCTTACGGCGCGGCGTTGGATAGTCGTCCGCCGCGCACGCTCAAATGAAAACCGGCGACCTGCTGCGCGTGGGTCGCCGGTTTTCATTTTGCGCTTCCAAAATAATTTCGCATCGTGGCGGGCGGGAATTGCGCTTAGCGAAATATGAATAAAACGCTAATTTCCAAGTCCCTACTTTCACTGGCGGTAACGTAAGGGTTTAATACTTCGTTAACGCTGACGTGGCCGAAGCGCATGGGGAAGCGCCTGCCGCAACGCCGGCCGAGACCGCGGAGGCTGAGGGGCATGAAACGAGCGACGCTGACGCTTCTGATCGCGATGGCGACAACCGTTGTCAATCTGCCGTGCCATCCTGCACATGCCGATCAGGCGCTGGGGGCGCGGCAACTGGTCGAAATCGCGGTCGAGATGAATCCCCAGGTAAAATCGATGCGGGCGCAATGGATGTCGGCGGTTCATTCAATCAAGCAGAACTACGCGCCCGCCGATCCGATCTTTACGTATCTCAACGTTGACAGTCCGAAGAATCCATTCACCGGCGCGACCGAACACAGCTACGCCGTATCGCAATCGTTCCAATTTCCGGGAGAGGCGCTTTTGCAGGCCGATCAGGCGGGCCGTAACGCCGAGATTGCCCGGCTCTCTTACGAGGCCGCCGTTCGCGACCTGCGCGCACAGGTCGAAACCGCCTACTATCAGACAGTGTTGGACGACGCGCTATGGCAGGTCGGGCAGGAACTGCTTGCAAGCCTCGGCCAGGTGCTGAAGGTGACCCAGATCGCATATTCGGCGAATCAGGTCACGCAGACGGACTTTATCAGCGCCGAATTTGATGTGACGAATCAGCGGCTGGCTCAGGACCAATTGCGATCGGCGCGGGCCAACGATCGCACGAATCTGAACCAGTTGCTTTATCGCGAGCCGGATGCGCCCCTGGCGCTGGACGAAAATCTGAAACCTGCCGCGCTCGAAACGCCCGTGGATCGGCTGACCGATCTGGCGACCCATGTCCGGCAGGAAATTCTCAAAGCGGCTTTGAGCGCGAAGAACAATCAAACCGCGCTGACGCTGGCCAGAATGGAATACCTGCCCAACTATACGGTGGGCTACGAGTTCGATCATTTTCAGGTGGCGTCGGCGGCTCCGACCGTGACGGCTCTGCAGGACCATTCGATTTTCGTCTCTGTCAGTCTGCCGATTTTCTTCTGGATCAAGCAGCGCGAGGATGTGACGCGCGCGGGCTACGACCTCGATGCCGCGCGCGAGAACCAGATGTCGATCCGAAATTCGACCGCGGCGACGGTCACGACGCTCTATCGCACCGCGCAAACCAGCTATCGCTCGGCCGCCGTCGAGCGCGATACGCTGATTCCGCTGGCGCGCCAGAATTTCCGGGTCGCGTTGATTGCGTATCAGGCCGGAAAAATCGATTTCGTCACGCTTGCCGCGGCCCTGCAAAGCGCTTACAACGCGCGCGTCGCCTACCTGCAATCGATCAACCAATTTCTGGCGGCCGAAGTCGCGCTTGAGCAGGCGATTGGCGAACCGCTTCCGCATTGATTTCGATGATCGCGACAATTCGAAAAATCCAGAACAGCGGGCCTCGCGCGATGGGCGCGACGATCGTGGCGATAGTCTTTTTGAGCGCCTTCGGCGGATGCGGCGGACCGCCCTCCGGCCGCGCATCCACTGCCACGCCGCCGCCGCTGGAGCCGGCGATGGTCGCCCAACCGGGGGAAGCGGCCGTTCTCGAATTGCGCGGCGGCGGAATACCCGGAATGGCGACGGCCGAGGTGCGCGCGGTCGAGATGTCGGGCAACCTCGAAGCCAATGGCCAGGTCGAATTCGACGATCGGCGCGTGGCGACGATCGTTTCGCGCGTGGCCGGCAGGATCGAGGCGACCCGCGTGTCGCAATGGGACGAGGTCCGCCGCGGCCAGCCGATCGTCGCGCTTTACAGCCCCGATTTCATGACCGCCGAAGCCGAATATCTGCAGGCCGGCGACACCGCGCGGATGAGCCGCGCAAGCGGCGTCGGTCTGGCGGCTGGCGGCGGCGGGAGCGCCGCCGAAATGGCGCAATCGATGGTTGACGCGGCGCGCCGCAAGCTCGAACTGCTCGGGATGAGCGACGCGGATATAGCGGCGATTCGCGGGCCGAGTCCGACGGTCTGGATGCGCGCGCCGATCAGCGGCACGGTGCTCGACAACAAGGCGATGCGCGGCTCCGCGGTCAATCCCGGCGACGTGCTCTATACGCTCGGCACGCTCGAGCAAGTCTGGATCGTCGCCAACATCTACGAGACCGACCTCGCGCGGATTCATCCCGGCCAGTCGATGCGCGCGGTTACGACCGCTTATCCCGACCAGGTTTTCGACGGCGTGATTTCGCGGATCAGCCCGGATATCAACGCCGACACGCATACGCTGCAAATCCGCTGCGAGGTTCGCAATCCCGGCGGCAGGCTAAAGCCGCAGATGCTCGCCCGGGTTTCGATTGCGACCGATCCGGGCCAGGCGCTGGTGGCGCCCGTCGAGGCCCTGGTTTTCGACACCAACGCCTACTACGCGTATGTGGCGCTTGGAAACAACCGTTTCTCGCGCCGGCGCGTGGAGATCGCGGGTTGGAAGGAACAGGGCTACGCCCGGATCGTTTCGGGACTCGGCGCGGGCGAGCGCGTGGTCACCACGGAATCGATCCAGATGAACGCGCTGTGGCATCAGGCCAACGGCGAAAGCTCCTGAATTTCACGGCGGGGTTGCGGCGATGATTCGTGCATTGATGGGGCTGGCGATGAGCCAGCGGATCGTCGTGATCGGCGGCGCGTTCGTGCTGCTCGCGCTCGGCCTGTTCGCTTTCACCCAGCTCGATATCGAAGCCTATCCCGATCCGGTCCAGCCGCTGGTCGAGGTGCTGACCTTGCCGACCGGATTGAGCGCCGAGGAGGTCGAACGAATCGTGACGGTTCCGCTCGAATACGGTCTGAGCACTTCGCGCGGACTCGAGCGGATGGATTCGATTTCGCTGTTCGGCCTGTCCGATATCCGCTGCTATTTCGGATGGAATACGAATTACTACTGGGATCGCGAAGAAGTAATCAATGCGCTCCCGTTCGTCTCCCTGCCGGCCGGCGTGACTCCCGGAATTTCTCCGGAAAACCCGATCGGCGAGGTCTATCGGTACATCATCACGAGTCCCCAGCACGATCTGATCGCCGAAAAGGAGATTAACGATTGGGTCGCCGCCCGCCAGCTTCAGACCGTGCCGGGCGTGATCGGCGTGAGCACCTTCGGCGGCTTGACGAAGGAGTACCACGTCGACGTCGATCCGCAGAAACTGGATTACTACCGGCTTTCGCTTTCGACGTTGATTAACTCGATCGCGAACGCGAACAGCAACGCCGGCGGCAATTATCTGACCGTGGGCGAGCAGGCTTTCGACGTTCGCGGCATCGGTTTCATCCATTCGCTCGACGATATCCGCAATGTCGTGCTTTCGGCCAGCAAGGCGGAGCCCATTTTGGTCGGAAACGTCGCGAACGTCAGCGTCGGGTATTCGCCGCGCCTCGGCGTCGTGGGAATGAACCGCAACGACGAAGTGACCGAGGGCATCGTGCTGATGCGCAAGTACGGGAATACCGTCGAGACGGTGCGGGGCGTCGAACGCAAAGTCGCGGAACTCAATTCGTCGGGAATCATGCCGCGCGATTTCAAGATCGTTCCCTACTACGATCGCATCAATCTGGTGCACGTGACGTTGCGCACCGTGCTCGAGAATCTGACGGTCGGCATGGCGCTGGTGTTTCTGGTCCTGCTGTTTTTCCTCGGCAATCTGCGCGCCGCGATTATCGCCGCGATCAATATTCCGCTCGCGCTGTGCGGAGCGTTCGCCCTGATGTATTTCGGACGCACGCCGGCCAACCTGATTTCGCTCGGCGCGATCGACTTCGGAATCATCATCGATTCGACCGTCATCGTGATGGAGAACATCCATCGCAATCTGACCGGCGCCGCGCCCGCGTCAATGAGCAAGCGCAACCGCATCCTGCGCGCGGCGCAGGAAGTCGGCGGACCGATGCTCTTTTCGACCCTGATTTTCGTGATCGCGTTTCTGCCGCTGTTCACGATGCGCGGCGTCGAGGGCGCGATTTTCTCGCCGATGTCGCACGCCTACGCGTACGCGCTGGGCGCGGCGATATTGCTCGCCGTCACTTTGTCGCCGGTGCTGTCGTACTACCTGCTGCCGCGCGAGATGCGCGAAACCCGCAATGTCGTGTGGGAGGGTTTCAGACGCGCATATCATTGGATTTTCGTGCGCGTGATGAACTGGCCGCGGCTTGCGCTGGTCATCCTTCTGATTGCGGTCGGATCGGGGTTGGCGCTGTTTCCCAAGCTCGGCGGCGAATTTCTGCCCAAACTCGAAGAAGGCAATATCTGGGCGCGGGCGACGATGCCGCTCACGATCTCGCTCGACCACGGCGCGTCACTGTCGAACCGGATGCGCGCGGTGTTCATGTCGTTTCCAGAAGTGACGAACGTGGTGTCGCAGCTTGGCAGGCCCGACGACGGCACCGAGACGACCGGGTTTTTCAATATCGAGTTTTCAGTTGACCTGACGCCGCAAGCGCAGTGGCCGCACGGCCTGACCAAGTCCGGATTGGTCCAGCGGATGGACGATCGGCTGCGCCGGCAGTTCCCGGCGGTCAGTTTCGGTTATTCCCAGAATATCGAGGACAACGTCAACGAGGCGCTTTCCGGCGTCAAAGGCACGAATTCGGTCAAGATTTTCGGACGCAACCTGGCCGTCGACGAGCGCGTCGCCAATGGCGTGATGCGTGCGATGGGCGAAGTTCCGGGAATCGTCGATCTCGCCGTTTACCGCTCGCTCGGCCAGCCGAACGTGGTAATCACGCCGGACCGCGCGGCTTGCGCGCGCTACGGGCTGAACGTCGGCGACGTCAACGCGGTCGTGCAGGCGGCGATCGGCGGGCAGGCCGCGACTCAGGTGTTGCAGGGCGACCGCAGCTTCAACCTGGTCGTGCGCTGGAAAAAACAATACCGCACCAGCCTCGCGACGATTCGCCAGATCCGGGTCGCCGTGCCGGGCGGCGGCTATGTGCCGCTTGGCCAGATCGCGAAGATCGAGACCGCCGAGGGCGCATCGTTCATCTATCGCGAAGAACTGCAACGGTACGTGCCGGTGCGGTTCGCCGTGCGCGGACGCGATTTCCAGACGGCGGTGGTCGCGGCTCAGGCCGCCGTCGCGCGCGAAGTCGAGATGCCCGCCGGAGTGCATCTTGAATGGGCCGGCGAATATCAGGAGTTGCAGCGCGCGAACCAGCGTCTCAGGCTGGTCGTGCCGATCGCATTGTTGCTGATCACGGGCGTGCTTTACGGCGCGACCACCTCGCTGATCGATACGTTCATCATCATGGCGCAGGTGCCGGTCGCCTGTGTCGGCGGGATCATTGGACTCTATCTCACCGGCACGCCGTTCAGCGTCTCCGCCGCGGTCGGTTTTATTTCGATATTCGGCATCGCCGTGATGGACGGCATTCTGCTGAGCTTCTATATCCGCGAATTGTGGGAAGAAGGCCATCCGTTCAAGGAAGCGATTATCATGGGCTCCGACCGGCGCTTCCGCGCGATCATCATGACCGCGATGGTTGACGGCGTCGGCCTGTTGCCGGCCGCCGTATCGACGCGAATCGGCGCACAAACGCAGCGTCCGCTCGCGATAGTGGTGATTGGCGGCGCGATCGCGATTATGCTGCTGACCCGCGTGCTGCAGCCGGTCCTGATTTATCTGTGCCATCGCGGTTTGCGGCGCGCCGACGCCAATCGGACGCCGCCGATGCTGCCGACGCCCGACGCGGGCATCGCGTGAGTCGCCGCGCCCGGCGGTTTTCGATCGCGCGCGGATCGTGGTAAACCCGCGACGGAGGGTTTGCACGATGGCGGCGACAATGGAACTTCTGGTCAGCGGTTACGGCCTGCTCGAAGGCCCGCGCGTCGACGATCGGAACCGGCTCGTATTCAGCGACGTTCCCAACGGCGGCGTCTTTCGGCGCGGTCCGGACGGCAATATCGAAACGCTCATCCCGAATCGCAAGGGCGTCGGCGGCATCGCTTTCAACGAAGGCGGCGGCCTGGTCTGCTCCGGCCGGGGACTGATTTATTGGAACGAGGCGACCGGGCAGAGCCGCGATCTCTTCACCGAATGGGAAGGGCGCCCGCTCAAGGGCTTGAACGATCTTCAACCCGATGACCACGGCGGCATTTATGTCGGCTCGCTCGAGTTCGACGCGCTTTCGGATCAAAAGCCGATTCCGGGAAATCTGTTCCGGGTCGATCCCGACGGCAAGGTCGCCAAGCTGTGGGAGGGAATTGAAGTCACCAACGGCCTCGGCTTCAGCCCCGACCGCAAGCTTCTGTACCACGCCGATTCGACCACGCAGGCGGTATGGGCCTACGACGTCAAACCCGACCGCACGGTCGCCGATCGGCGTATTTTTGCGAAAATACCCGAAGGATGGCCCGACGGGCTTGCGGTCGACGCGGAGGGCGGCCTCTTCGTCGCCACCGTCAAGTCCGGCGAAGTCGTGCGTTTCAAGCCCAATGGAACGATCGACTTCCGGCTCAAGATTCCGGCGAAATTCGTGACCAGCCTGACCTTCGGCGGCAAGGATTTGAGCGATCTCTACATCGTCACCGCCGATAACACCGAGGACAAGGCGAAGAAGGGAACGATCTGGAAGACCCGGTCGGAAATTCCCGGCCTCGCCGTGCCGAAGGCTAAATTCAAATAGTTGGCGCTAGTGTGGTGTCCCGCAAATAACTTCCGCCTGACGCCTGATCAGCTCGGCGCGCAGGCCGCCCAGCGCGGGGCGGCCTGGGATGGATTGCCGGGTCTGGGCCCGGCAATGACGAACAGAGTGTGTCATGCCCGGACTTGATCCGGGCATCCACGCGGAGCGCAAGCTTATTTAGGGGACGCCATACTAGCGTTTCGGAAGCGAAGGGCGGTGTCTGATGCCGGCGATACTTGACGGGCTGACGGTAATCGATCTGACGCAGAACGTCGCCGGCCCCTATTGCACGCAACTGCTCGGCGATTTCGGCGCGACCGTAATCAAGATCGAGCGGCCCGGCCAGGGCGACGACGGCCGCCGGTTCGCCCCGCTATGGCAGGGCGAGTCGGCGGTGCATCTCGCGTTCAACCGCAACAAGAAGTCGGTATGCGCCGACCTTGACCATCCGCGCGGGCGCGAAATCGTGCGCCGGCTGGCGCGCACGGCGGATGTTTTCGTGCACTCGATGAAACCCGGAAGCTGCGAGTCGCGCGGACTCGGCTATGAAGACCTCGCGCTGGAAAATCCGCGGCTCATCTACGGTTCGATCAGCGGCTTCGGCGATACCGGTCCGCTCAGCAACCTTCCGGGGTACGATCCGCTCGGCCAGGCCTACTCCGGCATCATCAGCATGAACGGCCATCCGGGGTCGCCGCCGGCGCGCGTGGTTGTGCCGATTATCGACATGGGTTCGGGAATCTGGCTGTTCAGCGGCATCCTTGGCGCGATAATCGAGCGCGGCAAGACCGGCAAGGGTTCGCGCGTGCGCACCAGCCTGCTCGAGACCGGAGTCACGTGGACGGCGCTGATGATGACCAGCTATATGGCGACCGGACAGGTGCAGGGTCCGGCGGGATCGGCGTCGCCGGCGGCGGCGCCCTACGAAGCGTTTCAAACCAGCGACGGATGGGCGCTGGTCGCGGCCGGGAACGATCGCCTGTTCGCAAAATTCTGCGGCGCTATCGGCCTTGCGGATTTGCCCGGCGATCCGCGTTTCAACAGCAACAGCGTGCGCGTGCCGAACCGGTTTGAGCTGCACGAAATCCTCGAGAGTGAAACCCGCCGCCGCAACACCGCGGAACTGATCGGGATTCTTCAGGAAGCGGGGGTGCCGGTTAGCCCGATCAACTCGCTTGACCAGGTCTTCGCCGACGACCACGTCAACCAGCTTGGGATGTTTCCGCCGGTCGCGCCCGATTTCCGCATCCCCGGGATGAAGTTCGTGGACATTCCGATCAGCATCGACGGCGAGCGCTCGGTGCAGCGTTCGATGCCGCCGCGGCTGGGCGAGCATACGAATGAGGTCTTGCGCGCGGCCGGCTACGGCGACGGCGAAATCGCGGAACTTCGCGCCCTCGGCGCCACCGGGTGAGGTTTGATTTACTGGTCGTTTCGTTCGGCCAGATCAGTCGCCGCGATAACCAAGTCCTTGAATGGCCTGGCCGCAAAAAGAGAACCGCCGCCGTAATCCGACTTGAGCAGGTTGGCTCGTTTTTGCAGATCGGCGTAAATCTTGAACAGCAGGTCGATCGTCGGCGTTCCTCTCTTGTGAACCAATGCGTTCGAAAGTTCGACAAGAACGCGCCGCGGTTTGCCGCCATGAATGTGAGGATCTGTGCCGTCCACGTCGCTGAGCGATTTTTTAATCCTGTTCCGTTTGGTTTCGAAGACGAACCACTGATGCGCGCCGCGGGCGTTTTTCGCGTGGGCGACAGCCAGTCCCAATTCGAAAGGCATATTGAAAGGCATATTGAACCTTGGCGTAGGCGGTGGCGAGGGATCGATTTCAACGCGCGACAAATCATGGAACGAGTATCGGCACCGACGAATCAGACGATAGATTTTGTCCAGCCGGCGCTCGCTGCCGGGAATTTCGATGGTCGCGCGTGGTTTCAGGCCGAATCCGCATAATCCCGCGATATAGGCGAGATATAGATCCGAGAATTTGTCGTCGTAGGGAATATTAAGGAAGGCGAAATCGTTTGGCTTGCGACGCTCTCGGCGCCGAGAAGCGTTTGCCATCGCTTGCAAATTGAGATTGCCGCCGTTCGAATCAGTTATTTGGCGGACGTTTTGCGACGCGCTTCGCCGGCCGATGCGCGTCGTCTGCGACGGATTGACATATTAGCGATTCGTGGCCGCGTCACGGAATTCTTGGAGGCGAATTTACCGGACTCGCCGTTTCTTTCGAATTGGCGAAACAAGGCCCGCAGCTCTCGGACGCGCTTGCGGCTGACGCCGAGATCCTTCGCCACCTCGTCCACAGTTGGAAAAGGCGTGGTGATTAGAGCTTTGGATTTCACAACCCGATAATATCCAATTTGCGCCAACTTGAGTAGCCGGCGGACGCGCCGCGAGCGGTGTTTCGGACCCAAGCCAAATCTAGCGTTGGGCGGTGGCGAGGCTCGCGCTCGCGGCGACCGTCAGCACGAAGGCGCCGACGCGAAGCGAGGCGGCGAGCGGATCGGCGGGGAGCGTCTCGCCGAACGCCGCCATCCCGCCGACGATTGGAACCAGATTCGAGCAGGCCGACGACAGCGGCATCGCGATAATCCCGCGCGCCGAATGAAACGAGTTCTGCAGCATCACGAGTCCGGCGATATTGGCGGCGCTCGCGCAATAGAGCCACGGATCCGAGAGCGCGCGGATAATCACTTCGAGATTCGACGCGGCCAGGAACCAATCGGCCATAGCTTTGGTGAAGAGACTGCCGAGACCGAACGCGACGCCGGAAGCGATCGCCGCGGCCGCGCCGCTATGCCGCGCTCCGCCGGACGCGAACGGCGCGACGGCGACTCCGATTGCGAACGCGGCAAGCGTGAGCAGGCGCGGGATATTGACGGCGCCTTCGGCCGCCCCGGCTTCAAGCGAGAGCGCCAGCATCGTCATCGCGACGACGATCGCGGCGATTCCGATCCATTCGCGCGGCGACGCGCGTTCGTGAAGGAAGGCCGCCGCGAAGATGACGAAAATCGCGATTCCGCCCTGCATCATCACGGCCACCAGCGAAACCGGCGCCTCGGCCAGTGCGACGATATAGAGCGCGTATCCGGTGGTTTGAATCGCGACGGAGCCGAGCCATACGGGATCGCGCACCCACGCGCCCAACGCGTGCAGAATCGATCCGGCGCGCGCTTCAGGCAATTCCGACGCGCGCGACTTCATCAACAAAAGGCCCGCCGCCATCAGCAAGCTTGCCAGAACCCCGATCGCGAGGCAGTCCGCGAGCGCGTGCGGATTATCCATGAACTTCACGCATCGTGCCGTCGCGCCGGATCTCCAATCGGCGGCCGGCCCAGACTACCCGATTGCTGAGCAGGCTGGCGAACCAGACGCCCGTCATGCAGAGATCCTTGAACGGCACGAGCCATAAATCGCGACGTTGCTCACGCACGCCAAGCACCGGCCCGGCGATGAACCACGCCGTCAGCAGCCGCGACGCGAGAACCGCCAGGAGAAATTTCAGCGCGATCGGCGAGCCGCCGGAGGCGAATGTTGCGAGCAGCGCCCAGAACGGACCGTGCAAGACGATCGTTGTGAGACTGAGCGGCCGGGTGGTTCTATATGTGCGAGCCCAGCGCAACTGATGGTTCCAGTAGTCGCGGAAATTTTCTTCGGCGGCCTGGGTCGAGACGAGCGACGACGAGAGCCTGACGTTCCATCCCCGTTCGGCGGCCAAATTGCCGATATAAAAATCGTCGGCAAGCAGATCCTTCAGCGCGCGAAATCCGCCGATGTCGTTCAGCGTCTCGCGCTTGATTGCGATCGTCGCGCCCAGCGCGTAGCGCATCGGTTCGATCGCCGCCGAGACCATCACGAGCGGCGCGAAATCGGTATTGACGGTGAGCGCCTCCAGCCGGGATGCGAAAGTCGGGCCGGGGCGCGCGCGGTAGAGGCAGGAGACGACGCCCACGCGCTCGGATGAAAACAATTCCGCGACGACGCGATGCAGATGGCCGGGTTCGACCGCGACATCGGCATCGCTGACAACGAAGGCGTCGGCGTCAGCCGCCTGCTCGGCCAGCTTGATCAGCTTGGCGACTTTGCGGTTTTCGCATCCTGTTGCTTCGCCGACGACTAAGTTGACCGGCCGCGCGCCGTACTGCTGGCGCAGCAATTCGGGAACCTGCGCCGCGGGATCGTCGCGATCGGATACGCCGAAGTAAAATTCGGCGTTCGGGTAATTCAGGCCGAGGTAGCTTTTGACATTTTCGATGAGGTTCGCGCCCAACCCGCGCATCGGCTTAAGCAGGGCGCATCGCGGCGGCGGAGCGGGCGTCGGCAGCGGCGCCGCGGACATGATTCGCGCGAAGCGCCGCGCCGCGAAGGCCGCGGCGATATAATATGCGATCGAAATTATCGCGCAGATTTCCGCGAGGACGGCGAGCGATCTCATGGCCTGCGACAAACGCCTTCAGTTTAGATGGCGAATTTGTCGTAGCCGCGCGAGCGTGCGACGGCCGATGGGGAGCCGTAACCTCTCATAATCCGCCGTTGGGCGCGTTTCACCGGATAGCGCCGGCTAAATCACGCGCGCCTGTTCGGATGCGCCGCCGGGTCAGGCCGCCTGCGCCGGATGGGCGGCGGCGCGTGCCTGAGCGCGCCGCGAGCGCATCGTGGACAGAAACTGCATCCCCTCTTTGAGCAGGCGCTTGCATTCTTCGGAAGAGGAGACCATCTTGCGCACGGCCTTGAAGATATATTTGGGGCGGAAATAGAAGCTGCGGTAAAAACGTTCGACCGCCGCGTAAATTTCGTCGTTGGTCAGCCCCGGATACTGCACCGTGCACTTCTGGTAACCGGATTCGTCGAGGAACGGATCGACGGCGAGATAACCGTTGGCCGTCACGTACTCGAACAATTCGGTGCCGGGATACGGCGACGCCAGCGAAACCTGAATCGTTTCGCAATCCATTTCCCGCGCGAACGTCATCGATTGCTCGATCGTGGCCTTGGTTTCGCCGGGCAGTCCGAGGATGAAGGTGCCGTGAATCAGGATGCCGAGGTCGTGGCAGTGCTTGGTAAAACGGCGCGCGACGTCAAGACGGACGCCCTTTTTTATATTCTTGAGGATTTCCGCATTGCCGCTTTCATAACCCACGACGAAGAGCCGCAGCCCGCTCTCCTTCATGATTTTGAGCGTTTCGTAGTCAACGTTGGCGCGCGAGTTCGTGGACCACGTGATTCCGAGCGGTTTGAGCAACTGCGCGATTTTGCGCGCCCGCATCGGATCGGCGGTAAAGGTGTCGTCGTCAAAGAAAAGCTCCTTCATCTTCGGGAACTTCTGCTTGAGCGTGGCGACTTCCTCGTAAACGTTCTCGGGGCTGCGTACGCGATATTTGTGGCCCTGGGTAACCTGCGGCCAGAGGCAAAAAGTGCACCGCGCGGGGCATCCGCGGCCGGTGTACATGGACACGTATGGATACTGGCAATAAGGGCTGTTATAGCGCAGATAATCGAGATTTTGCGCGTAAACGTCGGTGGCGAACGGAAGCTTGTCCAATTCCTCGTTGGTGAGCGAAGGGCGGTCGGGATTGTGCGAGATGACGCCGTTTTTGCGATAGCTGATGCCGGCGATTTTCGACCAATCGTGGTCCTGCGCCACTTCGACCATCGAGTAGTCGAATTCCTTGCGCGCCGCGATATCGATCGCCGAGCTGAGTTTCAGCGTTTCTTCGGCGCGCGCGGTGGGATGGCCGCCGACGAAGGCGATGGTGCATTTCGGATTCGCGGATTTGATCGATTCCGCGGTCCGCGCGTCCATCCGGAGCGACGGCGTCGAGGTGTGGATCACCACCAAATCGTAGTTTTTAGCTTCTTCGACCGTGCGTTCAGGCGTGTAGCCATGCGGCGGCGCGTCAAGCAGGCGGGCGCCCGGAATCATGCCGGCCGGATACGCCAGCCAGGTCGGATACCAGAACGACCAGACTTCGCGCGTGGCCTGATAGCGCGAACCCGCACCGCCGTCGAAGTCGTCGTATGAGGGCGGATTCAGGAAAAGGGTCTTCATTACGTCCATGCGCGCGATTCTCCGGCCAAGCCTGTCCGAAAGGTTAGCGAAAAATATACAAAGGCAATCGCGGCAAGGCAATCAGGCCCCGGACATTTAACCATGCTTGCAATCGGCGGGCGAAATGAGCGTGGTGTTGAAACGGGCCGTTTAGTGTGGCGTCCCGCAAATAACTTCCACCTGACGCCTTATCAGCTCGGCGCGCAGGTCGCCCACTGTCGGGCGACAAGGGATGGATTGCCGGGTCTGAACCCGGCAATGACGAACAGAGGTTGTCATGCCCGGACTTGATCCGGGCATCTACGCGGAGCGCAAGATAGACGCAGTGTGCAAACTTATTTAGGGGACATCACACTGGCGCGATCGATAAGTTGCGATCTTTCGAGTTCCGATGATTATCCGCCTTGGCGCAGCGACGATGTGCCGTTCGAGACTTCGAACGGCGTGAAGGTTTCATCGGCCGGAGTTGGCAGTTTGGTGGTTACGAATGCGATCAGGCCGGTCAGGCCCGCCAGTGTGGTCGCCGAAAACCACAACAGGCCCAGCGCGATCGCTTCCGGCCGCGCGATTCCCGCATAGCCGAAGAGCACGAGATAGGCGGCCTCGCGCACGCCGAGTCCATTCAAAGTAACCGGAAGGCTCGCGGCGACGTTGGCGATCGGCACGCAGAGCAGAAAAACCGTGAGCGGGGTGTGGAGGCCGAGGCCGCGCGCGATCACGTACTGGGCGAACGCGATCGCGGCCTGAAGGATCATCGAAAGAATCGCGGCGGGAAGCGTCGCGAGCGGATTGCGCAGGTAGGGCAGAATCGGCTCGACGAATCTTCCGAGCCGGCCGCCGAAAGCCGCGCCGGCGCGCGCCATGATTGGCGAAGCCATCCACGCCGCGAACGTGAGCATTCCGGCAACCTCAACCGCGCGCGCCAGCGAGAGAGGCAATGCGACCGTGCGGATAGTCGCCGCCATCGCGGCCGCGAACCAGAAAAGCGCCGCAAACCCGATTCCGCGATCGTAGATCACCGATGCGATCGCCGCGCCCATCCGGCTTTGACGGCGGCCGAGGTATAGCGCGCGCGCGGCGTCGCCGCCGATCAGGCCGGGGACGAACAAATTGGTGAACATCCCGATAAAATAGTAGGAGAGATAGTCGCTGAACGGTCCGCCGAGCGCGGTGATATTCGCGAGCAAGCGCCATCGCCATGTCGATAGAACCTGCCCAGCCAGATAAACCGCCATCGCCACGGCGAACCATCCGAGACGTTCCCGGGCGAGCGCGTGGAAGACAGGCCGCGCATCGACGCGCCACAAAATAAACGCAACGACCGCGATTCCGGCGCCGGCGCGCGTCGCGAATGCGACGTATGGATTACGGCGGCGTGCGCTTGCGGCGGGAGCCGGTTCCGACGGATTGATCGCTTGCGGCGCGCGGTTCATTTGCTCCCGTTGATCGAATTCTCCGGCCGGCGCGCGGCGCGGGTTTCGGCGCCAGGGCCGCCGGCGGAATTATCCGGCGCCGCGCGCATGATGGCGATTTTCTTTCGATCGCTCGCGATTTCGCGCCATGGCCCAAAAAGCTGGCGCAGGCTCGGAATCGCTTGGCGATCGATTACGAAGACGGCTGGCCGAGGATCGTTCCAAAGCCCGATCAAGTCGCGCCGCCCGGTAAAGAAATACTGGTGCTCGTCGATAGAATGCTCGGCGCCGAAAGTCAATTCCGTCCATCCGTTGACCACGATCACGCGGCGGCGGCAATAGAACGGCAATGACTGAATATAGCGGGGATAGCAGACCAATCGCGCGTTTGGCTCAAGGCGTTCGATCGTTCGGGCCAGGGCCGCGTACGAGCGCTCCGGCTCGGCCATCAGCCGGCCGTATCCAATCACGATAATCGCAGCGGCGCCGGTCGCGATAAGGGAGCAAAGTCCCAGCGACGGACGACGGAGGCTGAACCCGCCGCCGCATACGATTCCGCCCAGCGCGAATACGAAGCCGGCCGCATAGAGCGCCGGCCGCACCATCATCGGATAAGGCGCGCGGAATCGCGCCGCCATCAGCGCAACCACGACCGCTGTCAGAGCGGCCAATCCGAGCAGCGGTCCGACCCACCGCAAGCGGCGCGCTTGGCCCTTTTCGATCGTGGTCGCAATACCGTCGGCCAGCACGACGGCGAGCGGCGGAAACGCGGGCAGGATATACGGCGCGAGCTTGGCGCGCGCCAGCGAAAAGATGACAAAAATCAACGTTGCCGCGATTAGGCAATAACGGCGCGCCGGGTTCGGCTCCAGATCGCGCCAAGAGGCAAACGGCAGCACGAACGTCCATGGCAGCAGGCCGCCGAGCAAGACTGGCGCGAAATAATAAAATGGCTCCTGATGGCTATAGCCGGGTTGAAAAAAGCGGCGAAAATGCTCGCCGATGAAATAAAAGTCGAAATAGCCGGGCTCACGGAAAATCATCACGATAAACCACGGCCCTGCGATCGCCGCAATCAATAGCGCGCCCGGGATGACGCTGTACCGCCGGATGGCGCCCCGGAGCGCCCCTTCACGCCACAGGAAGATCATTCCGATGGCGATCGGCAACGCCGCGCCCACAGGCCCCTTGGTCAGCACCGCAAGCGCCATCGCCAGGTACGCCCACCATCGCCAGTAACCGCCCTCGCGCCAATCGAGATACAGCGCGAAGACCGCGGCCGTGGTCAGCGCGGTGAGCAGCATGTCGGTGGTGAGCACCTGCGCCATCACCGCATACAGCGCGCTCGTGGCGAGAATCGCGCCCGCCAGCGTCGCGCGGCGCGCGTCAAAGACGCGCCGGGCGAAGCCGTAGGTCATGATCGCGCCAGCCAACGCGGCAAGCGCATTGTCAAAGCGTGCGGCGAATTCGTTGATTCCAAACAACCGCATCGCCAACGCCGTCAACCAATAGAGCAACGGCGGCTTTTCGACGTATGGAACGTAATTCAGGTGCGGCACGATGAAGTTGCCGCTGGCCAGCATCTCGCGCGCGATTTCCGCATAGCGGCTTTCGTCCGGTTCCCACAGGCCATACGCGCCCAAATGATAGAAGAATAGCAACGCCGAGAGCGCGCCGACGGCGGCGAAGCCAAGCGCGGCTCGCGACGTCCAATCGCCGCCGGCGCGTGACTCCTCCGGATGCGACGCGGTCGGAGCGTCGGCGGTTTTAGCCTGCTGCTGCACCCGGGAGAAGTTTAACGTTCCGCCGCGCCGGGGCGAAGCCTGCTGGCGGACTCAGTCGCCGAAAGCGCCGCCGCCCTTAAGCGGATCGAAGGCGCCGCTCAATTGGCCGGGGCGAATCCGAATCGCGCTGATTGCGCCCAGTTCCGGCACGATTTTCAGGTGATAGCCCATCGCCGCCAGCGCGTCGCGCGTATGGAACGGCAGGTTCTGCTCGACAAACACGATATCCGGCTCGGCCTGCATATGGACGCGCGGCAGTCGCACTGCCGCTTCCGGCTCAAGATGGAAGGCGAACGAATCGATCGTCGCCTGCGCGACGCCGGTGATAATCGTGGGGCCGCCCGAACCGCCCGCCGCGAGCGCCGGGCGTCCGTCTTTGAGCGCGATCAGCGGCGACATGCTCGACAGCGGCCGTTTTCCGGGTGCGACCTCGTTGTTCTTTTCGCCGGCCAGCTTGAACGCGTTCGGAACCCCCGGCGCGACGCCGAAGTCGTCCATTTCGTCGTTCAGCACGAGGCCGAGCGACGGCACCATCAGCTTCGATCCAAAAATCGTATTCACCGTCGTCGTGACTTCGACCACGTCGCCGTACCGATCGACCACGGCGAAATTCGACGTGCCATG
Source organism: Deltaproteobacteria bacterium (assembly GCA_021780225.1). Lineage (GTDB taxonomy): Bacteria > Desulfobacterota > Binatia > Binatales > Binataceae > JADMIL01. The sequence continues at coordinate 12,598 of JAJXZF010000048.1, read as the reverse complement.
ATCGTGCGCGGCCGCGATCGGCGCGGGCGGCGCGTGATGCAGCGCGCGGTCGCGCGCCGCGGCGATATGCTTGGGCGACAGCAATGCCGCCAACGGAACCTTGACGAACGCCGGGTCGGCATACTGGGCGCGGTCGATGAACCCTTGGCGCATCACTTCGATCAGCCGCGCCAGATAGGCCGGAGAATCCGCGCCCAACCCGCCGGTGTCGCCGCCCGAGAGCATCCCGAGAATTTCCAACACCACGCCCGCCGACGATGGCGGCGGCATCGTGTAAACCTCGTAGCCGTCGTAGCTTAGATGAATCGGGTCGCGCCACACCGGACGATAGGCGGCGAGATCCTGCGCGGTCAGGATGCCGCCGCGCGCTTTCACGAAGTCGGCGATCTTCGCGGCGATCGCGCCATGGTAGAAGCGTTCGACCGGATCGTCGCCGAGGCGCTGGATAAATTCGCCAAGGTCAGGGTTGCGCAGGATCGCGTCGGCGTGAAACGGCGCTCCGTCGGGCTTGAAGTAGATCGCGCGAAAGCCCGGGTCCGCGCTGATAATCGGCGCGACCATCGGAATCTCGTGCGCCATGTGGGGATTGAGCGGAAAGCCCGAAATCGCGAGCCGAATCGCCGGCGCGGCCAACGCGGAAAATTTCATCGTGCCGAAACGGCGCCGCGCCGCCTCGAGTCCCGCCAGTTCGCCCGGCACGGCGACCGCGAGCGCGCCGACGCGGGCCAATTCCTCGTCGGGCTTGCCGTTGCGGAGATACATGTCGGCGCGCGCGGCGGCGGGCGCGGTCTCGCGATAATCGAGGGCGTAGAGCTGTTTGGTCTTGGCCTGGTAAATCAGCATGAAGCCGCCGCCGCCGATGCCGCAGGAACTGGCGTTGGTGACGCCCAGCGCCAGCGATGTCGCCACCGCCGCATCCACGGCGTTGCCGCCCTTGCGCAGGATCTCTAACCCCGCGCGTGCGGCGGGCGCGCTTTCCGCCACCACCATCTCGTGCGCGGCCGTCGCGGCCCGGGCCGCGCGCACCGGAGAGACGGCGAATGCGGCGATCAGAATGAATGAGATCAAGGCGCGCGCGCGGCGCCGCGGCGGCGCGGTCCGGAAGCTTCCGTTCGTCGGCATCCGCATGTAACTAACAGCGCCTGCCCGACAAGAAAAGCCGGGTTTCCGCCGTTGGCGCGGCGATGTTAGATTTGCGGCGCACAGCCATGGAAACCGCGCTCAGCCGAGCGCCCAGGGAGCGACGATGAATTTCACCGACATCATTTATGAAAAGTCCGATCGCGTCGCCACGATCACGCTCAATCGTCCCGAGCGGATGAACGCATGGCGCGCGCAGCTTGAACATGAATTGCGCGCGGCGACCGCCGACGCTGAAGAAGATCCGCAAATCGGCGCAATCGTGGTGACCGGCGCGGGCAAGGCGTTTTGCGCCGGACTGGACATGGCGGCGCTGACCAAAATCGCTTCCGAGTCGGGCCTTGGCGGCGAACTTGCCGAAGGGCGGGGCGGAAAAAGCCTCACCCCGAATTTTCGCGGCCGTTTCGCATGGCTGCTCGCGATGAAGAAGCCGGTGATTGGCGCGATCAACGGCGCCTGCGTCGGGATGGGTTTCGCGCACGCGCTCCACTTCGACATCCGCATCGCTTCCGAACGCGCGCGGATGGGCGCCATCTTTCCGCGACGCGGCCTCGCGATCGAGCTCGGCGCGAGCTGGCTGCTGCCGCGCATCGTCGGACTTGCGAACGCGGTCGAACTGGCGGTGACCGGAAAATTAATCGACGGCGCGGAGGCCTGCCGGATCGGATTGGTCAGCAAGGTCGTGCCGCACGATGAATTGATGCCGGCGGCGCGTGCGATCGCCGCCGAAATCGCGAATCAGTGTTCGCCGCTCGGCGTCGGCCACGCCAAGCGTATGGTCTATGAGCATCTCTTCACCGATCTTTCGACCGCCTGCGTTGACGAGGATCGGACCGCGGTGCTGATGACTCGTTCGGAAGATTTCAAGGAAGGAATCAAGGCCTTCACGGAGAAACGCGCGCCACGTTTCACTGGAAAATAACTCTCCCCGCGCGTCGCGAGCCGGCCGATCGCGGCGCGCCGCTTTCCAGCTTGCGGCTGCCGCCCGCTATTTTGAAGGTTTGTCGGGTTTTTCGGCCTTTTCCGCGCGTTCGGCCTTTTCGGGCTTGTCCAGCGGATGGCGGAATTTGCGATCGGGATGGCGCACCGTAAGCACCGCGCAATGGGCTTTGTTCACCACCCGTTCCGCCACGCTGCCCATCAGCACATGCGCCAGACCGCTCCGGCCGTGCGTGCCGACGACAATCAAATCGGCGCCTTCGGAATGGGCCGCATTGATGATTTCAAGAAAGGGCGCGCCGACCCGCAGCAGGCTGCGAACCTTGAGCCCGCTCTCGCGCAACCGCGCGGTGGTTTGATCCAATTCGCGGAGCGCCAGCAGGCGCTGCTCCTCCGCGATCCGGTTCATCGCGCCAACGTCGAGTCCGGGACTCAATTCGCTGATCATCACCGGCGCGAGCGGTTGATCGACGTGCACCACGATCAATTCGGCGGAGAACCGCCGCGCCATCTCTTGCGCGTAGCCGAGCGCAAAATTGGAATCGTCGGAAAAATCGGTCGCGGCGACAATTTTCGTGAAGGTGGGCACGCTGCGAACGATACGCCGGACCGGCGTTTCGGGCAAGCGCGTGGCGGCTCGACGCCCGGCCTCGAACTCGTTTAGAATCCGGTCGTGGCTGCCCGTATTTCATCGTCCCCCGGACTTCGCGCTTTCGGCGATTTCGAGCGGGCTTTCGACGAATTGTTCGACGAAATCCTGGTCGGACGATGGCGCTCCGCGGCGCAGCGCGCGGCCGGCGACGCATTGATTGTCGATCGCGGCGCCGAATACGAGGTTACGATTGCGGCCATGAATGCCGATCCGCGGCGGATCGAAATCGAAGCCGGCGACCGGCGGCTGATAGTGCGCATTCCGGGCGCCGCCGGCGTGCGCGAGAGCGTGTTCGACTTTCCCGCTCCGGTCGACGGCGAGCGCGTGCGCGCGGCGTGGCGCGCCGGCTCGCTGCAAATCACGCTGCCCAAGCGCCGCGGCCGGCGCATCACGGTGGAATAACGCGGTCCGCCCGGCGCCCAGCCGGCTTCAGCGGCCTCTCAATTCAAACTGAAAGCAAGCTGCCGATGGCGTCAACCAGCGATACTGAAGCGACCTCGCCCAATCCCGAACTGAAGGCGGCCGAACCGCCGGTGGAGCTCGCGCCCGAGCAGTTGCGCGGCGCGCCGCCGGCCACGCCGGAGGAACTTGAACGGATGGCGCGCGAGGGCCACGACCGGCATTTGCTCGGCCAGAGCCGCGCGCTCGACGCGATCCGGCTTGCGATCGGAATCGACGCGCCCGGCTACAACGTCTTCGTCAGCGGACTGCGCACGCGCGAGGAGCGCGATACGATTTTGCGCCTGCTGGAAGAGCGCGCGGCGGCGATGCCCACGCCCGGCGACTGGGTCTATGTGAACAATTTCCGCGCCTCCGAGGCTCCAATCGCGATCGCGCTCGCGCCGGGGCAGGGGACCGTCCTGCGCCAGCGGATGCAGGAGCTGGTCGGCTTCGTGATCGACCAGTTGCCGAAGGCGTTTCGCCGCGAGGATTTCGATCAGGAACGCGTCGCCTTGCGCGACAAGTACAACAAGCGCGCTCAAGAGCTGTTCGGCAATTTCGAGGCGCGCGCGCGCGAACGCGGCTTCGCGCTTCAAAGCGCGCCCGGCGGACAGGTGATATTCATCCCGCTGGTGCGCGGCAAGATGCCCGACTCGCCCGAGGATTTGCAGCGCGAAATGGCCGCTCTGCCCGACGCGGAAAAAGAACGGCTGGCGCGCGTTCAATCCGAGCTGCAAAACGAGCTTGGCCCGCTGCTGATGCGCCAGCAGGAGCTGATGCAGGAGCTGATCGCGGATATCCGGGCGGTCGAACGGGCTTTTGCCGCCCGCTTGATTACGCCGGCGATCGCGGGCCTCAAGACGCATTTCGACAACGCCGCCGTCGCGGCCTACCTCGACAGCGTGGCCGAGCACATGCTGAGCCATCTGGAGCGCTTTCGCGAACCGCATGGCGGCGCCGAGGCGCCCTCGCCCGAGGCGGAAGGCGCGCCGCCGCATCCGGCCGAGGATCGGCGATTTTTCGAGTACCAGGTGAACGTCGTGGTCGATAACGCCGGCCGCTCCGGCGCGCCGGTGGTTTGCGAGGACGCGCCGACCTACCGCAACCTGTTCGGCACGATCGAGCGCTGGCTCGATCCGCTTGGCCGTTCGGGTACGAACTTCACCCGCATCATCCCCGGCTCGTTCATGAAGGCGCACGGCGGGTTTCTGGTTTTCGACCTCGAGGACGCGGCGGTCGAACCCGGCGTATGGAAAACGCTCAAGCGCAGCCTCAAAACCGGCCGGATGACGCCGGAGACGTTCGAGCCGTTTCCGTTCTTCGCGCTGAGCGGACTCAAGCCGGAGCCGATCGATATTCGCAACAAGGTGATCGTTCTGGGCGGCGCGCAGCTTTACAATCTGCTCTATTTTTACGACGCGGAGTTTGGCGATCTGTTCAAAGTCCGCGCGGAAATCCTGCCGGTGATCGACGCCAACCGCGACGCCGCCGCGCATTACGCCGCGCGCGTCGGCGAGCTGGCGCGGCGGGAAAAGCTGCCCGCATTCGAGGGCGATGCGCTGGCGCGGATCGTCGAGTTCGGGATGCGCATGGCGGGCGACCACGACCGGGTCTTGACGCTGATGCAGCCGATCGACGATATCGCCCGCGAAGCGGCCTATTTCGCCCGCGCTGCCAACGCCGCGTCGGTCAAAGCGGCGCACGTCGATCAGGCGCTCGATCAGCGCGTCTTGCGGCGGAATTATATCGAGGAAGAAATCCGCCGGCTGATTGCGAACGGCACGATCATCGTCAATCTGGACGGCAGCGCCGCGGGTCAAATCAACGGCCTCGCCGTGCTCGACGTCGGCGGCTACAGCTTCGGCAGGCCCTCGCGCGTGACCGCGACGGTGGCGCTCGGACAGGCCGGCGTAATCAATATCGAACGCGAAGCGCGCCTTTCGGGTTCGACGCACGACAAGGGCATCATGATTCTCGGCGGCTTTCTGCGCGAGCGATTTGGCCAGCGCAGCCCGGTCGCGATGACCGCGAGCATCTGCTTCGAGCAATCCTATTCGGGAATCGACGGCGACAGCGCCAGTTCGACCGAGCTGTACGCGCTGCTCTCGGCGCTGAGCGGCGTGCCGATTCGCCAGGATCTGGCGGTGACCGGATCCGTCGATCAGTACGGCCATGTGCAGGCGATCGGCGGCGTCAACGAAAAGATCGAGGGCTTTTTCCGCGTCTGCAAGGCGGTCGGACTGACCGGCAAACAGGGCGTGCTGGCGCCGCGCTCGAACTTGCGCAACCTGATGCTCGACAAGCAGACGATCGAAGCGGTCAGGCAGGGCCGGTTTCACATCTACGCGGTCGATACGATCGATCATGGAATCGAAATCCTGACGGGCGTGCGCGCGGGATCGATCGACGAGCCCGGCACGATCAATCATCTGGTGGCGAAGCGTTTGCGCGAGATGGGCGAGCGCTTGCGGGAACGCGCGCCGTCCGAAACCCGCGTGGTTCACGAAACCGCGGCCGCGCCGGCCGCGCCGCCGCCCGCGCCGCCCGGTCCGCCCGAACCGCCGCGATGATCCGCGCCCGGCCGCGCCGCGTGACGCCGGCCGCCCCTGCCGCTACGATAGCCGCCGAGGTTTCACCCGATGCCGATCGACCTGCGCTTCGACGCCGACGAAGCCACGCTGCTCACCGACCTCTACGAACTGACGATGGCCGCCAGCTACTTCGCGATCGGCCTCAACGGCCCCGCGACGTTTTCGCTGAGCGTGCGGCGCTTGCCGCCGCGCCGCGGCTATCTGGTGGCGGCGGGATTGGAGCGCCTGCTCGAAACGCTGGAAGAATTCCGCTTCGCTCCCGGCGCGATCGAATACCTCGCCTCGCTCAAACTGTTCACGCCCGAATTTCTCGATTACCTCGCAAAATTGCGCTTCACGGGCGAGGTCGCCGCGATGCCGGAAGGGACGATCTTTTTCGAAGAAGAGCCGATCCTCGAAGTTCACGCCCCGTTGATTGAAGCGCAGCTGGTCGAAACGCTCGCGATCAACCAGGCCGGCCTCGCGTCGCTGGTCGCGAGCAAGGCGGCCCGGTCGTATCACGCCGCGCGCGGCCGCCGCCTGATCGATTTCGGATTGCGCCGCGCCCAGGGCGCCGACGCCGGCCTGGTCGCCGCGCGCGCGAGCTATCTCGCCGGCTTCGCCGGCACCTCGAACGTGCTCGCGGGCCGCCGCTACGCGATTCCGCTCTACGGCACGATGGCGCACAGCTATATCATGGCGCACGAGACCGAGAGCGCCGCCTTCGACCATTTCGTCGCGCTCTTTCCCCAGCTCAGCACGCTGCTCGTCGATACTTACGACACCATCCGCGGCGTCGAGAATGCCGCCAAAACCGCCCTCGAGCTGCGCGCCAGGGGATTCAAGTTGCAGGCCGTGCGGCTCGACAGCGGCGATCTGCTCGATTTAAGCGTCCGCGCCCGCCGTATCCTCGACCATCGGGGGCTTAACGACGTCGCGATTTTCGCCAGCGGCAATCTCGACGAATATCGAATCGACGAATTGCTTCGCGGCGGCGCGCCGATCGACGCGTTCGGCGTCGGCACGGCGATGGTCGTCAGCGCCGACGCGCCCGCGCTCGATATTTCCTACAAGCTGGCGGAGTACAACGGCGTCGGCCGGCTCAAGACCTCAGCCGGCAAGCTCACGCTGCCCGGCCGCAAGCAGGTTTTCCGCGCGGTCAATCAGAATGGAGGATTTTTCTCCGATCGCATCGGCCTTGCCGAAGAGACCGCGGCGTCGGTCGCCCGCGAATTCCGTCCCGCGCCGAATTCGATCGCGCCGCTGCTCGAACGGCGCTTCCAGGCCGGACGCCGGAGCGAGCCGCGTCCCACGCTCGCCGAAACGCGCGAACGGTTCCTCGCGAATTTCGCCCGCCTTGATTTGCGCCACAAGGATTTGGAACGGCCCGAACGCTACACCGTTCGCCATACGACGGCGCTGGCCGCGATGCTCACTGCGGAAAAATTGCGCGCCGAAAAACGCCAGGGATAGCGCGCCGCTCAGCCAAGCGCCCGCGCCGCTTCAAGCAGGCAGGCCTCGGTCGTCGGCCAATCGATACATGGATCGGTCACCGACACGCCGTACGCCAGCGCCGCCCGATTGCGGCTGACCGGCTGATTGCCCGCGCCGATATTGCTCTCGACCATCACGCCCATGATCGCGCGCCCGCCGCCCGCCGCCTGCTCGACCAGCGCGCGCAGCACCGCCGGCTGCCGCGTGTAGTCCTTCGCCGTCTGCGCGTGCGAGCAATCGACCATCACGCGCGATTCCAGTCCCGCCTTTTCGAGCATCCGCCGGCACTCCTCGATGCTCGCGGCGTCGTAGTTCGAGGTTTTGCCGCCCCGCAACACCACGTGCGAATCCGGATTTCCCGAGGTCCGGATTATCGCGGTCGCGCCGTCCTGGTTGATGCCGAGGAAAGAATGCGGCCGCCGCGCGGATTCCACCGCGTTCACCGCGACCTGCAGGTTGCCGTCGGTCGTGTTCTTGAAGCCCACCGGCATCGACAGGCCGCTGGCCATCTCGCGATGCGTCTGCGATTCGGTTGTGCGTGCGCCGATCGCCGCCCACGAAATCAGGTCCGCCGTGTATTGCGGCGTAATCGGATCGAGCATCTCGGTGCCCGCCGGCAGCCCCATCCGGTTGATGTCGATCAGAAGTTTGCGCGCGATTCGGAGCCCGGCCTGCATGTCGCAACTGTCGTCCATGTGCGGGTCATTGATCAGGCCCTTCCATCCGACCGTCGTGCGCGGCTTTTCGAAATAGACGCGCATCACCACGAACATCCGCTCCGCGACCGCCTGACGCAGCCGCATCAGCCGCTCGGCGTAATCGATCGCCGCGACCGGGTCGTGGATCGAGCACGGACCAACGAGGCAGAGCAACCGGCGGTCTTCGCCGTGCAGGATGCGGCGGATGGTGGCGCGCGCCTCAACCACGGTCTGCGCGATCGCCTCGTCCACGCGCAATTCTTCCTTGAGCACGCGCGGCGCGATCAGCGCCTCGGTGCGGAGCACATGCAGATCCTGAATTTCCCTTATCGGCACAGCGCCGATAATTTTAGCCTAATCGGATGCGCCGGCAAACGCGCCTTTTTCGGGCGCTTCGGGAGTCTTCGCGGCTGCGCTCGATTCTTGCCGCGCGGCGTACGCCGCGGCTTTCGCCAAACCCACCCGGTCGAAATCGAGCGTCAGCGTCGAGAGCGTCCACTCAGCCAGATTCGCATCCGCAGAAGGTCCGTCTATTTTTACTCGCGTGCAGTACGGCGAATAGTCATGCTGAAGTCTTCCGAGCGCAGATAAAGAACCACGAATGGCCACCCGCACATCGCCGCTTCGGTCTATGCCTAGCGACAAACCGTAAATATCCGTCGAATCGATCGCAAACCCTAAGCTCTCTGAGTTCGTCAGCCATAAACGTGGTATTAAATCAAGCCGCTCTGCCGCGAGCAGGCTTAAACGCTCCATAGGCAACCTGTCGTTCAGATAGCGATTCGCTGCGACGATCAGCGTTCGAATTTGCTTATTTGCTAAATCTGCCTGCAATTCGACGGGAGAAATTGTTCTGTACTCAGTAAGGCGATCAAGCGGAATACGATAGATCGTCACGTCGGCAACGTGGATCGGTTTGGGATCAAACGGAGAAAAAAAACTTTTGAGAATTCTCCGTTCATCGGCTGTAAACGGTCTAAGCTCTTGCACGCACGGACCGCGCGCGCAATTCCAACGCCAGATCCGCGCGCCGCCGTTAGGCATGACAACTTCATTCACATGTTTGTTTACAAGGAACGCCCCCATTTGCAAGGTTGAGTCAGGTATTTCCTTGATCCTGTAAAGCGCTCGAGTGATTGGCCATTCGGAATAGCTTTTCGGTAGTGGAGGCGTAAGGCCCAGATAGCCGTCTGCTCTTCTGAAATAAAAATTCGTCTCTACCTGCCAAAGGTCCACATTGCCATAAGCTCCGAATGGTATAAGTAAAACAGTATCGTTTTGTTTAATATATTTTGAATAAAAATCATTTCTGAAAAATGCAGGAACGTTGGTGCGGTGCACCCAAAATGTCGAACTTAGATTAGGAAGAAAAGAAATAAAAATTACTACTGCGAAAGACATTCTGACGCCGGACGATCTCGATCGGTCGCTCAGCCAGAATGCGACCAGAGCGCCTAACGGCAAAAAAAAATAAATTCAGTGAAACGGCAGGGCATTGCATTTTTGAAAAACGGAGCCCACAAAAATAACAAAAGTTCAGGCGCCGGGACAATTAAGCGTCGGCTGACTTCGAGAAATGGACCAATCGCCAAGACAGCAGTGATCGCTAGTATCCAGGCGCATAGTCTGACTACAGGAGAGCGCCATTGGCGCCAAACGGTCATAGCGACGATTAAAATCGCCGGTAATCCGACGTGCGCGGTTGCTTCGTAAAGATTCGCATGCGGAGCCAACCAATTCCGCAGAAAGAAGCCAAGTTCGTTTGTTTCCGTTGGAATAAGGAAGTTCAACGGATCGACGGAGAGATAAGCGGCCAGTTGAGAAGGTAGGGATAACTGCGGGCCATGAAAAAAATAATAGAAATATGGCGAGAAAACGGCGACCATAACAGCATATGCGCCTGCTAGTGGATAGAGAAGCGTCAGTATCTTATATCGCAGATGGACGTCTGCGAAAGCCGACCAGACAATGAGAGCTAGACCGCCGATCAACGTCGTGGTAGCGAGCGTCTCGAGAGAAAATCCAGCCTGTCCGATTAAAAGTAATGTTAAAATCCAGAAAAGAGTTTTAGAGGAGATTCCGCCGTCGAGTCTTCGCGAGGCGAAATAGACTATGAGAGGAGCAAACCATGACGCGACGAGGCTGGGCTGACCTAACATATGGCCGAGCTCGAACGGCGAGAACCCATAGATGAATCCACCAGTGAACGCGGGTAGGGAGCAAGAGCTGATTCGCTTGTATAGTATAAAAGCCGCAAGCGCGGAAAAGGCGGGCGATAATAACATTATTAGCGTATATGCAGGCGTTGGACCGAACAGAAGAGTCAGAGGCGCAAAAAGTAGCGCAGGTAGTACGATGCTGGTGGAGTGAGTGAGGTTAACTCCGGAAGGGAACCAGACATATCGTGTAATAAATGGATTTAAGCGGTGTCGTACGGCGTATGGCCACCATGCTAAAAAATATAGATGGGCGCTCGGATCCGGGCCAACGCCGATATAGCGGTCGCCGAAGTGGCCGATCAGTCCGCGCCCGAAAAAGAACAGCGACAGGCCAAAGTAGATTGTGAAAGCTAAGAGGCTCTCGCGGTCGAGCAATCGGCTTTTGTGCGCGCAGGTTTCCATTTGGAGATCACGGTCTTTCGCTGGTTACTGATTCGCTGTTCCAGAAGCTCTCATTTTTGAGAGACGGCTCGCCTTGTGCGGGCGCGCTATCGCCTGCCTCCTGCCGCTTCGTGAACGCCGGCGCCCGCGCCAACCCTTCCGCGATCGAAATCGAACGTAAGAAATACGATCAGAACGGAAACCAGCAGAGAGTAAACTGCCTCCGCACCGTGCCTAAATCTTTTTGCCAAAGCGAGGCTACCTACGGCTGAACATTGAAGATATCGGTTTCTGCTCCTCATAGACTGATTTTCGTTTGTCAAGTTCGTCATGGGAAATAGCTCTTTGCCGGCATGTGACCGACAACTGGAACGTCTGTTAGCTTTGCTGCGGCTGAATTGCTTTTGGCGAAAAGCGCCGAATCGCGATCGCTGTAAATCAGCCTCCAGTCTGGAAGGCTCATCATCAGATCATAGGCTTTGCGCGACGGCGAAATCAGTACAAAATCACTTCGGTAGGATGACAATGCTTCTGTCGTATTCCAATGATCTATGTAAAAATCAAGATACTCGCGGATGACGGAAAACGGATAAACCGCAGCGAACCGGCCGTCGATAAAAACCTTCGATTCGGGTTCATGCCAGATCAAATAGTCACCCCAGTCAAAATCGTTCAAGATGTTGCCGTGGAGGCGATGGGCCTTCATGAAGGCGACCGCGCCGATCGGGTATCCGCGATCGTCTTGCAGGCGCGGCGAGAAAATGCCGGCCGCGATCGCAATCAGGATCGCGAACACGCCGGTAAGCCGCTGGATTCTTTGCAAACCGGCGGGATTGGTCGAGTACAGCGGCGGACCGACTAGGTTGCGCGCGCGCAAGCGCTCGAAGCATAGGGAGGCGTGCCGTGCGAGGACGGGCGAGCATGCGATCGCGGCCAAAGGTATATTGCGCCGGGCGTTAAACGCCGCGTAGCTCATCGCTGCGGCTATGGCTACAAGCGGCAAATCGCCTCCGCGAGGTGTGAGGCAGAATGTCAGGACGACGAACCCAATCACGACAATCACCAAGATGTATAACAAGGCTCCCATGGGAGCGTTCGAATGCAATTGGTCCAGAAGCGCGGGAATGAGCGGGCGCCAATCGCCGATGACATTCCGTATATACGGGCTGAAGACGAAATCGAGTACTGTACGCCAATTGCCTATTCCAAACGGGTTGGCCAGAGTAACCAAAGTGGCGGCGAGCGTGTAAAACGCCAGCGTCCACGCGCGCTTCATCCCGCGCCCGCATAGCATGTCTTCAAGGCTCGCGGCCGCGGCGTAGATTCCTATCGCTCCCAATCCGACTACGAAGCCGCCATGCACGTTGCTCCACAGCAACATTGTCGGAACCATCAGATATAACGGCGCCGAGCCCCGGTAATTGTGGCGCACGAGCAGCGCGGTCGTCGCGGCGAAGAAGAAAAGCGTATAGACCAGCGGGCGAAACTGTTCTTGCAACGGGAGCGCCGATGCCGCGGTGAGCAGAACAATCAGTTGAACCGCGATGGACGCTCCCGTTTCAGCCATCGCCACGACCACGGCCAGGATCGTTCCGGCGACGAAGAGGAACTTCCAGATTTTCAGTCCGAGTATTCCGGCGTGGTTGTAGATGAACGCCATCGTGACGTCGGTGAGCCATTCGTGATTGCGGAATTCGCGGCCGAAGGCCGTGTAGGAAAAAGTGTCGTGCAGTATCGCGTGATGGGTGCTGAGGACGAGTTGGCCGAAACGTATATGCCCCCAGATATCGGGGTCGGCGAACTGATAGACGTCGGCAATGCAAATCGCCAGCAAGACCAGCCCGGTGGCGCTCCGGAGCAGCGAGATGCGCACAGGAGAATCGCGTCGAGTCTTGCCCGAATCGGTATGCGCGGCATTGGCGCCCGTTGAAAACGCGGTATCTGGACTGGCTATTTCGGGATTAGCCGTAATTATCATGGAAGATACTCCTTCGCCGGCACGTGGCCGAGAACCGGAACGCCTGCGAGCTGTGCCGCGGCTGAATTGCTTTTGGCGAAAAGCGC
>JAJXZF010000109.1 GCA_021780225.1 Deltaproteobacteria bacterium | reverse complement strand
TTAACTTCGCTGGACGACGCGGAAAAGGAGAAATCGCCATGAGCGAACGCCTGTTCTCGTCCGAGGAAATCGCCGAGATGGAAAAACGCAGCGTCGCTCGGACGTTCGAAGCGATCGCAAGCGGCGATCGCGAGCGCGCGCGTCACGCCGCCCAGCGCATGTACAACGAATTTCTTGCGATGCACGATCTCTACCGCAACTGGGTTGCCGCGACGTTGAGCTTTATCACCCGGCGTTGGGGCGACGCGGCGTTGGAATTATTAAGCGACCATATAGAGGTCATAATGGACGGAAACTGCACGCTGACATTCTGACCCCACCCGCTCTCGCCGACGGTGGCGAATCCGACGATGAGGTCGCCGTTCGTTTGGGTCGTAATCGCCGGGGCGCTGGCGCCCGCGCCATTGGCGGTGGCGCCGCTGCCGTTCGGCGCGCCGGGATCGATCGGAGTGGCGGCGTTGACGCCGGCGTAGCAAGCGATACCGCCGGCGAAAAAGACGCTTCCGCCGGTCGTCCAGGCGTAGCTGGTAAGTTCGGCGCTGCCCGTCAGATGCCAATAGAGGGCCTGCGTGGCCTGATAGCTAATCTGACCGGTTCGAATCAGCGCCCATCCGGACGGGACGGTGAAGGTATTGGGTCCCGTACTGGCGATATGCGCGAGACATATCGAGCCCGCCGGCACATATGACGGCGCAGGCATCGCAAGCGTGACATTGCCCGTAGCGGTCGATCCGCTGGCGCTGGTGGTGGCCGACAGCAAGGAGATAACGCCCGCCGGCGCGCCCGGGTCGATCGGGATGGTGGTGTTGACGCCGCTGTAACAGGCGATCGAACCTTCATAAAAGACGTCCCCGCCGTTCCCGAGGCGATTTTGCCCTCGAGCGGTAATAGAACGTGTTCCAGTATGCCTGGCGTCGAGTTGGTCCCCATTGACGTTTGAACTCGGAGATTCCCGAGTTCACCGAGGATCGGCCGAAATCAAAGATGCGGCATCCGCGCTCGATACCCAATTTGATCGCCGCCCAGTAGAGCGCGTTGCTGCCGTACAGATGGCGAGCGCTCAACAGGGCGCCCGACCATGGCAGAGACATTTCGCCGCGGAATTCGAAGGTCAGCATCTCCCGGATCGTTACCGACCGAGCGTCCGTCGCGGATGAAACTTCAATCCGCACGAATATGTCTTGGGTCTCGCGGCAATAATGAAGATTATCGCATTTTGCGGCGAACTCACCGTCGGATAGTTTAGAACCGATGAGCCGCTGGCGGTTACAATTCTATATCGCCTTTAAGCAATCGCTGCGCGACCGTACGATTCAGAATTTCATTTGTGCCGTCGGCCACATTGACGATGCGCAGCGAATGCCAGGCGTGATAAAGCCCGAGCTCATTGGTGAAACCAATCGCGCCGTGCGTCTGGATCGCGCGATCGACGGCGCGAAATCCAACCTGGACCGAAAAGGCTTTGGACATTGAGAGTTCCTTGACGGCTTGCTCGCCTTTATCGAGCAACGCGGCGGCATTGAGGCCCATCAGATGGGCGGCGTGCAGTTCCGCGGCTGATTCGGCCAGCGGAAAGGTCACGCCCTGGTAGTCCGCGATCGGATGGCCAAACGCCTCGCGCACCCTCGAGTATTCGAGCGCGCGCTCGAGCGCCCATCTGCCATATCCCACCGCGCGCGCGGAATTGTAGATTCGCCCGAGCGATACTCCGTAGAGCGCGGCGTCGAAACCGCGGTCGAGTTCGCCGACGAGCTGCCAGGGCTCTACGAATACCTCGTCGAGCCGAAGTTCGGCTTCATCGCCGCCGATGTGGCCAAACAGGCGAACCACTCTTTGCACTTCGAATCCCGGGGAGTTCGTCGGTACGAGGAACGCGGAGATTCCGCCCTTCCGCGCTGACGCCAGCGACGGGTTGGTGATGGCGAACACGATGCAATAGTCGGCGACCGGGGCGTTCGTAGTCCAGATCTTCCGGCCCGATATCCTCCATCCGTCGCCATCCGCGACCGCGCGCGTGGCCAGCGCCGCCGCATCCGATCCCGCGCCAGGCTCCGACAAGCCGAAGCACATTGAGGCGTCGCCGGTATTCATCGGCTCGAGAATACGCTTGCGCGCTTCGGCGGTGACGCGTTCCAGGAGACGACTGGGGCCGAATGCCCAATGGCTAATCGCATAGAGCATCAGCCAGTTCTTGGGCCCACAAAGCCGGAACAGATGCTCCCATCCCGCGTAGTAGGCCAGATGGCCGAGACCCCCGCCGCCCAGTGCTTCCGGAACGCACATCGTGTAAAAGCCGGCGCGGGCCGCCGCACGGCGAACCTCCCGGATCAAAGCGACAGCTTCATCCGAATATCGTCCGTCTTCACGATAGAGTTTGCGCGGGTCTTCGAGCAGAGCGCGATGCTTGTCGTGCCGCGGCATCACCTCGGCGCGCGCGAATGCCGTCAGTCCATCGCGCGCTTGTTGCACTTCAGGCGGAAGCTCAAAGGCGATTGCACTCATTTCAAGCTAACCTCTCGGGGCTGGGTTTCCGGGTCAATCTATAGCAGCAGCCGCTGGTCCGCGAAAAAGGACCGAGCGTGAGATCGCCGCGATCGGCCGCTTGCAGGATAAGGAATGGAGCGAACCCCTCTGGCTGGACAGGGACGCGCTCCATACCCCGTGCCGAGTCATTACTGACGGCGTAGCCGGGAGGTTTTTGTGAGTCCCTGATTTTCTTGAGATTTTTTGGTGAGCCGTCCGGGACTCGAACCCGGGACCCTCTGATTAAAAGTCAGATGCTCTACCTGCCTGAGCTAACGGCTCACCGCGACCACTCGGATGGACCGCCAATTCTTGCAGGCTCGGGCC
>JAJXZF010000101.1 GCA_021780225.1 Deltaproteobacteria bacterium | reverse complement strand
GCGGCTGCGATATTGCGAGCGCATCAGGCGGTTGCACGAGGCCGAATCTGCTTGAGTTCGACAAGGTTGCCCTCGGGATCGCGAATATAAATCGACAGTCCGAGGCCGCGCGCGCCGTACCTTGTCGTCGGCTCGCCGACAACCTCGACGCCGCAGGTGCGCAAATAATCGATCGCGGATTGCAGGTCGGCGACTTCGACGCCGAGGCAGAAATGATCGAGGTTGCGCGCGACGCCGGCCGGCGCGCCAACGGTCGGAACCAGGTCGAGCATCCCCGCGCCCGCGCGCAATTGAATCAAGCCAATCGACTCGGTGCGCCGTTCTTCGTTCAAGCCAATGACATCCGTGTAAAAGGCGAGCATCGCCGCCTGATCGCGGCAGCGCAGCACCAGATGATCGAGCTCGGCGGTTTTGAAAGGCGGATTCATGACTGCGCTAGACGCTCCACGAATTTACGGATTGTCGCATAGCTGTTGCCGCGGCTGGCTTCAATGTTCGGTCGGCATCCGCGCCTCATTCCAGTCGATCATCCCGCCTTTCAAATTGCAAACGTGATCGAAGCCGAGCCCGGTCAGAATAGCGGCTGCGGTGGTGCTGCGCACGCCCACGCGGCAGACCACGACGATGTCTTTGGTTTTGAAGGGCTCCAGCTCGCCGGCGCGATCGGTCAATTCGCGCAATGAAATTCGCGTCGCAGCCGGTATATGGCCAAGCTCGCCGCGGAACTCTTCGTCTTCGCGCACGTCCAGAATCAGCGGCGGTTCCGGGGCGTTGAGCCGGGCCAGCACCTCCGCGGCATCGAGCTGACGCACCTGATTGAGCTGGGCGAGCGTGGGAAAGTGCAGGTTCGAGGCGTCGATTTCCGACTGGTTGGGCTGCAGCGCCTCCTGGATTCCTTCGGGCAGAGGCAACCCGAGATTATTCATAACGTCGATATATTGCTCGCGCGTGCGGCCGGCGATGCGCGGATTCGAGCGCTTTTCCTCGCCGATGGTCGATTGCGTATGGCCGCGGTAGTCGTGCGCGGGGAACACCAGCGTGTCGTCCGGCAGCGTGAAGAGTTTGCGGCTAATCGAATCATAGCCGGTCCCGGCGTCGCCGCCCGCGAAATCGCAGCGGCCGGCGCCATGAATCAATAATACGTCGCCGGTGATTACCCGATCGCCGGCGTACAGGCTGATCGAGTCGGGCGTATGGCCGGGCGTGTATAACACTTTCAGCGAGATTTCGCCGATTTTCAAAACGTCGCCGTCATCAACGTGCCGCGACACATGTGGAGCCGGCGCCCGCCGATGCATCGCCACCGGCGCTCCCGTAAGCTCGCCCAACTCGATCGCTCCGCTGCGATGGTCGGCATGCGTGTGCGTGTCGATGATGATTTCCAGCCGGCATCCGAAGTACGCCAGCAATGCGATATAGCGCTCGATCCGGTCGCGGAGCGGGTCGATCAGGACGGCGGCGCGCGCGCGCTCATCGGCCAATAGGTAGGTCTTGCACTTGGCGTGGTTGAGTTCGCTGAATCTCATCAGGCCGATCCTCCGGGTGGACGGCGATTTTTCGATCCGGCGCCGGCTCGTCGCGCGCGCGCTCAGGAACTATAGCGCCGCCGGCCGCGGGCGTGAACCTGAATGCCGCACGCCGCCCGCGGCTTGCGCGGCGGATGCGCGTCGCCGATGATGCTCAAGCGCCGATGACTGGGTCGTCCTTCACGCCGCTCCTTATATTCGCGCTGACTTATTTCGTGATGGCGGCGGGCGAATTTCCCCGGCTGCGGCTCGACCGCGCCGGCGCCGCGTTTGTCGGCGCGGTCGCGATGGTCGCGATCGGCGGGCTGGGCGAGCGCGCCGCGCTCAACGCCATCGATTTCCACACGCTCGGTCTCCTTTTCGCGATGATGATCGTCGTCGCGAACCTTCGTCTTTCCGGCGCGCTCGCGGGCGTGGCGCGCGCGATGCTCAACCGCGGCAGTTCGGCCTTCGGGATGCTTGCGATGACGGTCGCAGCGTCCGGCCTGCTCGCCGCTTTTTTCATTAACGATATCGTCTGTCTGGCGCTCACGCCGCTGATTATCGAACTGACGGCGATGGCCGGCGCGCCGCCGATTCCGTTTCTGCTCGCGCTCGCGACCGCCAGCAATATCGGCAGCGCCGCCACGATCACCGGCAATCCCCAGAACATGATCGTCGCGGGCTTTGCGCATCTCGGTTACGGCGCATTCGCGATGCGCGTGGCGCCGGCGGCGCTCGCCGGCCTTGTCGCCGACTACGCGATAATCGCCTTTCTATATCGCGGCGAGTTGCGCGGATTGCGCCGCGATCCGGCGCCGTCCGCGCCGCGCGTCCGAACCGTCTCGCGCTGGTTTCGCCTCAAATCGATCGTGATCGCGGCGGGCGTGCTCGCCGGATTCGCCGCCGGATGGCGCACGGATCTGGTGGCGATGGGCGCCGCCGCCGTTTCGCTTTTCACGCGCAGGGTCAAGCCGGCGCGCGTCTATCGGCTGATCGACTGGACGATGCTGCTGATGTTCGCTGGTCTTTTCGTCGTGGTCGGCGGCGCGGAACGAACCGGGTTTCAGGACGACCTGGTGCGGGCGGTGGGAGCGGCGCGAATGACCGGAGCGGTCACGCTCGCCGTCGTCGTCGCCGCGCTTTCCAATCTGGTCAGCAACGTGCCGGCGGTGATGTTGATGCGGCCGCTGTACCATTCGCTCGCGATGGGATCGCGGCAGGCGCTGATTATCGCGCTCGCCAGCACATTCGCGGGAAACCTGACCATGCTGGGCTCGATCGCCAACCTGATCGTCGTCGAGCACGCCCGGCGCGAGCGGATTGAAATCGGCTTTTACGAATACCTGCGGGTGGGCGTTCCGGTGACGATTGTGACGCTCGCGCTTGGCGTCGCGATCGTCGCCGCCGGCGGATAATCCGCGCATCCGTCATCCGCGCGGCGGGAATTCGTACCGCACCAGCTCCGTTCGCTCGACGGCCGACGCGACGATCGCGCCGATGTCGAACGCGGCTTCCTCTTCGGCCACCGCTTCGATCCGCGCGCGGGTTTCCGGATGGGCCGGCACGAACAGCGAGCAGCAATCCTGGTCGGGCAGTATCGACGTTTCGAAAGTGCCGAGCTTTCGCGCCTCGGCGATGATTTCATTTTTGTCCATCCCGATTAGCGGACGCAGAACCGGCAGCGGCGCCGCTTGCTCGATCACCGTCATGTTTTCCAGCGTCTGCGACGCCACCTGCCCGAGGCTCTCGCCCGTGACCAAAGCGCTTGACCCCGCGCGCCGGGCCAGCGCGCTCGCGATTCGCAGCATCATCCGGCGGTAAAGCACCACGCGCAGCGGCCGGCGGGCGCGCGCCACGATCTCGCGCTGCGCATCGGCGAACGGCGCGAGCGCGAGCGTCGAGCGCATCTGGTAGCGCGTGAGATGGGCCGCCAGATCGCAGGCTTTCTCGCGGCTGGCGGTCGAAACCAGCGGATGGCTGTGAAAGTGCACGAAATCGAGCCTGAGTCCCCGGCGCATCATCCGGTACGCGGCGACCGGCGAATCGATTCCGCCCGACAGCAGGACGGTCGCCTTGCCGGTGACGCCCACCGGCAGCCCGCCCGCGCCGGGATGCTTGCCGGCGGCGAGGTAGGCGCTGTGCGGCAGGATTTCGATCGTGATCGTCAGGTCGGGGTTTTCCAGATCGACCTTCAAGCCCAGCGCCGCTACGATCGCGCCGCCAACCTCGCGATCGATTTCCATCGAATTCAGCGGAAAGCGCTTCTCGGCCCGCCGCGTCGCCACTCTGAAGCTGCGCGCTGGATGAGCGCGGGCGGCCGCGATCGCTTCGCGCTTGAGCGCTTCCATTGCGAGCGGCGCCGGCCGGCTGATGGTGAAATTCTGCAGGCCAAAGAGCAGGGCGGCGCGCTCGCGGACCAATGCTTCGTCCGCGTCGTCAGGCAGTTCCGCCAGGATGCGCGGTCCCTCGGCGCGCACCCGCCCGATTCGTATGTCGGCGAAAGCGCCGCGCAGATTGCGCTTGAGTTGATCGACGAAACGCCATCGATTCCCGCCCTTGAGCACAATTTCGTGGCATCGGCCGATCAATACCCGCGGCGCCGGCGTCCGCCCGTTCGCTTCAGCTTCGCGGCGCGAGCCTTCGCCCTGTTCGTCCATGCTCATCGCGGGAATTAACTTGCCAGCATCGGGCTTGCGCTGGAAGAGCGCGGGCGCGATGATCGAGAGCATCCGCCGCCTGATGAATATCGACGACCAGATTCCGCCGCTTCACGAATATTTCGATCGGTTGCGCCGCCGGCTCACGCCCGCCGAATCGGCGCCGCGCCCGCGGACGGGCAACGGCCGCGTTGCCGCCGTACTGGCGCCGTTGATCGTGCGCGACGACGCGATCGAGGTCCTGTACACCCGCCGGTCCGATCGCATTGCCAGCCATCGCGGCCAGGTCGCGTTTCCCGGCGGCGGCTTCGATCGGCGCGACAACGACCTGATGGCCACGGCGCTTCGTGAAACGCATGAGGAAGTCGGTCTCGACCCGGCCGCGATTCACGTGCTCGGCAGCTTTCCCGGCCGCCGCACCTTCGGCACCAATATCGACGTGACGCCGTTCGTCGGCGTGATTTACGGAATGCCGGCCCTGCGTGCGGACCCGCGCGAGGTCGCGGATATCTTTACTGTCCCGCTCGACGCCTTGAGCGATCCGCGCTACCGCGGCCAGCATCAAGTGAATCGCGACGGAACCGCCAGCGGCTATCCGGCGATTCTTTACGGCGGCCAGATCATCTGGGGCCTGACCTATCATCTCACGCTCACGCTGCTCGAATTGCTCCCTCGCGCGCGGACCGAAACTTCGCGGGGAAGTTAACCGCGCATCAGCTCGAAATAGGAGAGCGAGAGCGTCTCGCCGATCGCGTCGCCGAGCGCGCTCAGGATCGCCGCGACCTCTTCGCGATAATCGTCGGGATTTTCGCCGGGACCGGCGACCGCCTCGATTTCGCCGAAGTCGCCAAGGCCTTCGACCCGGTCCAGATGCAGGCGCACGTTGCGGCGCAGCAGCAGCGTGCGGACTTTCGATACCGTCGCGATCGCGCCAAGCGCCTCGGTCAGTATCGCGCGTATCGCCGCCGGGTCGGCGACCGGCGCAATCGCGTAGTCGCTCACATCAAGGCCGCCGCGCCGCGCCCGTGCGTAATGGATCAACGCCGCGCCGCCGGTTTCCTCGCGCAGCTTGAGCTTGCCGTTGGCCACACGAAAAAACGTATCGCGCTGAATCAATTCGCCGCGCCGCTCGAAGCCGATCGCCGCAGCGCCGGCCCGCGCCCGCGCCGGATCGGTCAGCCGGAATTTCGCTTCCAGGTTGCGCATCGTCGCAAGCTCGCTCTCCGCTTGACAGCGCGAGAAATCGCCAAATAGGCTTTCACGATCCGAAGCGGTTTGGAAAGCTGACAAGATGGCCAACCTCAAGGCAAGCGACGCGGAAGACGCGCGGCTGCGCGAAGCGGGTTTCGATCCCGCCGCCGCGCCGGATCGCGCGGTCGAAAAGCTCGAAGCGTTGCGCGGCGCGCCCGGCGTCGCGGATGGCGCGATCGCGCGCGCCCTCGGCGCAATCGCGTCGCCAGCCGCCGCCGCGGCGCTGGCGCGAATGGAGGCGCAGGCGGCCGGCGCGGTCCGGCGGGAAATCCGCAGAGCGCTTTATCGCCTGCGCCAGCGCGGAATCGAGCCGCCGCGCACGGTCATGCAGGCGGCGCGCGCGATCGCGGAGGCGCGTACCGGGGCGGCGGAAGCGGGACTCGACGCGCTGCTCTCTCCCGCCGACGCCGACGGCGCCCGCGTGGTCTGGCTGCTGAAATCGCGTCCGGGCGGGGGAATCCGCCGGCTGTGGGGCTTGGTTTCCGAGCGCGACGGGATGCTCGGCGTCAACCTGACCTCGCTGACGCGCAAGGAATTGCGTCAGGACCGCGCCGATCTCGAACGGCGCGCCGGCGTGCCGATGGTCGAGGCGGATTGGCGCGTGGCCGATTTCATTCTCTGCGACGCATGGCGGCGCACGCCCGAAGCCGGACGGCGCGAGGCGGGAAATTTCTTCGCGATGCGCGCGGAGCTGGTCGCGGCGTCGCCGCCCGCCGCACTCGACCATCCGATCTATCGGGATTTCGCGGGCGAAATCGAGCACGATCCGCCCGCGGAACTGATGGCCGAGCCGGAAGCCGGCGCGTTCACCTTCGGACCCGAGGCGGTTCGCGGCTACGCCGAGGAGATCGCGAATCTCCGCAACAGCGTGATCGTTCTGAACCGCGCCCAGCAGGAGGAGCGCGCGCTGCTGGTCGTCGAGCGCGCGATCGGCGAACTGTTGGCGGGCGGCAACGGCGTCCGTTTGCGGCGTCATCTGGAGGACACCGCCCATTACCTTGCGCGCACCGGACGGCGGACGCAGGCCGGATGGGCCGCGGCGGCGGCGGCGCGGCTGCGCGATGGCGCCGACTTGAAACGCATCCCGTTTTTCCAGGCGTTCGTGCGCGCGCAACTGGGCGCCGTGATCGCCCGGGAAGAGGAACAGCGCCGCGAGGAGCCGCGGCTGATCATGACGCCCGCCGAAGCGATGCGCGCGCGGCAGGCCGCGATGCGCCGGCCGCGTTAGGACGCGGCCCGGCCGGAAGATTGCTCGAGCGATGATTGAACAAAAACCGCTGCGCGGAATCCGCGTTCTCGATCTCAGCCGGGTGCTGGCGGGACCGTTCTGCGCGATGAACCTCGCCGACCTTGGCGCCGACGTGATCAAGGTCGAACTGCCTGGCCGCGGCGACGACTCGCGCGGCTACGCGCCGCGCATCCCGAATTCCAACGATTCGGGCTACTACTACAGCGTCAATCGCGGCAAGCGCAGCGTGACCATCGATTTGCGCCGGCCGGCGGGCGCCGGCCTGCTGCTGGAACTCGCGGGCCGCAGCGACGTTGTGCTCGAAAATTTTTCGCCCGGCACGATGGAACGCTTCAATCTCGGCTACAGCCGGCTCGCCGCGGCCAATCCGCGCATCATCCTGTGCTCGATTTCGGGCTTCGGCCAGAGCGGTCCGATGGCGGCGGCGCCGGCCTACGATATCGTCGCGCAGGCGCTCGGCGGCACGATGAGCATCACCGGCCCGGCGGGCGGAGAACCGACGCGATGCGGCGTCTCGGTCGGCGATCTGGCCGCCGCGCTTTACGGCGTGATCGCGATTCTCGCCGCCCTGCGCGAGCGCGATCTGAGCGGCGCCGGACGCCATCTGGATATCGCCATGCTCGATTGCCAGGTGGCGTGGCTCGAAGACGCGCTCGCGCGCTTCTCGGCCACCGGAGTCGCGCCGAAACCGATCGGTTCGCGCCATCCGTCGATTACGCCGTTCCAGCAGTTCAAGGCCGCTGACGGATATTTCGTCGCCGGATGCGGCAACGAGCCGATTTGGCGGCGCTTCTGCGACGCGATTGGACTGCCCGCGTTGAAGGACGATCCGCGTTTCCTCGCCAACGCCGGCCGCACCGCGAACCACGCCGCCCTCGAACCAATCCTTCAGGCCCACTTCGCGGCGCTGCCGCGCGCGCATTGGCTCGGACTGCTCGGGGCGGCCAACGTGCCGGCCGCGCCGATCGCGACGGTTGACGAAGTCGCCGTGAATCCGCATCTGCACGAGCGCCGCATGATCCTGCGCGCCGATCATCCGGCGTTCGCCGATCTGATCGTGCCCGGCTCTCCGCTCAAGACCGCGGGCGTGACCAGCGCGCCGCCGACCCGATCGCCCGCCCTCGGCGAAAACACCGACGCCGTGCTTGGCGAAGTGCTCGGTTACGACGCCGATCGGATCGCCCGGCTGCGCGCGGACGGCGTTATCTGATCGCGCGGCCGAGATTCACAAGCCCAGCGCGGCGCGCGGCCGCGTGAGCGTATCGATCGCGGCGTACAGGATGATCCGCGCGCATTCGAGCTAATCGTTCACATCGACGACGCCCATCCCGCCCAATCCCTCGCGATATTCCGGCGGACATTTGCGCGGCGGCGCGGTAAAGCCCACGCGCGCGCACGGGACGCCGAGGCGGCGGATGAGCGCGCCGTCGGTCTGGCCGCTCAGCTTGGGCGGATCGCCGTGCGGCCGGCCGCGCACGAGTTCCCATCCGCGGCGCGCGGATTGAACGATCCAGTTGTTCGGATCGGTCATGCCGCCCGGACACGCGCCGATCATCTCCCAGTCGCAATCTAGATCAGTTCGGCGCGACCGGATTTCTCCGAGCGCCGCCGCGAACTGCGCCTTGACCGCGGCCGGCGAAGTGCGCGGATTGCATCGCAGGTCGAGATAAATTTCCGTCGCGGCCGAAGGGAAGGCCGGCTTTTCCGGCCATCCCGCGCGGACCGCCGCGATATGGCCCTCGGGCGCGATTTCGCCGGCGGTGTTGCGCGCGGTGTAGTCGGGCAGCCAGCGCTCAAGCTGCTCGATCAGCCACGCCGCCGGAGCGATCGAAGGACGATAGCCGGGCGCGCCGCGCGGAATTCCCGCGTAGCCGAGCGTGCCGCGCACGGTAATCTTGAACCAGCACATCCCCGGCTCCTCGGCGTAAACGCGCGCGAACGGCTTCATGATAATCGCGAAATCCGGCGCGACCCCGCGGGTGAGCAGATGATAGACGCCGTCGCTCATGCCGTAGTTGCCGCGCTCCGCGACGTTGACGGGCATCCCGCCGCCGGCGAACGCGACGATCAGATCGCCCATCAGGGGCGTTCCGATCTCGTGCAGCGCGGTCGCGATTTCGATCAACGCCGCGACCATTCCTTTGGGATTGGCCGCGCCCAATCCGTAGATGAGATCGCCTTCGGCGTGCGCGCGGGCCGCGAGGTCGGCGCGCGGCGCCGATGCGGCCCACGGAAAATCGCGCGCCGGGTCGCCCTCCAGATGCGTATCGATCGGCGCATAGAGCAACAGTGCGGCGCCGCCGCCCGCGCCGCGCATCTCGCAGAAGGTGTTCGCGGTCGCGCCGTCGATCGGCTGAATTTCAACTCGCCCGCCAATCCGCTGGCGCATCCGCTCCGCCGCGAATTCGATCGCGGCGCGTTCGGCGCCGGTCGGGCTTGGGATGTCCACCAACTCCATCAGCGTGCGCCCCAGACGGGCGGAGTCGAGTTTCGCGCAAGCCGTTTCGTAAAGGCGGCGTTGTTCGTCGGTAAGGTCCATCGTTCGCGCCTCCTCCGCGTCAACTCGCGACGAAGCGTTCGGCGTAAATCCGTTCCGGCGCGACGCCGAGCGCGGTCAGACGAACCCGCGCCGCTTCGATCATCGCGGGCGGGCCGCACAGATAGGCGGAGGCGCCGGCCGCGTCGATCGGGCCGCATCGAGGGCGTCCACCGGATTTCCGCGCCGCAGGCCGTCGTCCGCGCCATCGCTTCGCCCGGCGCTCAAAATCGCCCGCAGTTCCGGCATCCACCACCGGCGCAGTTCGATCTCGTCGCGCGCGAAAAACTCCGCGTCGCGCGAGCATCCGAAACTGGGCAGCATCGGCGGGCGCATCCCGGGCCGGCGGCGAATCGCGTCGAGCATCGAAAGAATCGGCGCGAGGCCCGTGCCGCCGGCGACGAAAACGTGCTGCCCGCGCGAGCGCCGCAAAACGAATGCGCCGCGCGGCCCTTCGATCTCCAGCCGATCGCCCGGCCGCGCGGCCCGCAGCAGATATTCCGACATCGCGCCGCCCGCGATCAGCTTCACGATGAAAGTCATGGCGGGCAGTTCGTGCGCCGCCGACGCCATCGAATACGACCGCCATTCATCAGTATGCGGAATGCGGATTCGCACGTACTGTCCGCTTGCGAACGCAAAGGTTTCATCTGCGACCGCGAGCGTGAAGATCGCGACCTTGGGATTCGGCCGCGCGAGCGCGCCGAGCGTCGCCGAAAATCGGCGCGGCGCGGCGGCGGCGTCGATCGGCGTCGCCGGATAATGCTCGCGAATCACGCTCGGCGCGTGCGCGTACGAGACGCACAGCAGGCGGCGGCCGGCGGCGGCTTCGCTCGCCAGCAGCGCGACTGGACGTCCGGGAGCCGTTGCGCTCTCGCCCTCGATTAGCGTGGCGACGCAGGTCGAACAATTGCCGGAACGGCACTGATGAATCAGCGGCACGCCCTGCGCGAGCGCCGCGTCGAGCACGAACTGGCCCGGCGCCACCACGATGCGCCGTTCCGCGCCGTCCTCGAAGCGCAGCGTCACGCTCACGCCGCCGCGCGCGTCCGCGCTGTCGCCGTCCGCCGCCATCGCGAGGCCCGCGGCCGTTCAGCGCGCCGCGCCGACGGCTCCTGGATTCCGCGGTTGAAGCGCGCCGCCACCTTGCGCCATACGATCGTCGCTTCGTCGAACGCGCAAAGCGTCTCCGCGTCCCAGCCGCCGCGCGATTCGTAAAAGTCCCGCATCGCCTCCCGCGCGAAAACGTCGTTGTCGTTGAAATCCTTGAGCGCGAGCGGTTCGAAGAAGGTTTCGTACAGATATTCGGCTTCGCGCCGCTCGGCGTCGTTCGCCGCGCGCCCCACCAGCACCTCCCAATATTCGTGGCGCCGGTCGTCGATCGGCGCGTACCATTCGTACTGCGCCCATCCGGGTATCGGCCAATGTTCGACCAGCAGCAGCCCCGGCAGGAACACGGACGTGCGCGCGTAGTACGGCTTTTTGCCGCGCGCCTTCATCCCGATCACGGCGTTTTCCATGTAGAACTTGTACGCGCGCAGGTTGTACATGTTCATCATGCCCTTGGGGCCGTTCGGTTCGTCGATAATTTTGATCGCGTCCTCGGAAATCGGCAGCGCGCCGAGGCCCATCCGCCGATCGGTCGCCGCGACGATCTGGTTGTCCCAATGGATCAGCAGATGGCCGGGGTCGAAGCCGTTTTCGACGCCGAGCCGCCAGTTCGATTCGACCCGCCGATGCACGCCGCGGACGTGGACGTTTTCGTCAAGGAGATGCGCGACCGGATTCGCGTCGTCCGCGATCCGTATCGGTAAATCGGCCGCAAGCGGCGGCGCCGGCGCGTATTCCTCGTCGCCAACGAAAACGAAGACGATTCCGGCGCGCTCCTCGACCGGATAGGTCCGGATGCGCACCTTCCCGATCAGCGGGTCTTCGGGCGACGCGACGATCGTCTTCAGCACGCCGTCGTCGAGTCCGTAAGTGAAACCGTGATACCAGCAAGTGATCGTGTCGTCGGCGAAGCAGCGGGGCCGCAGCGACATCCGCACGCCCCGATGGGCGCAGCGGTCCCGAATCGCATGCACGCGGCCCTTCACCAGCCTGAGCGCGATTTCGTGGCCCGCAATCGTCACGCCGGCTACCACGTTTTTGCTCAGCTCGGCGCCGAACAACGCCGGATACCAGGCGTTTTTGAAGCCCCACGCGGCTTCGAGATACGGTTGGTACTGCCGGCTCGGCGCGATCGAGCCGCGCGGCGCGCCGCCGCCGGCAGTTCGATCTCCTGAGTTCATAGCGGTTCCAATCCGCCTCCTGTCCTAGCCTTGGCGCGGAGCGGCCGCCGCTGTCAACCGCCGCGCCGCGCGTGTGGATTTGAGCGCCCGCCGGACGCTATGATAGCCGGGATGGATCCGAACGAATTGCAACGCATGATCGAGACCGGCTTGCCCGGCGCGACCGTCCAGGTGCGCGACACCACCGGCGGCGGCGACCATTTCGAAGCGCTGGTCGTCAGCGATCGCTTCGACGGCAAAGGTCTCGTCGAACGGCATCAGCTCGTTTATAACGCCCTGGGCGACGCGATGCGCGCGCGCGTCCATGCGCTTTCGCTCAAAACCCTCACGCCCGCGCAGTATCAGTCCCGGAGGTAATCCAACGATGGCCACCGCTCTTGACCGCATCCAATCCGCGATCGCCCAGAACAAAATCCTCATCTTCATGAAGGGCAATCGCAATTTTCCGCAGTGCGGATTTTCCGCCGCGACCGTCGCGGTGTTCGACGAGCTCGGCGCTCCTTACGAAACCATCGACGTGCTCAGCGACCCCGAAGTCCGCGATCAGGTCAAGGCGTACAGCAACTGGCCGACGATTCCGCAGGTCTATATCGGCGGCAAATTCGTCGGCGGATGCGATATCGTGCGCGAGCTGTACGAGTCGGGCGAATTGCGGCAGATGGTCAAAAGCGCGACCGGCGCCGCGGCCTGACGTCCCCACCCGCCGCCCTTCGGGGCGATAGTTTTTCGATCGAATCGGGACGGAGCGGCCCGCGCCGCTCCGTCTTTTTGAATTCCGGTCCGCGTCGCCGATCTATGCGCCGCCATCCAGACTGTACGGCCCCGATCCGAACCCCGCGAGCATCAGCAGGCCGCCCATGATCGAGATGTTTTTCAGCACGTTGATCTGCTGCATCAGCGCCACCATCGCCTGACCCTTCGCCCTCGCGTCCAGCCAGGGAAGCAGATGGAAAAGAATCGTGACCGGGATGAGCCACAGGAACATCAGGATCGCCGCCCAGCGCGCCTTGTAGCCGATCATCACCAGCAGGCCCAGTCCCAGTTCCACCAGGATGCTGGCGATCAGGCCGGGATAGATCAGGGCGTGCGGCATTCCGACGTGCGCCATATAGCCCGCCGTACCCGCCAGGTTGGTGATTTTGCCGAATCCCGACAGCACGAAAATCAGCGCCAGCAGGATACGGCCGACCAAGGTGAGCAGCTTCCGGAATCCGTCCATGCGCATACCTCTGCTGATTTCAACGCAAGCGCTATTCGCCGAGCCGCTTGACGCGCGGCTCGCGATGCGGTTTCGCGTGGCCGTGGTTATGGCCATGCGCGGACGCCGCCGGTTGCTCCGGCGGCAGCCCTTCGCTCTCGCGGCGCTCCGCGCGCGCCGCCATCGTGTCGTCGTATTCCGCGCCGCGGCCGAGTTTGTGCGCGGCCAGACGCGCGGCCGACCGATCGTCCATCCAGCACATCCGCGCCCACGGCGGCGGTTGCAGCTTCGTCACGTCATCCGCGCGCGGCGTTTCCGCGCCGGCGGCGCGCGCTTCGCCTTTTGCCGCGAAGCGCGCCGCCGACATGATTCGTTTCGCGCGCCGCCCGCATTCCGGACAGGCGCGCGTGAGCGCCGCCGCGGACGCGGCCGCCAGCCCCTCGAACGTCAATGCGCAGGGCCGGCAGCGCCATTCGTAAATCGGCATCGTGCGCGCCGCCGTTCAGCCCACGCGATGCGGATGTTCTTTCCAATCGTCGGGATCGTGCGTGATCCAGACCTTCGCGCCGTGCATGTCGCGAATCGCCTTGACGCGGCGAATCGAATGGCTCGAGGTTCCAGGATCGACGTCGATCGGCATCCCGGCCTCGTTGTCGATCGCGGCGCGCAGATGCACCGTGTCGCCCGTCAGCAGAAAGCTCTGGTTGGGCAGATTCACCAGCAGCGAGCATTCGCCCGGCGTATGGCCGGGAGTGTAGAGAAATTGCAGCGCGCCGTCGCCGAACAGATCGAAATCCTGCCCCAGCTCCAGCCAGTCGTAGCCGCGCGTCGGCGCGAAGTCGTTGAAGATGAACGCCCAGCGCCGATCAAGCTCGGGCCAGTAGGCGTATCTCAGTTCGCCCGCGCCGACGATAAACTTCGCCTTCGGGAAGTAGGTCAGTCCGCCGGAGTGGTCCAGATGCGAATGTGACAGGATTACGTACTTAACGTCCGACGTCTTGTAACCGACGCCCTCGATCTGCTTGTCGAGCGTATCGTTCTTGCTCCACTTGACCGGCAGATGCGCCGCGACCTCTCCCCAGTAGCCGGCCGCGTCGTCGATGATCTTCGGGTTGCACCCGGTGTCGAACAGCACCAGGCCCTTGGGATGCTCGATCAGGAATGACGGGCAGGGCAGATTCAGCAACTTGGCCGGATCGCCGCCATGCATCAGCAGCGCCTCGGGCGCGGTCAGTTGCGCTCCGGGCAGCGCCCACATCTTTTTTGCGTTTGCCATCTCTCGTCCTCGTTCCCGACGGCGTTGGCCGTCATCTTGTTCGGCTTGGCAGTAAGTCGCCGACGAATTCGCGAGTGGTTCGGAATCGACGTAATCGGCCGTTACGGCGATCCTTCGCGGCGCGCCGATGCTGGTTCGCAACGATTCGGGTTCGCTCGCGTGGATGCGCGCGCACGCCGCCCCCGAACTTTGGCCATACCGCAACCGCGCGCGTTTTTGCAAGGCGCGCCCGCTGTCCCGCCGCCCTCCGCTAATACAGCGGGCCTTCGACTTCGAGACCGTCGATCGATCCGATCACGCCGCTGAAGCGCGCCGGCGCCGCCGGATCGTCCATGCTGGCGTAATGATCGTACTCGGGCGAGACGATCCGGATGTCGAACGCCTTTTCAATCTGCCCGATCGTTCCTTTGAAGCGGATATAGTCGGAACTGCCGCCGTAGTTTTCTCCGATAATCGTGAAACCCTGCGCTTGCAGCCACGACTTCACGTCGTCGAACTGGGCGCGGGTTTCGCCGAAACGCTCGTGAATTTGCTCCGGCGTGAGCCATTCCTTGTGTTTCGGCGCGCCCGGCGCCTGGATCTGCCGCATCAGTTGGTTGAACTCCGCCTGATTGCGCATCGCGAATTCCAACTCAAGCTGAATCACCTTGTCCTCGGGCGTCGGATGGTAGGTGCAGAGCTCCATTCCGGCCGGCCGATCATGCGGCAAACGCACGACCGCTTCGCCCGTCGTGCTGACGTTTCCGGTGCGCGGCGGCGCGCACGGCTGCACCGCCGCGCATCCCGCGCATGCCAGCGCGATCGCCGCTCCGATCGCCGCCCCACGCCATCCGCGGCGTCGCGCGCCGCTCCTTGGTTTCGTGCCGATTCGTCGCGTTTCCATTTTGGTTCAAAACAAATACCGCGCCCGATTGTTCCGGAGAATCCATTATCTAAATCAGTTGATTCAATCGACGCTGGAATCGCGGTTGCCGGGAGCGCCGATTAGGGCTTAAATCATCCCACCGACATGGATCGCCGATCCGACCGACCGCGGTCTCGCGGGTCATCTGACTGCGGGCCGGCAATCCATCAAGGAGGGTTGTTGCGATGGCGCTTTGGAAACCCGATCCGAGTTTTTATCCGTCGCCCCGGATGGCCGCCGAGGGGCCGCGCGAAAACCTCGCCTACGTCGTCGTCTTCAACCCCGATCCGGCCAACGGCCGCCACGACGCGCTCTGCGTCCTCGACACCGATCCGCAATCCTCCGCCTACGGCAAAATCGTCGGCCGCGCCGAGGTCCCCAACGTCGGCGACGAGCTGCATCACTTCGGATGGAACGCGTGCAGCGCCGCGCTCTGCCCCTATGCGCCGCATCCGCACGTCGAGCGCCGCTACCTGCTCGTGCCGGGCCTGCGCTCCTCGCGCATCTACATCTTCGACACCAAGCCCGACCCGCGCAGTCCCAAGCTGATTAAAACGATCGAGGCCGCCGAAATCGCCGCGCGCTCCGGCTACAGCCGCCCGCACACCATCCACTGCGGCCCCGACGCGATTTACGTCAGCGCGCTCGGCGCGGCCGATGGCGGAGGGCCGGGCGGAGTCTTCCTGCTCGATCACGATAGCTTCGAGGTGCTCGGCCGATGGGAGGTCGATCGCGGCCCGCAGTTCCTCGGCTACGATTTCTGGTGGCATCTCGGCTACGACGTCGCGATCACCAGCGAATGGGGCACGCCGAAGATGGTCGAGAACGGCCCCGATCTCGATTTACTGACGCAGGGCAAGTACGGCCATCAACTGCATCTGTGGGACCTGCGCCGCCGCCGCCATCTGAAGGCGTTCGACTTCGGCCCAGAGCAGCAGATCGTCCTTGAATTGCGACCCGCGCACGATCCGACCAAGGCCTACGGCTTTGTCTGCGTGACCGTCTCGACCAAAGATCTCTCGTCTTCGATCTGGATGTGGTATCGCGAGGACGGCGACTGGAAAATTCGCAAGGTAATCGAAATTCCCGCCGAACCGGCCGATCCCGCGCTGCTGCCGCCCGCGATCAAGGGCTTCAAGGCCGTCCCGCCGCTCGTCACCGAAATCGCGCTGAGCACCGACGATCGCTATCTTTACGCCGCCTGCTTCGGCACCGGCGATCTCCGCCAGTACGACGTATCCGATCCGTTCAACCCCAGGTTCGCGGGCGCCATCCGCCTCGGCGGCATCGTTTCGCACGCGCCGCATCCCAAAGCCGGCGCGCTCAACGGCGGCACGCAGATGCTCGAAATCAGCCGCGACGGCCGGCGCATCTACGTCACCAACTCGCTCTACGGGCCGTGGGACAAGGCGTTCTATCCCGAGGGCGTGCGCGGATGGATCACGCTGGTCAACGTCGGCGCCGGCGGCAAGCTGACGCTCGATCCGAATTTCTTCGTGCCGTTCAGCGGCGAACGGCCGCATCAGATGAGGCTCGAGGGCGGCGACTCTTCGTCCGATTCCTACTGCTATCCGTGAACGGCGTATGGCCGTGGATCGCCGTCGCGCTGCTTGGCGCATATCACGGCGTCGATCCCTCGATGGGATGGCTGTTCGCGGTCGCGCTCGGCCTGCAGGATCGCAGCCGCAAACGCGTCTTCGCCGCGCTCTTCCCGATCGCGATCGGCCATCTGATTTCGATCGCCGCCGTCGTCGCGCTGATCGCCTCCGCGATGGGCCGCGGCTTCGTCTGGCTGCGGCCGCTCGGCGCGATCGTTCTCGCCGGCTTCGGCATTTTCCGCCTGCGCCGCCCGCTGGCGCATCCGCGCTGGGTCGCGATGCGGGTCGGATTCTTCGACCTCGCGCTGTGGTCGTTCCTGATGGCGACCGCGCACGGCGCGGGCCTGATGCTCTTTCCCATCCTGATGGCGATTCCGGCGGGCGCGGCCCCGCCGATGCCGCATCATCACATGCCGATGCCGCCTCCGGTCGGCCATCTCGGCCCGCTTACCGCGGCTCTCGTGATCGTCATGCATACTTCCGCGATGCTGCTGGTGATGGGGTCGATTGCGATCGCCGTCTATGAATGGATCGGACTCAAGATTCTGCGCAGCGCCTGGATCAACCTCGATACGATTTGGGCGGTCGCGCTGATCGCCGCCGGCCTCCTCTCGCTGGTCATCTGACGATTGCGCCGCCGCGACCGTAACGCCCGAGGCTCTCTTGATCGTCCTGCCCGGCGCGCCCCGGCCTCCATCCGATTGCGCCCGCTCATTCGTCCTGCCCGGCGCGCTCCGGCGCCTATGCGACTGCGCCCCTGATCGTCCCGCCCGGGCGTGACCCGGGCCTCCATGCCGCCGGCGGTCTCGCGAAGCTATGGAATCGCGGGTCAAGCCCGCGAATGACTTTGCGGTTTTGTGCGAAAGATGGCCGGAAACGCCGAATTTGCTGTTGATCGTGTCGGCACGTTCTTAGTCGTCCCGTCCGGATTTGACGTTGGCCTCCATCCGATTGCGCCCGCTCATTCGTCATGCCCGGGCTTGACCCGGGCCTCCACCACACCGTTTGGCGGCGCACTCCCGCCCGTTCTAGATTGACGCTCGCAAGCGGCCGCGATCACGGCCGGAACGATCGGAAATGGAGTCAGCGATGGAAATCAAGCGAGCAGGTTCGCGATCGTCCCGCAAGGGACCGGCCGAAAATTTCACCGGCGACGTGCGCGTCGATCCTCTGTTCGATCCGCCCGCGCCCGCCCGCTGCTATGGCGCGTTGGTGACGTTCGAGCCGGGCGCGCGCACCGCCTGGCATACCCATCCGCTTGGCCAGACCTTGATCGTCACCGCCGGATGCGGCTGGACGCAATGCTGGGGCGAGCCCAAAGAGGAAATCCGCCCCGGCGACGTCGTCTGGTGCCCGCCCGGCAAAAAGCATTGGCACGGCGCGACCGCGAAAACCGCGATGTCGCATATCGCGATCGTCGAAAAACTCGACGGCAAGGCGGTCGATTGGATGGAAAAAGTCAGCGACGAACAATACCTCGGCTGACCGGTGGCCCAGCGCGCGCCGCGGCGACTGTGCGATGGGCAGAACCGGCATGGACATTTGGCCGGCGTTGCCGCGCGCGCTGCGGCGTCTATAACGCCCGGCGCTATTTCATTCGTCATGTCGGGGCGCTCTCATTAGTCATGCCCGCGAACGACTTGCTAATGAACGCGCGGCGCGCTCGCGGCAATCGGAGCGTCCCGTTTGCCAGATGCCGGCGCTCTTGATCGTCATGCCCGGGCTTGACCCGGGCATCCATGACGATAGCGGCGCCGCAAGTTATGGATTCGTGGGTCAAGCCCGCGAATGACTAATCGGGTTGGCGCCGCTGATTGCGGGCTAAGTGGCGCGCCTGCGGCGCGAGATCCTTCAACTGCGCTCGCAGCCTCGCTCCGCTCAGGATGACAGAGGGTGGTTCGGCCCGCGACCGGAACGATCAACTCGCTAGTTGAAACGCTCGCCGCTAGAGCGCCTTGGAAATTTATTCTGTCGCGCGCAAGCGTCATCCTGAGCGCAGCGAAGGATCTCGCGCGGGTAGCCGCGTCTCCTATGCTGGGTCATGCGCAGGCGTGACGCTGGCCTCCATCCGATTGCGCCCGCAGTATTTCAGTCCCGCCCGACTCGACCTGACATCTATGCGATCGCGCTCGCCGTATTTCGGTCGCGCCGCTTGACCATGACGCCCATCCGATCGCGCCCGCTCATTCGTCCTACCCGGCGCGCCCCGGCGCCTATGCGACTGCGCCCTCATTCGTCATGCCCGGGCTTGACCCGGGCATCCATAACGATGGCGGCGCCGCAAGTCATGGATTCGCGGGTCAAGCCCGCGAATGACTAATCGGGCGGGCGGGCGCGCGGATGTCGCTGAAGCGGCGCCAAAAGCCGCGATCCGGCGTGAACGGACACGATCGGGCGCCATTTGGCCAGTCCCAAATCGGGGATTTTGACGATCGCGCGAGCCGGCGCGCCTATTCAAGCGCGCAATATCTCGTTCAGGCGATGAACAGCGATAATTAGAAGCAATTCTTGAACGCCCGTATCATGGCAATTGCCACAAAACGAGCGCGACGCGATCGCTTAGAACAGGCCTGGAATCAGGCGGTAGCGGACTTTGCCGGCGTAGGCGGAATATTCCGGATCGGCCATTAGCAGTTCTTCTTCTTGCTCGATCCGCCACATCATGAACGGCAGGCTGACGAGATTTACCATCACGTTGAGCGCGCTCGGGTAGCAAATCGCGTAGCCGATCGTCAGCAGCAGCCATCCCGCGTAAATCGGATGGCGTATCAGGCGGAATGGGCCACTGCTGATGATGCCGCGATTGGCCGGCAACAGGCCGAAACTGCGCCCAAGAAAGACGCGCGCAACTTGCGTAAACAGCATTCCAACAATTTCGATTCCGATTCCTATCGTCTGTACGACGCCCTGCGACGGCGTGGTCATTTCAACCATCGCGGGTATGATCAACATCCCGGTGGTCGCGGCCAGACTGCGGAGGTTGACCATGGTGGCCTTCGGCATCGTGCGAATCAGCGAAAAAAAGCCCATCAGAAAAGCGCCGACGCTCCAGATGACATTAGCTGCGCTGAAATCGTGATGGCCGTTGAGAGTGAAGGCGCTCGAAAAGAACCATCCCGCCAGCAACAGGTTTCCGGCGGCGTTAGCCAAGCCTTTTCGGGTAAATCCCTTGAACTCGCCGGAATTTTCCGTCGCTTCGACGGAGGCGGAAAAACTTTGCGAATCCGGCAGCAATCCTTCGATCGTGTCGCTCATGTGGCGTCGCGGAACCCTTCGCCGCAAAATTACACGAAATCGATTGCTAAGAATAGAAAATAATTGAAAAGACGAAAGATTACGCGATAGCGATAAGAATCTGACGTTTTATTCAGCCGCTGATGATCGTGCGGAGCTGTCGATGGAAGCGATCGCGCGCGCTTTGAGGGGAATAAGCGCGGCATATCCAAGCAGGCTGCATCCGCCCGCCATCGCCGCGACCCACAGGTAGCTTCCGGTGCGATCGATTATGAGTCCGGCGAGCGGAGGGCCGGCGAGCGCGCTAATCGAGGAGCTTGTGTAGAGCGCGCCGAGAATCGCGCCAAGGCCGCGCACGCCAAAGATTTCGGCGACCACGGCGGGCGACAACGCGATCATCCCGCCGTACGAGGCGCCCATCACGAGCGCGAATACGACCAGCGTCGCGTAGGAGTGCGCGCCGATCCAGAACGCATAGCTTAAGCCCAATAGCAGCATCGTGGCCTTGTATAGACCGATTGTGCTGGCGCGGCCGCCGATCGTTCCGAGCCCCAGCCGGCCACCGACGCTGGCGGCGCCGATGATTCCAACCAAAGCCGCCGCCGCGACTTGGCTCGCGCCGCGGTTGTGTGCGAAATCGGGCAAATAGACGAGCGGAATATAAATTGAGACGGATGAAAGCACTGAAGACAGGTAGAGCAAAATAAAATCCTGCGTACCCATCGCGGCCGTCAGTTGAATAGGCGCCGCCAGAGTAATCTCATGGACGGGAGGCGCTTCGACGATCCAGGCGCATCCGAGCAACGCCAACGACGACGCCGCGCCCATCATCAGGTACGCCTCGCGCCATCCGAACCGCTGGATCAGGGCGGCGGCGATCGGGACGACCACCAACGTGCCGCAGCCGACGCCCGAGACCGCGACTCCCAAAGCCGCCGTGCGCCGTTTCAGAAACCATCCGCTGACCACGGCGAGCGCGGGCACATACCAGCACGCCACGCCAATCCCGACGCCCAATCCATAGGCGGCGCATCCGAACCACAAGCGGTCCGCCGACGCGGTAAGGCAAAGTCCGGCGCCGATTGCGACCGCTCCGGCGGCCATAATCCGGCGCGGGCCGAAACGATCGCTTAAGTGTCCGGCGGCGAGGCCAAGCAGGTTGTAAATCGCGGCGGTGAGCGAAAAAACGATCGAGGTGTGAGCGCGGGAAGCGTTGAATTCCGCCGCCATCGGCTTGAAAAAAACGCCAAAGCTGTAAACCACGCCGAATATCGTGAAACATGCGAAGAACGCCGCGAGCGCCATCCGCCAGGCGCGCGGCGAGTCGAGCGCGGGCTGGCCTGAGTCGGGCGAAATGGCGTTCGAGTGATTGGCGGATTCGTCGAGAGACATTTCGCGATGGGCGGCTTGATGCGTCCGATAAGCGGCGCAAGCCGATGAAAATTACGGTGCCTGATGCGGGTGCGCAAGCGGGCGATCGTTATTTAATTGAATCCGGGTGAATCGGCATTGCGGAATTTGCATTTATGGCCGTCAATCGTGTCGAATAAAACGAATTGACGCAGGCTCGGTACGGGTCGCGTATCGGGGCGTCATTCAAGGCGCATCGATGAGCTATTGCAAAATCGCTCCGGATCATCCGCTGCACGGTCCCTATCATGACCGCGAATACGGCTTTCCGACTCGGGATGAGCGCGCGTTATTCGAGCGTTTGGTGCTTGAAATCAATCAGGCGGGACTTTCCTGGCTGACAATTTTGAAGAAGCGGGACAATTTTCGCGCGGCTTTCGACGATTTCGAGGTGGACAAAGTGGCGAGCTATGGCGAGCGCCAGCGCGCGAAATTGCTCGCAAATGAAGGCATCATTCGCAATCGGCTGAAGATCGACGCGGCGATCGGAAACGCGCGCAAGGTCGTCGAATTAAGGTGCGAGCACGGATCGTTCGCGGGCTGGCTCGACCGGCATCATCCGTTGAGCAAGCCCGAATGGGTCAAATTGTTCAAACAGACCTTTATGTTCACCGGCGGCGAGATAACCGGCGAATTTTTGCTTAGCACCGGCTATCTGCCGGGCGCGCATGAAGAGTCGTGTCCGGTATTTCGGAAAATCGTGCAGATGCGGCCGCCTTGGACGCGCGCCGCGACCGGATGATCGCGTTGTGCGCGGGCGTAACGAAACCTTGCCGCGGAACGTATCAGTAATAGAGGCTCGACGGTCCGCGATTAGCCGCAATTGATAGCGGGAAACGCACAGGTATCGATGTACTGCAAGAAATGCGGAGCCAGGATTCACGACAACGCGCGGCATTGTTCGGCCTGCGGCGCCGATACCGCTCAGATCGGGGGCGCAGAATCGACGAGAAATAGCCGCAGCCGAATCGTCATGGCCGGCGCGGGCGCCGCCGTCATCTTTATCGCAATCGCGGCGCTTGTCGCGGAGCGAAGCGGGATGTTCGGCGGCAGCGTAAAGGCGTCAAGCAGCGCGAATCTGGCCGCCGGACTTGCTCCGGTGCATGCGCATTCATGGAATGCGGCCTCCACCATCATTCCCGACGCTAACCTGCTTTATCTGCCGCATGCCGATACCGGCTTCGTCGGCACGTGGGGCGGGACGGTGCACGTTGTATCCGTGAGCGGGCAGGGTAGCCCATCAACGACCGGCGACGTGCCGATGAGTTATCTGTTCGGCGAACGCAATGGCGAAGTGTTTCTCAAGACCCGCGTCTATGGCGACCCGAAATGGCCGGTTGTGAAGAGTTCGGTGAAGGTGCTGAGTCCCAAAAGCGTAGAATTTACGCTCAATTCCGTTTGCGCGAGCTGCATGCCTCCGGTCAGCCAGACTGAAACGACTCGTCTGACGCTGGTCGCAAACGACAAACTTTCCGCCGAATGCGATACGTATGCGTTCGCGAGCGGAGGCGGCCATGTCGATGTCAAGTACGCGGGCGACCTGCATTCGCTTACTCCGCAGGAGCTTGGGCAACTTGACGCCAAAGTGCGGGAAGAAGGCAAACTGCTGACGACGATCGACAGCAAATCGCGCGTCGGCAATTGAACGCGGAGAGCGCGCGGATCATATGGCGGCCGGGGCGAAACCATTCGCCCCGGCCGGATCGGCTTCCCTTCGCGGCGTGATTTGGTTCAACGACTCAGGTCGTTTTGACGCGCCGCATCGATTTTCTCTTAAACTTTTCTGTCGCTCGCGCCAATTTTGCGCAGCCGCGGCCGCGCCGAAGCACCGAAGGTTCGGCCGCGGCTGCGCTCCGGAAGTCTTCAAAAGAAGACCGTCCTGAATCCGATCAAACCAGGTCGAAGCGATCGGCGTTCATCACTTTGTTCCAGGCCGCCACAAAGTCGGCCACGAACTTCGCTTGCGCGTCGGCTGAGCCATAAACCTCGGCCAGCGCCCGCAGCTCGGAGTTGGAACCGAAGATGAGATCGACGCGGGTGGCTGTCCATTTCACCTTGCCGGTTCTGCGGTCACGCAGCTCGAACGACGCTTCGTCGGGCGAGGTCGCCTTCCACTCGTTGCGCATGTCGAGCAGGTTGACGAAGAAGTCGTTGGAGAGCGTGCCGGGCCTGTCGGTGAAGACGCCATGCGAGGCGTGCCCGAAGTTGGCATCCAGCATGCGCATGCCGCCGACGAGAACCGTCATCTCCGGCGCGGTGAGCGTCAGCAATTGCGCCTTGTCGATCAGAAGCTCCTCCGCCGACACGGTGAATTTGGCCTTAAGGTAGTTGCGGAAGCCGTCCGCGACCGGCTCGAGATAGGCAAAGGACTCGACGTCGGTTTGCTCCTGCGACGCGTCCGTGCGGCCGGGCGCGAAGGGAACGGTCACGTCGTGCCCGGCCTTTTTCGCGGCCCGCTCGACACCGGCACAACCGGCCAGCACGATCAGGTCGGCAAGCGAAATCTTCTTGCCGCCGCCGGTGGATTTGTTGAACTCCGCCTGGATGCCTTCGAGGGTCTTGAGCACCTTGGCCAGCTGCGCCGGCTGGTTGGCTTCCCAGTTCTTCTGCGGCGCAAGACGGATGCGCGCGCCGTTGGCCCCGCCGCGCTTGTCCGAACCGCGGAAGGTGGACGCAGACGCCCATGCGGTTGAAACCAGTTCGGATGTGCTCAACCCTGAACCCAGCACCTTGCCCTTGAGCGCAGCGACATCCTTTTCGTCCACCAGCTTGTGATCGAGCGCGGGGACGGGGTCTTGCCAGATCAAATCTTCCTTTGGCACCTCAGGACCGAGATAGCGCGACTTCGGGCCCATGTCGCGGTGGGTTAGTTTGAACCAGGCGCGGGCGAAGGCGTCGGCGAACTCGTCCGGATGGGCGAGGAAGCGACGGCCGATTTTCTCGTAGGCCGGATCCATGCGCAACGCCATGTCGGCGTCGGTCATCATGATCGGCACTTTCTTGCTGGGATCGGCGGCCGAGGGCGCCATGTTCTTGCCGGTGTTCTGCTTCGGCGCCCACTGATGAGCGCCAGCCGGACTCTTGGTTTGCTCCCATTCGATGCCGTACAGCATCTCCAGATAGCTCATATCCCATGTCGTCGGCGTGGGTGTCCATGAACCTTCAAGGCCGCTGCCGATCGCATCGCCACCCTTGCCGCTCTTGTACGAGCTGACCCAGCCCAGGCCCTGTGTCGTGATGTCGGCGGCTTCCGGGGCAGGCCCCACGTGCGTTGCCGCGCCGGCGCCGTGAGTCTTGCCGAAGGTATGGCCGCCCGCGGTGAGCGCAAAGGTCTCCTCGTCGTTCATCGCCATGCGCGCGAAGGTCTCCCGCACCATCTGCGCCGAGGCGAGCGGATCGGGCTTGCCGCCGGGGCCTTCGGGATTGACGTAGATAAGGCCCATCTGCACGGCTGCCAGCGGATTCTCAATGTCGCGCTTCGTGCCGTTGCGCTTGTCTTCGAGCCACGCGCCTTCCGAACCCCAGTACACCGAATTGTCCGGTTCCCACTGGTCGGGGCGGCCGCCGCCGAAGCCAAAGGTCTTGAAGCCCATCGATTCCAGCGCGACATTGCCGGCTAGAATCATCAGGTCGGCCCAGGAAATGCCGCGACCGTACTTCTGCTTGATCGGCCAAAGCAGGCGCCGCGCTTTGTCGAGCAGCACGTTGTCGGGCCAGGAGTTGAGCGGGGCGAACCGCTGCTGGCCGTGTCCGGCGCCGCCGCGGCCGTCGCCGACGCGGTAGGTGCCAGCGCCATGCCAAGCCATGCGGATAAACAGCGGGCCGTAGTGACCGTAATCGGCAGGCCACCAATCCTGGCTCTCCGTCATCAATGCTTGAAGGTCGCGTTTCAGCGCTTTGTAGTCGAGTTTCTTGAACTCTTCCGCGTAGTCGAAATCCGCTCCCATCGGATTGGACCGGGGCGAGTTCTGGCGGAGCATCCTGAGGTTCAACTGATCCGGCCACCAGTGGCTGTTTGAGATCATGCCGAGATTCGTCGCGCCGTGCACGACCGGGCATCCGCCCGCCTGCTTTTCGTTCATTTTTCTCCCTCCTGTATTTGCGGCAATTTTCTTCCCGAATGTCCCATGAAAACTATCGCGGCCCTTCGCGCGGCATTAGCCGTTAAGCCGGCCGGAGCGCATGGCGCCGTCTTTGCCGGATTCTCGACGCCTCAATCCTTATTTCGCGGAGCGTCGCCGCGCGTCCTGGCCGCTTCCGTTATTGCAGTTAGATTTCTTCAAACCTTAAACATCGTCTAAATTACATGCAAAAAAATATCACGCCTTCCGGCGGCGCGAATTCCGCGTGCGCCCGCTGACCACGACGTGGTAATCCCGCACGTCGAAACCCGAAAGCGCGTCGAGCTTTGAGACCGAGAGCGCTTCCCATGGAATATCGTGAATCCGGCCGCTTCGTTCGTCGACGAAATGATGGTGGCGGCCGACGTTGGGGTCGAAGACGGTCCGTCCGTCGCCGAAAACGAACTGGCGAAGCAGCCTCTTTTTCACAAAGAGATTGAGCGTGTTGTAGACGGTGGCCCGCGAAATCATCGGAAAATTCTTTCGCACCTGCGACCAAACCTGATCGGCGGTCGGATGATCGTCGGTGTCGAGCACGTACGCGGCCACGGCGACGCGCTGCGCGGAGGGTTGCACGTTGGCCGCGCGCAGTAGTTCCGCGATCCGTGCCTCCACGAACTTTAGATTAATTCTAATTCGAGAAGCCTGTCAAACGGATTTTTGATCGGCCGGCGATTTTTCGCCGGAATAATCCGTCCAACGCTCCCGGCGCGCGATCGTTGTCGTTTTTGAGCGCCTTCTGATAGACGAGGGGCGAGGCGCGACAGGGGGGACTCGCGCCAGACCAGCGCGTAACTCCGCGCGAATCGAATACGGAGCGGGGATCGATGGAATACGACGACATCGTTGTGGGCGCCGGTTCGGCCGGAGCGGCCCTGGCCGCGCGCCTGAGCGAAGATCCGGATCGCAGCGTTTTGTTGCTCGAGGCGGGTGCGGATTATCAAGCGGTCGAACAGACCCCGGGCGATCTGTTGCGCACCTGGATTTCCGCCGGCCCGCACGATTGGGGTTTTGTGGCGAAGGCCACGGCGGATCGGGAAATCAACTATCCGCGCGGCAAAGTCGCGGGCGGATGTTCGGCGGTGAACGGGCATATCGCTCTGCGCGGCACGCCTGAGGATTTCGACGAATGGGCGGCGTGGGGCAATCCGGAATGGGGTTTCGAGAAGATTCTTCCCTTCTACCGCAAGCTCGAAAACGATCGCGACGCGGAGGGTGATTTTCATGGCGCCAACGGTCCGATCTGGATCGAGCGGCCGCGCCGCGAGACCTGGCAGCCGATCAATCAGGCGTTTTACGGCGCGTGCCGCGAGCTCGGCTATGCGGAGGCGTGGGACCACAACGATCCGCGCTCGACCGGCGTGGGGCCGTGGCCGCGCAACCGGCGCGACGGCGTGCGCATCTCCACCGCGATCGGCTACCTGCATCCGGCGCGCCATCGCCTGAACCTGACGATTCGTCCGTTCTGCAATATCGATCGCGTAATCGTCGAGGGCGGTCGCGCCGCCGCTGTCGCGCTTGAATGCGGCGGCGCGGCGCAAACCGTGCGCGGGCGCCGGATTACGCTTGCGGCGGGCGCGATCAACTCGCCTGCGATCCTGATGCGCTCCGGAATCGGCCCGCGCGCCGAGCTTGCGGCGCTTGGCGTCCGTTGCGTCGTCGATTTGCCGGGCGTGGGCGCGAATCTAATCGATCATGTGCTCGCTCCGGTCGTCGCGATTCCGGCGCCGGGCGTTCCGCACGATCCGCAGGTCACGAATCCGGTCGGAATCCGCTACACCGCGGACGGCTCGAACGAATTCAACGACATGCAGATGTACATTTTGAATTTTTTCGACAAATCGCTCTGGATCGGCTCCGAACTCGATTTGCCGGTTCCGAGCATCGCGCTCGCCCCCGGCCTGCAGCGCCCGCGTGCGCGCGGCCGCGTCGCTCTGCGTAGCGCCGATCCGCACGTGCCGGCGGCGATCGATTTGAATTATTTCGGCGACGCGGAGGATATGCGCCGGATGGCCGGCGGCGTGCGGCTCGCGTGGCGGATCATGAACGGCAAACGCTTCGCGCCGTATATCAAGGAATTCTTCAATATAACCGCCGAAACCGCCGCCTCGGACGCCGCCGTCGCGGATTTCGTCCGCAACAACTGCGGCACGATCTACCATCCCGCGGGCACGGCGAAGATGGGACCGGAGAGCGATCCGGCGGCGGTGGTCGATCAGTATTGCCGGGTGCGCGGCGTCGAAGGATTGCGCGTCGCGGATGCGTCGGTGATGCCGAATATCGTGCGGGCCAACACCAATTTGACCTGCATCATGATCGGCGAACGGGTCGCGGACTGGATGCGCGCGCAGGCGTAGCGATATCGTACGGGCGCGTCGCTGGACGGATTCATTGGAGGCGAAGATGGGCAAACTCGATGGGCGCGTGGCGGTAATCACCGGCGGTTCGGGCGGAATCGGCCGCGCGGCGGCGAAACGTTTCGTCGATGAGGGCGCGAAGGCGTTGCTGGTCGATCTCGACGAGCGGGCGTTGCGCGCCGCGGTCGCGGCGATCGGCGGAAATCATGCGAGTTCGATCGTCGCCGACGTGACCAGCGACGACGATACGCGGAAATACGTGGACGCCGCCGTCGAGCGCTACGGCCGGCTCGATATCTACCTCGCCAATGCCGGCGTCGAGGGTAAATTTTTACCGATCCGGGAATTGTCGCTTGACGCTTTCGACCGCGTGATCGCGGTCAACGTGCGCGGCGTGTTTCTCGGCCTGAAGCATGCGATTCCGGCGATGGCGAAAAGCGGCGGCGGCAGTATCGTGATTACCTCGTCCGTCGCCGGCATCCACGGCTTCCCCGGCGGCGCGGCCTATGTCGCGAGCAAGCATGCGGTGATCGGACTGATGCGCACGGCGGCGCTCGAATGCGCGCCGATGAAGATTCGCGTCAACACGGTCAATCCCGCGCCGATCGAAACGCGGATGATGCGCTCGATCGAGGAGCAGATGGCGCCCGGACACGCCGGCCAGGCCAAAGAGCAATTCCAGAGCGGCGTCCCGCTCGGCCGCTATGGCCATCCGGAGGAAGTCGCGGACGTGATGCTGTTCCTCGCGTCGGACCAGAGCCGCTACTGCACAGGCGGAGTTTACATGGTGGACGGCGGCGTCTCCGCGACCTGAGGGCGAGAGGGCGCGCAGTTCGCGTCCGGCGCGTCGGAAAGAAAGGCCGTCGTCCCGTTCGCATCCGTCCGCGTGAAATACTCGTCGATCCCCAATCCAGTCAGCAGGTTCGCCGTGACCGTCGGGCTGCTTCGCCGGCCGCTGATGCGGATCAGTTAA
Source organism: Deltaproteobacteria bacterium (assembly GCA_021780225.1). Lineage (GTDB taxonomy): Bacteria > Desulfobacterota > Binatia > Binatales > Binataceae > JADMIL01. The sequence continues at coordinate 15,871 of JAJXZF010000101.1, read as the reverse complement.
TCGCTTTTTCGGCGCGCAACTCCTCCAGTTGCGCGCGCGACATCCCGGCCTCGCGCAGCACCTCTTCGGTATGTTCGCCCAGGCGCGGCGGCGTGCGCCAGATTTTCGCGGGCGTTTCGCTGAAGCGCATCCCGGGATTTACCGAGCGCACGCGGCCGCCTTCCGGATGGTCGTATTCGGCGAAATTTTCGTTGGCGATGACGTCGGGATCGTCGAAAATCGTGTCGTAATTGTGCACGGGACCGCCGGGAACGTCGGCGCGTTCGAGCACTTCCAGCCAGTGCGCGCTTTCACGCTCGGGAAAGAGTTTGGCGATACCGCGCAGAACGGTGCGCATCCGCTCGGTGCGATTTTCCACCTTCCACCATTCGGGATGGCCCATGCCTTCGCACAACCGCTCCCATTGGTCGTCTTTGAAGGGCGCGATCGTCACCCATCCGTCGGCCGTGCGGAACGGGTCGAGGCTGCCGCTCTTGGGCACTTTGTCCTTGAATTCCGAGTCGGGCAGGAAGGTGTAGCCGAGAAAGGCGGAATCGTTGGCGGAGAACGCCATCATCGCGTCGGTCATCGGCACGCGGATATACTGGCCGACCCCGCGATTGCGCGCGGCATGGAGCGCGCTCACGATGCTGAGCGCGGCGGTCATGCCGGCGATCTTATCGGCCAGCGCCATCTTGACGGCGGTCGGCTTGTTTTCCTTGCCGCCCTGCACGAACGCCATCCCGGAATATCCCTGAATCACCGGATCGTAGGCGGGCGCGTTGGCGTGCGGGCCTTTGGGCCCGAAGCCGCAGATCGAGCAATAGACGATCTTGGGATTGGCGCGGCGGATATCGGCGTAGCCGATGCCGAGGCGATCGGCGACGCCCGGCCGATTGTTCTCGATAATCGCGTCGGCCTTCACCGCGAGCCGCCGCACGATATCGCGTCCGTGCTCGAGTTTCAGATCGACGACGACGCTGCGCTTGTTGCGGTTGAAGTTGATGAAGGTCGCGGTGACGCCGTTTTTGAAGGGGCGTCCGAACAGGCGCGTGGCGTCGCCTTCGGGCGGTTCGATCTTGATCACATCGGCGCCCAAATCGCCGAGCAGCATCGTACAAAACGGCCCCGACACGACCTGCGTCAAATCGAGGATGCGAAAACCCGCCAATGGACCATCTGCCATAAACTGATTCCTTGCGCGCTTTTAGTTCCGCCCGCCGCGCCGCGGTGCGGAGCGAACGCCGCTCTCTGGACGCGGCGCATTACCGAACGTGAAAGCCTGCTTAATCCTACCGCCGCTGATCGTCAAGCGGATGCGCCCGATGACGCATCAGCGCAGGCGCGCGTGAGTCAGCGCGGGCAATTCGCGCCGCACCCGTTCGAGATATTCGAGATCGATCGGCGCGACGATTGCGCACTCCTGTTCCGGCGCACGCGCGATCACCCGGCCCCACGGATCGACGATCATCGAATTGCCATAGTCGCTGAAGCCGTGGACGTTGGGGCCGAACTGCGCCGGCGCGATCACGTAGCATTGGTTTTCGATCGCGCGGGCCCGAATCAGCGTTTCCCAATGCGCCTCGCCGGTCGGGAAAGTGAAGGCGCTCGGAATCGCGATTATCCGGGCGCCGGCGAAAGCGAGACGCCGGTACAATTCGGGAAAGCGCAGGTCGTAGCATACGCTCATCCCGATTTTGCCGATCGCGGTTGATGCGGTTACGACTTCCGCGCCGGGTATTTTGGCGTCCGATTCCTTGACGGTGACGCGGCCGGGCAAATCGACGTCGAACAGATGAATCTTGCGGTAGACGGCGATCCGCGCGCCGTCGGGATCGAATAGCGCCGAGGCGTTGTAGCGCTTGTCCAGGCCCGGAGCGCTTTCCGCGATCGAGCCGGCCAGCAGATGGATTTCCAGTTCGCGCGCCAGCCGCGCCATCCGCGCGAGCGATTCGCCGTCAAGTGATTCGGCGGCCTCGGCTTCCTCCGCGCGCTTGCCGCGCCAGTTGAAGGTCTCGGGCAGGGCGACGAATTGCGCGCCGCGCGCGGCGGCAAGGCGAATCAGATGCTCGGCGCGTTCGAGATTCGCGCGTTTGTCGCTCCGGGTGGTCATCTGCACGGCGGCCGCGATAATCGTCATGGGCATTCGCTCCTTGCCGCAGGCTCCGATCGTTCAGTAACGCGGAACGCCGGCATCGACGTCTTGCGACCAGGCGTCGATGCCGCCGCTTAAATTGATTACGCGCGCAAAACCCACATGCGCCAAATAGGCCGCGACCTGCGCGCTGCGCACGCCATGATGGCATACGACGATCCATTCGGCGGCGGGTTCAAGCTCCGCGATGCGCGCCGGGATGTCGCCCATCGGAATATGGACGGCGCCGGGGAAGGGCGCGATCGCAATTTCTCCGGGTTCGCGCACGTCGAGCACGTTGGGATTTTCGCCGCGGTCGCGACGGGCTTTAAGTTCCGATGGTTCGATTTCAGGAATACGGGTCATGCGAGCCGACGATCAGCCTTTCTGTACAATTGCATGGCGGAGTTTGCAATTTCGTTCCCTGAATTTACCATCTTGGATATGGCGAACGAAAATCGTCCGGCGCGCGGCGATCCGTCGCTGATGGCGGCGGCGCTGGCCGAGGCGCGGCGCGCCGCGGCGGCTGGCGAAGTTCCGGTCGGCGCAATTGTCGCGATCGACGGCGCGATCGTCGGCGCGGGCCACAATCGGCCGATAGCGGCGAAAGATCCGACCGCACATGCCGAAATCGTCGCGCTTCGCGCGGCGGCGGCGGCGCTTGGCGCTTATCGGCTGCCGGGCGCCGACCTCTACGTGACGCTGGAGCCGTGCCCGATGTGCGTCGGCGCGATAATTCACGCGCGTATCGCACGGGTATTCTATGGCGCGCGCGACGAAAAGGCCGGCGCTTTCGGCTCGGTTTTCGATCTCGGGCGGGACGGCCGCATGAACCATCGCGTGGAAGTCTTGGGCGGCCTGATGGAGGCGCCGGCGTCGGCCTTGCTTAAGGAATTCTTCCAGGCCCGGCGAAACTGAGACGCATCGCGCCTCGCGGCGGGCGATGCCGGATGGCCGGACGCCGGCAAATCTAACCTGGTGCGGTGTCCCGCAGATAACTTCCACCTGATGCCTTATCAGCTCGGCGCGCCGGCCGCCCACTGTTGGGCGGCAAGGGATGGATTGCCGGGTCCTGGCCCGGCAATGACGAACGGAGTTGGTCATGCCCGGACTTGATCCGGGCATCCACGCCGAGCGCAAGATCGACGCGGAGTGCAAACTTATTTAAGGGACGCCGCATTAATGCTTTAGATTTTTGTCGAACAGCGCCAGCGTTCGGGTCCAGGCGTCACGCGCGGCGTTCGCGTTGTAAACATCCTTGCGCGTGTCGTTGAAAAAGCCGTGCGAGCATCTGGCGTAAACCTTGACCTCGCCGTGTTTGCCGAAATTCTTCAGCGCGGCCGCGAGCCGGTCGACGTCGCCGCGCTGGATCCATCCGTCGTTCTCGCCATAGGCGTAAAAAATCGGACAGTTCAGCTCGCGGAGTTTTTCGTCGGGCGGAATTTCGCCGTAGAACGGAGCGGCCGCCTTGATATCGCGGCTGACGCAAGGCAGCAGCGTCGCGTAGCTGCCGCCCATGCAGAAGCCGGTCACGCCGATTTTGGCCGGATTGGCGGCTTTCTGCGTTTTGATCCAGCCGATCGTGCTGAGCAGATCGTCGATCCCGTCGGTCATCGCCAGACCGCCCATCAGTTCGCCCGCGACGTTCGGATCGTTGGTGACCTTGTTGCCCTGCCGCGAGTAAAGATCGGGCGCGACGGCGAAATAGCCTTCGGCCGCGAACCGCCGCGCGAGGTCCTTGATGTGGCCGTCGAGTCCCCACCACTCCTGAACGACGATCACCGCGGGATGGGCGCCGCCGCCGGACGGTTCGGCCACATGGGCGCGCAGCGCGCCCGCTTTGCCCGCGAAACTGACTTCATGTCCGTTCACCGATGCCATCGCGATTCACCTTCTGCGATTGTGCGAATTTTCGCGACCGCAATACAGGCGCGTCGGCCGTTCATTCCGCGGCGGACAGCGGTATGAATCCCACAGTTCCGTTGCGAAGCTGGATGCGGAACCATTGTCCCGTGATGCCGGTCACATGGACGAACTTGCCGCGATGCACCTGCGCGACGACCGTCGCATTCTCGTCCGGAGTGTCATAGACCGGAGAGTTGTGCGTCAACAGGAAACGGCGGTTCAAGGGACGGACTCTGGCCGTCGCCGCTGGAGCCGATGGAGCGGGGGCGCCGACGCCCGCCTCAGGATTCGCCGCCGGAGTCGGCGCGGGTGTGGGAGCGGGAGGCGCGGCCGGCGCCAACGACGGATCGATCGCGCGCACCTGATCGAATTCCGACTGCGCGTCTTCGCCACGCCCCGGCATCGCGCTGAACAGCTTGCCGAGGGCCAGATGGGCGTGCGGATTCTTGGGCTCGAGTCCGACCGCGGTGCGCAATTGGGCTTCGGACTCGCCGAGCTTATTCGCACGCTGCAGCAGCGCGCCAAGATCGATGCGGTAGGCGGCGTTGGCCGGCGCGATCGCGACCGCCGCGCGATACTGTTCCTCGGCCGCGCCCAAATTCGATTGGCCGGCGTAGAGGCTCGCCAGCGCCGAATGGGCCGGAGCGTTCCGCGAATCGAGTTGCAACACTTTCAAATATTCGGTTTCCGCTTGAGACGGCTTTTGCTCGAAGACGTAGAGATTGCCCAGCGCGATATGCGGACGCGGATCGCCGGGCGCGAGCGACGCGGCCTGCGCGTAATCGCTTTCGGCGTCGGCCAATTTGGTGTTCTGCATCGCCTGGTCGCCGGCTGAGAGCAGATCGTCGACCGACGATTTGTGCGCGCACGCGGCCAGCATAGCGATGCATAGCGCCGCAATCGCCGCGAGCGGCGCAATGGACGTGAAGGTTTTGGGGGCGCGGCGGAATCCGGTCCCTGGCATGAGCAGGCTCCTTGTTTGAATACAAGATTTAGAAACGGTATCTGGGCGTTCGCACCAGCGCCTGAGACTCACCCCCACCGATTGCTCAGGCGGCACGGAGAAATCTTTCGCCGACCCGCGCGATCTGTCAAGCCGCGCCCGGCCGAGGTTTGCGGTTGGCGAGGGCGTCTTCATGGGCTATAAGAATCGCCGTGCGCGCCGTATTGATCGCCGCAAAAGCGCTCGCCTTCGCCAAGACGCGGCTGGCGCCGGCGTTGCCCCCGGCGGAACGCGTCGCACTGGCGGGCGCGATGTATCGCGACGTGCTGGCGGCCGCGCTGGGCGCGCGCACCCCCTCCATGATCGCGGTGATCACTTCCGATGCGAAATTGCTGGCGCTGGCGTGCGCGAAAGGCGCAATCGCGATCGACGAAGGATTTCCGCGCGGCCTCAATGTCGCGGCGCGGATGGGGGCCGATGCGTTGATCGGCATGGGCGCGACTGAATTGTGCACGCTGCTTTCGGATTGCCCGCTGACCACGCCGCATGACGTGGATGCCGCTTTCGCGGCGCTTCCAGCGGCGGCGCGGGCGGTGGCGCTGGTTCCCTCGCGCGATCTTTCAGGCACCAATATTATCGTGCGGCGTCCGCCCGATGCGATTCCGACCAGCTTCGGACGCTTCAGCCTCGCGCGCCATCGCGAAAGCTGCCGCGAGCGCGGCATAGCCTGCGAGATTGTGCCGATGTCGGGTCCCGCGATCGATATAGACGCGCCCGAGGACTTGATCGAGTTCGCGCGCACGCAGAGTATGACGCACACCTTCAGCCATGTCGCGCGCCTCGGTATGATTAATTGAGAAAGCGGGTCCGGTGTCTATTTTGGCGATGATTGAGCGTCTTGGCGCTCTCGTGATTGACCGTGTGGCGGCGCTGGGAGCGTTCGTTATCTTTCTTGCCGAATCCTTGTTTTATCTGGCGGCGCCCCCGTACAAACCCCGGCTTGCGATTCGCCAACTGCGCTCGATCGGCGCCGAATCCTTCTTTCTCGTCGGACTGATCGGCCTGTTCACCGGCATGGTGCTGGGATTGCAGGGCTACAACACGCTGAGCCGGTTCGGTTCCGAAGGCGCGCTCGGCACGGTGGTCGCGCTGGTGCTGGTGCGGGAGCTGGGTCCCGTGCTGGCGGCCTTGATGGTCACCGCGCGGGCCGGTTCGGCGATGGCCGCGGAATTGGGCTCGATGCAGGCGACCGAGCAGATCGACGCGCTGAGCGTGATGGCGATCAATCCGGTCCAGTATCTGGTCTCGCCGCGGGTGCTGGCGGGAATCGTAAGTTTCCCGCTGCTTACCGGACTGTTCGACGTGATCGGCATCTGGGGCGGATGGGCGGTCGGCGTCGGCCTGATGGGCGCGCCGAACGGCCCCTTTTTCAACGGCATCAAGCAGAACATGGACTCCCATGACATCGCGATCGGACTCTACAAAGCGCTGGTCTTCGGCGTGGTCGTGATGTGGGTCTGCTGCTACAAGGGCTACAACGCGCAGCGGATGGCGACGGGCGTTAGCCGCGCCACCACGGAAGCGGTCGTGCTTTCGAGCGTGCTGATTCTGGTCTGGGACTATTTTCTGACCTCGGTCCTTCTGTAAAACTGCCAAATTCGGTGGATGCGGATGGCGACGACGAATCCAAACGCTGGCGCACCTGACGCTATCATCAGAGTGCGCGATCTGCGCCGGCGCTTTGGCCGGCAGCAGGTGCTCGACGGCGTCAATCTCGACTGCCCGACCGGGCAGATCACGACGATCGTTGGTCCCAGCGGATGCGGCAAAACCGTTTTGTTGAAGCATCTTAATCTGCTGCTGCGGCCTGACTCGGGAACGATAATAATCGACGGCCACGACGTGACCGCGCTCAGCGGCCGGGCGCGGAATGACGTGCGGGAAAAATTCGGGATGCTCTTTCAGGCGGGCGCGTTGTTCGATTCGATGACCGTCTTTGACAACGTCGCCTTTCCGCTGGTCGAGTTGACCCGGATGGGCAAAGCGGAAATCGCCGGCAGGGTCGAGGAAGTCCTGGCGGCCGTCGGTCTCAACGGGATGGAGCGGAAATTTCCTTCGGAGATGAGCGGCGGCATGCAGAAACGGGCCGCGCTGGCGCGAGCGTTAATCCGGCGGCCGAAAATCCTGATGCTCGATGAGCCGACCACCGGACTCGATCCGACCCGCACCCATCAGATTCACGAACTGGTTCGCGGCACCCAGCGGCAGTTTGGCCTGACCGCGGTGATGGTCAGCCACGACGTGCCGGCGGTATTTGAATTTTCCGATCGGATAGCGTTTATGCATCAGGGGCGCATGGCGCTCAACGGCACGGTCGCGGAGGCGCGAGCGGCCAAAAATGAAAACTTCGAACTGTTTCTGGCCGGCCGCGCCTCGGGAATCGACGAACCGCTGGCGGCCGCGGCCCGATAGAGTGTGAAATGTACGCGAGTCGAACTACTCAGCTAATCGTCGGAATCTTCGCGCTGCTCGGAATCGGCGCGTTGATCGTGCTTTCGGTCAAGCTTGGAAACGTCGAATTGTTTCCGCAGCCGGGCTATACGCTCTACGCCAACTTCGACAATATCGCTGGCCTGAAGGGCGGCGACAACGTTGAAATCGCCGGCGTCAAGGTGGGCCGGGTGACCACGGTCGGCCTGCAGGATAATCGCGCCCATGTGGGGATGCTTATCTGGCGCGGGGTTGACGTCGACAGCGAAGCGATCGCGTCGATTCTGACCAGCGGATTGATTGGCGACAAATATGTGTCGATCGCGCTCGGCGCAGGCGAAAACCTGAAGGACGGCGGAACGATCCGGCAAACCCAATCGGCCTTCATACTCGAGAACGCGATCGGCTCGTTTATCAATAACGCCGGCTCGGGCGGCAAAAGCGGCAGCGGAAAATGAAGAGGGTGATGAGTAACCAGGCATTAAAAACGGACGGCCTCGCGCGCGCGGTTGAAGGCGGGGCGTCTGTGCAAGTCCGTTCTGGCGGCGCGGCGGTTGGCCGCATGATCGCGATCCTCGCGGCGGTGGCGATGCTTGCCATGGTGCGGCCACACGGCGTGGCGCGCGCCGATACCGGCGGCGCTGCGATGGGAGTCGCGAAGGCGATGGTCGATCGCGCGCTCTCCGTGCTCGCGAACAAATCGGCGCCGGTTGTTCAGCGCCGCAAAGATTTGCGCGAAGCGATCGAGAACAACTTCGACTTCACCGAGATGTCGCGATCCGCGCTCGGTTATCATTGGCGCGGCCTGACGCCCTCCCAGCGGCAGGATTTTACCCATCTTTTCACGGCGTTTATCGAAGACGCCTACCTGAGCAAAATTCAGGATTATTCGGGCCAGAAGGTCGATTTCCTCGGCCAGTCGCAGTTGGCGCCCGGATACGTCCAGATCAACACCAACATTATCGAGCCGGGCAAAAACCCGATCGCGGTGAACTATCTGATGCTGCAGAAGGACAGCTCGTGGAAGATTTACGACGTCACCGTTGACGCCATCAGCATCATCGCTAATTATCGCAACCAGTTTAACCGCGTGATCAATGATCAGGGCTTCGACAAGCTGATGGCCGACCTGCGATCGAAACAGCAGCAGTTGGCCTCATCGCTTGGTGCGACGAATTAACTGCAATATGCTTCAAAAACCGTCCAATACGACGGCTCTCGGAAGCATCGTCGCTTCCTTATCAGACGAGAAGGGTAGATAATCAGGGGCACGGCGGGGGCCTCGAAAGCGGAATGGAACGGGAGGACTGATTTTGAAGAAGATTATTATCATGGCGGCGGCGCTGCTCTTCACGATGGCCGCGGCGCCGGCATTCAGCGCCGACCAGGCTCCGCCGCCGCCTGGTCCGCCGGGAGAGTACGCGCAGCCCTACGGAGATCCGCTCGCGCCGTTCAATGAAAAGATGTTCTGGTTCAACCTGAAGCTCGACAAGTACATCATGCATCCGGTGGCGAGCGGGTATGCCGCGGTTGCGCCGCGACCGGTGCGGGTGAGCGTCGGCAACTTCTTTTCCAACGTCAATTTCATCCCCCGAATGGTCAACAATCTCGCCCAGTTGCACGTCGCGAACGCCGGCGGCGAACTGGCGCGCTTTGGAATCAATACCACCCTTGGCGTCGGCGGCTTCTTCGACGTGGCCGACGACTGGTTTGGCCTCAAAAAGCATGACGATGATTTCGGCCTGACGCTCGGCTATTACGGCATGCCGTCCGGTCCCTATGTCGTTTGGCCGTTCCTTGGGCCCTCGACCATCCGCGATACCGTCGGCATCGCCGCGGACGGCGCGATGTTTCCGCTGTCGTATTTCGTGCCGTGGTATATCTGGCTGCCGGCGGGAGCGGGCAACACGGTATTGCCCGCGATCAACTATCGTTCGTTGCATCTGAACCTGTTCGAGGAGGTCGACCGCTACGCGATCGATCTGTACGGCGCGGTGCAGGACGGCTACATGCAGAGACGCGCCGCCTCGCTCAAGCAGGTCAAGGAAGAATAGCTCCATACGTCTTGGACGACGTTTGAACCAGGGGCCGCGAACCTGATCGGTGCGCGGCCCTTTGGTTTGATCGGGCGCCGGCAGCCGTAAGCGCCAAGCCGGTTTTGTCATTCTGAGCTTGGCGCGCAGGTCGCCCACTGTCGGGCGACCAGGGATGGATTGCCGGGTCTGGGCCCGGCGATGACGAACAGAGTTGGTCATGCCCGGACTTGATCCGGGCATCCACGCCAAGCGCAAGATAGACGCGGAGCGCAAACTTATTCAGAGGGCGCCACACTGGATCAACACAAAGCTCGCATGCGCGGCGAAATCTCCGGGAGGAATCAAGGATGGACCGCGCCGAATATCTGAACGCCGTCAACGAATTCATCTACCAGGGGGAAGTCTTCGGCGAGGCGATTCTAAACGGTCATCCGCTATATGCGACGGTTGATGAACGATTGAACCGAGAAAAGCTTCCGTCGTATCCTCGGCTACCGCGATCTCTGGATGCTGAAGGCGATACTAAATGAGGATCAAGTTGCTACTGGAGAGAAGGCCGCTTAACATGACCGATGCCAACCGCCATCCCAAGTTCACGCTGACCTCGGGACATCGCCCCTCAAAGCGAAAGCTTGGAAAGCTCATCGACCATCTCCGATAGGTTTTTTTGCATCGCACATTCCTCTGCGTCCGATTGCGCACTAACCCCCATTATGCTGTTCACATCGGAGTAACAGTCGGTCACGATGCTGTCCTGCCACACTGTTTTGCCGGATACGGCGTCGATCAGCTTGTAGCGCGCGCCGATGGTTCCCGTGTCATGCCATCCGCCCTTTATCTGCTGGGAAAAGATCAGTGCTCGCAACTCATAGTCGGTGCGCCCCTGCGAGTGAACGCTATTGAACAGGCCCGATTCTTCAACTGTACTGCGCAACGCATCGCGCAGCGCATCGTTCGTGACTCGCGACTGGGGGGCCGGTTCGCCGACGCCGGAGCCCGCAACCATGGCAGCAAGCCCGAGCCCGGCGGGAGCTGAGGCGACAATGCGAACTGTTTTGGTCGCGGCGAACGGCTGTGCTGCTACATGCTTGACCTGTGGAACCATGTCTTGACTTCGAGCGGCCGCGCATGAAGCGGCGCACATGGCCACTAGAAGGCTAAATCCGTAGCGGAAATTCGGTCCGACCCTCGCCGTGGCCGTCATACGGTCAATCGCCCTTGATACTGCGGTCGATCGCGGTTGCCACGTCGTCGGCAACACCCTTCAGGATCGTCTCGTATTCACCGACCGTGGTCGTAACCACTGCTGCCGCGCATATAGGGCACAGCAGCGGAAAGCCTCCGCCAACTTGTTTAGTGGTCAACAGGTCTCCAACTACCTCGCCAGTCTTTTTGTCGATCACTGTAGTCTTGACTCTGGCTTCGGTGGTTCCTGCTCCGACTACGCGAGCCGCGGCATTACCGGGCGAATAGCTCAGGAAGCTGCATTGAATAAGCAGAGCGTCCGGCGGCGCAGCTTTTGCGCCGGTGATGGTGTAACCTTTCTCCCGCAGGCTGGATTTGAGATCGTCGGTAAAGGTATCGGTGAAATCGTAGTCGAAAGTCTTGCCGGTCTCGTTTGAGGCGGTGGCGACAACGAGGTTCGTGCGGCCGGCGAGCGATACGCCGGGATCGGTCACAAGTGGCGGCGGCTCGGTGGCGCAGGCCCACAAAACGGCAACTGCGAACACGCCGCACGCGAATCCACCCGGAATTTTCATTTTGGAGTTCCGGCTCAAGCTCGCACAGGCGCCAAGCTCTTTGCAAACGCAAGATCGAGCCTGTTCTTAAGTGCAGAGGCGTACTCCCCGGCGTCCCTTTGACCAGTTCCGCCCCGCCTTGGCATCGAACCAGCCAAGGCTTGAGGTTTTCAGACCGTATTCTCGGGCACCTGTCTCCTTCCCTTCCTCCGCGTCGCCCAACTTGCTCGGTTCCGTGATCTACTTATCCCGCCGGCGACGGCAGCGCCGCGATCTTGTGCAGCATGCCGCCAAACAGCCGCCGCCGTCCACCGAAACGGGGCAAATCCAGGCGACTTCGATGGCCCGCGCCTGCTGCCGGTCGATCTCAGGCGGCAACAGTTCCTCCCAACCCTCAGCGCTATGGACGTGCCGGGGCGAAGTTTCACCGCCAGACAGTCGCCTTCGTCATTGAAGAGGAGCAAGGGATGATAGCAGGTGGACTCAAAGTGGCCGTTGTAGGCACTCTCTTCTTGCGCGCCGGATCGGAATGAATGAGGGCGCGAACGTCAGTTCACGTGTTCCCATGCGTGGTAGGAGCTGCGCACCAACGGGCCGGATTCGACATGCCGGAAGCCCATCGCCTGCGCCGCGCCACGCAACTCGGCGAATTCATCGGGCGTGACGTAGCGAACCACCGGCAGATGGTCGAGCGAAGGCCGCAGATACTGCCCGAGCGTCAGGATGTCGCAATCGACGCCGCGCAAATCCTCCAGCACTCGCATCAGTTCGTCCCGCTCCTCGCCCAATCCGAGCATCAGGCCCGCCTTGGTCAGGATTTCGCGTCCGGACGCATGGGCTGAGCGCTTCGCCTCGGCCAGCACGTCGAGCGAAAGCTCGTAATGGCCGCCGGGACGGCATCGCCGGTACAGGCTCGGCACGGTCTCGATATTGTGGTTGTAGATGTCGATTGGCGAACGCACGACGGTTGCGACGCTGGCGTGATCGCCCTTGAAATCCGGCACGAGAACTTCGACCCGCGCCGCCGGCCGCATCGATTTAATCGCTTCCGCGGTCGCGGCGAAGTGCGCGGCGCCGCCGTCCGCCAGATCGTCGCGATCGACCGAAGTCACCACGACGTGATCGAGGCCCAGCCGCGCGACCGCTTCGGCGATGCGCCGCGGCTCATCGGGATCGAGCGGTCTGACCTTGCCGTGCGCGACCGCGCAGTACGGGCAATTCCGCGTGCACACGTCGCCCATCAGCATGAACGTGGCCGTGCGATGCGAAAAACATTCGCCGATATTCGGGCAGCAGGCCTCCTGGCATACAGTGTGGAGTTTCAATTCGGCGAGCAGCGCGCGCGTGCGGAAATATTCCGGCGACGCGGGCGCGCGCACTTTGATCCAGTCCGGATGTTTCCGTTGTGCGTTCTCAGCCATCGATTTTCACTTTTGAGCTTCGCAGCCGCTGGGAGCGGATTCAAGCAGGCTCCAGAGCCGATCGGCCGCGACGGTCTCCGACGCTGAATAGCCGAATTCCTCCACGAATGCGTCGGCGACCAGATGAGCAACGTCGATCATGGTCGCGTCGGGCCGGCCTTCATGAGCGATCGACGTCATCCGGCAGCCCTCGATGCCGCACGGCACGATCGCGTCGAAATATGCCAAATCGGTCGCGATGTTGAGGGCGAAGCCGTGCAGCGTAGTCCAGCGCCGGATGCCGACGCCGATCGAAGCGATTTTGCGCTGGCCGACCCACACGCCGGTCATCCCGGCGCGCCGCGTCGCCGCGATTCCCAACCGGCCGAGCGCCGCGATTATCGCCGCTTCGAGCTTGCGCAAATAGCGCAGCACGTCGCGCTCGGCGCCTTCCAGTTTGATTATCGGATAGCCGACCAGTTGGCCCGGACCGTGGTAGGTCACCTGGCCTCCGCGCGACACGCGATGGATCGGAATCGCCGGCGTTCGGCTGATCACGAACCGTTCGTCGGCGCCGCGGCCGAGCGTGTAAACGTGCGGATGCTCGAGCAGGAGCAGCGTGTCGCCCGCCATTTCGCGCATCCGCGCCGCGACGATCGCATTTTGCAGTTCGAGCGACGCCGCGTAGCCGGCTACGCCCATCCATGCGACGCGCAGGGTTTTCGCAGAGTCCATCGTCTCAGAAATTGATCGCTTCGCCTTCCGCGGCGAGCGCCGCTTCCATAATCGATTCGGACAGCGTCGGATGCGGATGGACGGAGCGGCCCAGCTCCAGCGTGGTGGTTTCGAGCGTGCGCCCCAACACGATCTCGGAAATCAGGTCGGTCGCATGATGGCCGATAATCTGGCATCCGAGCACTTCGCTGTACTGCTTGCTCGCGACGATTTTGACGAAGCCCTCGGTCTGATTGACCGCGACCGCCTTGCCGTTCGCGCGGAACGGGAATTTGCCAACCTTGACCTCGATTCCGCGCTCGCGCGCCTGTGCTTCGCTGAGGCCGACGCTCGCGACTTCCGGCTCGCAGTAGATGCATCCGGGGATATTCGTCAGATCGAAGCCGGGTTCGCGCACGCCCGCCATGATTTCGACCGCCGCGACGCCCTCCGCCGACGCCTTGTGCGCCAGCAGGGGCGGGCGCGCGACGTCGCCGATCGCATAGATCGACGGACAGGTGGTGCGGAATGATTCGTCGATTTTAAGATAGCCGGCGCGATCCGCCTCGATACCGGCGCGGTCAAGTTTGAGGTCGCGGCTGAGCGGGCCGCGTCCGACCGCGACCAGCACCGCTTCGGTCTCGACCGTCGCCGCGGCTCCGCCGGCTTCGAGCGCGACTTTCCATCCGCCGCCGTTGCGCGCGAGCGATTTGTAGCCGTGCCCGAGCATCACCTTGACGCCGCGCTTGACGAAATTCTTGCGCAGCTCTTCGGCGATTTCCGCGTCGAAACCGGGCAGCATCTGCTTCTCCAGCTCGACGATCGTCACCTGCGCGCCGAAGGCCTGGTAGAAGTAGCCGAATTCGGCGCCGATCGCGCCCGCGCCGATTATCAGGATCGAAGCGGGCAGGCGGTCGTGCGCCAGCGCCTCGCGGCTGGTCATCACGCCGTCGCCGATTTTCATCCCCGGCAGCAGCCGCTCGCCCGACCCCGCCGCGATCAAAATCCGTTCGGCCGTGAGCGCTTCGGCCGGCGGCGCGGGCTTGCCCGCCACCGGCGCCAGCGCGACCGTATTCGGCCCCGCGATCGACGCGTTCGCCTCGAAGTAATCGACCTTGTTCTTGCGCAACAGGAAGCGCACGCCTTTGGAGAGCTTGTCGGCCGCCGCGCGGCTGCGCGCGATTACGCGCTTGAAGTCGAAGGAAATTTCGCCGGCCGCGATGCCGTGTTCCGCGCCCGCGCCCCGAATCGATTCCATCGTCTCGGCGGAATTGAGCAGCGCTTTCGACGGAATGCATCCCCAGTTCAGACAGACGCCGCCGGGCAGATCGCGCTCGATTACCGCGACGCGCAGCTTGAGCTGGCTCGCGCGAATCGCCGCGACGTAGCCGCCCGGTCCCGAGCCAATCACGATCAGATCGTATTTGGAGTTGGCCAAACTTCGCTCCTTGATGATGCGCGCGGCCGGCGCGCGGCCGGCTCAGACCAGCAGACTCGCCGGATTTTCGAGAAAGCGTTTCACTTCATTGAGGAAGCGCGCGCCCACCACGCCGTCGATAATCCGATGATCGCAGGCGACCGTCATCATCATGGTTTTGCCGATCGCAAGCTGGCCGTTGCGCACCACCGGCCGATCCTTGATCGCGCTGATCGCGAGGATTCCGGCCTGCGGCGGCACGATCACCGCCGCGAAGTGTTCGACGTTGAGCATCCCCATGTTCGAGATCGTGAAGGTCGCGCCCGACAAATCCTCGGACGTGAAGCCGCCATGCGCCGCCTTGTTGACCAGCCGATGGGCCGCGCGCGCGATCTCCGGCAGCGTCAGATGCTCGCATTCGTGGATCACCGGCACGATCAGCCCGTCTTCGACCGCGACCGCCATCCCGATATTGATGTTCGGATAGATGACGATGCCGTCGTCCTCGTAGCTCGCGTTCATCCGCGTGTAGCGCGACAGGGCGAGCGCGGTCGCTTTCACGATAATGTCGTTGTAGGTGATGTCCTCCTCGAACAGCTCGGTCGCTTCCAGCGAGCTCTTGAGCTTGACCGCCTCTTCCATGTCCACTTCGACGGTCACGTAAAAGTGCGGGATCTCGCGCTTGGACTGGGCCATCCGATGCGCGATCGTTTTGCGCATCTTCGACAGCTCTTCGCGCGTACCGGGCATTCCTTCACGCGGCGCGATCAGCCGGCGGAATTTGAACAACTGCTGTTCGCGGACGAAATTATCGACGTCGCGCTTGGTGATGCGGCCGTCGGGACCGCTCCCGCGAATGTGCGCGATATCGATTCCCGCTTCTTCGGCCGCGCGCCGCGCCAGCGGCGAGGCGCGCAGCCTGCCCGCTTCGCCCGACGGCGCCGGAACGTCGCTGACCGGCGTCGCGATGGTCAGGTCGCGCGCCGGCGGCGCCGGAATCGCGGTCGGACCGGCGGATCGAACCGCGCTGAGCGCCGGATGGAACTCCGGCGGCGGCGCCTCGACCGTGCCCGCGATCGCGCCTTTCGCCGGCTCGGCGGGTTCCTCGTCGCGG